>CAJJBK010000038.1 GCA_905182415.1 uncultured Woeseiaceae bacterium | reverse complement strand
TTTTTACAAAAATAAAATCTCCAACTAATAAAGTAGGCTTCATAGACCCTGATGGAATCCTGAATGGTTCAAAAATAAAGGAACGTATAATAAGGACGAAAAATAATACCGGGAAAAAAGCATATGAGTATTCGAGGATTGTGTTCTTAAGGTTTTTTTCGGTATGACTTTGATCTGATTTTTTTCTCCAAAATAAAATATCTATTATAATAAAAAAACCACTGAATAACGTTAAAGAAACGAGTATTAAAGCTAAATTCATCAATTTTTTCCTTTTTTTCCATCAACACTTAATATTGTCAAAAATGCTTCCTGAGGGATTTCAACAGACCCAATTTGCTTCATTCTTTTCTTACCGGCCTTTTGCTTTTCAAGTAATTTTCTTTTTCTACTAATATCACCACCATAACATTTAGCAGTAACATTTTTGCGTAAAGCTTTAACAGTACTTCGTGCCAATATTTGATTGCCAACGCCCGCCTGAATAGCGACATCAAACATCTGCCTTGGAATTAACTTTCTCATTTTTTCGACTATCTCTCTACCTCGAAATATAGAATTATCACGATGAATGATTACTGCTAAAGCATCTACTCGCTCTCCATTAATAAGGATATCAAGGCGAATAAGAGGAGCGGCTTGAAATCTTAAGAATTGATAATCGTATGAAGCATATCCTCGGCTTACCGATTTAAGACGATCAAAAAAATCCATTACAACCTCTGCCAGAGGCATTTCATATTCTAACGATACTTGCTTACCAAGATATCTAATTTGTCTTTGTCGCCCTCTTTTCTCGATACACAATTTGATAACTGAGCCTACATGCTCTTGAGGTACTAGAATACTAGCTAAAATTATAGGCTCTCTCAATTCAGTAATTTCATTTGGAGGTGGCAATTTTGCTGGATTATCAACAAAAATAACCTCATTTTTATTATTTAAAATTTCAAAGATTACAGTCGGGGCTGTTGTTATTAACTCAAGATTGTATTCTCTTTCTAAGCGCTCTTGGATAATCTCTAGATGCAACATCCCAAGAAAGCCGCAACGAAAACCAAGACCAAGTGCAGTTGAGCTTTCTGGCTCAAAATACAAAGAAGCATCATTAAGGCGGAGTTTTTTTAAGGCTTCACGAAAACTTTCAAAATCATCTGAACTTATTGGGAATAAACCTGCAAATACCCTCGGTTGAACTTGTTTAAAATCTGGTAATGCCTCATTGCATGGATTTGCGGTTAACGTTAGGGTATCGCCAACGGGCGCGCCATCAATATCTTTAATTCCAGCTATCACAAAACCTACTTCGCCCGTTTTAAGAATATCCCGATCAATCATTTTTGGGGTGAAGCAACCAACACGATCAGCAATATGGGATCGTTGTGAGGACATTACAGTCATTTTACTACCTTTTTTTAACTCACCATTAACTATTCTTACCAGAGAAACAACACCCACATAGTTATCGAACCATGAATCTATTATTAATGCCTGTAAGGGAGCATTTACGTTACCTTCTGGAGGGGGGATAAACGCAACAAGTTGCTCTAATAATTCATTAACTCCTTCACCCGTCTTGGCACTAACTAAGGCAGCATCTTTCGCATTAATACCAATTACGTCCTCAATTTCATTTATTACGAGTTCAGGTTCAGCTGCAGGTAAATCTATCTTATTTAACACAGGAAGAACTTCCAAATCTTGGTCAATAGCAGTAATACAATTCGCCACACTTTGTGCTTCAACACCTTGTGCGGCATCTACAACGAGCAAGGCACCTTCACATGCTGCCAAGGATCTAGATACCTCATAAGAGAAATCAACATGGCCTGGAGTATCAATCAAATTTAGTTGATAAATCTGGCCATTAATTCCTGTGTATTCTAACGAAACACTTTGTGCCTTAATGGTAATGCCTCGCTCTCTTTCTATATCCATTGAATCGAGAACTTGTTCTGACATTTCTCTTGCTTGAAGACCGCCGCATATCTGGATAAATCTATCCGCTAAGGTAGATTTACCATGATCAATATGGGCAATAATTGAAAAATTTCTTATGTGTTTCATGTGATCCAAATATCAAAAATTATTTAAATTATATACGTTATATGGTTCAGCTATAGAATTATTGCTGATTTAATATTTCTTCTATAATAAAACTATCAAGATGGTACTGAAACAAAGTTCGGCCTTGATATCTCACAACTGGAATTCTAGTTTTATATTTCTCTAATAAATAATTTGATTCTTCAATATCATTAATTTTAATTTCTGCCCGATCACTTACCAATTGATATAACTGTTCAATTAATATTTCGCAAAGATGGCAACCCTTTTTACTATAGACTTCGATAATTGGTTTCACTATAAATTCACTTCTAAAAATTAACGAGTAATCAAAATTTTCTCAATGATTAAATTAATTGACTCGAATTCGGATTTGTAAGGAGTTAATAATAATTTAATTAACTCTGGGTCACTTAATTTCAGCAACTCATGAAAGGCGCTCTTTTCATTCTCAGATGATTCATCATAATATTCATTTAAATAGCTCACCAGTAGCTCATCCAGCTCTCTCATACCACGGCGACACTGCCAACGAAGTTTAGAATTAGGCATAAGTTTTATTATTTAAATGAGTTTTAAGTCTGTCTTTCAATTAACATTTTCTTTGTTTTGGCTATAGCTTCAGCTGGATTCAAACCCTTTGGGCATGTATTTGTACAATTCATAATTGTATGGCAACGATAAAGACGGAAAGAATCTTCCAAATCATCCAATCTTTCTTCTTGAGCATCATCTCGACTGTCTACCAGCCAACGATAAGATGCCAATAGTGCAGCTGGACCCAAATATCGATCACTATTCCACCAGTAACTTGGACAACTAGTGGAGCAGCATGCGCACAATATACAAGCAGCTGGTTCGTCAATTTTTTCTTGATCTTCTTTTGATTGGATTCGTTCACTATCTTTAGGTGGGCTGGTTTTATTCTGAAGCCAAGGCTTGATAGAAGCATATTGCGCATAGAAATTTGTTAGGTCAGCAACCAGATCTTTAATAACCGGCATATGAGGTAATGGATATATTTTTATATCACCAGCCAGAGAGTCATTAGAAATTGTGCAGGCTAATGTATTCCCACCGTTTATGTTCATCGCGCATGACCCACAGATACCCTCTCTGCAAGATCTTCGAAAAGTTAAAGTAGGATCGATTTCATTTTTTATTTTAATTAAAACATCCAGCACCATTGGACCACAATTATCCATATCAATATCGAATGTATCCATTCTTGGGTTGTCACTAAAATCAGGATCATAACGATAAACGACAAACCGCTTGATATTTTTTACACCATCAGATGCTGCAAAGTGCTTGCCTTTTTTTACCCTTGATTTCAGAGGCAATCTAAATTCAGCCACAGTAAACACCACATATATTTTTCATCTAATACACTCTTGCCTTTGGAGGGATAGCTTCAACGTCATCTGTTAAAGTCTCTTGATGGACTGGTCGATAATCAAAACTTACTTCACCTGGCTCACCAACCCAACATAAAGTATGCGTCATCCACAATTTATCATCACGCTCAGGAAAATCTTCGCGCGCATGTGCACCTCGACTTTCTTCTCTATTTGCGGCAGATTCAATAGTTGCAGTGGCATTAACAAGTAAATTTTCAAGTTCCATTGTTTCTATTAAATCCGTATTCCATATCAACGAACGATCCGTTACCGAGATATCTGCGAGTGTTTTGCAAGACTCTCGGAGCAAATTAACGCCCTCATCAAGAGATTTGCCAGTACGAAATACTGCAGCATGATTTTGCATGATTTTTTGCATTTCCAGTCGAACTTCTGACGTTAATCTTGATCCATTCGAATTTCTGAGCTTATCTATTCTGGATATACTATTTTGACCTGCATTTTGAGGTAATGTTTTAAATTTCTTCTTGTCTTTTAATATTTCAGCACAATATTTAGCCGCGGAACG
Source organism: uncultured Woeseiaceae bacterium (assembly GCA_905182415.1). Taxonomy (GTDB): domain Bacteria; phylum Pseudomonadota; class Gammaproteobacteria; order Steroidobacterales; family Woeseiaceae; genus SP4260. The sequence goes on along the minus strand of CAJJBK010000038.1, from coordinate 7,361 downwards.
ACCAAATACAACCAAATCTAACAATGAATTCGAGCCTAAACGATTTGCTCCATGAACCGATACGCAACCTGCTTCACCCACAGCCATCAAACCATTAACAACTGATTCAGGATCATCATTACATTTTGTTACTACTTCACCTTTGTAATTAGTCGGTATTCCTCCCATATTATAGTGCACCGTAGGCAAGACCGGTATGGGCTCTTTGGTTACGTCTACGGCCGCGAATACTCTGGCGGACTCGGCAATTCCTGGTAATCTCTCGTCAATAACTTCTGGCCCAAGATGTTCAAGATGTAAATTAATATGGTCTTTTTCTGGACCAACACCCCTCCCTTCTTGAATTTCAATTGTCATTGAACGGCTAACAACATCTCTGGAGGCTAAATCTTTCGCATTAGGTGCATATCGCTCCATAAACCTCTCTCCTTCAGAGTTGGTGAGGTAACCACCTTCACCTCTCGCTCCTTCGGTAATCAACATTCCCGCCCCATAGATCCCTGTAGGATGAAATTGAACGAATTCCATATCCTGTAATGGTAATCCAGCTCTCAAAACCATAGCATTGCCATCACCAGTGCAAGTATGGGCAGAGGTACATGAAAAATAAGACCTGCCGTAACCGCCTGTAGCCAAAATAACTTGATGCGATCTAAATCGATGTAATTTTCCAGTTGACATCTCAAGAGCTACGATGCCGTGACACTCTTGATTCTCCATAATCAAATCAATAGCAAAGAATTCAATAAAAAATTCTGCTGAGTTTTTTAATGATTGTTGGTAAAGAGTATGTAACATTGCGTGCCCAGTTCGATCAGCAGCCGCACAAGTCCTCTGAGCGATTCCTTCGCCATAATGAGTGGTCATTCCACCAAATGGTCTTTGATAGATCAAGCCATCTTCAGTTCTAGAAAAAGGCACACCGTAGTGTTCAAGTTCAATAACTGCATCAGGCGCCTCTTTGCACATATATTCGATAGCATCTTGATCGCCTAACCAGTCTCCGCCCTTAACGGTATCATACATATGCCAGCGCCAATCATCTTCACCCATATTACCCAAAGCTGCACTGATTCCACCTTGTGCGGCCACAGTATGACTTCGAGTTGGGAATACTTTCGTAATACATGCAGTCTTTAGACCCACTTCAGCAAGACCAAATGTTGCTCTTAATCCGGCGCCACCAGCACCAACTACCACAACATCATAATCATGATCTATGAATTCATACTCACCCATTAAATAACTCCAAATCAATAACAATCAAAGCAACGATTAGAATAAAAGTTAAAATTAAGTGAGTTTTTTTATTCAAACTCAAACAAAATTTTCTCAGAGAAGGTTGATGTACATAATCCTCTATTATCACGTCTAAACCAAGGCTGGAATGGTAAGTTAGTGATAGACCAAACATTATTAACATAATGGAATTGAGTGGATGTCCGATCCAGTCTCTCATCTCAATATATTGATAACTTTCAAACATTATCAAAGAAACTAAAAACCAGGAACCAAAAAAAATCAAGCAAAGTGCGGTTAATCTTTGCGACCACCAATGCGCTGAAGCACCTTTTACTAAGGAGTTATTGAATATAATTTTTATAAAAGATTTATAGTTCACTTAATTAGCCAAAAAATTGATGTTAAGAGAGTGGTGCCTAGAAGTACTAATCGAGCGGAAAGCTCAACTTTATCCTTGTTAAATCCTCGCCCTGTATCCCAATAAAGATGACGAATACCGTTACAAAAATGAAGGAAAAAAGCGAAGCTCCAAAGAAAAAGGGTCACTTGGCCTAGCCATGACTTTAGAATCAAAAGAAGAAAGTCATACCCGCTTTCATTAAACGCAACAGTTGCTATCCATGCAATAAAAACTAACATACCAATTGATAATACCACTCCTGTAGCTCGATGCATGATCGATAAGATCATAGTTATCGGCCAACGATAAATCGTTAAATGAGGTGATAGTGGTCTTGGGCGGGTGGCCATATTTATAATTTTCTCAATGAAAATAATCGTTTAATTAAAAATCGATACAACGTCCATTCTTTTCCCAGTCACCATATCTAGACGGGTCTAAACCACCTCTCCCACCGATTTCTTTTTTATTTAATGTGTCTGATAGGGGCATGTTCTTATTATTACGTTGATTTATTTTATTTTTTTTTGCTTCTTTTTCAGTATCAATTTCTAGTATGTTTTCCATGTGCTGATTATGCCAGAATAATTAGACCGATGTAGACTATTAAGCCATCTAATGTTACAAATGCATACAAGAATATATGAAAAATTTATTTGAAATAATCAACGTATCTGGCGACGATCGTATTGCCTTTCTTCAAGGACAGTTTACTCAGAATATTGAGCTATTATCCTCGTCAAAGGTTCTTTTTGGTGCTTTATGCAGTCCTAAAGGACGAGTATTTGCTACGTGCCAATTATTTGCAACAAAACAAAATATTCACATCATTTTACCGTCGCAAATGACAGACCTTGTCATACAAAGACTTAATCTTTACAAACTCAGGGCTAATGTTTTTCTCGAAAGAACTAACAATACTCAATCTTATTGTATTCAAAATCAAGATGATGAATCAACTATTCAGAATAATAAATATTTGGATAATTTTTTTATCTATCATCATCTTAAAAAAACCAATCATATGGAAATTATTATCTATGGAGAAAACCATAAACCTATAATAAAGAATTTCGATGCTCGTCTGAATAACGAACAATGGCGAGCAGCAAGAATTGCAAACGGAATTGTTGATATTGTTCCTGAAATTTCAGAAAAATATACTCCTCATATGCTAAATCTCGACATGCTGAAAGGAGTAAGTTTTAACAAGGGTTGTTATATAGGACAGGAGATTGTCGCCAGGACAGAATACATAGGAAAAGTAAAAAGACGTGCTATTTCTTATTCATTATCTACAAAAATAACCTCACGCGATGAGAAATTATTTCTCGGAGAAAAATCGGTCGCCATTGATATTCTTTCCTTCTCTGGAAATATAATGATTGCTTTAGTTAATACATCAATTGCTAACGAGAATTTAACTTACGAAGGCGGAGTAGCATCTCCTATAAGTTGAAAAAAATATACTTTAATCAAAAATTTTCATGTCGCATATACGGGAACAGCAAAACATCTCTAATAGAGGGTGAATCAGTAAACAGCATGATCAGCCTATCTACTCCAATGCCTAAACCAGCTGTCGGTGGTAACCCATATTCAAGTGCCCTAATATAATCATAGTCAAAAGACATGGCTTCTTCATCGCCCGCTGCTGCATTCGAAACCTGCTCTAAAAATCTTTGTGACTGATCTTCCGAATCATTTAATTCAGAAAAGCCATTTGCCAATTCCCTACCTGAGACAAAGAATTCAAATCGATCTGTAATAAATGGGTCATCATCGTTCTTTCTGGATAAGGGTGAGATTTCAGTTGGATACGCATATATAAAAGTTGGGGAGATTAAATGGTGTTCGCATGTTTTATCAAAAATTTCAGCTTGAATTTTTCCAGGGCCATAATTAGCTTGAATTTTAATACCCATTCTTTCGGCATAAGCTTTCATATAATCTAGATCTCGAATATTCTCACTTTTAATATCTTTATTATATTTACAAATCACTTCTTCCATCGTGAAGCGTTGAAATGATTTTGAAAAATCTATAGATTGTTCTTGGTAGTTAATTACTAAAGAATTATGAATTACCTCACTAATCCCACGCATTAAATCTTCCACTAATTGCATGAAATCCTCATAATCAGCATATGCACGATAAAGCTCCAGCATAGTAAACTCTGGATTATGCTGAGTGGATACGCCTTCATTTCTGAAATTTCGGTTAATTTCATAGACTCGCTCAAATCCACCTACCACCAATCTCTTTAAAAATAGTTCTGGCGCTATCCTTAAGTAGAGTTTCATATCAAGTGCGTTATGATGTGTTTCAAATGGTTTTGCAACTGCTCCACCCGGAACGCTGTGCATCATTGGTGTTTCAACTTCCATAAAATCCTGAGAATCCAAGAAAGACCTAATGAATGATATAATTTTCGTTCGAACCAAAAAGACATCCCGGCTATCTTTATTCATGATTAGATCAACATAACGCTGTCTATATCGAGTTTCTTGATCAGCTAAGCCATGAAATTTCTCTGGAAGAGGCCTGAGTGATTTTGTTAATACATTGGCTTGATCTGCGAGAACGGTCAATTCATCAGTATTCGTTTTAAACAAAATTCCAGTAATATTTAAAATATCACCCACATCCCATTTTTTAAAATCTTGATAATGCCCTTCCGGCAATCGATCGCGCTCCATCCTAATTTGAATTTGACCGCTGACATCTTGTATCTTAATAAAACTCGCTTTTCCCATAACTCGCTTCACCATCATACGTCCCGAGACTGTCACTTCGATTTGAGCACTTTCAAGACTCTCTTTATCAGATGTATCATGCTTTAAATGCAGCTCATGAGCGAAATTTTTTCGACGAAAATGATTTGGAAAAGCATTACCACGCTCTCGCATAAGGGATAACTTCCTTCTTCTTTCTTTGATTAACTCATTTTCGTTATTATTTTTATTATCCACTTACAATCCCTGCTTTAAACTAGCCTCAATAAATTTATCTAGATCACCGTCCAATACAGCCTGCGTATTACCGGTCTCTATACCCGTTCTTAGATCTTTTATACGACTTTGGTCTAGCACATAAGATCTTATTTGACTTCCCCAGCCAACATCTGCTTTCGAATCCTCAAGCAAAGATGCTTCTGAATTCTTTTTTTGTAACTCCAACTCATAAAGCTTTGCCTTTAATTGTTTCATCGCTGTGGCTTTATTCTTATGCTGAGACCTGTCATTTTGACATTGTACTACTACATTGGTCGGTAAGTGTGTAATTCTTACCGCAGATTCTGTTCGATTTACATGTTGCCCGCCTGCACCACTTGCACGATAGACATCGATTCTAAGCTCAGATGGATCTATCTCAATCTCAATATTATCATTCACTTCAGGCATGACAAAAACAGAAGCGAAAGAGGTATGTCTTTTATTACCAGAATCAAACGGTGATTTCCTAACAAGCCTATGCACGCCTGTTTCAGTTCTAAGCCAGCCATAGACATATTCGCCAGAAACCTGAATAGTTGCACTTTTAATTCCAGCTACTTCTCCAGCTGAAACCTCAATAATCTCAACTTTATATTCATGACCTTCCGCCCACCTTAAGTACATTCTTAGTAACATCTCAGCCCAATCTTGAGCTTCTGTACCTCCAGCTCCAGATTGAATATCAATAAATGCATTAGAATCATCCATTTCGCCATTAAACATTCTGCGAAATTCTAATAAAGCGACTTGCTTTTCTAAATTATCAATTTCAGTCAAAATATCATGAATAGTAGACTGATCTTCCTCTGCAACCGCTAAAACCATCAACTCTTTAGAGTCACTGCATGATGACTGCATAACATCCAGTCCATCTACAATCGATTCTAAGTTCGCGCGTTCCCTACCTAAAGATTGAGCTCTATCTGGCTTATTCCAGACATCAGGATCTTCAAGCTCTCTTCGAACTTCAGTAAGCCTCTCAGACTTAACCTCATAGTCAAAGATACCCCCTCAGCGAATCTATACGCTCAAGAATATTATTTATTTTCTGTTTTAAGCTATTGATCTCAATCATAACGTTAGGCTATATAAATCTTCTCTACTAATAATTGAACGGAAGTTTTTCCTCTAAATTCATTTATTTGCAATTTGTAAACTAATTCTATCGCATCTCTTGCTACAATACTGCTCTGATTAAAAGCAATAGCATCGATAAATGTCTCACTTTTTATGGACTTAACTCTCATCTTAAGGTGATTCTCACCGACTACCCGCTGATCTATTAAATAAAATTTCCCATAGAATAAAGGCTCATCAAATCCAGCTCCCCATGGACCATAATCTTTGATCATTTGGGCAAATTCAATCGTGAGCTTTTGATGAGGTATTTGACCATCTATATATATTGCACCAGTGAAATCTGCCATCGGGTAAAGTTTTTTTATATGAGTCGATGCGTGAATTTTAAATTCCTCAAAATTCTCTTCTTTTATCGTTAGGCCAGCTGCCATTGAGTGGCCGCCATATTTTTCAATTAGATGAGGATTTTCAGTAGCAATTGATTCAAGTAAATCTCTAATATGTATCCCTGGAATAGATCTTGCTGATCCTTTGAAGGCACCTTGATCCTCTTCAGCAAAAGCGATAACTGGTCTATTGCAATGATCTTTTAGCCTTGAAGCAACCAAACCGACCAGGCCTTGATGCCAATTTTTATCATAAATACACAGGCATGATGGTAAATTTTTTTCATTGAATTTTTCAATATACGCATGAGCTTCACGTTGCATTTGTTGCTCGATATTTTGGCGTTTTTTATTTTTTTCAATGAGAGATGCAGCGCATTGCATGGCAACTGAATCATCTTCGGTTATTAGACACTCAATTCCGATTGATATGTCCTCCAACCTTCCTGCAGCATTAATTTTTGGACCCAAAGAAAACCCTAAGTCCATGCTTGTCAATTTATTATAGTCTTTTCCAGATTGTTTAATGAGGCTTAAGATACCTGGTACACACTGTTTATTTTGGATTCTCTTCAAGCCCTCATTGACTAAAATTCTATTATTAAAATCAAGTTTTACTACATCCGCAACTGTACCTAACGCCACTAAATCGAGATAGCGAGCAGAAATCTTTGCTGCATCAGCTTGTCCCTTCAATTGTAATTCTCTTCCAAGACCGGCCATAAGGTAAAAAGCCACTCCAACCCCTGCTAGATTTCTACTAATAAATTTACTGTCTTTTAAGTTTGGATTAACTATTACATTAGCATTGGGCAAATCAGGGCCAGGCAAATGATGATCAGTCACCACCACATCAATTCCTAATTGACGAGCTTTATTCACCCCATCTATACTTGAGATACCATTATCAACAGTAATTAAAAGTTGTGGGTCAGATTTCTTTGCATCCTCCACAATCTTTTGCGTCAATCCATAACCATAATAAAATCTATTGGGTACAATATAGCTGATTTTTTTATATCCATAATCACTCAGACACCGCATCAAAAGAGCTATACTTGTCGCACCATCTACATCGTAATCTCCCACGATAAGGATATTTTTATCCTTGTGCTTTAGGAGCAACTTTATTGCTTCATCTAAATTCTCAAGTGAACTAATCGGTGCCAAAGCACTCAGTTTATAATTGTACTCTGCTTTATTTTTAACGCCTCTTGATGATAAAACTTTAGCTATTATAGGATCAATCTCTCCCAA
>CAJJBK010000037.1 GCA_905182415.1 uncultured Woeseiaceae bacterium | reverse complement strand
AAAGATGAAAGGGTTAAAGCCGGTGCAAATTTTTGGCTTGAGCATAAGCAAATCCTTGAAAATATCAGTCAAGAAACAGGTGTCACTATAGAAATACTAGTGGGTATTATTGGAGTTGAGACGTATTTTGGAAGATTTACAGGCGGTTATCGCGTTATTGATGCCCTATCAACTCTGGCGTTTGATTATCCGAAAAGATCTGCGTTTTTCACCAAAGAGTTAGAAGCTTATCTCCTTTTAACTAGAGAAGAGAGTATGGATCCATTCGCCGCCACAGGATCCTATGCCGGCGCTATGGGCTCCCCTCAATTTATGCCTAGCAGTTATCGTGCCTATGCGATTGATTCTGATGGCGATGATAAACGTGATATATGGACAAACTGGTCAGATGTAATTGGCAGTGTGGCAAATTATTTTATTGAGCATGGATGGCAACAAGGTAATCAAATCATTGTGCCGGCGAAAATTGCTCAACTAGATTCAGCACCAAAAATCAAAGGTGGTCTAAAAGCAACTGAGACAGTTAAGGTGCTAAAAGAGAAAGGAATCATATTTGATACCACTATGAAGGATGATCATCCCAGTGAACTATTGTATCTAGAGCAAGAGAATGCGAATAATTACTGGGTAGCTTTTCATAATTTCTTTGTTATAACTCGCTATAATCATAGCACCATGTATGCTCTAGCCGTCCATCAGTTGGGTCAGGAAATAGCTAATGAGGTAAAGAAAAATAGATGAATATATTTTCAAAACTATTAATAATAGTAATGTCGATAGTTCTCTTATCTTCATGTTTTTCTAATTTTTTTGGTGATGGGCCACCAAGAATTATGAAAAATATTACTACAAAAAATGCAATCCCAAGATCGGAACCACTCAGCAAGTACGGTAATGGTGATGAAAAAGGATATTATGAGGTTAGAGGAAAACGTTATAAAGTTATGCCCTCTGCAAGAGGCTATAAAGCCAAGGGCATCGCTTCTTGGTATGGCACCAAATTTCATGGTCGTTATACCTCAAACAGGGAAATTTATAATATTTATGCCATGACCGCGGCGCATAAGACTCTCCCATTACCTAGCTATGTAGAGGTAAGAAATCTGACAAATAATAAAACGATCATTGTTCGAGTCAATGATCGAGGGCCATTCATTGATGATCGATTAATTGATCTCTCTTATGCTGCCGCCCTAAAGTTAGATATAGTTAAGAATGGCACTGCCCAGGTAGAAATAAGAACAGTCACTGAAAAAAATGACGATCTAGATAAAAATATAGATGAAGATGCATATATACAGATTGGTGCCTTTGAAAAAAAAGAAAATGCTTATGATTACTTGGCACTTCTAAAAGATAATAAATTCAATTCAGCTAATGTTAGAAAAGAATATAATTGGCTTAAACCTTTATCACCAACTTATAAAGTTCAAATCGGTCCGATCAAAAACAAAAAACAACATAATGAGTTATTATCTAGGTTACGAAAAATCGGTGTTTATCAAACTAAAATTGTCACTAACTAGCTCACTAAAAAATACAAAAAACCATTGCATTAAACAAGGTGAAAAAAATGTACCATAAATTCCAAATATCACTCTTTTTTATCTTCGCTTTGACCGCTTCATTGAGTAATATCTCGAGAGCACAAACAGCAAATATACCTTCACCGCCAATTATAGGAGCAAAAAGTTATTTGGTGGTAGATGCACTTACCAATCACGAAATTGGCTCATTGGAACCGAATTTAAAATTACCGCCTGCCAGTATTACAAAACTGATGACTGCTTATGTTGTATTTCATGCAATAGAAAGCGATCAAATCTCATTGAATGATCTGGTCACAATTAGCGAAAAAGCTTGGAGAATGGAAGGCTCAAGAATGTTTATTGAAGTGGGTAAAAAGGTTTCAGTTCAAGACCTCTTGATGGGTATGATTGTACAATCTGGTAATGATGCAAGTATTGCATTGGCTGAACATATCGCTGGTTCGGAATACTTATTTGTGGATCTTATGAATCAATACGCCGTCAATCTCAATATGACTTCTTCCTCATTTCAAAATACTACCGGTTTACCTGATGAAAATCATTTCTCGACTGCGCACGATCTTGCTCTTCTTGCCAAAGCTATTATTAGAGAATTTCCACAATACTATGCATGGTATTCTACAAAAGAATTTACGTTCAATGGGATTACGCAAAGAAATAGAAATTCATTACTCTGGCGTGACCCTAGTGTTGATGGGATGAAAACTGGAAGTACCGATGAAGCTGGCTATTGTCTCGTTTCATCAGCCGAAAGAGATGGCATGCGGCTTATCTCAGTCGTCCTAGGAACGGCCACCGCAAAATCACGAATTGATGGCAGTCAAGCAATGTTAAATTATGGTTTTAGATTTCATGAAACCAAGGCTGTTTTTAAATCTGGGCAAGAGATTACCGTTGCAAAAACATGGAAAACTGAATCTGAAACGGTACCTTTGGGTATTTCAAACGATCTCAATCTAACCTTGCCAAGAGGCAGTTTTGATAATTTAACCATTGAAAATAATATCCAATCGGAAATAATAGGTCCAATTGAAACAGGGCAAATCTTGGGAGAAGTGGTAGTGAAGCTTAATGATTCCATCTTAGCTACGCAGCCATTAATTGCCCTAAAGAATAACCCTAAAGGTACTTTATGGCAGCAAATTAAGGATACCATGCAACTTTGGTTTGAATGATAAAGTTATGACGAAGCAGGCTAAATCAGAATCATTAATTGACTTCCCATGTGAATTTCCAATAAAGGTATTGGGTCGCGATGATGCTAATTTTTATTGTGCTGCTAAATCGATACTAACCAAACATGCCCAAACAATTCCTGACAATGATATAAAGAAGAATTCCAGTAAAAAAGGGAATTATATGGCTCTTACTTGTGTCGTTAACGTCAACAATCAAATAGAATTAGATCAAATCTATGTTGATTTTTCGAAAAATGATCATATATTATATGTGCTGTAGTGACATCAATCCATCTACAACAAGAAGAATTCTCACTCCAAATACGTAATCTCGGCATGACTGATTATGATTCAGTATGGTCAAAGATGAAAAATTATACTCAATCAAGAACAACTCAAAGCAATGATGAAGTTTGGTTTACCGAGCATCATGATATTTACACATTAGGTGCAAATGGGAATCATAAACATATTCTTAATTCAGGTAAAATCAAAATCTTGAAAGTCGACCGTGGCGGTCAAGTTACCTATCATGGGCCTGGTCAAATAATGATGTATGTTTTATTTGACTTAAAGAAATTAAATTTAAATATCCGTCAACTTATTTCAGCACTCGAACAAACCATCGTAAATCTGATGGCTGATTACTCTATAGAAGCCGTCAGAAATCCCGAAGCGCCTGGGGTTTATGTAAATTCAAAGAAAATTGCAAGTGTTGGCCTAAGAATCAGCAGAGGTTGCAGCTATCATGGTCTTGCGTTCAATCATAGTGTCAATCTAAAACCTTTCCAGGGTATTAATACTTGTGGCTTTGAGAAGTTAGATGTTACAAATCTTGAATGCTTAGGTGTCAATGAAGATAAAAAAATAATTAAGGAAAAAATGGTGCATTATCTTGAGAGAAATATCAACGCACGACACGAGATCTGAATTAATTTAAACTCAGTCTTGTAATTTATTTAGTCTAGCTAATCTATCCGGTGTTCCAACATCATGCCACCCGCCTTTAAAAAAACTTCCTGACAAACGTTTATTTTTTATACATTCAAACAATATGGGGACAATTGAAAATTTCCTTACCACTTCATTTTTGAATAGTTTTGGATCATAAAGAGCTATGCCACTGAATGTATATGGCAATATATTATCTTTTATTACTTTATTATCTTTAAGATTAAAATCACCTTTGGATCTATAAGGTGGGTTTGCTATTAAAATTAAATGACCTAAGGAATTAGAGTCTAAATCAATATCAGGCATAATATAATCTGTATAAATATCTCCATTAATCACCCAAAAAGGTTGATCACCAAGTAGCGGCAGGGCTTTTACAATTCCTCCTCCAGTCTCTAAGATTTCATCATCTTCAAGACTATAAATTACCTGTAAGCCAAATTTTTCGCCCGAACCAACAAAATCGACAATCTTTTCTCCCAGCCAGCCTAAATTAATAACTACTTTGGTTACTCCCGCTCTTACTAACATTTGAAAATGTCTTTCCAAAAGAGTCTCATTCCCCACTTTCACTAGGCACTTTGGTATGCTATTTGTTAGCGGTTTCAAGCGCTCGCCCCGACCAGCAGCTAAAATCATTGCCATCATTTCAAGCACCTTTATAAGCTAGGCAGTTATTTTTCAAAAAAATATTCAAAAATTCAAGCTCAGGATATTTTAATGTAACGCTATAAATATAGTGTAATGTTCTAGGGATATCTTTAAGGTAGTTATTTTTCCCATCACGATGCTTTAATCGAGCGAATATTCCAGTAGCCTTAAGATGTCTTTGGATTCCCATTAAATCAAAGAATCTAATAAATTCTTTTTTGCTCATTTTATCTTTTAATGAAATATCAAGATTTAAGTAATAAGTCTCAAGCAACTGATTTAACAATTCATCAGGCAGTGAGATATAACAATCTCTGAGTAATGAAACTATATCATAAGTAATTGGGCCAATAACCGCATCCTGAAAATCAAGAACGCCCGGATTGTGATCCTTTGTATAAATTAAATTTCTCGAGTGAAAGTCACGATGAACAATCACTTGGGGCTGAATTAGAGCACTCTTCAAAAGAATTTCAACACAATTCTGCCATTGAAATAACTCATCTTTATTAAACGTAATACCCAGTTCTTTCAAACAAAACCAATCGGGAAATAGATTCATTTCTTGCACTAACATAGTCTCATCATAGGTTGAGAAGTTTCCTATGATTGATTTGCCTTCAGACTGAAGAACGTGAAGAACGGCCAATGCATCAATATATAGAGATTCCGATATTTTTGGCTCTTTGGCTAAAGCATCCAGGTAATGATCCGACCCCAAATCAGTTAATAACAAAAAACCTTCTTGGATATTTGATTCTAATATATCTGGACAATTAATTTTGATACGTCGAAATAATTCCGAAAATTGCACAAATTTTTCACTATTTTCTTTTAATGGTGGTGCATCCATGACTATAAATGTGCACTCATTACGCCAAATACGAAAATATCGTCGAAAACTGGCATCCGAAGAAGCAGGTTCAATATTCTCATACGGATCGCCCGGAAGATTTTTGACCCAACTCAAGAGATCCACATAGCGTTTATCTGTGTTTATTGTTTGAATAATTATTTTTCCTTTAATACAAAAAATTCAATAGAATACACTAATATGTATACTAAACTTGATACCGAACGCCAATAATACCAATCAAACGGATACTGTATTTTTTGTGTAAACATTCCTTTCAATTAATTGTTCTAACATTAGCTTTCTCATGTATGAATGTCTATGCGCAACAACAAGATATGTGCAATCTACCTTTAACTTTGTCGCAAAAAGATAAAAACAATCAAGCTATTAATTTTGAGGCAGACAACATTTATCTAAATGTTGGCTCACAACCAGGTACTAATTTAACGGGAAATGTAACCATAACTGGCAATGAAAGTATCACAACCGCAAAATCAGCGAACTACGATCCCAGCACAGAATCACTTAATCTAAAAGGTAACGTTCAATTTGAAAATAATAACTTAATGGTTTCTAGCGAATCTGCTTTATTTTCTTATTCAGGTGGTCAGATATTATTTGATGAAGCAATATTTGCTCTTGGAAGCAATACTTCAAGAGGTAATGCTGAATCTATTGAGCTTCAAGAAAGGGGGATTTTAAATTTACGCAATGTAAACTACACAACATGCCCAGTGGGTTCAAATGACTGGTTCATTAAAGCAAAAAAAATTGTACTCAATCTTGATGAAGGTCAAGCAAAAGCAGATAAAGTTTCTTTGAGCTTTAAAGATATTCCAATCTTATATATTCCAAAAATCTCATTCCCTCTTGGTGATGCAAGAAAATCTGGCTTTCTCGCACCTGAAATAGGGGGTGGCGGAAGAAGTGGTAATGAAATCAGATTACCTTGGTACTGGAATATTGCAAAAAATTACGATGCCACAATAATACCAAGAATACTGACGGGTCGAGGTTTTCAATTAGGTAATGAATTTAGATATTTATCTTCCGCCAACAAAGGTCAGCTTAAGCTGGATTATCTCAATAATGACAATATATTTGGTAAATCCAGACATTACATTCAATTTAACAATGAAACTAATTTTGCCAATGGTATCCGAGCCACCATTGATTATGGAAATACATCAGATGGAAATTATTTTGAAGATTTAGGGGGCAATTTAAGCATGACCAGTATTACCCACCTTAACCAAAATATAATGGTGGATGCCTTTGGCGAGAATTGGTCAGTTCTTGCTCGTTTTCAGAATTTTCAAACCATTGATAAAAGTATTCAATTAACTGATAGACCCTATGCCCGATTACCGCAAATAAAATTCAATGCTTCATTGCCATACAAACCATTAGGAATATCTGCCAGCCTCGACAGTGAAATTGTTTTTTTTGATCGCGAAGTTGGTACCACTGGATGGCGAATTGATACTCAACCGCAGCTAGATTGGTCGATAAAAAATGATGGTTGGTATGTTAATCCATCCATTGCTCTGAAGCACACGCAATATGAGTTAAAAAACCTCGAAAAAGGGCAGATTTCTGACCCTTCTAGAACTCTACCCATAGCAAGTTTAGATGCAGGTTTGTTTTTTGAACGCCCATTGAAAAATTACAACAATCATACCCAAACCTTTGAGCCTAGATTGTTGTACCTCAGTACACCTTATCGGGATCAAAACAATCTACCTATTTTTGATACCATTGAACCAGATTTAAACTTAGTGCAGTTATTCCAAAAAAATCGTTTTATAGGTATTGATAGAATCGCTGATATGGAGCAAATCAGCCTAGGCTTTGGTTCAAAAATAATCGACAACAAAGACGGCAAGGAAGTCATTTCTATGACTCTAGGTAAGGCTTTTTATTTAAAAAATCAGAAAGTCACTCTTCCTGGTGAAAATCTTCTTCCTAGCTCAAATTCAGATTTTATAGCTGAACTTCGATTTCTGATCTTTGATGATTTAAATTTTGACATTTCTCATCAATGGAATAACGAAAACACGGGCGTCGCTAGATCGCAAGCTCGTCTTCAATACCGGTCAAAAAACAACAAGATATTAAATTTTGGTTATCGTTTTCGTCAAAATTTACTGGAACAAGGAAATATATCATGGTCATGGCCAATTTCTGAAACATGGAATGTATTAGGCCATTACAATTACTCCATTAGAGATAAAAAAACTTTAGAACAATTTTATGGTCTTGAGTATGAAAGTTGTTGTTGGGCAGTTCGAATGGTATACAGACAATACGTCTCCACACGAGATGGTCAAGAAGACACTTCATTAGGCATACAATTGGTACTGAAAGGCATGACAAGTATTGGCACAAAAGCAGATAAACTTCTAGAACGTGGTATTCTAGGTTACTCAAACTATATCCAATAAAAAATTATGAATAAAAAACTTTTTATAAAATCTTTAATTGTATTTTTAGCATTAACAAACCTCAATTTTATCTCCGCACAAGAGAATCAGAAAATACTTGACTCAATTGTAGCTGTTGTAAATGAGGGGGTAGTACTAAGGAGCCAATTAGATTTCCAGATTAAAAATATTACTACACGGGCAGAACTTCAGGGCCTTGAATTACCAAAAAAAGAAATTATGGAAGAACAACTCCTTGAACAACTTATTATTGAAGAGATTCAATTACAACGTGCTGGTCAAATTGGCATTCAAATATCAGACCAAATGTTAAATGGAGCCATCTCTCTTATTGCAGAAGAAAATAATATTAGCTTTGAAGAATTGCCAGCTATACTTACCGCAGATGGTATAGATTATGGGCGCTATCGAAGCGATCTAAGAAATCAGTTAATCTTCGAACAATTACGCCAAATAGATGTTATTGCTAGGATTAATGTCTCTGAAAGAGAATTGAATCAATGTTTTGCAGGACTGGAAACTAATATTGTTAATAATGCAGATTACAATCTTTCGCATATACTAATATCCGTCCCCGAGTCGGCTACAGCGGATCAATATAATAAAGCAAGAGAAATTGCTAATAATGTTATTAAAGAGCTCGATAATGGGGCAGATTTTGGAGAAATGGCTATCACGTATTCTGACAGTCAAACTGGAATAGATCGCGGATCACTTGGGTGGCGAAAAGGAGAGCAATTACCGACATTATTTTCAAGCATTGTGAACACCATCAAAGAAGGCGAATATTCCAGCCCAATGCAAGCGTTAAGTGGATTTCACATCATCAAAATAAATGAGATGAGAAGCACAGTAGAACGAAGTGAAATACAGCAAAGCGAAGTCAGGCATATACTGGTCATACCCAATCAAATTATTGACAATGAAACGGCAAAACAAAAACTAGATGATGCACGAAAACAAATAAATGCTGGTACAAAATTCAGTGAAATTGCAAAGCTTCTCTCTGAAGACCCAGGATCAGCCAATGAAGGAGGATCCATGGGCTGGGTTAGTCCTGGTATTTTCGTTGAAGAATTTCAAAATACTGTGGATGATAGTGAAATTGGTGTCATTTCAGAACCTTTTCGATCTCGTTTTGGTTGGCATATATTAGAAGTTACTGGAAGAAGAGCGCATGATAATACCGAAGAATTAAAACAAGTTAATTGCACTCAACAAATAAAAAATAGCAAGCTCGCTAATGAATCTGAGATTTGGATTCGACGAATTAGAGACCAGGCTTTCGTTGAAAAAAGAATCTAAACAAAAAAACAAATCTAAATTTTATAAGTCATGCTCCATTTACCCTCTGAACATATTATTGCAGTTACTGTTGGCGAGCCTGCTGGCATTGGACCTGAAATTTGTCTAGACCTCGTTAATCAGCCATGGAGCGAGAATTTAGTTATTGTCTCCGATCCTAAAGTCATAGAGGAAAGAGCAAAAAAATTAAATAAAGTTATACATTTTATTGAATGGAAACCTAATGTAATTTCACCCAAAAAGTTACCCAAAGATACTTTATACATAAGAACCAAGACATTTAACTCAAAAGTTATCTGTGGTGAACCCAATCATGAAAATTCACTTACTCTTATCGAAGGTCTAAAAGAAACCATCGATTATTGTTTGAACGGAACATACAAAGCAATGGTCACCGCTCCTATTAATAAGAGCGTCATTAACGAAGCTGGTATCAGATTTACAGGGCATACAGAGTTTATTGCAGAACGAACCAATACAAATACTCCAGTAATGTTGCTAGCTGCAGATAATCTGAGGGTTGCTCTTGCGACTACTCACATACCTGTATCAAAAATCTCCTCCCATATAACGAAAGATAAATTAAGGCAGATCATTAGTATCTTGCATACAGATCTAAAGAAGTATTTTAATATAGTAAATCCTCGAATCTTGGTGTGCGGACTGAATCCTCATGCCGGTGAAAATGGTCATCTTGGCTCAGAAGAACAAGAAATTATTGAGCCTGTCATAAAAGAATTTCAAGACAAAAATTTTAATATAGACGGTCCAATTCCTGCCGATACAATCTTCCTAAAAGCCGAAAAGGACAGTGATGCTGTTCTGGCGATGTTTCATGACCAAGGTCTTCCTGTTATAAAATATGCTGGATTTGGTGAGGCTGTTAACATTACTCTTGGGTTGCCGTTTGTGAGGACTTCCGTCGATCATGGGACCGCCTTTGATATCGCTGGCAAGGGAAAAGCAAACTCAGACAGCCTAATTGCAGCTATAAAATTAGCTATCGAAATGATTGTATAATGAATGAACCGTATTATACGAAAAAGAGGTTTGGACAACACTTTTTAATTGACCAACAGATTATCCAAGCAATTGTTAATAATATTAACCCTAAATCGAGTGATACAATTATCGAAATTGGCCCAGGTAATGGGGTCCTCACAAAGCCAATTGCTCAATTTAATCCAAATTTACACATCATTGAATTAGATCGTGATCTGATTCCGGCCTTAGAAAGAAAATTCTCGAATCACCCGAATATTTCAATCTACCAAAGTGATGCCTTAGCCTTTGATTATGCAAGTATTGGGAAAAAATTAAGATTAATAGGTAATCTTCCCTATAATATCTCCACTCCGTTGATGTTTCATCTGATTCAATTTAAAAATAATATTTATGATCAACATTTCATGCTTCAAAAAGAAGTGGCCAATCGTTTAGCGGCAACACCAGGTGGAAAAACTTATGGCAAGTTAACAATAATGTTTGGAACCTACATGGATACATTTCATCTCTTTGATGTCCCAGCTAAGGCATTCAGTCCAGCGCCAAAAGTCATTTCATCCGTGGTTAAAATAAAGCCAAAATCCGATGATCAGATCATAATCAAAAACCCAGCCATACTCTCAAAAATTGTCACTCAAGCATTTTCTCAACGCAGAAAAACTCTCAGAAATTCACTAAAAGGCCTAATCTCTGATAAAATAATGATTGAAATGGGTATAAATCCGACTCAAAGAGCCGAAGAAATACCGATACTAACCTGGTCAAAACTCGCAAATACTATACAAGAGCAGTAACTAATTATGCCTGAAAATTCTAATATCAATATAAAAGTGGATACTAACTATATTCATGAACAATCTGAACCCGATGAACATCGCTATGTTTTCGCCTACACGATCACCATCTCAAATGAAGGCAATAAATCGGCTAAACTACTAAGTCGTCATTGGGTTATCACCGATTCTAATGGAAAAGTTCAAGAAGTTAGAGGGGATGGCGTGGTTGGAGAGCAACCAAAATTAAAACCCGGCGAACAATTCTCTTACTCAAGTGGCGCTATTATAGAAACACCAGTTGGAGCGATGCAGGGTAAATATAATATGCAAGCAGATAATGGGAATAGTTTCGATGCGCCCATAGCCCCCTTCACTCTTGCGGTCCCAGGTATACTTCACTAAAAGAAAAGGAAATTCTATTGGCTGTTTATGCAATTGGAGATATACAAGGTTGCTACAATGCATTTAGGCGGCTCCTAGATAAAATAAATTTTGATCCACAAAAAGATCATCTATGGTTAACGGGTGACCTGGTTAATCGAGGATCCGATTCATTGAAAACACTGCGTTTTATCAAAAACCTCGGTCAAGCAGTGACAACCGTTCTTGGTAATCATGATTTACATCTTTTGGCATTACATTTTGAAGCTAAACCTCTGAATAAAGAATCTATTTGGCTTGAAGAAATTCTAAATGCACATGATAGAGAATCATTAATGGGATGGCTGAGACAAAAACCTCTAGTTCACTATAGTAAAAATAATGATCGTTTTTTAGTGCATGCCGGAATTCATCCTGACTGGACGATTGAACAAGCAGTTTCATACGCAAAAGAAATTGCAGTTATCCTACAGGGGGATAACTGCAAACAATTATTAAATGCTATGTATGGCAATACACCTCATAGATGGTCGAAGAAACTAAAGGGAATAGAAAAGCATCGATTTATTATCAATACTTTTACTCGCATGCGAATGCTGAGTAAAGATAATGGCTTAGATTTTCAATACAAAGGAGGAGCAATAAAAGATAAAGAGAATCTAAAACCTTGGTTTGAAGTCAAAGACAATCAATGGAAAGAGACACTCATTGTTTTTGGTCACTGGTCGGCACTGGGTTTAATGGTGAAACCAAAATTTATCTGCCTTGATACGGGTTATGTCTGGGGTAGAGAATTAACCGCCATCAACTTAGATGAAAAATCTCAATTAATAAAGATAAGCCATCAGGAATAAAATTCCCTATAATAGCCTCTAAATATCAAAATGGAGAACCCTATGAAATCACTTATGGCATTTAATTTCCAAGGCTGGATTGAAGAGCATCGACATCTTTTAAAGCCACCTGTCTGCAATCAACAAGTATTTGAGGACAATGACTTTATTGTGATGGTCGTTGGTGGACCAAATGCTAGAACC
Organism: uncultured Woeseiaceae bacterium; assembly: GCA_905182415.1. Classification (GTDB taxonomy): domain Bacteria; phylum Pseudomonadota; class Gammaproteobacteria; order Steroidobacterales; family Woeseiaceae; genus SP4260. The sequence continues at coordinate 2,547 of CAJJBK010000037.1, read as the reverse complement.
GATTTTCATTACGATCCGGGTCCTGAATTTTTTTATCAGCTCGAAGGCGATATGCTATTAAAAACCATCCAAGACGGTAAGCGTGTCGAAACCACCATCAAAGAAGGTGAAATATTATTATTACCACCCACTGTTCCTCATTCGCCCCAGCGATATGAAAATACGGTGGGCTTAGTCGTTGAACGAAAACGTACGGAAGGTGAGCTTGATGGGTTTTTATGGTTTTGTGAAAATTGTGACAATAAACTGTATGGAGAATATTTAGCCATTACCGATATAGTAGGCCAATTACCACCGATATTTGAACGATATTATAGCTCCGAAGATAATCGTACCTGCAATAAATGTGGTGAAGTGATGGCCGCTGAGTAATCGGCAATATATATGTTAAAAATTGACATACATACCCATATATTGCCTGAAAACTGGCCAGACTTAAAAGAACGTTATGGTTACGGTGGCTTCATGCAATTAGAGCATTGCGGCACTGGTTGTGCTCGCATGATGATGGATGGAAAACATTTTCGTGATGTAGAGCCTAATTGCTGGGATCCAAAGGTAAGGATGGAGGAATGCCATAACACTCATGTAGATGTTCAAGTTTTATCCACCGTGCCGGTGATGTTCAATTACTGGGCGAAACCAAAAGATACATTGGATCTGTCCATGATCCTCAATGATCATATCGCTGATATTGTGACCAATTTCCCAAAGAAATATATCGGACTTGCCACCCTTCCCATGCAAGATGCCAATCTAGCAATTAAAGAGATGGAGCGATGCGTCAAGATAAAAGGTATGGCAGGGTTTCAAATTGGATCGCACATAAATGGCTGGAACCTTGATGATCCTCGAATATTTCCAATTCTAGAGGCTGCTCAAGACCTTGATACCGCCATCTTTGTTCACCCATGGCAGATGATGGGCAGTGATCGTATGAGCCTTTATTGGCTACCCTGGCTCGTGGGAATGCCTGCTGAGACGGCATTGTCTATATGCTCTCTCATTTTTGGTGGTGTTTTCGAAAGACTCCCCAAGCTAAGAGTTGCATTTGCTCATGGAGGTGGTGCGTTTCCTAGTATTATAGGAAGACTCGAGCACGGTTATAATGTGAGACCTGATATTGTTGCTACTCATAATCAACACAATCCAAGAGATTATATTGGAAAGTTTTTTGTTGATTCTCTGGTGCATGAACCGGCGGTACTTGAATATATGATAAATCTATTCGGCGCTGACTGCATCGCACTGGGCAGTGATTACCCTTTTCCGTTAGGAGAGGAAGTGCCAGGAAAAATGATAGAAGAGATGAAACTAAATGATACAACTAATAACTGGCTTTATGCCGATACGGCATTAAGATGGCTGAACCTAAATCGGAAGGACTACGAAGTTGAATAATTTTAATTTTGAAACAAATCGCGAATACGCACAATCATTAGATAAACAAGATACCTTAAGTCATTATCGCTCAGAATTTTTATTTCCAGATGATAAAAATGGATATTCCTGCGTATATCTATGTGGAAATTCACTTGGCTTACAACCAAAGTCGGTCGGTCAATATATAACAGAAGAGTTAAAAGACTGGGGTAAATATGGTGTTCATGGTCACACAAAAGCAGGCAGGCCCTGGCTTAACTATCACTTACAAGCGAGAGAGGGTTTCGCTGATTTAACGGGCAGCCATGAACATGAAGTCATTGCCATGAATACCCTGACCGTGAATTTACACATGCTGATGACCACTTTTTATCGACCGACCAAGGAACGCTTTAAAATACTCATCGAATCAACTGCTTTTCCATCGGATAGATTTGCGGCTGAATCACAAATTCGTCTTCATGGTCATGATCCAAAAGAATCTCTAATCGAGTGGACGCCAAAGAATGATGAATTACTCCTTGATGATCTACAGCAAATTATCGATAAAGAAGGCGATGAAATTGCATTGATTTTAGTCCCTGGGATTCAATATTACAGCGGTCAAGTAATGCCGATGCAGGAAATATGCCAGCTTGCACGAAAAGCCGGTTGCAAAGTAGGACTCGACCTTGCTCATGCGGTGGGTAATGTTGAGCTCAACCTGCATGAATGGGCGCCTGATTTTGCGGCATGGTGTACTTACAAATATCTAAATGGCGGCCCAGGTTCTGTTGGTGGGGCATTTATTCATGAAATGCATCATGGTGGCAACGGCGATGAGCAACTCTTAGGTTGGTGGAGCAATGATCTTGAAAGTCGTTTTAAAATGGGAACAGAATTCGTGGCCGCAAAGGACGCAGATTTATGGCAAGTCAGTAATCCGCCTGTATTCTCTTTAACGCCCGTCATAGCGTCATTGCATATGTTCAAAGAAGCCTCTTTTAAAAAATTACGTGAAAAATCGATACAATTAACCAGTTACATGGATTTTCTAATTCAAACTGCGTTTACTGGACAAATTGAATCAATTACTCCAATACAGGGTCGAGGGTGCCAGTTATCACTGGTGATTCGTGATAGCTCATTCAATGGAAAGGCAATCTTTAACTCACTAACCGAGAA
>CAJJBK010000036.1 GCA_905182415.1 uncultured Woeseiaceae bacterium | reverse complement strand
ATTTGGCCCATCTCGCTCAAAAATTTTATGGGAATTTACATTTATCTCAACATACAGGTCGCCTGCAGGGCCGCCATTTTTTCCTGCCTCACCCTCCCCGGTTAAACGAATACGATCACCCGTATCTACCCCTGGCGGAACTTTCACAGATAATGTTTTTATTTTAGATTTGCGCCCCTTTCCATAACAATCAGAACAAGGATCGGTAATTACAGTTCCATTACCCTGACATTTTGGGCAAGTCTGTTGAATCGAAAAGAATCCTTGTTGCATTCTGACTTGACCAACACCATCACAAGTATTGCATTTAGATGGCTTTGATCCTTTTCTGGCACCGCTTCCTGAGCAACCTTTGCAACTTACCTGGGTAGGAATATCAATGGTGATAGAGTCGCCCGAAATAGCTTCCTCAAGATTTAAACTTAATTTATGGAGCAAGTCTGCACCCCGAAATACCTGACTTCGACCGCCACCAGATCTGCCACCACCAAAGATGTCACCAAAAACATCGCCAAAGATATCGCCAAAACCCTCTGCACCAGAGGATGAGCCACTATTTCGATTCAGACCTTCATGCCCAAAACGATCGTAGGTCTCTCGTTTCGAACTATCACTAAGCGCTTCGTATGCTTCTTTTGCTTCTTTGAATTTTTTTTCTGCACCCGCGTCATTTTTATTTCTATCTGGATGGAATTTCATAGCCAGGCGTCGATAAGATTTTTTTATATCATCCTTAGATGCATCTCTCGTTACACTTAAAACATCGTAATAATCACGTTTAGCCATATTATTAATTACTATTAATTATTAATTAAATATTTAAAAAAATCATAAGGCAGCATTACTTACCTTATGACTCTAGTTTTACAAAGAATGAACGTTCTTATTTATCTGATTTTTCTTCTTCTGCTTCTTTCTCTTCTTCTACTTCTTCGAATTCCGCATCAACAATATCATCCTTATTATTATCATCACTTTTATTATCTTCAGCATCTCCAGATTTATCAGCTTGCTCAGCGTACAACTTTTGAGCTATCTCAGCTGATGCTTCAGCGAGAATTTTCGTTTTGGATTCTATCGCCTCCTTATCATCACTATCTAAAACAGTTTTTACATCAGCAATTGCATTTTCAATCTTAAGCCTTTCCTCACTTGAAACTTTTTCACCTAGCTCACTTAAGGTTTTCTCGGAACCGTGAATGAGGCTGTCCGCTTGATTCCGCACATCAATTAGTTCCCGAAACTTCTTATCTTCTTCGGCGTGACTGGCAGCATCTGAGACCATTCTTTCGATCTCATCTTCATCAAGCCCACTAGAAGCTTTAATAATTATATTTTGGCTCTTTCCAGTGGCTTTATCTTTGGCTGAAACATTTAATATTCCATTTGCATCAATATCAAATGCCACTTCAATTTGTGGCATCCCTCGAGGGGCAGGTGGAATATCGCTCAAATCAAATCGACCTAGAGATTTATTATCTGGACCACGCTCTCTTTCTCCTTGCAATACATGAATAGTCACTGCTGTTTGATTGTCATCAGCGGTTGAAAAAACTTGTTCAGCATTTGCAGGAATAGTAGTATTTTTTTCTATTACTTTAGTCATCACGCCACCTAAAGTTTCTATTCCAAGTGACAATGGCGTTACGTCCAATAAAAGCACGTCCGTTACATCTCCGGCTAGAACTCCACCTTGAATAGCGGCTCCTAATGCCACAGCTTCATCAGGGTTTACGTCTCTTTTGGGTTCTTTTCCAAAGAAATTCTGAACCTCTTCTTGTACCTTAGGCATCCTTGTCTGCCCACCAACTAGGATTACATCATGAATTTCATTAACTTTAAGGCCAGCATCTTTTAATGCAACCTTGCATGGTGCAATAGTCCTGGATACCAATTCTTCAACCAAAGACTCGAGTTTAGCTCGGGTTAATTTAATATTAAGATGCTTTGGGCCAGTCGCATCAGCGGTAATATAAGGTAAATTTATCTCAGTTTGCTGACTACTTGATAGTTCAATTTTGGCTTTCTCACCAGCTTCTCTCAGCCGTTGCATTGCCAATGGATCACTAGAAATATCAATACCACTATCACGCTCAAACTCTTTTGCCAGATAGCTTATAATTTTTAAATCGAAATCTTCGCCGCCAAGAAAAGTATCGCCATTAGTAGCTAGCACCTCAAATTGATGTTCACCATCCACTTCCGCGATTTCAATTACTGATACATCAAACGTTCCACCACCCAAATCATAAACGACAATTTTTTTATCGCCTCGTTTTTTATCCATTCCATATGCCAAGGCAGCTGCAGTAGGCTCATTGATGATACGCTTAACATCAAGGCCGGCAATTTTACCGGCATCTTTTGTTGCCTGTCTCTGGGAATCATTAAAATATGCAGGAACAGTTACGACCGCCTCTGTAACCTCCTCACCAAGATAATCTTCAGCAGTTTTCTTCATTTTCATTAATACTCTTGCTGAAATCTCTGGTGGCGACATTGGTTTACCCAATCCTTCAACCCAGGCATCCCCATTGTCGGCTTTAACGATTTTATACGAAACCATGTCAATATCTCGTTGAACAACTTCTTCGTCAAAACGTCGGCCAATCAGACGTTTTACAGCGAACAATGTATTTACTGGATTAGTGACTGCTTGTCGTTTCGCAGATTGGCCGACCACTACTTCATCGTCTTTCACAAAAGCAACAATGGATGGCGTAGTCCTGTCGCCCTCACTATTCTCAATAACTTTTGGCGTATCGCCTTCCATCACGGCAACACAAGAATTTGTTGTCCCTAGATCGATTCCGATAATTTTACCCATAATCTTGTAACTCCAACTTTAATAAATTTAAATAATTCTTTTTTTAGATAGCCTGATAGATGGGGACAAATCCTCAGCTTTCAAGCATTTTGTTTTTAAACATGATAAATAATCAAATATCCGTGGATGTTAATCTTCTGGATTTGAAGCAACAACAACTCTAGCTGGTCTTAATAGTCGTTTATTTAGCGTGTAACCTTTTTGAAAAACAGTTATTACAGAGCCTGGTTCAACCTGATCTGAAGGTTGCATCGAGATAGCTTCATGATATTCTGCATCAAATGGCTCTCCGTGAGGATCAATTACCTCAAAACCAAATTGCCCCATAGTTGAAAGCATTAATTGTAAAGTTGCCTCATTACCAGATCGCAATGAATCTGCATCCAGATCCTCAGAATTAACGGCCAACTCAAGACTATCGCTAACTGAGAGTAATTCACGAGAAAAACTCTCGAGTGCAAATTTCCGAGCATTTTCAACGTCTCTTAAAGCCCGTTTACGAACATTTTCTAATTCAGCGACGGCTCTGAGATATTTATCCCAATTATCCTCCGCCTTTTTCTCAGTCAACTCTAGCTTATCCTCAAGAGGTAATTCTAACTTTTCTTCTATCAGCTCATCACCATCATTTTCTAGATGATCAGAACTTATACCCTCTGAGATTTCTTTATTATCTTCAATTGAATCATCAGTTTTTGCGGGGGATTTTTTATTCGCTTTTCCTTTCATTTAATTTATTCTCCATAATTCATAAAGATAAGTGACTCGCAATTAAAATTAATATAATTGTACTGATATAATTCAGACTATTTGGGGGTCAGAAACTAAATAACAAGGTCATTAGGTTATTTACTATCGATCGCCTTGCCTAATAATTTTGCGGTGAGATCAACGATCGGTACAACTCTATCATACGCCATTCGTTTGGGACCTATAACACCTAAAACACCCACCTGATTATCACTCGATTGGTAAGGAGCCGTCACTACACTGCAATCGTCAAGGAGGCTGTAACCAGATTCAGAGCCAATAAATACCTGTACACCACTGGCATTAATACTTCTATCAAGTAAATCTATCATCATTCGTTTCTTAGCAAATGCATCAAATAAAGGTTTCAATATATTTACATCAGAGAGTTCAGCAAAATCCATTAAGTTTCGCTCACCAGCCAATATGAATTCTTCGCCTGTATTCTCTGCACCTTCTATGGCGAGTTGCGCATTTGAAATAATATCTTGCATAGCTTGATTCATTGACTCTCTGGTTTTCTCCATATCTAGCAATAGATTCTTTCTTATCGAGTTTAATGATTGACTGGCATAATTCTCATTAATAAAGTTAGATGCTCGTTGCAATTCAGAAGGTGAATGCTTTACTTTGGTATGAAGAATTCGATTTTGAACTTCCCTATTATTTAAAACTAAAATTGCTAAAATCCGATGATCAGAAAGAGGTAAAAATTCTATTTGTCTAAGCGTTATATTCTTAACCCTTGGAACTGAAACAACTCCAGCGAGGCTGGTAATTTTCGATAAGGTGCTCGAGACTTTCTCAATTAACTGCCCCCGTTCATAATTATCTTTTTTGATCTCTGACTGAATCGTATCCATATATGAAGTATCTGGGCTTTGATAGCGAACCAATGTATCGACAAACATTCGATAGCCCCTTGCTGTAGGCACCCTCCCAGAAGAGGTGTGCGGAGCCTTTATTAATCCCAATTCTTCTAGATCAGACATCACATGACGAACTGTTGCGGGACTTATATTTAGACCTGAATCATCCAATAAATTTCTAGAGCCTACAGGTATACCTTCATTTATATATTTTTGGATGAGTACCTTTAATAGATACTGGGCACGATTTGAAGGCTCCACGCCTAAATTACTCAAAATAAATCACCTATTCACATTTAGCCGTGAATCTTAATATGTTAATCTAGATCAAGACGCTATCAATGCGGAGACTGATGGTCAAGTTTTTTGAAAAGGCTTATGTATTTTCAATTAATGACTCACTCTGCTAGATTTAATCTAACTAATAATTTACAGATTTAACTTAATACAATGATTTTCAAAAAAATTGGTATTGTCAGCCGTAATCATGACACAACTACACTAGAAACCATTGCATTACTCAATGGGTATTTAGAGAAGAATGGTAGGTCTGTCTTTTTAACTAAAGAAAATCCCCTGCCAACTCAGAATAAAGTTAGCGAAGACAAGATTGCAACGACAGTCGATTTAATAATTGCTGTTGGTGGCGACGGTACGATTTTGCGTGCAGCCAACCTTGCTCAAAGTCAAGATGTCCCATTACTTGGTATAAACAGAGGAAAGCTTGGTTTTCTTGCTGATACCCCTCCTAAAGAAATGCTGACCGATATAGCCGAAGTAATTGATGGAAATTACACCACCGAACCAAGAATGATGCTGGAAGCAACTATTTCGAAGTCGGATGGTGATTCATTTGTAAATCTAGCGTTAAATGATGTTGTTATCCAAAGAAGCGATACCGGAAGGATGCTCGATTTCAATACTTCGATTGCTAATCAATTCATCAATAGCCACTCCGGTGATGGTTTAATAATAGCTACACCAACAGGATCAACAGCTTATTCATTAAGTTGCGGTGGCCCCATCATAGAACCAACTCTAGATTGTTATGTCATGGTACCTATATGCCCTCATACTCTAGGGGATCGTCCCTTGGTATTGCCAGCAGAAAAAGATATCAAAATACAATTAAACCAAAAGATTGACCGCAAAGCGGAAATCACTATTGATGGTAGAAAAATTTGCGAAATTACACCTCAAGATACCATTACGATTACCAAAGCCTCAAAGAAAACACTGCTTATCCACCCACCAGGCTATGATTATTATGATGTATTGCGCTCCAAACTTCATTGGGGTCAAGATAATCGAATGCGTGTAAATAAGAAAACACGTTAATGCTCAAATCCCTACAAGCTAAAAACTTTGCCATTATCGATGAGATAGATATCGTCTTTAATGAAGGTATGATTGTTCTCACTGGAGAGACTGGTGCTGGTAAATCAATTCTTGTTGATGCTTTGAGTCTCGTATTGGGAGAGCGTGGAGGGTCAAATCTAATAAGAGATAGCAATAAAAGAGCTGAATTTTCGGCTGAATTTGTCATTGATAAGCACAAAAGAGCAAAATTATGGTTATCGGATCAATCTCTAGATGATAATGATGATTGTGTTTTAAGGCGCATTGTTAACCCCGATGGACGGTCACGTGCTTTCATTAACGGCAATCAAGTTAATCTCCAAACCCTCAAGTCTCTTGGTGAGTTACTGGTCGATATTCATGGTCAACATTTCCATCAATCATTAGGTAAAACAGAAGTACAAAGAGAATTAATTGATCATTTTGGTGATCTTTTACTTTTAAAAAATAAAATCAACACTACATTCAATAGCTGGAATACATTGACAAAAAAGCTGCAGTCTAGCCAGCAAATTGCAAAAGATCGTGATGCACGTGCCGATCTTTTAGATTTTCAGTTTCAAGAATTAAATACCTTAGACCTAAAAGTTAATGAGTATGATTCGATCACATTGGAATTCAGCAAAATACATAATATAGAAAAACTCAACAATGGCATCAATCTGATCTTGAATAACCTTCAAGATTCAGAAATCACAAACGCTGAAAGTCTGATCAATAATTCGGTAAAATCTTTAAATTCGTTGATAGAATTTGATCACGCATTAAATGAAGCAAAAATTCTCCTGGAAGGAGCTGCCATTCAATCATCTGAAGCAGCAGACTATCTCCGTCGATATTATTCTTCAATTGAATTTGATCCTGAGAAAAATCGGCAGCTTGATGAGCGAATTAATAACATTAAGTCTATAGCTAGAAAACATAGAGTTGAACCAACCGAACTTCATGAAGTTTTCGAAAAAATAAAAAATGAACTTGATGATTTAAAAGACAATGAGGCAAGTCAAAAAAATCTAAAGAAAGACATCGAAAACGCATGCAATGATTATATGATATTAGCTAAGAAACTAAGTGACTCCAGAGTAATCAGTGCAAAAAAACTGTCAAGCGCTGTAACAAAAGCGATGTCAAGCTTAGGTATGCCTGATGGGAAATTTGATATTAATGTAACGCAAAATGATACTATTTCGTCTCATGGTTTGGACGATATAAACTTCCTTATTAGTGCAAACCCCGGTCAAGCGCCACAATCAATTGCGAAGATTGCCTCAGGTGGCGAACTCTCAAGAATGAGTTTAGCAATTCAAGTTATAGCCAGCGAGGGTAACTATATCCCAACAATGGTTTTTGATGAAGTGGACAGTGGTGTTGGTGGTGCAGTCGCTGAAATGGTAGGCAGAAGACTTAGTGAATTAGGTTCAAAAAGACAAGTCCTTTGTGTAACTCATCTCCCTCAAGTTGCCAGTCAGGCTGATTCTCATTTTAGGATTAATAAACTAAGTGACGGTAAATCTACCAAGGTTCATGTGACTCCGCTAAATCATGATTCGCGCATTGAAGAAATAGCAAGAATGCTTGGTGGAATAAAAGTCACAGAACGAACTCGCGATCATGCGGCTGAGATGCTTTCGACTAAAAATAATTAATATTCGGTTAAGAGGCAGATCTTTAGTTAAAGTTATTTGATTATCTAAGAGGCTTCACATAGAGCACTAAGCTATGATCCATTAATTCGAAATTATGCTTTGCTGCAATCTCTTTTTGTAAACGCTCAATCTCGTCATTTGTAAATTCAATAACATTTCCAGTTTCCACACAAACCATATGATCATGATGGCTTTCATCATTAACCTCAAAAACTGAATGGCCGCCCTCGAAGTTATGCCTCACTACCATGCCGGCAGATTCAAACTGAGTCAAAACTCGATAAACCGTAGCGAGGCCAATATCTTCACCTGTATCTAAAGTTTCCTTGTAAATATCCTCCGCACTCATATGCATATCTGAGTTTTGAGTTCTCATTAATATTTCGAGAATTTTTAAACGAGGTAAGGTAACTTTTAACCCAGCTTTTTTTAATTCTTGACGTTGTTCCATATAATTAACCCCCTACATTTCAAAAAATACTCTATAATAATTAACTGCATACTAACATTTATTATGGACCAAAAAGATATATCATCCAAATATCAAAAAAAATCTAGGATTCACTAGTCTAAAATCGCCTTATCAGTTAATCTCTCGGTCATGACAAAATTAAAACTCTATCTCCTCATTGTATTAATCATTCTGTCTTCTGGGTGTGTTTATCAGGCTAATGTTGCACAAGGTAATTTTATTGAAGATAAATATCTCGATCAAATCGAGGTGGGGATGACCAAGAATCAAGTACGCTTTCTTATGGGTACGCCAATGATAGATGATCCTTTTCATGAAAATCGCTGGGATTATGTTTATTACCTCACAATAGGTCGTGATAAAGCGCTTGTAAAAAAATGGGTATCGGTTCTTTTTCAAGATAATAAAGTTTCAAAAATCGACAAAGATCTTGATCTTAATCCAAATCTATAAGTGTATTTTTCTGGCTCATTGATTTTCCCAATAGGGCTAATTCTCGCCTTTTATCCTTAGGGTCGCAGTTGAGGTGTCGATATAGCTCAATTCGATCTCCGCTCTCAATAAGCGTTGAACGCTCTTTAGCTTCCCCCCAAATACCAACAGGGCATTTTTCCAATACCTCAGAGCGGTATATTTCTTTTATGCCAGATTTATTTATAACGCCTTCAATACTTGAACCAATGGGCACCTCTAATTGAATGATTGTTTGCTCTCCTGTCAGCGCAAACACCACCTCTACTTTAAGATTCTGCAGTTTAGTCATATACTTCTTGTGCTCTCATGACAAACGCATTCACCAGATCGTCACAAATAGATTCAAAAAACGGCCCTAATGACATGTCCAAAATGGAGCTTCTAAATTTAAATTCAAGTTCGAATTGAATTTTACTGCCATCGCTACCTAAATCTTTGAATTTCCACCCTCCTTCAAAAAAACTAAAAGGGCCGTCCTGAAGAAGTAAGTCAATTGATTCAAATTGAGTGATGGTGTTTAAGGTTGTGAATTTCGAGCTAACTCCACCCTTGCTTAGTTCAATCGTAGCACTGACATTTTTATCAGAACGCTCATGAATAGTGGTACCTGTGCACCAAGGAAGAAAACTAGCATACGAAGCAATATCATCCACCAAGGAAAACATTTGTTCTGAGGTATAGCCAATGTAGGCACTTCTTTTGACTTTTCGCATCAATGTATCTCAGAAAAGAATTTTAATTATGTTCAAATCCAGCCTATTGCTTGTAAAAAAATGACTAAAATTGCAATGGGGGCAAAATACCTTGCCAGTAGCTGCCATATTTTATAGACAAAACCATGTCCATCCAACTCTTCAGAGCTAGAATTTTTACTCATCACCCAGGCTGCGAAGATAGTTATAAATACGGCACTCATCGGAAGCATGATATTACTGGTAATGAAATCTACATTCTCATATATAGTTCCTTGGAAGAATTTAAATTCTGATAACAAGTTATCTGATAATGCAGTACCTAATCCAAAGAACCAAATCAATGAAGCGATAATAGCTGAAGATGCTTTTCTATTGTAATTTGTACTTTCAACCATCCATGCAACAGCAGGCTCCATTAAGCCCAAAGCAGATGTCAGTGCCGCAAAAGCTAATAATACAAAAAATATAGTTGCTAAAAATACACCTGCTTGCATTTGACCAAATACAAGCGGTAATGTTTTAAAGACTAGATCGGGCCCCTCACCTGGGTTCAAGCCATTTGCAAAAACCAAGGGGAAA
>CAJJBK010000035.1 GCA_905182415.1 uncultured Woeseiaceae bacterium | reverse complement strand
TCAACCAATCATCAAATCTAATTTGATTGGTATTTCCACGAATGTGCAAGCCTCGAGAATCAGGTGAGTCAGTCTTTTGGTCACCCAAAAAGATAGTGCCTCGATCAAAATTCCAGTCATTAATAATCTTTTTAAAATACATATTCCATTTAACATCAGAATTTAAGCGACCATCGAGTTGAATTAACTCATCTGAAGGAAATATTAAGTTCATATCTAACATACCAATATCATCAGTTCCTTTAGCTAAGGGGTAAGGTAAGTTTATAGCTAAAGCATTCAGATCACTTTTAATATTCAAGAAAAAAGGTTTAGGTTTAGATGTATCGAAACGAGGAATATTCAAACTAAGATGATAATTTATATCTTCTCCTGCTATATATTCATTTAATGTATAATCAAAATTACTCTCGATAATATCTATAGAAGTTTTGCCCTCCATAGTTACAACACTAGTGATGGATTCTTTATCGCTTATCGCTTTAAATAAATTTATAAGCACGGGGGTTCCCATAAAGCTGCCTGTTAAATTTTCTGAAGAAGCCGTATCCCTTGAAACCTCAATTGTGCCATTTAAATTTTCTATATCTGGTTTAATCCAAGTCATATCTATGCGTGCATTGTTTAGTTTAATTTGCGTCGTAAAATCATAATTTTTTCTTTGTAATGCTCTCAATGGTAAATGAATGCCAAATTCATAATCGGCTTTACCATTTAATTTAAGGTTCTTTAAATTTTTACCAAAAAAAGTATCAATCGGACTATTCATCATAAAGTTATGTATAGCACTTAATTTAGCGCTTGATCTCGCATTAATTTTTAGTTTTGGATTAAAAATATCATTCACTTCAATACTGACATCTTTCAACTCAAGATTACTACTAAATAAATGATTTTTATCGGAATATATTTGATTTCGATCAAAGAAAACATGCATATCTTGAATTTCAGTTTCAGGCCAATCTTTTGCATAATTCAATAACATATCTTTTACTTGAGCATTAATTTGGAAAATGCCGTTTCTGTCAATAAAAGGAAAATTTTCCATAGATCCTATAACGCGTGTTGTACCATTATTTATTCTTCCAGACTTGAGAGACTCTTGTATCCATTGATACAAAACTGGATTCAATTTATTTTTAGGCAGCAATCGCTTTATCATCAATATATCTTTGAAAGACCAGCTACTTTGAATATCAATATACGGTATATTTGAGTCTGTCAGAAATGACATTTCAATATCTGTATTGCTCTCAAAATTAGTGTTTCCTAATTCAAATTGATCTGAGAAAACTTTAAATCCTGCGACATTCTTACGCCAAGTAATGTCTCCTTTAACATGATCAAGTATGAGTTTATTATTAAGATAATTTCTAAAATTTAAACCTAAGTTTGAAGTATCTACTTCTAATCTTCCTCCTTCCTGATTAATATCTAAGTAGCCATCAAGGCCATCTATTTGGCTATTACTGGATATCAAATCAATACTTATTCCGTCAAGCTGAGCTGATAAATTAAACATAGAGTCAGTTTTATTTGTATCTGAAATATTAAGCTTTGTATTTCTTAATAGTCCTTTTGGATTTATCTCAGCAAGATAATCGACAATACCTAGCTCGAACCAGTTATCAAAAAATCTCAAATTCTCCAAGACAATAATCGATGCACTAACGTCCAATGCAATCGCATCACTCTCAATGTTATTACGAGTTTGAATTTGAATTCGTGATTCAGGCCAATTTGTCTCTTTTGTATGAAATTTAAACTTATCAAGTGACGTAAACCAGCCAAATTCATTGGCTGAATACTCAATACGGGATTCAATAAATAATGGCTCACTCTTAAGATCATTTATTAATAAGTCTGAAACCACTATATCTGCAGTAACTCTTTCTATGTTTTGAGAACTTAACTCTACCCAAGCATCAACATCCATCAAACCGTCTTGAAGATTTTTTAATTCATATGGTTGTAGTGCCTCCCAAGCCAAAATATTTAGGGATTTCCCCTCCAAATATAATCGCCATTCCGATGATAATTGATCACCATCGTTTCTTTTGCTGGCAGATAACAACATTGTTTGGCCAAGATTTTCTGGAAGCTCAAAAGTAGTATCAAACTTTACCTCATCAGCATTAATTTCTATCGTTACCGAAGGAATTGAAAACACAATTACTTTATCTTGATCAATTAAATTAAGATTAAGTTTAATTTCCTCACTAATAAGAGTGAATGACGGTATTTCATTTGATGAATTATTAAAAAATGAAGCAAATATATCTAAATTCAATCCTTTAAATAAAAAGCCACTATTTTTTGTATACTTTAAATCGAGATTTATTTGATTGAATATTAATTGATCTATAGCTAATGAACGACCAAGTAAGAAATCAAGAAGACCAATTTCAGCGGTTGCTTCTCCTGCATAAAATATTTGTTCTTGTGTAATTTTATCTTTTATCTCTGGGTTATAGAAAATTAATTCTGGACCATTTATTCGCCAACCTGCACCAACTTTATTAAAATCAAACTCATAGTCGCTATCTTGATTTATCCAGCTTTTAAATTCATCCTGATATTCGTTAATTCTGGGTGTATATATATTTGCCAGAGTGACAACCACGACAGACAAAATAATCGCAGAAATTATTACTATAATAGAGAAGTTTTTTATGTTTTTGATACTAAAAGGCATTGCTTTATTATTTTTTATTCCACAATATCAAACTCACCATCAAGATCATATGAGGATAGGGTTATATTTAATTTTTTATTTATATTTTTTCCAAGATCATTTAATTGTTTTACCCCATATTGATTATAGTAAGAGTAAATTTTTTCCCCCAATATTACTGTTATTTTTTTTGAGTTACTGTTCGCTGCTATGCATTTAATTTGCCTGATCATTTGATAAAAAAGAATACCACTCGATACTGCAAACCCTTTTCCCTCACAAACAGAGCATTGCTCACACATAATTTGATAAAGACTGTGACGATTTTGCTCACGGGTCATCTCAATCAAACCAATCTGCGAAATCGGATATATATGATACTTCAAAGTATCTGCGAGCATTATTTTATTAAATTCATCAAAAACAATTCTTTTGAATTTCTCATTCTCCATATCAATTAAATCTATGAGAATAATTCCTCCGATGTTTCTTAATCTAAGTTGCTGCGCGATTACTGTTAACGCCTCTGTATTGATATGAAATGCCATTTCATTTTTATTATCTTTCCCTGCAAAGCTCCCACTATTAATATCAATTGTGGTCATCGCTTCGGTATAATCAAAAATAACGCTTCCTCCTGACGGCAAGCTGATAGCTCGATTCAATGTACTATTAATGCAATCTTCAATATTATATCTATCGAAAATATGTTGATCATCGTCATAAAAAAGAATATTTGATTCATTATCAGGAAGAAAATCATCGATGTATTGTTTTAATATTTGAAGGTCTTTCTCTGAATCTATCCATATATTTTTAACCATTCTTGTTGGCAAATCCCTAATTACTCTAGCCGGGAGTGATAGATCTTCAAAAACACAGTTTCTCGCTTTTTTAGATTGAGATGTTACCTCAATCGATTTCCATAGCTTTAATAGACCCTCCAAATCAGCCAATAAAATATCTTCGTTAACATTTTCGGCCATGGTCCTAACAATCAATCCATGCGTTAAATTATTCTTGGTTATAAAATCTGAGGCCAAGTTATTAAGTTTCTTTCTTTCTTTATCATTTTTTATCTTGGAGGAAACACCGATACCATTATCATTAATCAGATATATAAAGTAACGAGAAGGTATGCTTAATATTTTTGTGACTTTCGCTCCTTTCTCATTAACTGGATTTTTAACAACTTGAACTAGGTATTCATCTCCAACGATCATATTTTTATATTGATTTTCTAAAGTATTTGACTGGTGATTATAATTACGTTTAATTCTCGAAAACGGCAAAAAAGCAACTTTATCTATACCAATATCAATAAATGCCGCTTTGATATTCGGTAAAATACGGGTAACCTTACCCTTAAATATCTTGCCAACCATATCGCGATGCTCTTTGAGCTCAAAATAAATTTCTTGTGGAATACTATTTTCTAGTAATATACCTCGAGTTTCATTGGCAGTAATATTAAAAAATAATTCAGATTCTGTATTCTTTTCTTTCAAAGCATTCACCCTGAATTCTTGGAAAAATATTTCCAACCTAATAAAGTCAATAAATTAATACACTCAAATACCGGTAATCCTACTACCCCGGAATAGCTGCCATCGATTCGCTCAATAAACATAGCACCTTTTCCTTGGATTGCATATCCACCAGCCTTATCATGGCACTCGCCAGTATCCCAATAGTAATTAATTTCCTCAGTTGTAATTTTCTTGAAATAAACATTAGTTTCGGAGATGCTTGAATGGATCTTGCCCTTGTGACGCACAGCAATACCGGTAAATACTTGGTGTTTCTTACCGGATAATTGAGTTAACATCTCAATTGCAAGATTTTTAGAAGTTGGCTTTCCAAAAATTAAATCTTGCTGAGATACCACTGTATCAGCAGCCAGAATTATAAAATCATTGGCAATCTCATTTTTAACGGAAACTGCTTTTTTGATAGCAAGTCTCGTTGCCATCATTTTGGCCGATTCATTATTTTCTCTTTTTTCGTCTACATTGACTGATTTATAAAGGAATTCTATGCCGAGTTCATTTAAAATCTGTCTTCTTCTTGGGGATCCTGAAGCTAAATATATAGATTTCTTATTGATGTGCTATTCCAAATAAATTAGATACGATGATAAGGATGTCGGGACATTAAAGTCCACACACGATATATTTGCTCAATAAAAATAACGCGAACAAGACCATGCGGTAAAGTTAATTTAGTTAGCGACCAACTCATGTCCGCTCTTTTTTTACACTCATCTGATAAGCCATCCGGACCACCAATTACAAAGCAGAACCTATTTTTAATCGCACTTAAATTTTCTAATTTGTCCGACAGTGCTTGAGTGGTGAACTCCATCCCATTTTCATCTAAGATAATTAATTGCTCATTATTCTTTAATTCTGACAAAATCTTTGCTCCTTCTTTTTTTATTACAGAAGTTACAGATTCATTTTTACTTCTTTTTAGGGCTGGAATCTCAGAAAGACTGAAATTCCACTGGCGTGGCAATCTTTTAGCATAGTCTTGAAAAGCTTCTGTAACCCATTGTTGTTGCTTAGAACCAACGACAATTAAACGTATGTGCATTGACTAGTTATCGCCTATCCAAGCTTTCTTTATTGGTTTCAAGGACCATAATTTCTCAAGATTATAGAACTCTCTTACACGAGGCAGCATGACATGTACTAAGATATCAGCAAAATCAACCAATACCCATTCACTTCCTTCTTCACCTTCAACTCCGATAGCTCGTTTCTTATGTTTTTTAGATTCTTCAAGTAAAATCTGAGATAAAGCTTTTACATGCCGAGAGGAAGTTCCACTAGCCAATATCATATAATCCACTGTAGAAGTCATATCCCTTACATCCAAGGTGATAATATCCTTAGCTTTATAGTCATTTAAAATTTCAATAATTAATTCATTGTGCTCAGTTACATTCATTTGTTATTACCATTTTTATAAGTTAATTATTAGTCGCTATCATAACAGCCACTCTCATCAATAATATTACATACTGCATCTGGCATCAGAAAACGAGGCGTTCTACTAGTTTTTACAAGATCCCTAATATCAGTAGAAGAAATCTCTAACTGCGTGACATCATGAATATATATATGGCCAGACTTTGAACGGTGGAGATCATCGACTCGATGTGTTCCTCTATTTTCGAGTAATTCACCAAGCGGTCCAATATCAGGCGCACGCCATCCAGGCCTATGCGCTACTACGACATGAGCCAACTCTAGTATCTCCCTCCATTGATGCCATTTAGGTAACCCTATAAAAGCATCCATTCCAATTATAAGAGCAAGTGACCTCAATGGAAAATCCATTCGTAGAGTTTTTAAAGTATCTACCGAGTAAGATGGCCCTTCTCTATATAATTCACGATCATCAACTACAAAACCTCGTTGCCCTTGAGTGGCCGCATTGACCATAGCCAATCTTGTTTTACTATCAGCAAACGGATCAATTCGATGCGGAGGTTTACCGCAAGGCACAAACCTTACCTCTTCAAATTTCAGAGCTTGTAACATTTCATACGCAGTTCTAAGATGCCCATAATGAATAGGATCAAAAGTACCTCCAAATACACCTATTGGATTCATATTCGATTTATCCTTCTAAATTTTAAGACAATCATTTACGCTGCTTTATTATAGGTTGAGAGTGAAAAAATTATATTTCTTATCAGTTGCCATTTATCATCCTTAGTTTGGCCTTTAGCAGCATTATCGGCATTGGTGCAAGCCTTGATCATACTATGGAAATCTTTTGCTTGATGACGATTAAGGCATACTGAGACGATATTTTGGCGTGACGTCCATATTCGATAGCTTCGCATCACTTCATTGGTATTCATCCCTGATTCAAGGGAAAAAGCCAGCTTACTTAATAATCTTAATTCTCTATTCAGAGCCCATATCACTACAACAGCATCCATACTTTCGCTCTGAAGACTTGATAGAATTCTCAAACCCAGCTTAATATCACCAATTAGGAGGGCATCAATCAACTTATAGACATCATAACGACTATCGTCAGACACCACTTTTTGCATATCAGTTTCGCTTACATTCCCCTCACCAAGATAGAGCTTTAATTTTTCTATAGCTTGGGACGCCGCTAAAAGATTTCCTTCTACCCTATGAGCCAGCATCAATACTGCTTCCTTTTCTGCAGTTAAACCAACAGCCATCATCCGTCTTTCAAGCCAAACAGGAAGCTCATTTGCTTTAAGTGGCCATATTTGAACAAAACCTCCTTCATTTTGGAAAAATTGACACCATTTAGAAGCTAAAGTGGCCTTATCTATTTTTGGAGCTGAGATTACAAGCATCAGATCCTCATTTAATCTCTGGGTAAGCTCAATTATACTCTTTATACCCTCTCGACCGGGTTTTGCAGAAGTAAGTCGAATTTCGATTAATTTTTTTTCTGAAAAAAGTGAAAGATTATTACTAGCGCTTAAAATTTCTTGCCAATCTATTGATTGTGATTGATCATAAACTTCTCTAACGGTGAATCCAGCATCAAATGATGATTGTCTAAGTAAATCAAGTGATTCTTGAACTAATAAAGGTTCATCACCTGAAATCAGATAACAATGAAGTAGTCTTTTCTTCAGTTCAATAGGAAGAGTTGTGGGAGATAGCTTCATGAAAATATATTTATCTAGTCTTCAAAATAATACTTTAATAATTCTGCATTCAATCTAATTGGTCAAGAGAAATTGATCTATTTTCAAGAAGCACGGGAATTCCATCCTCTATTGCATATAACATCATACCATCCTCAGTTACTAACGCATCTGAGAGCTTCATTTTGATGATCTTTTTATCACGATCAATAATAAGCCCTTTACCTATTGCTAAATTGAGAGCCGTTAATTTTTTTTCTGTAATTTTTGATAACGGACTATGTGTAATCGGGCAACACAACATACTCATTATTTTCTTTCTCATATATCCCCTAGATTAAAACTAAATTTAAAAAATGTTTCAGTTAAATTGTTATGTTATAATATATCAAAATGTTGATTAAAAACCTTTCTATATTCTAATATAACTTAAAATTTGATGCATAAAACCAATCATAAAACGAAAAAATTAGATAACTTGAGTATCTGGCTATCAGGTTTATGTATATTACATTGTCTGGCCTTACCAATCATAACAATCGGTATTCCTCTATTAGGTGAATTTTTTGGTGAGCACTATCATGCGATTATGTTATTTGTTATTATCCCAATCAGTTTGGTAGCCCTTTATAGAGGTTATCGTAATCACAAAAATACCCTAATAGCTTGTCTTGGTTGTTTTGGTATTCTTATGATTCTTCTTGGTGGTACGATAATCCACTATCAATATAATCTATTAACAGACAGTTTATTTACGGTCTCAGGTTCATTGGCATTATCACTGGCTCACTATTACAATAATCGAATCGGTCATTATCATTCTGTATCTTGCCAATAATTAAATAAATTCTTCTTCTTCTGGCACCGGATCGAAACCTGAGTCTCCCCAGGGGTGGCATTTCGCAAATCTTTTCAAAAAGAACGTCAAGCCCCTTCTTATCCCATGTCGTTTTATGGCTTCTTCGCAGTAAGCCGAACAAGTGGGCTCAAATCGACAATTCATTCCTAATAAAGGAGAAAGTAAAAACTTATAAATTTTTATTAGAGTTAAAATTAAATAAGTAAAAAAATAACTCATAATTTTTCTATCGATTGAATAGCATGCGCTCTGATTGTATCAAGCATTGATGACAATCCATTACTTCTAGTGGCGCTTAAATGCTGCTCAAGCTCTAAAGCCTCAATAAATTCAATGGGAGCCTCAATAATATCTTGAGGTTTTTTATTGCTGTATATTCTGAGAAGAATTGCAATTAGCCCAGAAACAATAGCAGCATCACTTATTGCTCGAAACAATAAACGTTCATTCTTTGACTCACAAACAAGCCATACTTGTGATTGACAGCCTTTAATTTTATTTTCATTTTTTTTCTCTTCTTCAGATAACGGACTCATACGTCTTCCAAGATCAATAATGTACTGATATTTATCCATCCAATTTTCAAAGAATGTGAATTCACTAATAATTTCTTTTTGACTTTCTGTTACTTCATTCATAAAGACATTTCCAAATCACTTATCAATGAGCCAGCGAACACCGGAAGAGGTATCTTCAATACTAATACCTTCAACCAATAACTGATCACGTATTCGATCTGCTTTATTAAAATCTTTTACTGAACGCGCAACTTCTCTTTCATTAATTAGAGCTCGAATTTCATTTTCAGAATATTTACATTCGGTAATTTTAGAAAACCATTCATTTGCATTTTGCTCAAATAGTCCTAGTATTTTTCCAGCAGCATAAATTTGAGCAGCAATATTTTCTTGTTCGTTACTATCAAGCGTTTTATTTAACTTCTTAGCAAGACTGAATACCTCTGCCATAGCCATTGGCGTATTGAGATCATTGGATAAAGCTTCTAAAATTAAGCTAGGTACTTTCGTATTATTAATTTTTTGAGTAGTTACGTTAATATTACGTAACGCGCCATAGACTCGATCAAGCATCTTTTTGGCTGCAATCAGTGTATTAGATGACCATTCTAATGGCTGACGATAATGTGCCGTCAGAAGCGCTAATCGAATTACCTCGCCAGAATGATCTTTTAGTAAATCGCGTACTAAGCTGACATTACCCAAAGATTTTGACATTTTAGTGTTATCTATACTCAGAAATCCATTATGTAGCCAATAACGACTGAAAGTTTCTCCCTGGTGTGCACAAGTGCTTTGAGCTATTTCATTTTCATGATGAGGAAAAACTAAATCTTGACCTCCCGCATGAATATCAATAGTTTTTCCAAGGTGTTTTTTTATCATTGCAGAACATTCTAAATGCCAGCCTGGTCTGCCTCTTCCCCAAGGAGAATCCCAACCTGGAAGATCAGGAGTAGATGGTTTCCATAAAACAAAATCATGTGCAGATTTTTTATATGATGCCACTACCACTCTCGCACCCGCCAACATTTCACTTAAATCCCTTTTTGAGAGTGACCCATAATTATCATAAGTTTCTACAGAAAATAAAACATGGCCGTCAGCATGATAAGCATTCCCAGTATCGATTAGTTCCTCGATCATTTGGATCATTTCATTAATATGATCTGTGGCTCTAGGTTCTATATCAGGTGAGTTTACGCCTAAAGCAGCCATATCAGAATTATAGGCATCTATATATACTTCAGTAATCTCACTTATGCTTTTATTTGACTCGATAGCTGCGGCATTTATTTTGTCGTCGACATCAGTGATATTTCTGACAAACAGAAGATCGTAATTTTGACGCAATAAACGACCCAGTAAATCAAAAACAACAGCCGGTCTAGCATTTCCAATATGAGCATAGTTATAGACCGTAGGTCCACATAAATACATGCTGACTTTTCCAGGCTTAAATGGTTTAAATTCTAATTTTTCGCCAGTCAAGGTGTCATGAAGGAAGAGTTTCATTGTCATGTATCTTCATCTCGCTATCTAAATTAAACTAAGGCTAATTATAATCCGATTAGTTAAAAAAATATCTATATATAATTATCATAGACAATCTATGTTTATAATCTTCTATGTTCTTAATACCCAAGTGATATTGCCTTTTTCATCCAATATATTTTCTTTTTGTAGCCATTTTCTTGAATCGCAGGAGTCGTTTTGAAACCATGCTTGTGTCGATCCCAAACGAAAACTATACCCCCAATCATCCATATCTTTCATCAATAAATTAGGACTTACCCCTATCAAATAATCTGCCAACAAAATCTGTAAATAACATACCGCAGATTCTTCATCATCATCACTTTTTGCATCTTTAGTTAGATTAATCCTTCTATTCTCAGTCATACAAATCAGATGAGAGAATTCATGAAAAAAGGAATGTAATGGTGTTATTTTCTTCACAAAAATCGTTTTTCCTATCAAACCAGCTTCAGGATCACCCCAAAAACTAGCTGGTATAGTTTTATAATCAGCAAGAATGTTAAGTTTAAAATGATACTTATTAATGAGATTATGAAGCTCTTTGTTTTCAAAATCACCAATGGTTATGGGTTGCTGCAATTTATTCTCGTATTTTACTTTGAGGATAATTGATTTAAAACCATTCGAACTAAATCACCAGCCAACGCTTCAATTAGCATTTCTTCTTCTTGAGATTTTCCAAGAACCAGCCTCTCATCAAAAGTATAACTTCTGGTTAGTATGATCTCACGAGGAGGACTTAATAATTTTCCATCTTCTTCTAAGCCGAAAACAATTCTATAAAATACCTCGTACTCGGTAGCAATATTTCTAGCTGAAACAGATAAAACACGTCTGCCCGTTTCATCCTCAAATATTTTTAATATTGATGTTGCATCTGCTTTGGAGGAGACTAATTCAACATTCTTAGAAACTAACTCTTTTTTAAGTTGTTGAGAAAATAAACTTCGATTGTTATTCGTTTCTATATAAGTCTGATTCATACTCACAGGTAATAAAACAGGTTGACGTAATTGAAATCCACAAGAATTAAGTATCCCTAGAATTATCAAAAGGAAAATATTTCTAGACAACAACATTAACTAATTTTCCTTTTATGTAGATCATTTTTTTGATTATCTTTTCATTAATATATCGCAAAATCTTCTCGTCTGCGATTACCATAGATTCAACAGTCTCTTGTGAAGTATTAATATCAATAGTCATTCTGCTTCTTAGCTTACCGTTTACTTGTATAATTATTTCAACCTCATCTTTAATGATTACAGACTCATCCATTACTGGCCAAGAAGAATAAACAAGTGCTTCTTTGTGCCCTAGTTCGCTCCATAAAGCATGACATATATGAGGTGTAATTGGCGAAAGTAGTAAAACAATAGATTCTAGTGATTCCTGGATAACCATCTTTCCTGCTTGAGTATCATCATTAAATTTATTGATTGCATTCAATAATTCCATTATTGATGCTATCGCTGTATTAAATTTATACCTTCTTCCTATATCATCAGTCACCTTCATAATTGTTGTGTGTGTTTTATAACGTAGAGTTTTCTGCTTTTCTTCAAAATTGAAACTTAAATCTAAATCTAACACCGGATCATGCTTATCTATAGCCGTCCATAAGCGACGCAAAAAACGGTGCGCTCCTTGAACTCCATCATCCGACCATTCAAGAGCGAGTTCCGGCGGTGCTGCAGACATCATAAATAAACGAACTGTATCTGCACCAAATTTCTCAATCAAACCCTGGGGATCAACGGTATTTCCTTTTGCTTTAGACATCTTAGCGCCATCTTTTAAGACCATCCCTTGTGTCAATAAATTGGTAAATGGCTCACTAACAGCCGAAATACCCTCGTCCCTTAACAACCTTTGAAAAAATCGAGAATACAATAAGTGTAAAATAGCATGCTCAATACCACCAGTATATTGATCAACTGGCATCCAATATGATTCACGCTTATCAAGCATAGAGTCCGAGGCATCGAAGCTTGCGTATCTTGAAAAATACCAAGAAGATTCAAAAAAAGTATCGAAAGTATCGGTTTCACGTTTTGCTTTTTTACCGCATTTTGGGCATGTTGTATTATAAAATTCAGGCATATCTTTTAACGGCGAACCAGTCCCGCTAAATTTTACCTTTTCAGGAAGAATAACAGGCAGTTCGTCCGCAGGTACTGGAACAGCCTCACAGTCTTCACAATAGATTATTGGTATAGGTGTCCCCCAATATCTTTGTCGGGATACACCCCAATCACGTAAACGATAATTAACTACTTTTCGCCCTTGTTTTAAATCTTCAAAGTATTTAGCAAAAACCTCGAAAGCTTCCAAAGATCCCAAGCCATTATAATCGAGAGAATTAATTAGAATTCCATGCCCTAAGTATGGAGCTTTTTCAATATCAATCACACTGCCGTCTATTGGCTCAATTACCTGCTTGATATTCAGCTCATAATGTTTAGCAAAATCCCAATCCCTTTGATCATGACCAGGAACCGCCATAACAGCGCCACTGCCATATGTCATCAATACAAAATTCGCAACCCAAATAGGAATTTTTTCTTGGGTTATTGGGTGTATCGCATATAATTTTAAGGGTAATCCTTTTTTCTCCATTGTCTCCATCAGGGCTTCTGCAGACTGATTTCTCTTGCACTCATCAAGAAACTCAGCGATCTTGCTATCATGCTTTGACGCCTGTAGCGCGAGTGGGTGTTCTGCAGCCACAGCCATGTAGGTTACTCCCATGAGAGTATCTGGTCTGGTTGTAAATATGGTTAAGCTACCTTCCTGACCTTCTAATGGAAAAGAAAATTCAATACCTTCAGATTTCCCTATCCAGTTTCTTTGCATTGTTTTAACTGACTCTGGCCAGCCATCAAGGTCATCAAGTGATTGTAGTAATTCTTCTGCATAAGCAGTGATCCTCATGAACCATTGAGGAATTTCTCTTCTTTCAACCAATGCATCTGAACGCCAACCACGACCGTCAATAACTTGTTCATTGGCTAATACTGTTTGATCTACTGGATCCCAATTCACAATTGAATTTTTTCTATACACTAATCCTTTTTCGAAAAGTCGGGTAAATAGCCATTGCTCCCATTTGTAATACTCGGGCTTGCAGGTAGTAACCTCTCGACTCCAGTCATAGGCGTACCCTAACCTTTTGAGTTGTTCTCGCATATAATCAATATTTTTATAAGTCCATTCTGCTGGGGCAACCTCTCTCTTAATGGCGGCATTTTCAGCTGGCATTCCAAATGCATCCCAACCCATTGGTTGAAGGACGTGTTTGCCAAGCATTCTTTGATAGCGTGCAATAACATCACTAATAGTAAATACTCTTACGTGGCCCATATGCAATTGGCCACTGGGATAAGGAAACATTGTCAAACAATAGAACTTTTCTTTTTCGCTATCTTCCTTAACAATAAAGCATTCCTGTTCATCCCAATATTTTTGGGCTTTTTTTTCAATTTCCTCTGGATTATAAGATGTGCTCATTTGAATATTTTCTTATTTAATTAACTAAAATTTTAAACTCTTAGCTAATAAACATTAATTAGCTGTATGAATTTCTAATACATTTGATTTTGTCAGGTTTTTGACGATTATCTCTATTTATATTTTTATAATCTTCTGCTCTCTGAGGTAATTCAGGATAATTGAGACTTCATCTTCAAGCTCCATCTTATCACTATGAAGATGAATCTCTGGCTTAATTGGGATCTCATAGGGATCATCAATACCCGTAAAATTCTTAATCTCACCAGCACGCGCAAGTTTATATAAACCTTTAGGATCACGTATTTCGGCTGTTGCTAAAGGACAATCCACAAAAACTTCAATAAATTTTAGTTTAGCTTCGTCATGAAGCAAACGGACATTATCTCGATCGTCTTTATATGGGCTAATAAAACTTGATATTGCAATAATTCCTCCATCTCCAAATAATTTCGAAACCTCACCTACACGTCTTATATTTTCTTGACGATCTTGCTCTGAAAACCCTAAATTTTTATTTATGCCCAAACGAATATTATCACCATCTAAACGATAAGATAAAACACCAAAACCATGCAACGCTTTTTCAAGAGCTACCGCTATTGTACTTTTTCCGCTCCCTGATAAGCCCGTAAACCAAATTGTCGCTCCTATTTGTGGTAAAATCTTATATCGATCCTCTCTTGATATTTCACCATCTTGCCAAAATACATTAGTTGCTTTTTGTTCAATTTTCACGTTCTCTCAACCCTTTTAATAATTAGTTGCTCTATTATATATTGACCTTAACGAAACATCCCACAATCAGAGAAAATTAATTCGCAGCAGATTTTAGATTTTTCATTCTGAATGAATAAAAAAATATCAAAATTACGCCACTCAATAACAATATTGGCCAATTTCCAAATAGTACATAAGGAGTAGATCCTGCGCGAGGTTGAATATCGGCAGAAAGCATTGCAAATACAAATTGATCTGATTGTTGATTAACCTCCCCTCGCGAACCAATAAATGCACTGATTCCATTATTTGTGGCACGTACCATTTCTCGACCAACTTCTAATGATCGCATACGTGAAACCTGGAGGTGTTGATGAGGCGCAATAGAATCTCCAAACCAAGCATCATTACTTATGTTTACTAGAAGGGCTGCATCAGGAAAAGCATACAATTGCTCAGAACCAAAGGCGACTTCGTAACATATAGCAGTTGCCAAAAATATGTTTTCACTGAACTTTATTAATGACTGTGTTTGATTACCTTTTGATAAATCCGTATTAGGTAAATTCTGTAAACGCATCCACTCTCTAATAAAACTTGGTACAGGAAAATATTCACCAAAAGGTACTAAATGTCTTTTTCGATAATATTGCTCTGTAATGCCGTCTAAGAACAACATACTATTAAATAATAAGCCTGAATCTTTATTTTTCTCAAGTACACCGAGTGCAATTTTTTTATTAGTCTCTTTGGCTTCATTTTGAATAAACTGAAGATATTCTTCAATATGATCACTTGAAGCGGGAATAGCTACCTCAGGCCAGACAATAAAACTATTTTTAGGAGAATTTTTAGTTGCCTGGAGATAAAGGTCAAGTGTCTTAGGAAATTGGTCAGCGGTCCATTTTAAATCTTGTGGGACTCCACCCTGAATGATAGTCGTTTTTATTGGTTCCCCTAAACTATGAGACCAGCTGTATAAATTTAAGCCAAAGCCCATTATATATGGCATGCTCATTAGTAATATAGCCAATAAATATCTTTTTTTCAGGACGAAATATAAAAATATCGTGGCACTAATGGATACCAGCCAAGACACACCGAACACACCTAATACTGGTGCCCAGCCTGATAAAAATGTATCTACTTGGCTGTAACCGATAGTCATCCATGGAAATCCAGAAAACATCCAACTCCTAAGCCATTCAAATAAAACCCAAATTGATGGGCCTATAAAAATTAAGTCAAAAGCACGTCCATTTGTCCACCAAGATATCAGCCATCCGGCCAATGCAAAGTAAGACGCCATTAATAAAATCAATCCAAGCATTAAAAAAATTGCTATCCAAATGGGCGCTTGTCCAAAAGAATGAACTGAGATATAAATCCAATATACGCCTGTCAAAAAATGACCCAGTGCAAAACTAAATAAATATAAGGCAGATAACTTGGGTGGTACTTTTAGGCAACAATAGAATACTGGCACCAATACAAATGGTGCTAGGTAATAAAAATTTGAGGGTGAGAAAATTGAAGTTAATAATATACCAAGCAAAAAGAATGAAAATAACATGCGGTATGAAAGTTTAAATTTAAATTGCGTGAGATTTATTTTTTCAAGCATTATCGAATAACATCTCAAGCATTAATTTCTTATTTGCACTAATTTGCGATTACGCTCTTGACCGATAATACTTCAATACGTCTTAGATGAGTTTTAATCACAGAGAACTTGAAGCCAGAAAAAATCAATTTTTCTCCGTTTCTTGGTAATCTCCCAAATTCATGTACAACTAAACCACCGATCGTATCGTAAGAACTATGCTCGAGTTTGCATTTGAAGTAGTCATTGAAATCCTCAACTTTTGTGAGTGCGAGCACTAAATAATATTCACTTCCATCATTACTTTTTTTCTTTTGGATATACTCTATCTCTATAGTGTCGTGCTCATCATCAATTTCACCAACAATTTCTTCAAGAACGTCCTCAATAGTAAGTAAGCCAGAGATACCGCCATACTCATCAACCACAATGGCCATATGGTTATGACTGTCTCGAAATTCTTTTAATAGAGTATTTAATCGTTTAGATTCTGGAATTACCGATAATGGTCGAATATAACGTTTGATATCAATATCATCACTAGCAGTATCTTTAAAATGTCGTAACAAATCTTTTGCCAATAAAACACCAACAAATGACTCAAGGTCTTTATTCATAACTGGAAATCTTGAGTGGCCAGAAGATACTATTATTTCTAGAATCTCTCTCAAAGAATTCGTATTCTCAATGACAACCATTTGTGATCTAGGGATCATCACTTCTCGGGCCTGTGTTTCAGCTACGTCAAGAACTCCTGATACCATCTTTTCTTCAACTGAATCAATCGCTCCACGGGTATTCTGGAGTAGTTCTTGGATCTCTCTCCGATTGAAAGGTTCGCCTTTAATGGCGCGTTTAATGCGCCCAAATAAGCGAAGTATTCCTTCGCTTATTTTAGGTTGTTTTTTACTATTCATTTATATTACTAGTATTATTTTTAAAGAAAGAAAGATCAATCTAAATATTCTAATTAAAGACATAACTAAATACTTAGAGCTATTCATTTATAAGGATCATCAAAACCCAACTTACTGCATATCATTTGTTCAAGTTGTTCCATTTTAAGAGCTTCATCATTACGAAGGTGATCATAATCAAATAAGTGTAAAAAACCATGCACGATTATATGACACCAATGCGCATTTATAGTTTTTGCTTGTATTTGTGCCTCTTCATTCACAATTAAAGCACAAATTACAATGTCACCCAAATGATATGGATATTGCGAAGGCATTGAAAATACTTCACTCATTTTTGATGGAAAGGATAATACATTTGTAGCTCGATTTTTATTCCGAAACTCATGATTAAGCTCAGTCATCTCGAATTTATCAACTACTCTTATACTTAACTCGAGATTATTTTTTGTTTCTAATATATCGTGATCAATAGATTTCAGTGCACAATAGAGCCAATCCATTATGGTATCTTTTTCTGGCATTTTTTTATCACTCAAGTTATCTATGTCTACAGATAACTTGTGATTACTTTTTATCATATTCTTATCTTAATTTGAATTTTCAGATTCATAGGCTTTTATGATTAATTTCACTAAATCATGCCTCACAACATCTTGTGGCAAAAAATAAGTAAATGAAATTTTATCAATCTGTTTTAGAATCTGCGCGCAGTGAATTAAACCAGATTTCTGACCTTTAGGAAGATCTATTTGAGTAATATCGCCAGTTACGACCGCTCTTGACCCAAAGCCAATTCTGGTTAAAAACATTTTCATTTGTTGAATAGTCGTATTTTGAGCTTCATCTAAGATTAAAAAAGATTCATTAAGTGAACGTCCTCGCATAAATGCGAGCGGGGCGACTTCTATGAGATTTTGCTCAATTAACTTGGTTACTTGATTCGATCCAAGCATGTCATATAAAGCGTCATACATTGGCCGTAAATAAGGATCCACTTTTTGCGATAAGTCACCGGGGAGAAAACCTAAATTTTCTCCAGCCTCTACCGCGGGTCGAACTAATATAATTCTTCTTACCTCATCATTCTCTAGCGCTTGAATTGCGCTGGCAACTGCCAAATAAGTCTTCCCTGTACCAGCAGGACCAATTCCAAAAGATAAATCATCTTGCTGTATTGCAGCTAAATAGGTGTTTTGATTTCGCCCTCTAGGTCGAATGAGTTTTTTAGGGGTTTGAATCTGATTGTCATGGTTATATGAATCTTCAATATTATCAGAAGAGAATTTATCATCTTCTTGCATACCGTATTCCTGCAGGATGATATGCACTTGTTCAAAGTCAATATTTTGATTTAAAGTTAAACCATAAAGAGATTGAATGACTTTATTTGCTATTGATACCGTCTCTTTATTGCCTGTCACCTTAAAACTATTCGCATGACTAAGAATATTAATTTTTAATTGATTTTCAATATGTCGAAGATTTTCATCAAATTGACCGCATAAATTTGCCAGTCTTTTATTGCTGAAAGAATCAAAAATTATTTCTTGGGTAATATTCAATATTAGTCAATTAACTCAATTATAGGGATAAATTTCAACCTAAAGAAGTCTACCTCGAAGCGAATTAGGCAGAGCTTCAGTAATAACTACATCAACAAATTGTCCAATACAACTTTCGTTGGCGATAAAATTAACCCAACGCATATTCTCTGTCCTTCCTGATAACTCGGATAAATTTTTCTTAGAGTGTCGCTCAACTAAAACTTTTTGATGACTTCCAATCATAGATTTGCTGATTGCAAATGCTTGCGAGGTTATCTGTTCTTGCAACAAGCGAAGGCGTTCTTTTTTAACCTCCATTTCGACATCATCCTTTATGTTTGATGCTGGTGTTCCTGGACGTCGACTATAGATAAAACTGAACGATTGATCAAAGCCGATATCGGTTATTAGCTTCATTGTTTTTGCAAAGTCTTCTTCTGTTTCCCCAGGGAAACCAACAATAAAATCAGATGAGATAGAGATGTCAGGTCTTACTTTTCTTAATTTTCGAATTTTTTGTTTATATTCAATTGCAGTATGGCCACGTTTCATCAATGCTAATATTCGGTCAGCGCCACTTTGAACTGGCAAATGCAAATAATTAGCTAATTCAGGGTTGTCTGCATAAGCTTGAATTAAGCTATCATTAAATTCAACGGGATGAGAGGTTGTAAATCTAATACGATCGACACCGTCAACCGCAGCAACATAATAAATTAATGTTGCCAAATCAGCGATTTGATCATCATGCATAAGGCCTTGATATGAATTGACATTCTGACCTAAAAGATTCACCTCTCTTACACCCTGTTTAGCTAATGAATAAATTTCAGCAATTACATCATCCAAAGGACGACTAATCTCTTCACCGCGCGTGTAAGGTACAACGCAATAAGTACAATATTTACTACATCCTTCCATAATGGAAACAAATGCAGATGGCCCCTCTGCTCTTGGCTCGGGAAGACAGTCAAACTTTTCTATTTGTGGAAAGGAGATATCAACGATAGTTTCTTGTTTATTTTTTGCATCTTCAAGCATGCTTGGCAATCTATGCAGAGTTTGTGGTCCAAAAATAAGATCTACATAAGGAGCTCTTTTGCTAATTCCCGCCCCCTCTTGACTGGCCACACAACCACCAACGCCAATCATCATTTCAGGTTTCTTCTTCTTTAATGATTGCCAACGACCCAATTGAGAGAAAACCTTTTCTTCTGCTTTTTCACGTATAGAGCAAGTATTGACCAACAAAAGATCCGCATCTTCAGGAGATTCGGTTAACTCATAGCCATGAGATTCCTTGAGAACAGCAGCCATCTTCTCAGAATCATAGACATTCATCTGACAGCCCATAGTTTTTATAAATAATTTATTATTCATTGGCAGTTCATAAAGAAATAAGGAATTTTTTATACAACCCCATATTAGGGGTTATTCGGTCAATTAATT
>CAJJBK010000034.1 GCA_905182415.1 uncultured Woeseiaceae bacterium | reverse complement strand
ACTGAATAAAAATAGCTGAACATCTAAAATGAAAAAACCTATATAACAAAATAATTGTCTATGAGTAAAACCAATAAAAAATTAGGAAATCATCCGCTCGACGTACTTATCATTGGTATGGGTTTTTCGGGAATTTGTGCAGCAATAAAATTAATAGAAAGTGATATTAAAAATATCGCAATCTATGAAAAATCAGCTGGCATAGGAGGAACTTGGCATGACAATACCTATCCGGGTGCAGCGTGTGATGTCCCGTCGCATTTGTACAGTTTTTCTTTTGCACCGAACCCTAATTGGACGCGAGTATATTCCAAACAAGCTGAAATTAAACAGTATTTAGAAGATGTGGTAACTGACTATGATCTTATGAGCTATGCTAATTTCTTGTGCCAAGTATCTCGCATTGTTCTGAATGAGGTTAGTGGTTTATGGGAGATTGAATTTACTGATGGCAAAGTCATACAAGCGCATCATGTGATTCATGGTGGCGGGGGTTTGCATAAACCCAATAAGCCAAAATTTAATGGTTTGGATACATTTACCGGGACCGTAATGCATACAGCTGAATGGAATCATGAGATAGATTTTGCTAATAAAAATGTAGCAATCATTGGCAGCGCAGCGAGTGCAATACAGGTCATACCGGAATTAGCAAAAGAGGTAAAAAACCTCCATATTTTTCAGCGTACCCCAAATTATATCTTACCAAGAGGCGATAGAGCTTATACAGAGAAGGAGAAAGCTCGTTTCCAGAAATATCCCTGGTTGGCAAAATTTTATCGTTGGGTCATGTTCATGCGATTGGAGTTAATTACTTATCCGGTCATTAAGAAGAACTCTAAAATTGGCAAAATAGCAGCAAAAAAGATTATCGACTATATGCGTGTATCCGTTAAAAATAAGGCATTACATGATGTGTTAGAGCCCCAATATGCATTGGGCTGCAAACGAATACTTCTTTCCGATGGCTTATATAACGCAATTAACAAAGATCATGTTGAGCTTATTACCAATCCAATAAAAAGTATAAAAGAAGATCATCTTGTTACTGAAAACAATGAAATATATCACGCTGATATCATCGTTCTGGCAACTGGTTTTGATATCACGGGACATCTTCATTCAATTGATATTGTTGGGCTTAATCAGAAAACGTTGGTTGAAGCTTGGTCTGGGAGTGAGGAGGCGTATCGTGGCTGTTGTGTAGCAGGTTTTCCGAATGCTTATCTAGTGACGGGACCAAATACCGGTGCAGGGACAATCTCTCACATTCATATTATAGAGCAAGAAGTGGGTTACATCGTTGAATTAATTAAACTGGCCAGAAATCACTCTCATATAGAAGTTAAAAAGAACAAACAAGATGAGTACAATAAAGCCATACAAGTAAAACTCGATGACAGAGTTTGGTCTAGTGGCGGCTGCAATAGCTGGTATCTCAATGCAAATGGTAAAAATAATACACTTTATCCAGAAAACGCTAGAACTTTCAAAAAGGATCTGTCGGTTATTCAAAGAGATGATTTTACGCTTACACCAAAAAATCATCAGGTGAAGGCAGTGGACGCTATCCAATGGTGAATCAAGCCTTAAATCTCGCCTATGAGCTTCATGGAGATCCATCTGATCCAATAATAGTGATTATTCAAGGATTGGGTATGCCCTTAACAGCAACCCCACCAGAACTCGTTGAAAAATTAGTAAAAAAGGGATTGTGTCTATTACTGGTTGATAATCGTGATATTGGTCAATCAGAAAAATTCGATCGTACTCCGCCTAATATTATTTGGGAAGCGATCAAATATCAGCTTGGATTTAAAGTGAAATATTTATATAAACTTGATGATATGATGAATGATATCAATGTTTTGCTCGTTAAACTTGATATTAAGTATATACATATTCTAGGCGTATCAATGGGAGGTATGATTGCTCAATCAATGGCAATTCATCATCCTAAAAAAATAAAAAGCTTAATCTCTATAATGTCAACTACAGGAAATCCCAAACTGCCAGGACCAAAATGGGTGGTAGCTAAATTCATTTTGCTGGGATCACGCAATAAAGAAATTCATGACAGCTCATCTTTCTACCATCAATTATGGAAATTAATTGGCAGCCCAAAATACCCAAGATCAACGGAGGAGTTGAATCAATTTGTCAGGAGAATTATGGGTAGAGGTATGACAGCAGGGGGTTCAGCAAGGCAATTATTGGCTATACTAACGTCAAGAAATAGATGTGCCGATCTGCAGTCTCTAACCATACCCACATTGATAATTCATGGTGATGAAGATAATTTAGTTCCTGTCGAATGCGGCATAAATACAGCCGAGTCGATAAAAGACTCCATTTTATGGCGGATTCCTGGAATGGGTCATGATTTTCCATATGAGCTAATAGATGAGTTTACTGATCGGATTTCACAGCATGTACTTAATGTTGACAAAGGCCATTGAAACCAATGAAAAATTTTACTAACAAGAATATCCTCATAACTGGCGCTGGATCGGGTATTGGTCGATCATTAGCCATAAAATTCGCTGAGATGGGGGCGGCACTAATATTAACTGATAATAATCTTAATGGGTTAGTGGCGAGCCATGAAAAAATCCTATCCATAACTGCACAATGTTCTTATTATCATGTGGATGTATCAGACTACCCAGCTATGCAAGAATTATCATCTGCAGTATTTGAAAAGCATGGTGATATAGATGTTTTGATTAATAATGCTGGTGTTAATTTAATGGATCAATTTGTTGATGGTAATTTGGATGATTTTCACTGGCTCATGAATATTAATTTTTGGGGTGTAGTAAATGGCGTTAAAATTTTCTTGCCCAGCTTATTGCGTCAGCCAGAAGCACATATAATTAATGTATCAAGCATATTTGGAATTATGTCCATACCAGGACAGGCAGCCTATAATTCCTCAAAATTTGCTGTTAAAGGCTTTACAGAAGCTCTTAAGATGGAATTAGCGGGTACGAAAGTGAAAGTCAGCAGCGTCCATCCTGGAGGGGTGAAAACGGAAATTGCAAATAATGCCAGAGTGGGCTCAACTACATTAGCGTCCAGAGACAAACTAATTAAAGAATTCAATAAATTAACTTATACCACCGCTGATAAAGCGGCAATGGATATTATAAAAGGTATCCAGAGAGACAAAAGAAGGATAATGATTGGCTGGGACGCAAGAATAGCTGATGTGATCGTTAGGTTATTTCCAAGTCATTATGAAGATTTAATGGGACTTGAAAAGCGATACAAGAAACTAAAAAAATAGCCATTAGTTTATGCCTAGCTTGTCATTGCCATGTAGATGAGCCAAAAAAAAGGCACTATAAACACCACAAACCCGATGGTGAAGAATGCAATACCTAAAATCTTTTTCTTTAATTTCTCATTCATTTTTTTGATCCTGAATTAATTCAGCTATACCAATCGCTTTTTCACCGCCACCCACATAGAGTATATATAACTTATTATCCTCATCCAGAAAATTATAAGGGCCACGAAGATTATTTAGATTGATCGTTGGTTCACCTCGTGTGAGAATAATAAAAATGAAATATAATTTTACTAATAAAGTATTTAATTCTATTTTTAAATTAACATCAATAATATTTCCTATATTAATGATTTTATTATCTATTTTATATTTTTCATCACCTATAAATCCAATTTCATGGGAACCATCTGCCAATCCAGGATTTATAAATAAGCTTTCAATTAACTCAGACTTAAAAGAGATTAAGCAGCTATTGAATGGTGTTGGTGTGGGTGGTGAAGATATTGCGAAAGGGCCAGATGGCCATTACTTTACAGCCTATAGAGACGGTCGAATAATACGTTTTGATTTAGATGGTAATTATAAGGAGTTCGCGAATAGTTATGGCAAGCCGTTAGGCATGGAATTTGATGCAAACGGTAATTTAATCGTTGCCGATGCAGAAAAGGGCTTATTGTCCATTAATAGCGATGGCAGTATCAAGGTATTAGTTGATAGTGTTAATGGTACAAAAATGTTGTTTGTCGACGATCTTGATATCGCGAATGATGGCACAATTTGGTTTTCAGATGCGTCACTACTTTATTCTTATGATAATAGTATTTACAGTCTATTGGAAAATAAAGCGACTGGAAGACTGCTTAGTTACTCACCTCTGACGAAAGAAACTGTTGTTCATCTCACCAATCTTCACTTTGCTAATGGCGTTACTTTGGGGCCCAATGATAGTTACGTCTTAGTTAACGAGACAGGTGGTGCAAAAATAAAAAGACTGTGGTTGTCAGGCCTAAAGCAAGGGAAAACTGACTATCTGATAGAAGGTCTTCCGGGTTATCCAGATAACCTCTCATTTAATGGTGAAGATATTTTCTGGGTAGCTTTCGCAGGGATTCGACAGCCAGCAATCGATGCCTTAGCAGATAAACCATTTGTGCGTAAATTAATCGGCGGCTTACCCAGAAGTATGTTGGCGCCAAAAAATACGCATGGACTCATCCTGGGAATTAATTTATCCGGTGAAGTGGTAAGAAATTTGCAAGATCTAAATTCTCCAATTGACACGTTAACAAGTGTTAATCAATGGGGCAATCAGTTACTCATTGGTAATTTAAATTCTGACTTTATCGCGATACTAGATTTGAAATAACTGTTAAAAGCTCTTGCCATCTGATTAGAATCAACAACCATCCTATTAGCATTGCTAAAGCCATGATATCGCTCTCATAGCCAAAATGAATCAGTTAGTAACAATGTAATTAATATACTCAACTTGGTGATATTATAAAAATAAAATTCAAAGGTATCAGAATGACAAACTACAAAACTATCTC
>CAJJBK010000033.1 GCA_905182415.1 uncultured Woeseiaceae bacterium | reverse complement strand
GTCTCTATATGAACCGCTTCAGAATGACCATAAAATACTGGAATTCTTACAGCCGTCGGATTAATCATAATACTTTCATCACCAAGAATTTTTTTTGTCTCCCAAACCATTTTCATCTCTTCTTTGGTATAGCGATTATCCTGAAAAGTATCGATATGCGGGATGGCATTAAAAGCTATCTGTTTATTCTTACCTTCCACCTTAACCGGCCTGCCATTTAGAAGAGCGGAAGTTTGATGCACCAAATCTTCTATGGCTTTTTTACCGGCACCTGAGACTGCTTGATATGTAGCTACATTAATTCTCGTGATGCCCACTGCATCATGAATTGGTTTTAATGCAACCAGCATTTGCATTGTAGAACAATTTGGATTTGCAATTATTCCAGTATTCACATGATCAGCTATTCTTTCAGGATTAACCTCAGAGATTACCAAAGGAATATCTTCTTGATATCTAAACTGCGAAGTATTGTCGATAACCACACAACCAGCTGCAGCTGCCTTATGAGCATAAACCTCAGAAACAGAGGCGCCAGCAGAGAACAGGCCTATTTGTACCTTTGTAAAATCAAAAGTCGCTAAATCATCTACGTCTATTGTGCTATTTCCAAAAGACACCTGTTTGCCAAGAGAGCGTTCACTCGCTAATGGAAATACATTTGCAGCCGGAACCTTGCGATCTGCAAGTATCTCCAGCATTACCTCTCCAACGGCTCCAGTAGCACCAACTACAGCGATATTAATCTTGTCAAGCATCGTAATATTAGTCCCTTAATAAATAAAAATTAATTTAAGCTACATTATACCTTAGAATTAATTACTGGTGTTTGAGAATTAACATCCATATTTTGTGCTCGATTTCGCAAATAATGATCCATGAGTACCAGAGCTACCATGGCTTCAGCGATTGGTGTTGCTCTGAGTCCGACGCACGGATCATGTCGACCCGTAGTGATAATTTCTGACTCTTGACCGGTTTTATCAATTGTCTTTCCAGGGACAGAGATACTTGATGTTGGTTTCAAGGCAATACTAGTTAAAATATCTTGCCCTGAGGAAATACCGCCAAGAGTACCCCCAGCATCATTTTTTGAGAATCCATCTGGTGTTATGGAGTCACGATGCTCACTGCCTTTCTGCAAAATTGATGCAAAGCCTGACCCCACTTCAACTCCTTTCACCGCATTAATACTCATCAAACCATGAGCTAAGTCTGCCTCTAATTTATCAAATACAGGTTCACCTAATCCAGGTGGAACATTTGTGGCAAGAATACTTATTTTTGCGCCAATTGAATCGCCTTCTAACATTAAATTATCCATAAATGATTCAAGATCTTTAATTTTACTTTTATCAGCACAAAAATATGGATTTTCATCAATATATTTCATATCAATACAATCCAGAGATAGATCTCCAATTTGTGAAAGATAACCTTTTATCTCAAGGCCCAGCTTCTCGTAAAGATATTTACGAGCTATAGCACCAGCGGCAACACGCATTGCTGTTTCTCTGGCAGATGATCTTCCGCCACCTCGATAATCTCGGATACCATATTTTTGCTGATAAGAGTAATCGGCATGACCCGGTCTAAATTTATCTTTTATATCGCCATAATCTTTTGAGCGCTGATCTTTATTATTAATCAACAAACCAATAGGCGTTCCCGTGGTTTTTCCTTCAAATATGCCAGAGAGAATTTGCACCTGATCAGGCTCATTGCGTTGTGTAGTATGTTTAGACTGGCCGGGTCGCCTCTTATCAAGATGAATCTGAATATCATGCTCACATAAGGACATACCTGGCGGACAGCCATCAATAATACACCCCATCGCAACTCCATGACTTTCGCCAAAAGTAGTTACGGTAAATATTTTTCCAAAACTATTACCCGACATATTCCTATTCTCATTGTCATTTTAATGCTTATTATGATTATTAAGATCTTCTTTAGTCAACAAAAAAACTCCCGTACCACCCATCTCAAAGTCTAACCATACGAATGGTAATTTGGGGTATTTCTCTTGAAGCGCCCGCTGACTGTTACCTACCTCAACAATTAATATCCCATTTTCTCTTAAATAATCCCCAGCATCTTGCAAGATAATATTCACTGATTCCAAACCATCATCGCCAGATGCAAGCCCAATAATGGGTTCGTGATGAAACTCCATAGGCATAATAGAAATATCTTCTTTATTCACATAAGGTGGATTACTCACGATTAAATCATATTGATATAAATCTTTCGCCGCGCTAAGTGATTCAAAAAAATTAGATTCTATAAGATTGACCCTACTTTCTAATAAGTGTTTCTTTATATTGATTGCTGCTACTTCCAAAGCGTCCTTAGAATAATCAATAGCGTCTATGGATATTTTTGAAAAATAGGTCGCTATTGCAATAGCAATACATCCACTACCTGTGCCTAAATCCAAAGCGCGTCGCTCACAATCGAGGTCAATCCAAGGTTTAAATTGATTGTGTATTAATTCTGCAATGGGTGATCTCGGAATTAAAACACGCTGATCTACGAAAAATTCTAATCCAGCAAACCAAGCTTGGTTTATAATATAAGCGACCGGTATCTTACGATCAATACGTTTTTTACACAGTAATTCAATTGCATCTACATCACGCTTACTAATACTTTTTTGATAGGTACTCTCAGTTGAATCATGATCCAAGCCCAAATAACCAAAAACCAGGTAAGCCGACTCATCCACAGCATTATCAGTGCCATGAGAAAAGGATAGATCAGCCTCGTAAAATTGTCGTGCGATATCCTTAATAAGGTTTTCAACAGTCATAACAGGAGTTTTAAATTGATTCATATTATCCGCATGAAGTTTAGTAAAATTGTTTTAAACTTTCTTAACAATTCTTTTTAGAATAAAAATCAATTTAACATGCACAATTAATTTCGTCAGGTATAATCTGATTTTTTTATATCAGGGAGATTTAATGTCGTGATAAATTCAAATGAAAAAATTATCATAAAAATCTTAGCTTTCTTTTTAATGATCACAGTCATCACCAATTGTTCAAACGAGCGATCGATAGATATTACTTCTAAAAAAAATGAATTTTCTACCGTCTTGGATAATCCAATGTCATTGTCTGATTTTAACCTTACCGCGGATGACGGCTCTAACTTCAATCTAGAGACTCTTAAAGGTAACTGGAGTCTATTGTTCTTTGGTTACACGCATTGCCCCGACATATGCCCCTTAACATTACATCAACTCGGACAAGCTAATAAAGCTCTTGACGAATCAATGACAGAGCTACCCAACATAATTATGGTCAGCGTTGATCCAGATAGGGATAGCATCGAAATACTTCATCAATACGTTAATTCATTCAGTCAAAAAGTAATAGGTGTTACAGGCTTCTTAGGTGAAATAAATAAATTAACGAGTCAACTTGGTATTTTTTATAAAATCAACAAAGAAGAAGGTGAGAACTATTCAGTCAACCATTCTGCAGCTGTCATCATGATCAATAAAAACGCAGAATTTCATGCCGTATTCAGTGCGCCTCACAGTACGGAACATTTTGTAACAGATTTACCTAAAATTATGGCTAAAAACTAATGAAAAAAATACTAACCATTACATTAATACTAGTATTGATGGGCTGTGACTCTTTAAAAACAAGTGACATAATCTTTAATGATCTTACGGTTTATGCCCCAAGAGCAGGCAATAGAGTTACGGCGGGGTTTACAGATATTATCAATAATTCATCCGATACAATTACGATTAATTCAATATCAAGCCCACAATTTAATATTGTCGAGATTCATGAAACGATCATGAATAACGGTATTGCAAGCATGATTAAAATTAATACATTAACTATCCCAGAGAAACAATCTGTCTCATTAAAACCAGGTGGCAAGCACCTTATGTTAATTGATCCTGTAAAACGCATTAATGAGGGTGAAGAAATAACGTTAATTATTGAGTTATCCAGCAATGAAACTATGACACTAAAGACCACGGCTGTGTCACGCTTCTAGAAATAATATAATATAGAGTAAACTCAAAACTGGCCCTCTTATGCAATCAACTAAAGCATGGTTTTTCATTATTTTGCAATTTCTAGTTCCAAAATTGCTTATTACCAATATTGTTTATTACATTACTAGAATAAAACACACTGTATTTAAAAATTACCTAATCCAGAATTTCATTAAAATATATAACGTCAATACAGACGAAATAAAAATTAAAAATCTTGATGAATATAGCTCATTTAATGCATTTTTTACGCGTGAGCTTCAACCCTCTGCAAGACCTATCGAAAAAGAAAAAAATATACTTATCTCCCCCGTAGACGGAAAATTAAGCGCCTTCGGTAAGATAAAGGAAAATCAATTATTTCAGGCAAAAAGTTTTCATTACTCGCTGCAAGAGATACTTGGTAATAATAACCCTAGTACAGAACAATTTATCGATGGCAATTTTGCTACCATCTACTTAGCGCCGTTTAATTATCATCGAGTGCATGTACCTTTAGATGCGGTATTAACAAAAATGCATTACATACCAGGTAATCTTTTTAGTGTTAATCAAGTTACAGCATCCAGAATTCCCAAATTATTTATTCGCAACGAAAGACTTGTTTGTTATTTTGATACTGGTGGTTTCGAAATGATCCTAATATTTGTCGGTGCTATGAATGTTGGAAGTATTACAACTCCTTGGACGGGTGAAATTAGACCAAAAAAAAGAGGGGCAATCATTGAATTAGAACTGACAAAGAACGTATCTACCGCCCTAAAAAAGGGAGATTTATTAGGTTGGTTTAACATGGGGTCGACTGTCATTACTCTGTTTCCAAAAAATGCCTGTCACTGGGCTGAGTCGCTCCGAAATGACAAAGATATTTTTATGGGTAATAAAATTGGTTCATTAATATATCCGTCCTGATGAAAAAACAAGATAATCATCATCATTGGCAACCACATTTGGATTATGCTTCTGCTAAGAGACGGCATCAAAAGATATCTACTATAAGAAATTATTTTTATGAAAATGGAGCACTTGAAGTGGATACACCCATTTTATCGACAAGCGCCGTCTCTGATATCAATATTGAAAGCATTAATGCCTCATTAGCAATCAATCTTTCTCAAGATTTCTATCTACAAACGTCTCCAGAATTCTATATGAAACGCTTGCTTGCAGATGGATTTAAAGATATTTACCAAATATGTAAAGTTTTTCGAGATGATGAATTAGGTCGATACCACTCGCCTGAATTCACAATGATAGAGTGGTATAGATTAGGTTTTAGTTTAAATAATATGATTGATGAAACATTAGCCGTCATCAAACTCACTCTCCATGATTGGCAATCAGATATTACAGTAGAAAAAATTTCTTACCGTGAAGCCTTTTTAAAATACTTGGGTATAGATCCCCTTTCAGTCAAATTAAAAAAAATCATTGCACTGGCCAATATTGATAGTTCATTACGAGAACAAATGAATAATGATAGAAATCAATATTTAGATTTTTTATATGCGACTCAGATTACTAAAAATTTCGATACAGATAAACTGACC
Source organism: uncultured Woeseiaceae bacterium (assembly GCA_905182415.1). Lineage (GTDB taxonomy): Bacteria > Pseudomonadota > Gammaproteobacteria > Steroidobacterales > Woeseiaceae > SP4260. The sequence continues at coordinate 199 of CAJJBK010000033.1, read as the reverse complement.
GTAATTCATCATTATCCTGCCAATCAAGCCGCACTCGCACGAATTTGTCCAAATGACGATCAAGTTGCTGAGCGCTTTGAGGTCTTTTTTGGAAATATAGAGCTGGCAAATGGTTACGTTGAATTAACTGATATCCATCAAACCAAACAGCGCTTTCAAAATGATCAACAATCACGTCTGAAACAAGGGAAAAAAATTC
>CAJJBK010000032.1 GCA_905182415.1 uncultured Woeseiaceae bacterium | reverse complement strand
ATGTAGTTTTACCATGATCTACGTGACCAATAGTACCCACGTTTACATGCGGTTTATTACGTTCAAATTTTTCTTTAGACATGTTACTTACTCTCGTCAATTAAATTTAATATGTGTAAATTTTACTCTCTAACTACTTAAAAATCTTAATTCATTTTGGAGCCCACACCCGGAATTGAACCGGGGACCTCTTCCTTACCAAGGAAGTGCTCTGCCCCTGAGCTATGTGGGCAATTTAATTTCTAAACCCCTATCACACCTTCCCTTATGTTGGAGCGGGTGATGGGAATCGAACCCACATCATCAGCTTGGAAGGCTGAGGTTCTACCTTTGAACTACACCCGCAACCCGTTACTTTTAAATCTTAATTATCAAATATTGTGTGGTACTCCAAAGAAAATGCGCAAAAACTAAAAATTTATTTTATTTATTTATAATTACAATTTGCATCATTTATCTATTTATCAGATCCTCATTCATACTTTATTGGTGATTAAAATAATTCTTATTCATCACCAATAAACCTATAACTCTACTGTCACTCAGGCTCACATTGAGCCTTTTGGTGGAGGGGGTAGGACTCGAACCTACGTAGGCATAGCCAGCAGATTTACAGTCTGCCCTCGTTGACCGCTTGAGTACCCCTCCGCGAGGACAAGCCGGCTATTGTCTAATCGTATGGCCTAAGAGTCAATACCAATACATGAATTTATTTTATCTCACAAATATGAAATAAAATAAATAAGACCATCTTTATAAAATCATTCATTACAAGACCAATGCCAAGGTTCGTATATAAAACCAAATGAATTGCACTTGGTATAAGGCATTGAAAATTTAAAATCTATGGCATTTTCTTCAAGCCATAAAAAAGCCGGTGAAGAATCAAACGCCTCTATCAATGGCGGCACACCAATTGTAGCTATATCTATTGCCATACCTCCATGATGTTCGCTGAAACCAGGAGGGGCATTAACTTTTAAGATGTCTTTTATATTTATACCTTTATCTAGCTTATTTTGTATTAATTGAGCCTGATAATTAAAGCTTCTATAACCTGAAACCATCAATAATGAAATACCCTGTTTTTTAGCTGAAACCACCAGATTCTCCCAATTTATGGAGGTTGATTTGGATAATTTTTGAGGTTTACCAAATAAATTTAGCTCAACATTTACTAACTCATCTTCATCATGAAAAAATGGTAGACCCCTCTCAAAACCATAATCTATTGGAATTCCAAGTTTTTTGTATACTTTCTTTTGATGGCTATCTAACATTCACAGTTACCGAGTTATTCAAATAAAGATATTCTTTTGTAACTTTACTATAGAGATGAAGTAAAAGCCTTATATGAACAAAGATAAAATTTTCTCCAAAGAAAACAAAAATATAGATCAATTTGAGTTCAATGAAGAAGTTGCTGATGTATTCGAGGATATGCTGCATCGCTCTATCCCAAGTTACTTATCTACAATTGAGACTCTTGAATTCCTAACTAAACAATACATACAACCTAATAGTAATTGCTATGACCTTGGATGCTCCCTGGGTGAAGCATCGCTGGCCATCGAAAAGGGTATTAATGTTGATGGGTGTACTATTTTTGCTATAGATAAGTCAGAGGCAATGGTAAGTAAATGTAAAAAAAATTTACGTAATAAAATCACTAATGCCTCCATAGAAATTATCAATGATGACATTCTTAATATTGAAATTAACAACGCCTCAATTGTGGTTATGAACTATACATTGCAATTTTTAGAAAAAAATCAGCGGCAACTTATTTTGAATAAAATTTATAATGGACTTAAGGATGGAGGTTTGTTTCTTTTGTCCGAAAAAATAACCAACAAAAATAAATTAATAAGAGAACAATTAATTAATCTTCATCATGACTTCAAGTATAAAAATTCATATAGTCGTCTTGAAATTAGCCAGAAAAGAAAAGCCATTGAAGAGGTATTAATTTGTGATAATAAAGATACCCATGAACTTAGATTAAAAAAAGCTGGCTTTAAAAATTTTGATCTATGGTTGCAGCATTTTAATTTTGTATCTTATATAGCTATAAAATAAAGATGCCTAATTTAGAGAAATTTTTCTTATCACAAGAGAAACATAATAATCTGATGTGGGCTAGAGAGATTGATGAGATCGTTAATCTAAAAATAAAAACCACCTCAAATGGAAATCAAACAAGGTGGAGTCATTCTCTGAAACAACTCCCTAATATTAAAAAGCAGCTTTTCAACTTAGATACGGCAGTTATTTCAAATAAAACAATCAACCTAACGTCAAAAGAAAAAGAGATCACAAGAAAAGCTCTAAAAGAATTAAGCCCATGGAGAAAAGGTCCATTCCTCATTGATGATATTTTTATAAATTCAGAATGGCAATCAAATATGAAGTGGGATCGAATCAAAGAAATGGTCAAACCTCTTGAAGGAAAAATGATACTCGATGTTGGATGTGGCAATGGCTATTACTCACTCAGAATGCTGGGTGATGGGGCTAAATCAGTAATTGGTATCGATCCTTCAATGTTATTTATGATGCAATTCAAGGCTATCACGCATTTCATGCGGTCAGTTCCTGTTTTTTTATTGCCTCTAAAGTTTGAAGAGCTTCCATGCAACATGCCAATTTTCGATACTGCATTTTCGATGGGTGTTCTTTATCACCAAAGATCTCCTCTGGAACATTTAAATCAATTATACGGCGCTTTAAAAAAGAATGGCGAATTGATTCTCGAAACCATTATTTTCCCTGGAAACGATACCTATTTCAGAAATGAAAATGGTCGGTACGCTCAAATGCCAAATGTTTGGCATCTTCCCAATATAAAAGAATTATATTCTTGGTTAAAATTAACTGGTTTTAAAAATATCAAAAAAGGGCGCATCGAAATAACGTCAACGGATGAACAAAGAAGTACTGAATGGATGACATCACACTCCCTATCGAATGCGTTAGATCCAGATAACAAAAAACTCACGATCGAAGGTTTTCCAGCACCGCATAGAATAATTATTGCTTGTAATAAATAAATAAAATACTTAACTTGGCTGTTATGATATTTTTAGTTTTTGAACGTTTATAATAATAAATATCTACCGGTTAAATGAGAGTGACTTAATGAAGATTACACCTGTCATAGAAAAATATATTCATCATTGGGGTGAAATGGGACTTCGTTGGGGGACAAACCGAACAGTCGCACAAATACAGGCGTTACTCTATTTATCACCAAATCCATTAAGTACAAAAGAAATTTCTAATTTACTGTCGGTCGCCCAATCGCATGTCAGTACAAGCTTAAGAGAATTACAAAATTACGGCGTCGTAAAAATGACGCATATTGCTGGTGATCGAGATGATTACTTCGAATCTATTCATGATGTATGGGAATTGTTTCGAGTTATTATTGAACAAAGAAAGCAAAAAGAATTAAGCCCTACATTAATCATGCTTAATGCGTGCTCAATTGAGATAGAAAAAGAAAATGAAGCGCATCAAATCACTAGAGAACGAATACATAATATGCTCTCTTTCGTTAATTCGATAAATAATTGGTATGAAAAAATTAAATCAGTATCAAATGCCACTCTACAAAAAATTATGAAACTGGGTAATGCCATCACAAAACTTGTTGGCAGGTAATCTCAAAACAATATTCGATATCATAGGATAAGTATTTTTGGACGCAATGAAAAGTCAACAACGTGATTTACATCAATTAATTGGTTTATTTTTAGGCCCTATTATTGCTATAGCCATGATGCTCACTCAGCCCCCAGAAGAACTATCAATTCAGGCATGGAGAGTAGCGGCAATGGGTGTTTTGATGGCAATATGGTGGGCCACGGAAGCTATACCTATTGCAATCACAGCGTTACTACCACTCGTCTTTTTTCCTCTCTTAGGAATTGCCTCAATACAAGACACTGCCACTCCATTTGCAAATAAAGTGATTTATCTTTTTTTAGGCGGTTTTATCGTCGCCTTTGCAATGCAACGATGGAATCTCCATCGCCGGATAGCACTTACGATCCTTCAATATGTTGGAGGTAATGGAAGATCTTTAGTGGGTGGCTTTATGATCGTCAGCGCACTTTTAAGTATGTGGGTGATGAATACCTCAACAACCATGATGTTGCTGCCTATTGCGATCTCCGTAATTACTGTAATACACAGTTCTGTTAAGCACCTGAATGATAAACAAAAACAAGATTTTCAATATGCCATGTTGCTCGGAGTAGCCTATGCTTCTTCGATAGGAGGAATGTCAACGCTAGTCGGTACTGCACCAAATGCGATGCTGGCAGCATTTATGCTTGAAACTTATGACACGGAATTAAGTTTTTCAAAATGGATGCTAGTCGGAGTACCTCTCAGTGTTGTGATGGCGCCACTCGCCTGGCTATCCTTAACTCGTTGGGTATTCAAAGTAGATTTCAATACAAATAACGCCGGAAGAAGCGCACTAAAACAAATGAAAGATGAGCTAGGTCCGATAACAAAACCTGAAATTAGAGTCGGTATTATTTTCTTATTTTTAGCTGCTGCATGGATAAGTCGGCCATTGTTAACAAGTATTCCAGGCTTATCGGCGCTAGATGACTCAAGTATTGCTATGGCTGGTGCTATCGCACTTTTTATTATGCCTAGTGGTGATAAAAATGATCCTCTATTGCTGCGCTGGGTGTATTTAGAAAAACTACCCTGGAGTATATTATTACTCTTTGGGGGCGGTTTATCACTTGCATCTGCGGTCAGTAATTCTGGTTTAGCAGGATGGTTAGGTTCTAATCTTTCTGCAGTGGGTAACCTTCCAGTCACTCTCCTGATCGTACTTATCGCTGTAATGATCATCTTCTTAACGGAACTTACTAGTAACATAGCAACAACGGCGACTTTCTTGCCTGTTATTGGGGCCATCGCCCTAGAAATGGGGGTTAACCCTATTATGCTCGCTGCGCCAGTTACCTTGGCTGCAAGCTGCGCATTTATGCTTCCTGTCGCTACTCCGCCCAATGCAATTGTCTTTGGTTCTGGCTTATTAAGTATACCAAAAATGATCCGGGCAGGACTTGCGCTTAACCTCATCGGTATTGTTATTGTCTCTATCGTCTCAATGACTTTAGCACCCTATTTTCTGAATTAATCAACTATGTCAATCAATTATGAAATAAAGAAAGCTAATAAAGTTAAACAACTTCGAGAAAAATCTACCTATAATAAAAAAACTGTCTACAGCATATTGGATGCTGGTTTAGTTGCTCATGTTGCTTTTAATCAAGATGATGGACCAGTGGTTGTGCCAATGATTTACGGAAGAAAAGGTGACACAATCTTTTTACATGGAGCAAGAAAAGCAAGAATTATACGCTTGCTTGAAAAAACAAACCGAGCTTCGCTTAATGTTACTTTGCTAGACGGAATTGTATTTGCAAGGTCTACCTTTAATTCATCCATGCAATATCGCTCAGTAACAGTTTTTGGCTCGCCAAAAATTATACTAGACAATGAAAAGAAATTATCAGCAATGAAAATTATTAGTGATCACACTATGCCCGGGAGATGGACTGAGGTCAGGGATTCTCATTTAAATGAAGTTAAAATGACCGGTGTGATCAAATTAAAAATTGCAGATGCTTCAGCAAAGATTTCATCAGGACCTATAGAGGATGAGATTGAAGATTACGAGCTGCGTGTATGGGCTGGCGTCCTTCCCATTACAATGCAAACAGGCACCCTCCAGGACGATAATCATCTGATAGATAACATTCAACCATCTGATAAAATCAAAAAACTAGAAAACACTAGATTCTGACTGCACATTCAATTCCTAGCTTCTAGCTCCAATAAAGTTGACTTTAATTGCAATCCACCACTATAGCCACCCAACCCTCCGTTACTTGCTATTACACGATGGCAAGGATAAATGATAGGTAAAGAATTGTTGCCATTGGCGCTGCCAACTGCACGATAAGCTTTTGGATGACCTATCTTATTTGCAATATCGGCATAAGAACATGTTTGCCCATAAGGTATATTCTCAAGCTCTTTGACTACATCAATTTGAAATTTTGTACCAGAAAGATGGGTTGGAATAGAAAATTTCTTTAATTTTCCATCAAAGTATAATTTTAACTGAAAAATCGCCTCAGAAAAATATTTATCCGACCAAAGCCAGCCAGAATCAGGTTGATGAGTTCCATTTTTATCAGGAAAATCAATTAGACTCAATCCTTTTTCATCTCCTGCCAGAAGCAGTTGACCCATAATTGAATCCATTAAGACGTAATGAGTAATTACCATAACTTCTAAGAGACTATGTCTCTAGACCTCCCATGCATAAATATTTAATCTCTAAATAATCATCCAGACCATATTTTGAACCTTCACGTCCTTGCCCTGATTCTTTAACACCGCCAAAGGGGGCCATTTCATTTGAAATGATTCCCTCATTTATACCTACTATACCGTATTCTAATCCTTCAGCAACTCTCCAAATACGACCAATATCACGTGAATAAAAGTAACAAGCTAGCCCATACTCAGTATCATTTGCCATCTTTATAGCTTCTTCCTCAGTTTCAAATGAAAACAAAGGCGCTACCGGTCCAAATATTTCTTCTTGGAACACTCGCATATCTTCAGTTACCGAAGAAAGTATGGTGGGCTCAATAAAACACTCACCTTGAGAACTGCTCTTACCACCTGTAATTACTTTGGCCCCCTTGGACACAGCATCATCAATAAAAGCCATAACATCATCTGCGGCTTTCTTGGTAATAAGCGGACCTATGGTAACGCCATCATCCACACCATTACCAACTATCAAGGCTTCTGTGGCCCGCTTAAAGCGTGCCGAAAATTCATCAAAAATACTTTCTTGTACCAGTATACGATTTGCGCAAACGCATGTTTGCCCTACATTACGAAACTTGCATATCATCGCTCCTGCTACTGCAGCATCAAGATCGGCATCATCAAAAACAATAAACGGAGCATTGCCGCCAAGTTCCATAGATGTTCTTTTCATTGTGTTAGCACAATCAGCTGTCAATTTTTTACCAACGGGTGTCGAGCCCGTAAAAGTTAATTTTCGTACAATAGGGTTAGAAGTTAATGCCCTGCCAATTTCTGATGTTTTACCAGAAATTATATTTATAACACCACGAGGGACGCCTGCTCTACTGGCTAATTCAGTGATAGCCAGAGCCGACAATGGAGTTGCATTAGCAGGTTTACAAACGACAGTGCAGCCCGCGGCTAAAGCTGGCGCAATTTTTCGGGTCAACATGGCATTCGGAAAATTCCATGGAGTTATACATGCGACGACACCTACTGGTTGTTTTATAACTACAACTCGCTTGTCATTTGCAGGTGGAGGAATAATATCTCCATAAACTCGCTTTCCTTCTTCGGCAAACCACTCTATAAAACTAGCACCATAAGCAATTTCTCCTCTTGCTTCTGCCAACGGTTTACCTTGTTCAGCTGTTAATATTTGCGCTAAATCTTCTTGTGCATCTAGCATCAATTCGAACCATTTCCTCAGAATACTGGCACGCTCTTTTACGGATAATTTAATCCACTCGACTCCGGCAGACTTTGCCGCATTAATCGCGCGAGTCGTTTCATCGAAGCCACAATTTGCTACTTCAGCAATGATCTCTCCAGTGGCAGGATTATTTACAGAGTATGTTGACCGATCGTCACTATTGACCCAATCTCCATTTATGAAAGCACCTGTTTTATATAAATCTTTATCAGAAATAATAATCTTCATAGCTCTCTTCTCCGCGGATGTTGCATCGATAATGCTACATAGTATTTTTTAGTAGAGATAAAAAAATGGTGCCGGCACCAAGAGTCGAACTCGGGACCTACTGATTACAAGTCAGTTGCTCTACCAACTGAGCTATACCGGCACACAAAAAAAATTTACATCAGAATGGTTATTTTAATTTTTTGATTTACTGTACAAATTAAACAGCTATCATTATAAGCCAGATTATAAAAATAAATAAATAATAATGAATAAAATAATAGAACCAAGTTTTCGTGAATCAGTTGATTTGATGTTTGACAGAGCTTCAAGCTTACTCGATCTCAAGCCAGGACTTGAAGAAAAAATAAAAGTCTGTAACGCCACCTATACGGTTCGCTTTGGCGTTCGGTTGAAAGGTAAGATTCAAACTTTTGTGGGTTATCGATCTGTTCACTCAGAACACATAGAGCCAGTCAAAGGCGGTATTCGTTTTTCAAAAGCCGTTAATCAAGATGAAGTTGAAGCTCTCGCTGCGCTAATGACTTACAAATGCGCGCTGGTTGAAATTCCTTTTGGTGGATCAAAAGGTGGTTTATGTATAGATCCAAAAGAATACGAAGAAAATGAACTAGAAACAATCACCAGACGCTTTGCTTATGAATTAGCGAAAAGAGATTTAATTCACCCCTCTCAGAATGTACCCGCACCTGATATGGGAACCGGTGAAAGAGAGATGGCCTGGATTGCAGATCAATACAGTAGAATGAACACCACAGAAATCAATAGTCGAGCTTGTGTCACTGGAAAACCACTGAATGCTGGGGGTATTGCCGGACGAATCGAAGCAACTGGAAGAGGGATCCAGTATGCATTAAGAGAATTTTTTAGACATCCCGAAGATGTATCCAAAGCGAACTTGGAAGGCACGCTAGAAGGTAAGCGCATAATAATACAAGGTCTAGGCAATGTTGGTTACCATGCGGCTTTATTTCTCTCAAAAGAAGATGGTGCCATCATAACCAGTATAATCGAAAGAGGTGGGTGCCTTTCTAACGATCAAGGTCTAGATGTTGAGAAAGTTCATCAACATTTATTGGAGAACGGCAACTTAGTTGAATGTGCTGCTGGAAAATATAATGAAGACTCAAAACATTGCCTAGAAAAAGATTGCGACATTCTCATTCCAGCCGCCATAGAAAGTGTAATTAACTTAAGCAATGTCGAGCGTATAAAAGCTCCGCTTATCATTGAGGCTGCAAATGGACCAATTACAGCTGGTGCAGATGATATCCTTAATAAAAAAGGCACTATTATTATTCCAGATATGTACGCTAACGCCGGTGGTGTAACTGTTTCTTATTTTGAGTGGGTTAAAAATCTCAGTCACATACGATTCGGCAGAATGCGTCGTCGCCAAGAAGAAAATCGCAATCAACTGCTGGTTCAAGAACTCGGAAGAATAGTGACTGAAAGCGGCCTGAATACAAAACTCTCTGAAGATTTTATAGAGAAATACAGCGCTGGTGCCGGTGAGATCGAATTGGTCCGCTCAGGACTTGATGACACCATGGTTAATGCTTATCAGTCAATAAGAAAAGTTTGGTATGAGCGTGACGATGTGAATGATTTAAGGCTAGCGGCTTATCTGGTTGCTATAGAAAGGATAGCTGAAAGCTATCACTCAAAAGGACTCTAAAAAGTCTAACTTAACTGTTTGCAATGACTGCCAGACCCTCAAGTACCAAATTTGGTCTGTGCGTATATTCCTTGTTCATTAAATTCTTAAATACCAGAGCATCGCCACCGGTTAAAATAATTGTTGATGAATACCCGTTTTCCTGGAGGTAAATAATTGCTCGTTCAATCGCGCCACATATAGCATTGCAACCACCAAAAACAATAGCATCGTCGGTATTATCAGCCCATAGATTATTTTTTATGTTAGTAAGGTCATTACTAATTAAAGGCAAAGTAATTCGATCTGTTTTTTTATCTAAAGAACTCAGCATAAGCTGCAATCCAGGTAATATTTGACCACCAATATGATTGCCATACTCATCTAAAGTATCGATAGTAACGGCGGTACCAAGGTCAATAACTGTAATATCACCAGAAAAATGAGTGTGCGCAGCTATCATCGCAACCCATCTATCGACACCCAATTGCGATGCATCCGCATAGCCAAATTTAATGCCATATGCCATCGATTCACTGCGAACATACTCAATCAAGCAATCATAATTATTCGAAATTAAGGCTGTTAGTTTTGTATTAATATTTTTAGGTGCAACACTACATGCTATTACTCTTCCAGCACCAGTTGGAATCAACTTTATTAATACATCACATTCTTTAGCGAGGAAATCTTCATTTCGAATACAACCTAAATCAACCAGCTTTCGCTCTTCAAGTAATCCCCATTTAATAAAGGTATTGCCAATATCAAATAATAAAGTTCTTGTCGTTCTCATAACATCGTCTCATTGTTAATACATCTCACTGAACCTGAAATGATTTGATGTATACCATCCTCATTAGACAATAGCAAAGCACCCTCAGCGCTAATTCCATGAGCATTTCCTTCAATGCTACCCGAAGAGTTTTCAACTATTATCTGCCTACCAACCAATATATCAAATTTTACCCATTCTTTTATGAAGCTAGAAAACCCATTCCTTTCAAATTGCCTTATCGAACGATTCAAAGATTTTATAATGTTAGCGCAGAGCATATTTATCGGTACAGTTTCTTTGATTATAGATTCTAATGCGATTGGATTAAAATTTGAACAGATTATCTTTTCTACTGATTTAGGTAATCTAGTATTTATACCAAGACCAATAATAATACGCCGGAGATTATTTTTCTGTGGTACTGACTCTACTAAAATACCGCCTAATTTTTGATTTTCGTAAATCAAATCATTTGGCCATTTTAAACCTATCTGCTTGGCTCCCAACGAACTCAATTCATTAGCGATAGCAGCTCCTGCAACTAAAGGTATAGCGGCAGGATTGTATTTATTTTTAATATCAAGTGCGACTGACATCCAAAGGCCAGCATCGTATTCTGAGATCCATTTCTTATCATGCTGCCCGCGACCGGTGGTTTGTTTTTTAGCGATGATGATCTTAATCGATTGATCTTTAATGGTATGCGATTTTTTTAAGTAATTATTCGTTGAGTCTATTTCATCTACAATCTCAATATCTAATGAACCGGCTATTTCATGCAAATCCATAAGATTATGAATATCTTCAATACTAAGATCATTCATAATAAAAAATTACTTCCTTGAGAAAATCATGACTTTTTTATTTCTTGATTCATCGCCGGCAAGCATTCTTTTTATGTTGGATCGATGCGTATAAATTAAATATAAAGCCATGGTTGTTGTATAAAATAGTAATGGTTCAATAAATCCAGTACCAATCCAAAGCAAATAGAGTGAAACCATCAAAACTGAAGTCATGGTGGCCAGACCAACAAAGCCAAAGAGAACCAATACCACGGCAAATGCAATCAACATAACTAGGACAAGAATAGGCGAGATAACTAACAATGTTCCCACTAAAGTTGCCGCTCCTTTACCGCCTTTAAATTGATGCCACATAGGCCAAACATGACCCATGACGGCTGCGAAAGCACAGCATAAGACCAATATATCATTGGATATTTGAGGTTCCTGGATGGCTATTGGTAAGATCCATTGTGGAATAAATAAGGTGGCAATTACTCCTTTTCCCACGTCGATAACAACCACACCTAGTGCAAACAATTTACCTTGAGTTCTGAGGGCATTGGTTCCTCCAGCATTCCCACTCCCCATCTCCCGAATGTCAACATTACCCTTTAGTTTGCCCATAGTGAGAGCACCCATAATAGAGCCTAAAAAATAACTCGCTAAAAATTTAATGCCTAATTCAAACACAATATACCTTTTTTAATAATTGCGAAAGTGTAACATTAAGTACACTTAGCGAGTAATTTCAACGAAATTGATAACTATATTGTTCGTTTTGAGCCCAAATAAATTGCAAATAAAACCATCAATACACCCAATGATTCAATTAATACAATGGAACGATTAAAGAATAAAATATCCCAAATAAAACTCAAAGATGGCTGAAGCAATAGGACAATACCTACTTCAGCCGTACTGACTTTAGTTAAAGAACTAGCAATTAAGATCAATCCAGCAGCATGAGAACAAATCCCATAAGTAAGTAATAATAGTAAATCAGAAGAAGTAGGTATAGCTAGGGATTCGCCTTCAATTACAGCAACCAAAGCAAGAAACAGCGAGACCAGAATTGACATGACTGCGATTTCTCGAATAGGCAATTTATAAACTGAATTTATTTGCGCCTGACGCATAAATAACATATACCCGGTATAAGTTATTGCTGTTAGAAAACCAAAAATTATGCCTAAACGATAATCAGAATCCAAACCATTCCAATCGATTCCAACTATCACCACTAAACCCAAAACTGCAATCGGTATCGCAAACAATTGAGTTATAGTAGGACGCTGCTTGAATAAAATAATACCCGCAGCCATCATGAAAAATACTTGCATATTGGCAATCAAGGTGGATAGGCCGGGGCCTATATATAAAATACTTCGATGCCAAAACCATAAATCTGCAGTAAAAAAAAGCGCAGAAAAAATCAGTGTCATCCAGATACTTCGAGTGAATTCGAATCTTCGTCCTGAAGCTATAATAACAATCGTCAATACCAAGCCGCCAAAGAAAACACGATAAAAGCCACTGATTGTGGGTGATACATTGACTAGACTGACAAATACTGGGGAAAAGCTAATCATGAAAGCGCCAATAAATAGACGGATACGTGGATTGGATAAATAATTCAAACGTCAATTACTCCATAATTTCAAAGACGCCATCAACCAACTTTAGGGTCAGGCATTTTGCAGAGCCCCCAGCTTTTAAAAATTCAGAAAGATCAACTTCGGTGACCTCAAATCCGCATTCACTTAAATCTTTCTTTAGGTGAGAAGAGGCCGAATTAACTATGATTTTGTTATCAATATTAACTGCATTACAGGCAAAATTCCCAGCATCCTCAGTGTCAACGATAATACGCTTATGAGGTGGAATACGAGATTCTATGGCTATCCGTGAATCAAAATCAAATGCAGGTGGATGATACATTACAAACCCCCCTTCAAGCGGACAAAAGCAGGTATCAATATGATAGAACCTTGAATCGACCAAGTGTAATGGGACAACTTCAACATTAAAATATGAACCTATCTCACTATGGACCTCGATTTCTGTTCGAAATCCATGACCAGTCCATAGCCATGGGCCGCCTCGATCAAACAGACAATCACCAGCACCTTCAAACCCAATTTTTTCATCTAAATCCAATAATTCAAAATCATTCTGTGAAAACCATGACTTAAAATGAGCTTCTTCTGGACGACGCTCATGCGGCATAAAATGACTTGCAATAGCTTTATTCCCTAATACCACTCCTGCATTAGCGGTAAATACCATATCAGGTAAATCTGGCTGTGGATCAACAATGCTGATATCAGCATATTTTGCAATTTCATCTCTCAACATACCCCATTGATGATGAGCTTTCTCACGGTCTGGAGCACCTTCTTGCCCAGCCATCCATGGATTAATAATATAATCTACAGAAAAATAATCTGGCGGGCACATGAGTATGTTGTTTCGAATTTTATTCATTTTACATTCTCTTTTTTAGGTAGATAAATTTCAGCCAGCATGCAACGAGCACTCCCACCAGCCGAAGCTTCAATGCTATTTAATGGCGCCGATATAATTTTTGCGTACTTCTCAATACAGATAATTTGTTTCTCATCTAATGACTCTTTGGCTTGTTCTGACATTACCAGTAGTGGTTCACCACTCGATGATTCTAATGCCAGCATATTTCCAGCAAATGCTTCCATTTGAGGAATGGAAAGTAACAATACCTCAGTATTATTTGCCTTTAAACTTTTCAGCAAACTATTTTTTTCTTCAATCAAATTAACGGTATCCAGACAAATAATTGCCAATTTATTACCAACGCTCATCATGACATTTGTATGATAGATAGGGTCGCCAAAACGATCGGTTGCATCAAACGTAATCGTAGAGTAATTTAATTTTTTAGAAAGATCTGACACTACCTCTAAATTAGTTCTGGATGACCGGCAGGCATAAATTATTCGATTGTTATGATCCATTACCATGCTTCCAGTTCCCTCAAGAAACTTATCATGCTTTTCATAGTGAGTTAAATTGAGCGTCTCCGTTACTTGAAAATTGTAATGCATAGACAATGCATCAATTATATCAATTCGTCTTTCGGTTCGTCGATTCTTTGCTTCCATCGGGTAAATAACAACTGAACCATTATGATGGAATGAAACCCAATTATTTGGAAATATCGCATCCGGTGTCTCTGGTATAGCAGTATCATCAAATTGAATTACCTCAATACCAGCAGCTTCCAAGATAATCACAAAATTGTCGAATTCCTTTGTCGCCCGACTTTGCTGCTCTTTCTTAGATAAAACCGATTGACCTTGAAACCGATTTGAGGCTGCCGTTTGTGGGTTACTAAAAAAATGACACGGTCTTACCATTAAAACTGCATTAGCCTGTGGTCGTATTGTGCTTATGGTCATTAATTTCTCTGTGCAAATGCTTTTAATTTATTCTTATAAGAGCATGTGATATAAATTAGATAATGCATTATCATTCAATCATTCTATTTAGCAAAGTAAATCATTTAAAAACTAACAATTAACAGAAAAGTAAAGTTATGTCTGGAGAAATAAGCCTCTACCTAAATATCATCCTCACCATGCTCGTTATTGGGCATATCTTTCGCACAAATCGCCCTAAATATTGGATTTTTATAATACTTATATCAGGTATTTTAGGTGCAGTTATTTACTTCATCTTTGAGATTTTGCCGGAATTATTGGGACGTCCCAGGGCGCACAAAATTATACGACAAGCGAAATACAATTTAAATCGTAAAGCCAATATTGAGACTCTTGAAAAACGTCAAGAATTTACAGGTAGCATCGATGCGACACGTCACCTGGCTAACACACTGATCGAAAACGGTCGAACTGAGGAAGCTGTATCTCATTATAAAAATATTCTGACAGGTATTTATCGTGAAGATCCTGATCTTTTACTAGGATTAGCAGAAGCGCAATTCGCCCATACAACATACGAAGACTGCATTACTACTTTGGATTATTTGAGGGAAAAAAATCCTCAATATACCTCAGCCAATGGTCACCTCATTTATGCTATGTCACTTGAAAAATGCAACAGAATCGAAGAAGCATTTCACGAATATGAGGCGTTGACTAGATATTTCATAGGAGCTGAGGCCAAGTATCATTTCGCTAAGCTACTGGAAATCGAACTAAGACATGAAGATGCTCTGACCATATATCAAGATATCCTGACTGCAGCGGAAATTGCACCAGAGCATTATCGTCAGGCTCAACAAGAATGGTTATCTAAATCCAAACAAGCCATCAAAAGACTTAATACATTATCAGCTTAATAAGTTCTTTCTGAAGTTTTGGTAAACTCTTAAATACCAAATTAATGCCAAAAAAAACCCCGCATTTGCGGGGTTTTAATCATTGGAAGGTTGCTTTTAAATCAAGCGTTTATCCAATTATTTCTTGGCCATTATTAGAAGCTAATTTGGCCACGTACGTAGTAGTAAGTACCCTGCCAATCTTGAACTGAATCAGATCGGTAAGTACGTCCACAACAAGATTCACCAATGGTGTCAATATCTGGCATTGTGTCGAAGATATTGTTAACACCAAGTGTTAAACGATATGCTTCAGACAGATCCCATGATACATCACCATCCCATTGAGTAACACGACCATACTCTTGGATTCTAGCAAGAGTCGAGTTATTCGCATTCTTGTAAGGACCGTAGAGATTTCCACGAACAGTGACTGTAACATCATTGTTCATAGTGTGGCGCATTGTAAGGTTCATCCGATACTCAGGATTACCGTTCTCATTGTCATACTTGCTTTCTTCGTTAATGAAGTAAACAGGTGCTGCAGTAGTGCCTCTATTAACACGATCTTTGATCTTCGTAGAGTTCCAGTTACCAGCGGCTGAAAGGACAGTATTACCACCCGACCAGTCCATGTTATATGTGGCAACTAAATCAATACCGCTTGTCTCAGTTGTCAAGTCATTAGTAAAGTAACTAACTTGAGCAATATCAGATTGGAATGGAATTCCTTTCGCAGTCAAATCAGCTTGAACAGCTGCTGTAACTTTGAAATCTGAAGACAATACGATTCGATCAGTAAGCTCGATGAAGTAGTAATCAAGAGTAACTACGAGGTTGTCAGTAGGAGTTGAACTCACACCTACTGTGAACTGTGTAGATGTCTCAGCTTTCAATGGCTTCGCACCGAGGTACGCAGTCAATGGATTAGTCGCTGGGAAAATACCCTCTGCTACTGGCTCACCATTTGGATCAATACGAGTTGAAACGTTTCGCGTAGAGATCTGACCTGGAGTCGGTGCACGGAAACCCGTACCAGCTGATGCACGTATAGTCATAGAATCACTAATTGTGTATCGTGCTGCTACTTTCGCGCTGAAGTTATCTCCGAAATCAGAGAAATCTTCGTAACGAGCGGCAACGTTGACCAAGAACTCATCAGTCACATCCATTTCCATATCAACGTAAGCACCAACGGAATCCCGTGAGTATTTACCTGAGTATGCTGATGGATATCCTGGGAAGCCGTTTGAACCCACTGGCAATGCATTGAAGATTGGATCTGCTGCATTACATTGTGTTCCAGGAGTCGCTGCTAGACCAGGAATGTAACAACCAGCGGCACGTGTTTCTGCTGCTGTTGCAGCTTCTGCTGCTGTTACGTCGAAGTTATGCGGGTCTTTACCAGCATACGGTCCGATAGTCCATGAAGGTGTATCACCTTTAACAACTTCGTAACCTTCTTCACGCCATTCCAAACCAAACGCGATGTTCATGTCGTTTGCCATGCCTACATCAAACTCTTTCGAGAAATCCGCATTGAAAGAAACTTCATCATTGATGAGGTTACCTGGGCGGAATTTAGATGGAGAAACAGCACCCATTGATGGGTTTCTGGTGTTATCCAAAATGTAACGGATTTCATTCACACCATAACGTGAACTGAAGTCATAGTTCCAACCGTTTGTATCACCACGGATACCAGCAGTAAGACCTTCATCAATCACATTACCGTGGAATCTAGGTGTAAAGCCACCCGGATATTGGTCACGTGGATTGTGAATACGACCAGTTGCATCACGGCTCAATTTGAACTGTGCGATACCAGGACGTCTATGGTAGAAAGAACCGTCAGCGTTAGTGTCTGAGTAGTTAAAGAAAGCATACGCTTCAGACGAATCTGAAAGAGTAATGCCTGAGTTAATCATAACTCGGATACCGTCACGAACCGGCTCACCCCAAGTCATTTCATTACAGTCGCCTGCGCCGATTTCAGCGTTACAAAGGTTATCTCTGAAGCGATAATCTGGATCATCAGGAATTCCGTCACCACCATTAGTGATAGTTAACAGAGTACCTTTAGCATTTCCATCAGTACCGTCAGAATAGATGTGTGATAACGCATCAGGACCAGCACGGAAAACAGTCGCAGTAGTAGCATCACCATCGTGATCATACTGAGCGCCTACTCTTGCCGCAGCAGTTCCAGGATTAGCTGTCTCTACACCAGGAATCGAGAACTCATATCGTCCACCACGGCTTGTGCCGTTAGCGCGATAAAGTTCTGAACTGACGTTGATAAAGCCATCTTCAGTTAAAGGCATGCCGAAGTTAAGAGCTACTTTGTAGTCTTTCTCTCCGCCTTGACCGTTAAGTGATCCACGTTGACCGGCAGGCATTCCACCTGGGCCACCAGCTGTATCTGAATAGACACCATACTGCATGCGGATTTGACCGCCTTCAGCAGAATCTCTCAGGTTGAAGTTCATCACGCCAGCAATCGCATCTGATCCATAAAGAGCGGATGCACCGTCACGTAAAACCTCAACTGATTTCAACGAAATCGCTGGAATCGTAGCTAGATCAGGTCCGTGAGCACCGAAACCACCTAGGTTTACAAGAGCAGCACGATGACGTCGCTTACCATTGATTAATACCAATGTTTTATCAGCGTCAAGTCCACGCAACTGAGGAGGACGAACCATAGTTGATCCGTCACCAATGGGCACACGACCTACGTTAAAAGAAGGCACCAAAGTTTTGATGACGTCAATCAAGTCAGATGAAGATATTGAATCTAAATCTTCCTGATTAAATACGTCAATCGGCACAGCGGTGTCGAGTGCGGTACGTCCAGCACGTCGAGTTCCGATCGTTACGATCTCCTCAACTGCTTCATCTGCACCTTGTGCAGAAACACTGGCAGGTAAAGAACCAAGTGCTAGTAGTACCGTAGTTATAGCCAGCCAAGCTGACCCGGTAAAGTTTTTCATCGTTTAAGTTCCCCCAACGATTTAGTTTCGAATCAGTTTCCCGATTCATTAAAAGCAATTTTAGTTTAGTAAATAAACCGCCATAGCTTAAGACAATTACCACCCACGAAAACGATTGGTGAAGGCAAAATCTACCCATAACAACCACTACCGTGAAGGCAGTTACTTAAGATTGAACCAAAGTTAGCAATGAAAATAAAGCTTTTTAAGAGATTAATGTGGGGTTTTATTAGTTTTATTTGTAATCAATTGTTGTTTTAATACAACAATAATGAAATACGCAGAACCCCTATAATTATCAGTTATTCTTACGAAACTCTGAAAGCCTGTTGTACCCTAGTGGTGAAGGTACAACAGATTGACAGCATAAATCTTGCGATCTCTTTCGTTAAGCTCAGTCACTCAAAATTAAGCGCTTATTTATTACTTACAAATCTTAACAATCCAACTAAATTTGTTAATTTTTACTTCAATTATCCGCAAATAAGATTTTCGATCTTTAAATTAAGCGTTATTCTTACGAAACTTGGTAATTACTGATATCGCTTCAAGAATAACCATGAGGCTGGTTACCAGCACGATAATGTCGATAGTCACTAGTAACCAATTTCCTGCCGCCCAGAATTCCATCAACTTTAAAACGGCAGCCCAACATGATGTGATCAAAACAAAGACCATCGGAATAATGGTGTATCTAGCAGGTCGACCCATTTTGATTAACATTACTGAGAGCACTAAGAGTGTCATCCCGGCAAGTATTTGATTAGTCGAACCAAATAAAGGCCAAATAGATAATCCTCCAGAGCCTGAAGCGCCACCAGCGCCAAAAGCCAGCAACAAGCAACAAGTCACTGCCAATAAAGTTGCAAATATTCCTTTTTTGAATAGTGCGATATTATAAATATCACCCCACTCTTGAATAATATAACGCTGTAATCTCACCCCTGAATCCATAGTAGTGCCAGCAAACAAAGCCACCATGGTGGCAAGCAAAGTAGTGGAAACACCAATTGGAAGCCCCCAGCCGTTAGTAATCATTTGAGCGCCGCCTTGAATAAAAGTACCGGCCCCGGCTGAACCGTATTTATCGTATATTTGATGCCAGATTTCAGGCGTGGCAGCAAGTGCTGCACCACTTACAGCAACAATGGTAATTAATGCCAGTGAACCCTCACCAAGCGCCGCAAAGTAACCCACGAACCGAGCATCAGTTTCTTTGTTGAGTTGCTTAGAACTTGTGCCTGATGCCACAATGCCATGGAATCCTGATACCGCTCCACAAGCAATCGTAACAAATAATAATGGAATTAATGATGGGGCATCCTCAGCCATATTATTATTAAATGCTGGGGCTGAAATATCCGGCAATGTGAGCATCACCGCTCCATAAAGCAGGAATAAACCAACAAAAAGTTGCAATCCATTTATGAAGTCACGCGGTTGCAATAAAACCCATACAGGCAGCATTGATGCAATGGCTGCGTATACGAAAAGAATAATAATCCAGTTCGCATTAGGCGTAAGACCAAACATATTAGCGGGTAATTCAATAGGCATAACACTGCCCGCATAAATAGAAAAATACAACGCCGAAACACCCACAATTGAAAGTAAAGTAAGATTCACATTACGATGAATCAATTGACCTATGACAAGGGCAACCGCAATAGCTGACCAAGCAGGGAAAACTGCATTAGGTGTATTAACAAAAGCTCCAGCAATGACCACCCCAAAAACTGCGTTGACCATCAATAAAACCAAAAAGATAACTACCATAAAAAGTGCGCGTGTTCGTTTACCGATCACATCCTCAGATAGTGCGCCGATAGATTTTCCTTTGTGTCTTGAGCTCGCCCAGAGTGCACCAAAATCATGTATACCAGCAAAAAATACCGTACCAATGGTGACCCATAATACGGCGGGCACCCACCCCCAATAAACAGCGATAGCCGGGCCCACTATGGGTGCTGCGCCTGCCACAGAGGTAAAATGATGGCCCCATAAAACATATTTATTGGTAGGTACAAAATCAACGCCATCATTAAACTCATTTGCAGGTGTCACAAAATTTGGATCGAGTTGATATATTTTAGTCGCTATGAACTTCGAATATACAAACCAGCCAAACGTCATCCCTGCTATACCAAGCAAAACTATCATCAATGATTGCATTGTCTTCTCCTTGTTATGAATTTATTCATCACTCTGATTAGCGATGAATAAATTTAATTTGTTTACGAGCTTACCCTGAAGTGTTTTTTTAATAAAGAACTTGAAGAAAAACCGATCTAAACCTTCGGTAAAAAAGTTTTAAACCAGCGCCGTAAAAGATATAAAATTAGAATAATAAACAGCATCAACACACCGATGCTCAGATATTCATTCCAGCTTATTGAGCTTAGCAACGGTATATTGAATTGATAGGCACTCAAGGTCATATAGCGCTCTAACAGCCAATGCCATGCAGTGTGAGCGACCAAAGCAGAAATGATGATGATTCCTAGTTTCTCTGACGCCATACTTCGAAAGCAATAATTGAGTACGGGAAGAGCCAAGAGGATCATAATTATTTGACCAATTTCAACACCAATATTAAAACTCAACAAAGAAGTAAGCAGATGATTGCCAGCAAATTGTAACGACTCACTCAAAGCAAAAGAAAAACCAAAGCCATGTATTAAGCCAAAGCCAAACGCGATGGACCAGCGTTGGTGGAAATCTTTTTTGAGAATATTTTCCAATGCCATATATAAAATAGACAAAGCAATTAGCATCTCTATTAAGGGAGGAAACCACAAACTTTTTGGCACTAGCCCAAAAGCAGAAGCCATGAGAGTTACAGAATGAGCTAGAGTAAATGCAGTAATGATGGCAATCAAAGGTCGCCATTGCCTGCATGGTAAAATCAAACATAAAACAAACAAGAGATGATCAAAGCCACCCAATATATGTTCAATCCCAGATACTATAAAACGCAAGAAAGCATGGTACCAAGAGGGATCTAATTCTACTAAACCAGGACTGCCGCTAAATTCAAAGATTCTATTAGCACCCTCAGGAGTAACAAAAGCCAATACAGTCGTAGTATTTAAGCCGAGTCCTCCAAAGTTCAAATCAATAGAAAAATTTGTATTGTCAGTTGTTAATGGATAGGTAATCCATACATCAAGAAGTGCCTGATCATGATGTAATAGCGTAGTTTCTGAGAGTGGCGCTAAAGAAAAACTTTTGTATGCTGCTTGATAACTGACAAATGATCGATCTGAGGGTAACGAGACCCTCGTCTTCTCAATACTCCAATCTATGATTTTTTGCTCGCCAGCATAAACGTCAACGAAATTTCCTAACCAAATCTCGGCAGCATCTAACGATAACTCGGACATTTGATTCAATTGTAAATAACCGGGCCCTTTTACCGGAAAATTCATATCACGCATCGCTTCTAGTGGTACGCGAACTAATAAATTAACTGTTTCTGTATCGGCTTTAAAATAAGATCGGATAAGAACATCATTGGGCACTTCATGAGCATCAATTCCTTTGAGAGGAATACACAAAAGAATCATCAGCAAGGCCAACCAGACCATTAAAGGATTTTCTGACTTTTTAATTAAAGAGATCGATTTAGTAGATTTCAACATACATAACATACTTATCTAATATAATAATTTATTCAAATAATCCAATTTAATTTGCATACTATAATAAGTGACAGTAATGTTAATCAATAAATTTACAGATTTACAAGAATATAATCATATCTATATATACTTCGAATAAAAAAAGAGGCTTCATAATGATAAAAAAATACATTCATTCTTTCATTTTTATTTTCTCGATCATTGCACTTTCCGCTTGTGATCAGACACCAAAATCAGTGCAAGCGCAAGGCAAAGAAGCGCCTCGATTTGAAGTCGATCCATTCTGGCCTAAACCACTTCCAAACCATTGGATACTGGGCTCAACTATTGGTCTTGCGGTAGATTCCAAAGATCATGTATTTATTATCCACAGAAGAGACAGCTTCAATGAAGAAACTGAAATTGGTGCTGCCAGCGATCCCAAGAAAGCCGATTGCTGCATCCCTGCCCCAAATGTTTTGGAGTTTGACCCTGCTGGGAATTTAGTTAATTCTTGGGGTGGCCCCGGTGAAGGTTATGATTGGCCTTCCTCGAATCATGGCATCAGCATAGATCATAAGGACAATATTTGGATCGGCGGAAACGGCCGAGGCGACTCGCATATTTTAAAATTTACTCGTAATGGAGAGTTCCTTGCACAATACGGTCAAGCTGGTGCAGAGATCGACAGTCACAGTAAAGAAAATTTTGGACGCGTAGCAGAAGTTGCCTTTGACGCTGAAGCCAACGAAGCTTTTGTGGCAGACGGATACACCAACAAGCGTATCGCTGTGTTAGATGCCGATACCGGAGCTCTAAAAAGATATTGGGGAGCCTATGGTAACGCACCAGATGACACTAATCTTGGTCCATTCAAACCCGGTGAAGAGCCTGCTCAACAATTTAGAAATCCCGTCCATTGTGCCGAACCGTCAAGAGATGGCATGGTCTATGTTTGTGATCGAGTCAACAATCGCTTGCAAGTATTTAAAACTGATGGAACCTATGTACAAGAACTATTCGTTAAACCAAATAGCCTAGGGGATGGTTCTGTCTGGGACATCTCATTTTCCAGCGATCCCGAACAACGCTTTATCTATCTAGCTGATGGCACCAATAGAAAAATATTCATCATAGAACGTCAGAGCATGGAGATACTGACTAATTTTGGAGACGGCGGAAGGAATCCGGGGCAATTCTTTGCCGTGCATAATATTGCAACTGATTCAAAAGGAAATATTTATACTACGGAAACTTACGAGGGGAAAAGGGTACAAAAATTTGCCTATATGGGAATGGCTCCAGTTACCGTAATGGATCAAGGCACTCCTTGGCCAGAAAATAAAAAATAATAAGTATCATATGAAATTATTGAAATTAATTTACTTATAGTACTAAATGATAATAATTAAAATAACAGAGAGACAATAAAATGAAAATAATAATAATTTATCTATTTGCAATTTTTCTGAGCGGTAACGCACTTGCTGATGTAACTCGTCACGCACTCCCTAATAACTCAACTTTTCCAATTTCAAGAGCAGTGGAAGTGACAGCTGATACAACTATCATTTATCACAGTGGTCAATTACCTTCGCCAGCCAATCCAGACGCTCCTAGAGGAACTAGAGAATGGGCCGGTGACACAGAAGCGCAGACTTTAAGTGTGCTAAAGAAGTTCGAAAATTCATTTAAATCACTGGGTGTTGATTTTGGTGATGCCGTTAAATTAACGGTATTCTTAGTCGGCGATCCTGAGATGGATGGACGCATGGATTTTTCTGGTTTCATGAGATCCTACAGTAAGTACTTTGGAACTGAAGAGCAGCCCAATAAGCCGGCTCGTTCAGCAGTTCAGATAAACGCTTTAGCTGGTGGATGGTTGGTGGAAATAGAAATGGTAATAGCTAAACCTAAATAGATAGTTATAAAAAAACACCAGGCAACTAAGTTGTCTGGTGTTTTTTATTTTAACGTCACTAAATATTTAAAAATTATAATTCAGTGTTACACCAAGGTAGCTATTCCTTCCTGGCGCTGGCTCATAATACCTCCCACCATAAGCATTAATCCGAATATTACTATTAAATTCCTCATCAAAAAGATTATTCACGCCCAAATAAGGCATTATCATCCAGTCTTCTTGTTGAAAATCATAACTGAGACGAAAATTCGAGACCACATAACTTGGTACCTCAACCGAATTGGCGTTGTTAGCAAATAAGTCACCCGAATAATTTACATTAAAGTTAACGTTTAATTGGTCATCACTCTTATAACGAATGCCGAAATAAGCAAACGACTCGGGTAATCCAGGGAGTTTTGAGCCCGCAAAATTCTTCCCATTTTGATCGATAAACTGATCGAAGGTAAAGTCCGACCAAGTATAAGATAGATCAATGACAAAGTTGGATTGAATGTTCCAAGTAAGTGCTGACTCTATGCCACTCCTAGAAGACTTACCAACATTTGAATAGAATGTTCTTCCAGGTGAGGATTCTAGTTCATAAGGAGTCAACTCATCTTTTAGATCGATCTCAAATACAGCAACCTCATATAAAAGATTCTGATAATTCGATTTAAAACCAATCTCTATATTATTGGCTTTTTGTGGCTTTAATGCTGAGTTAAACCCACCTGAAGAATCTGGATTAGCCAACTCAGTGGTAGTTGGAGTCTCGAATGAACTGCTTATATTGCCGAAAATAATCGAATTTCCAAGCTGATAATTTAGCCCTAAAGAAGGACTGATGGCATCAAAATCGACTTCCCCAGAATCATCGCCATTACTTAAAAATCGATCCTGAATATCAAACTTCACTTCATCAAAACGAATACCAGTAGAAAAAGACCAATTGCCATTCTTGTAACTACCTTGAGCGAAAAGACCATTGCTGCTTACTTTTTCCTGTTGGTCAAAAGTCAATGCGCCAATGATTCCAGAGTTATTGTCATAACGCTTGCGATCATCATCTTGTCTGTCTGCATCAAATCCAACAGTGAAATTATAATTCTCCGGTAATAATTCGTTGAAATCATATTGCACACCTAGACCATAAAAAAAACGATTTATATTAACCGAGCCGCCGCCCTTAAATGGTAATTTATTCGAAAAGTCTCGAGTTACATAGTAATTTCTTATAATTAAATTTCCATTATCTCGATTTTGCTCGTAGACCATACCAATTCGTGTTTGACTGAGCGATTCTCCAGAATCGTAGGAAAGATTTCTGTCTCTTGCTGATGCTCTATTAGCTGATACTTGGGCGAGATTAATTCCTCCTGGGTCTTGCGCCATCGGTTGATCGGTATGATTAATGGCAACATTAAATCGATCTGACGGATTTATCTGAAACCCAAATTTACCATTAAACAATGTTCCTTCGGATTTTGAATGCTCACGAAATCCAGTCAGATCTTGGCTGGAGATATTCAGCAAATAATCCATTTTTTCATTTTTACCACCCGTTTTGATTTGGTATTTTTTATAACCTAAATCACCGCCTGAAAACGTTGTTTGAATGAATGCTGGATTACGACCACTTTCACTTTCAATGGCGATGACACCTCCAGCTGCATTACCATAATGCGATGAGGCCGGTCCACGAATAACTTCTATACGTTTTGCTGAACCCAAATCAATACTATCTACTCCCGCTTGACCATCAGGAAGAGTCTCAGGAATTCCATCAACAATTACTTTGATTCCCCTGATACCAAAAGCAGATCTTGCCCCAAATCCTCGCAAGGATATTCTTAAATCTTGTGCAAAATTATAACGATTTTGCATATACAGACCTGGCACTCCAGCCAGAACTTCATCTAAAGCAAGTTTCTGTGTGGCATTTTGAATCTGCTCTTGATCTATGATTGAAACTGATCTTGCGCTGTCCCTGAGTAATGCACTCAGCCTAGTCGCAGTAACATAAATTTCATCCAACTCTTGATCTTGGTTTTCTTGAGTTACTGCCATCAATGGCATCAAACAGAGGCACAAGAATAAGTAACTCATATTTGAATGTAATTTTTTAAGCATGAAAAATCCTTTTTTATAAAATAAATAAACCATCATAAATTCATTGGTAATAATGTCTGTGTGCTAGAATTATAAACAAAGAAAAATACAATTGCTCAAAATATAAATATAAATATACATCTATGAATGAAAAAAAACCAAACGTCTTAAAAGTCAAAAAAAATGATCCAGAATTGGATTGGTTTATCCTTATCTGTGGAAGCGCTTTACTTGCTATCATTGTGCTGAGTATGATTTTAGAGCCTGAATCTAGCTTACTCATTATCAATCATGCCTTCACCGTTATCACAAGAGACTTTGGGATCATTTATATTCTCCTTCTGAACGCAATCATTGTATTTCTGACCTATCTCACTCTAAGTAAAAAAGGTTCCATTAAATTAGGCCCAGAAGGAGCAAAAAAAGATTATTCAAATTTCAGTTGGATTGCGATGCTTTTTTGTACCGGCATTGGTGCCGCTGTAATTTACTGGGGAGCTACAGAATGGACATTTTATTATGCCAATTCACCTCAAATAGCTCATGAAGACCAAGCCATTTTATGGGCTGCAAGCTATGGTGCTTATCATTGGGGACCGCTTACTTGGTCTTTATATGCTTTAACCACAGTGGCTTTTGGAGTCTCTTATCACCACAAAAATATTCCATCCTTAAAACTAAGTGCTGCCTGTGCCGGTTTTCTTGGTAGCTATAGAGAAAAATGGCCCGGTAGAATTATCGATCTCTTTTTTATCATAGGCCTAATCGGTACATCAGCGACAGGTCTTGCATTCGGCGTTGATTTAGTTACTGCTTCCATCGCTAAATTGGCCTCACTAGAAAATGATCAACAATTGCAACTTACCATCATGCTAATTGTGACTCTTCTAATTGCGTTTAGCGTATACAAAGGATTAGACAAAGGCATTCGACTGTTAAGTGTGATTAACGCGAGACTGGCACTGCTTTTTTTACTGTTTATTTTTTTAGTTGGCCCCACCCAATTCATCCTAGAGATGAGTTTTGCTTCCATCGGTTTAATCACTCAAAACTTTTTCTCCCTGGTAACGTGGACAGATCCATTACAAAAAAATAATTTTGTGGAAAACTGGACTGTTTTTTATATCGCCTGGGGTATGGCGCTTGGCCCTTTTATCGGCATGTTTGTCGCTAAAATTTCTCGAGGAAGAACCATCAGAGAGGTAATTTTAGGAATGCTTGGCTGGGGAAGTCTTGGCTGTTTTTTATTTTTTGCTGTGTTAGGAAATTACGCAATTCACTTAGAGTTAAATGAAATTTACCCAGTGATACAGAGCGTTAATGACATAGGGCAAACTTCGACCATTGCAGCCATTATAGCAATTCTGCCCATGGGTTATTTTTTATTACTGTTTATAGCAATAATTGGTATTATCTTTGCTGCAACGACATATGATTCAGCTACCTATACGTTAGCTGCGGGCACCAGTCGGGAAATTAAACCTGACCAACACCCTTCTTTGAAAAATAGAATGTATTGGGCATTTGCACTGGGCTCTTTACCTTCAGCCCTTTTATTTTTAGGTGGTTTAGAACCGCTTAAGGCCGCGACAACCCTAGCGTCATTTCCATTATTAATTGTTTACGTAATTTTAATGATTTCAATTTATCGTATGCTTAAGTAATTAAACCTCAACATAAGGCAAAGACTGCATAATTTGTAACTGCCTGTCCTGCGAGATGCCTCGATCAAGCCAGTTGAGATGCGGATAAAATGCCTCTTCACAAGATAAAGTTTTTATCTCTTTTGCATCAATATCGTCTCTAAGAAAAAAAGCATTCGTTCCTGTCGAATCACAACCAATCAATCGATATCCTTTTTTAATTCCTAATGACTCTAAGGCTTTCAATGAAGTGCCGGCAAAAAAACCACTGGGGTGTGCCGAAAAACGCTCGAAATCACTCTGATAGGGAATGGACCAAGAATGCGAAGTTCCAATTCCTGAGTTATATTCAATACAAACTACACGTGGCTGAATGCATGACAATGCTTCCCAGAACCAATAATCATTACCGTCAACATCTATGCAAAGAAAATCTATCTTTGCTGGAACGTTATTAGACATAATTAACGTTTCTAAGTTTTTTAAGCTAATAAACGTATTTAGTGCTTTTACGCCCTTTCTTTTAATCCCCTCGCAAGCAAAATTAAATATATTGCATTGTTCTGAAGAGCCATCCATCAATAGACCATTAAAATCCTCATGTAACATTAATTTTAAGGAATTACATTGATGAGCGCCAAAACCAAATTCTACAAAATAACGACTCTCGTAACCTATAACAGAAAAAATATACCTTAAAATTCCATCTTCACCATTCTGGGATAAAAAACTGTACTCGTATTGATTAATTCCACTTACTTCTAACTTATCCACTGCAGGCCAGACATCAATGTCTTCTTTGTGCCATTTTCTTATTAGTTGTTTTACCAAGAAATCTTGACTAAGTAATTTACTCTTCATCCATTTTAGTATTTTTTTAAGTCGATATTTTTTTGTTGGTATGTTCTTCATTTGCTATTCTTCTATAGACAAGGGAAGTTTTATAATTTGTCCTTCCTTAATAACCACAGATACATCTTGCAGAGCAGAGACATCATTAAGTGGATTTTCTTTAACAGCAATGATATCGGCATATAAGCCAACTTTAATTGCTCCCACTTTATCCTTCCATCCAATAAATTTTGCAGCGACAGATGTAGCTGCTTGAATTGCATCCATGGGAGTCATGCCTTGTCGCACCATGATTACAAATTGCTTGGCATTATCGCCATGAGGATATACCGCTGAATCAGTGCCATAGATAATAGGCACGCCAGCACTAAAAGCTGTAGAGAAAACCTCGCGTTGTGCATCTGTAGTTTCAATGTTTTTTCGTAAAAACTCTTCAGGCCAACCCTGAATAGCAGCAACAGCATTTATATAGTCACCATTATAGACATCCATTGAGAAAGCGACTTGATGTTTTACTGCTAATTGAATGGCCTCTTCGTCTGCTAACGAGGCATGCTCAATTGAATCTACTCCAGCTAATATTGCATCCTTGATCGATTGAGCGCCATGGGCATGTGCTGTGACTTTAATGCCTGCCTCATGAGCAACCTCAACCACCGCTAATATTTCTTCGGGAGTCATTTCTGGAGAACCCGGTATCCCTCCATAAGCTAGAACTGCTCCTGAGGCCAATATTTTCAGGACATCAGCGCCACCTTTGACGGCTTTTCTAGCGTTCTCTCTAAATTGATCGGGTCCACGTGAGACTCCTTGACGCACCCTATCTGGAATAGTATTTTCAGGAATACCAGGAATTACTAAATCACCACCACCACCGGGTATTGTTAAATAAAAACCAGAAGTTTGAATTCTTGGTCCGACGATTTCACCCGCATTAATTCGATCTCTAAGATCACGAGCCGACCAAGCAATGTAAGCACCCAGATTTCTCACTGTTGTAAAACCAGCGTGCAAAGTTGTAAGCGCATTCTCAGCAGAAATTTCCCTGACCTCAGTCATGCTTCGCGTATAATGAATACTTAAATCACTGGTTTCATCAGCTCTTTCGGTGATATGTGTATGCGTATCAATTAACCCAGGCAAACAAGTATAAGCACTCAAATTAAGTATCTCGTCATCTTCAGATGTTGCTTTATTATAGAGCTCAACATTAGTAATCAGACCTTGTCGAATTGAAATCAATTGATCGTGCAGTGGTTCGCCCGAATAACCATCGATCATCTGTCCACAACGAATATTCAGATCAGAATGATTGCCCTCAGCTGCACCATATGAAATCGAGCTACATAATTGTCCAAACACTAAACACCATAATAAAAAATATTGCTTCATAATTCCTCCACACTTCCATGCACCACCCGACCTTCAAATAAAGTCAGTAATGCTTTTGTTTCTGAAATATCGTAAACCTCAATCTCAAAGAGATTTTGATCCAATACAACCAGATCAGCATATTTACCGACTTCTATTGAACCGGTTTCTTTCTCAAGATTATTAACAAATGCGGCATTAATAGTAAACGCATCTATGGCAGATTCAAGATCAATACTTTCTTCAATCAACAACGGTTCTTTTAATATTCCTGTGGCACCCTGACGCGTGACCGCGGTTTCCATCTGAGGAAAAGGATTGGGTGTAGATACAAACCAATCACTACCAAAAGCGATCATACCTCCAGCCTCTTGGATA
>CAJJBK010000031.1 GCA_905182415.1 uncultured Woeseiaceae bacterium | reverse complement strand
GCTCTTCCGATCTAGTCGTTACATTCTAAAAGCAGCATATTAAGAATATCTTTTGATGATTTTACACAAAATAACTCATGATGTTTTTTTTCTATGTAATCTATTCCATGCTCTTCAACTTTTGCTATAAAATCCTCAGGGGTATATCTTTTTAATGCAGCTTTGCAAAAATGTGGATTGTTTGAAAGAAAGTGATCTGCCTCAACATAGAGATTCGTGAAATTACAGCGCCCACCTCCAGACATTAATATCTTTTTTCCTACTTTATTAGATTTCTCCAATATCAAAACACTTTTATTTCTTTTAGCTGCAGTTATGGCGCACATTAAGCCCGCAGCACCTGCACCCAAAATAACTATATCGTAATTTTTATTAATTAGAATCCACCGATTTGACGTGCACATATTTTCATGATTTTTTTACCTAATACTTGCCGATAATTTAAATTGTGAATCTTTGTATTTTTCTAACTTTATTACCATCTATTTTTTTATCTAACGAAACCACTCTCTCTTTTCGCATGAAACCTTTTTTCTGGTTAGATGGTGGCAGACGTCTTGGTGAGAGAGATAACAATTATGTAAATTTCAATCTCTTTTGCTTTGTTAACTAGATTTTAAAAATCTTAAAGATCCTTAATAACTATATAGTCTATGCCTTCTGCATATCAGTTCTCGATATTTACCTGTTTTATATTTTAGTCTACTAGTTTATATAATAAGTCGATACTATGCTGATGAAGATGTCACAATGATGGCGTATAGTTCGTTGCCGCATTTTGTTATTGCACCGTTAGTTACAATAAACTTTATTTAAACTAGTAAAAATTAATCTAATTAATTAGGCTTATTGAAATTAAAGGTAATTAACCTAAAGATACCCAACCTTTGGTTAAAGGAGAGTTTTGAAAAAAATTATCATTAATATTTTATTGTTGCTTTTTAGTATAAATTTATGGGCCTACAATTTATCCGATGCTAAAAAAATCTCTACCAGTAAAATCTGTATTGATTGCAATTTAAATAAAATTGATTTAACTGGCATTAATCTTACTAATGGCAACCTTGAAAACTCAAGTTTGATGGACTCTAATTTGAGTGATGCAGTGCTAAGAAATGCAAACCTTAATAATACTAGATTCACGAATGCTAATTTAAAAAATATCGATTTAAATAATGCCAAACTTCAGGGCGCTAATTTTCGACATTCATATTGTGATGGAGCTAAATTCGTTGATGCGGATCTTACAAAAGCAGATTTTCTTGGCGCTTCTCTGGAAAATGCTAATTTAAAAAATGCAAAATTAGTTCTAGTAAATTATAGAAATGCTAATTTAAAAAAAGCGCTACTACGTTACGCAGATCTCACTAAAGCCGATTTAAGCAAAGCAAAGCTAAGCGATGCTGATTTAAGCGATGCTATTCTAATTGAGGCGAATTTATATGCTGCAAATTTAAGTAGTGCAAATCTTGCAAATACAGATGCTAGAAATGCTAATTTTACTAAAGCCGATTTGAATAATACGATTTTTACAAACACTAATCTTAATAATGCAAATTTATACGGCGCTAATTTGACGAATGCTGATCTTAGATTCGCAAGACTTACAAATACGAATCTAGCTAAAGTGGTTTATTGTCAGACGAAAATGCCCTGGGGCCTGATGAATAATCATTGCGAAAAATGATATATATTCAAAGCCATCCAGAGCTGGGTGTTTAAACTATTAGATAGGTGTTAAAAAATTAGCTATCTAAGTTAGTGCGCACACATTTTCTAAGTTGCAGGTCTTCAATTTCTTCTAATAAAACTTTTTGTTTTCTGTACTCATTCACATCAGGTGAAACACCTTGTGATTGATAACCAACAAAGTCGCTACCAGTAATAGGATTTGATACCGATATACCTGCTGAGAATGTCGGTGTACTTCTTGCTGCATTCTCAATCTGCTCTTCCGCAATAGTGATAATTAATGCAGACACCTGAAGTCTTGCTTCATTTAATTGACGACAATTAAGTGTAGTTGGATTCTTTTCAAAATGTACTTCATTCGAAGCAATTTCTGGGTAAACATAAACAGGAGAGGCACAGCCAGACAACATGATTGAAATAATCGCTGAGAAGGTTGGTAATTTATAAATATAAGACACTTTCATGCGTTCTCCATTTAACCCTAATAACTATAGAGTGCTTTAGTAATTTGTATATGACAATTAATGACAATAACTATACAACTAATTACAAAATTATCCAAACCATAAAATATATTTATTAAATTATTATCTTACAATCACAATTTAATAAATGCCAAAGCGTAATGAGGGTTCATTGGTATTACCAACTGGTGTTGTATTGAGTCATAACACATGGAAGCAGCATTAGGTATCCCTTGAGCTATAATCTCCGCCTCTCCATCATTATCAATCCGAGATACACTTCCATATCTGACGCTACTGATATATTTTGTTCCATCTTTCAGCACAACAACACCATCACCGCCGCCTTCTATTGCATTTTCTTGTTTTACAATTTCCCCAGAAGGACTAAAGGTTGTGACGGCTGAGTTTCCCATATTTACAACAACGATATTGCCGTCGTTATCCATGGCAACGCCATTGGGTGAGCTTAATGGCTCACCTTCTGCGAAGATTGAAACATTCCCATCTGCACTAATTTCGTAGACTAATCCAGCTCTACTATCAGAAAGATAGGCCATTCCTTCTGCTGTGGCCGCAATGCCATTAATAAATCCAGTACCGGGTATAGCAACAGATTTCAGAGGCTCTCCAGTGTCCAGATTAAACGATCTCACATCTCGTGAACCGTTATCCGCGGTATACAAAATACCATTTGAAATAACACTTCCGATCGGGTCATGTAATTCCAAGCCATCACGAGTCGCCCCTATCCATTTTGATGTATGCACACTGCCATTAGGATTAATAAAAGAAACATAACCATCATTATCAGGAGTAGAAGTACTTCTATTACCTCTATTCATAGCAAGAATTAAATTTCTTTCTGAGTCAAATGTACAACTTTCAGCAAAATGAAAACTGCCATAAACAGTCACATTACTGCTCATAGGTATAAAATTACCAGATTCATTAGTAGCTCCCAAAGGCTGACCAGCATTAAAATCTTGGGCATTCAAAAATGTCACTGGGATACATAGCAAAGTACTTAAAATTATTGAAATTGTTATTTTGTTCATTATTTTTTCTACCTATTACATTAATTATAAAAATAATCTTATAACAAAAAAATCTCAATATGAAGAAAGTTATCCACTATCTTTCATTCACAAGCTCGAATAGAAATTAAGGGTTCAGTTTCTTCCTCTTATTAATGACATGAACAATCTAATTCGGTACAGATTTTATAGTTTCTATAGTGTGAATAAGTAATAAAAATTGAGCCCAATAAAGTTAATCCTTTTTCTCCATATTCACTCAGTATATTCTCACCTAAAACCACTACCAGAATAAGTATTAATAATCCCGCGATACCAATAGGCAGAAAAGAAATAGTTTTATGGTTTTTGTACCCCGCGGATAAGGCAAAAATACTAATAGGAACTGCTAGCAATACAATTATTTTATGAATAAATTCATTATCGTAAGAAAAAGAAAGAAAAGTGGAGGTTAAAATTATAAAAGAGGGGGCGAAAAGACAGTGAATGAGACATATCAGTGACAATGAGATAGCAAATCTGTCAGTTGTTAATTGTGTTCTAATCATAATTTTAATTCTCTCTGCAATACCACTCGATAATAATTTGATCAAATGCTGAAACTGTTATGTGATTGCTAGATAAAACTAGGGCTTCAACAACCTCATTAATTATTTTTAAATGCTGTCCAGCGGCTTGTAAGAATAGTGCATGGCTTCGTGAATCTATTTTAGTAAGCGCAATTAAACTACGCTGCAAAATTGTTGTTGGAGATAGAAGGATTCAAACCCATCGAGGGTTGGATTTGAATCCTTGAACTAACAGTTGCATAGGCAGCTAGTCTATCTTTATGCCTTTTTATATTATTTTCTATTTAGAACTTAACGCTAAAACTTACGCCAATGTTCTTTCCAGCCAGAGGAACTTCATTTTTAACAAAAGACGAATGGTTCCTTGCAACTTCATTAAGTAAGTTATGCCCAAATACCGATGCAAATACCTCTCTTCCAGATTCAGAAATTAACTTATGGCTATATCTAATATCTAGCATCTTATAGCCTTTGGTTAATGTTTCATTCAAAGCAAGATCATTCTGTTGTTTGACATCTTTTAACGACAAATTAAATTGGCTGCCTTGATCCTTGGAATACAATATTGAATAAATATTTCTCTCTGGAGTCATACGTGGAATATTTGTTCCATCATTAAATTCACCAGATATAGAATCTCTAGCAATCGATAATTCTAGATTCCCATTGTTTAATTCAAAAGTTTTACCTATTTCAAATTCGTAGCCATTAAGCAATGCATCTTTTTGCTTGTAGTTAGAAACCGTAAGTTTCTTTTTCTTAGCTGCCGAATCCACAAGATAAATATAATCATCTACATTATTTCTAAAAACAGTAAGTGTGCCAAAAAATCCACTTCTATCATAAGCGATGGATAGATCAATATTGCGAGATCTTTCAGTAACGATATTTGTGTTACCTATTTCGTATCTTCCTGTCGCAAGATGCGCACCATTCATATATAACTCTATGGCGGATGGAGCTCTTTCAACACTCGCAAGATCCATGCTTACGCTCAAGAATTCATTGATATCCCTATTAACACTGAGAGCTAGGCTACTATTTTCAAAATCTTTACCAAAATAATCAACTTCTTCATCTTCGTGCTCTTCGTCATGATGCCCCTCCTCCTCTTCCTCTTCGTCATGAGCAAGTGAGCCTTTCCTGTTGATTCGATCCAATCTAATAGCAAGATCAATATTAAAAATATCTAAGTCAGTACTAGCATAATAACCAATTGAGAATTCTGAACTATCAGATGGCCTTATAAATGCTTCATGACCTATTGCTGAGACATCTTCTTCAATCATATTAAGCACTGCTCGTTGTGAAAGTGCATCATTGGAGAAGTTAACAACCATGCCATATTCTTTTGCATCATTTTTGAATGTGGTAGGACCTTCTTCATGATGCTCTTCTTCCTCTTCTTCATTACCTGCTTCTTCAGCATGCTGCTCCATCAAGGAATACTCTGTACCTGCATAATAGTAGTCAATTTTTTTCAGCGCGCTGTCTTCAAAAATATATGCACCTTCCAAATTAATGACCTCAGAATCAGTTGTAACATATATTCTCTCTTCTTCATGCTCGCCTTCCTCTTCCTCTTCATGCTCTTCGCCATGAAATGGAATACCATAAAGACTCTCGATTCCTCTTACAGAGGCTCCAATATATCCCCACTCACCTGTTTTAGAAACGCCAAAACGCTGTGATTTAGTTTCGTAATCAGAATTAGTCAGATACTTTGGATTCTCTTCATGCTCTTCTTCTTCATGCTCTTCTTCTTCATGCTCTTCTTCGTGAATTATTGCTCCAAAAGGTATTTCAAATTTTTCAAAATCTGAATCTTTATAAGCTAAACTGAAATTCAAACCAGCAAGATTATTTTGATAGGAGAATTCACCAGAATTACCGCTATTGACTGTTTGTGCTTCAGCTCCTATTCTCAATTCTGACTCTAAAAAATCAGTTCTGGCAATGGTATTGTCAACCACATTAATGATTCCACCTGAGGTTCCGTTTGCATAAAAGATTGATGAAGGACCTCTAACAACTTCAACTTGCTGTATGTTATTTAAATCAACATCATTTATATGATCCGCACCAAGACCAGCGACATCTCGATTGACTCTGCCATTACTCATTATTTTGACACGATTTCCCGACATCCCGCGGATGATAGGTTGGCCAACTCCTGAACCATAATCTGCAGAAGATACGCCGAGTAGATTATCTAAGGTATCCCCAAGGCTTTGAGTTGCCATATCAGCAATATCTTCTCCGTTTATGAGATGAACTGGATTATGTATGGTATTAAGTTCTTGCTCAATATATGAGGACGTAACTATTATTTCGTCAATTGCTTCTTGGGCAAATATGTTATTTGTGCTAAATACGCTCATTAATATGAGTGCATATCTGATTGCTTTCATGCTGATCTCCGGTATGTATAAAGTTATTTAATTGAATATAATTAAGCTTTATAAATAGGGGGAGCTCTTGATTGAAAGTTATTAAAACTAGGAGATAAAAAATATTCTTCATTCTCGATTTCCAGAATGCCAAATAGAGATGCTTCCGCAAAATAAATATCCAGCTGTACTGGATTAGATACCTCATTATTACAGAAATGACATTCTTGTTCAGATAGCTCATCACTTAGATAATCATGCGCTAAAGGATCGAACGCAGCACTTGCAGCAAAAAAGAAAGCTGCCAAGAGCAGTATGTATTTTCTATTCAGAATATTCATTATGTTATAACATAACATGAATTAAATTATATTCATATATATCGTTTTCATACATCTATGTACAAATCAAAACAATTGCTTACTCAATCGTTTCTCATATTAGAAAAATTCCTAAATCTATCATTAAGTAAAGATTTGCAAAAAATCCAATTAAATAGAAAATAGTTCTGATACTTGGGTTCTTGTCAGTTGCTATCAAATAATACAAAAGCATATGAATAATTCTAGCTAAAGCATAGATCCATACAATCAAACTCAATGCATATGAATCATAGCCCGACAAGATGGCCAATAATGCCATTCCAAAAAATGGAATAATATTTTCTAGAGAATTCCAAAATACTCTGTAAGCTCTAAATAAAAAAGATTCTTGCCCTAAGGTGGGATCCAATACACCGACCTGATAACTCTTTTGCTTTCGATGACTTCGAATTAAAATGATCGCTTGAATGATTATGGTAGTTAGAATTAACCATAAACCGAAAAATACTGATTGATAGGTTTCAAGCATTTTATTATCCTAATTTAAGCAGTTTCTCTGCTGTTAATTATTAAAGTCATCAAAGTAAAAATATCTTACGCCCTTTTTTGTTGCAGCATTAGCCATACAATATGCAACATCAGCTGCCTGCACGCTTCTATATTTTCGCAAAGGGCCAATTAAAAAAAGATTTAACGGGTAATGTATATATTTTGCAACTCCCTCTAAAAATCTACTTTCTTCCCTATGACCAAGTAGCAAACTTGGTCGATAAATATTGATACTATGAAAATCAATATTTTTAATTTCTTCCTCAACTTTCCCTTTTACTTTTAAATAAAAACTCTTTGCGGATGAGTTCGCGCCAATAGAGGTAACTAAGCTGATATCTGTTGCTCCGGATTCTCGTGCTTTTTTTGCAAATGCCACACAGTAATCTAAATCTATTTTCCTAAACTCTTTTTGACTGCCGGCTTTTTTGATTGTTGTGCCTAAACATATATAGATATGATCACAAAAAGGAAGGCTTTCGTTCTCAAGGAAGTCATCAAAATCAATCTCGAGATTTTTTATATTACTGGGAAGATTTTTTATCGGCCTCCTTGAGACTGCAATAATATTTCCTTCCTTGGCGCTTAACTCAATAAGTAACTTTTTTCCTATCAAACCTGTAGAACCAATCACTAATGATGTGTGTGTCATTTATCTTATTCCCGTTAAGCAGTCGTATGGTATATATATTCAGTATAAATAATACTCTCAGGCATGCAATTCTAGCATTTCAATTAACCGTTACATGCATTATGATTTATAAAACCCAACTTTGATAGCCACTCTATAATGACTATAAATAATGACATCAATCAAATTGAGATCGAAGATTTCCTTAAGTCATGGAAAGACGGAGTCATTGATATAGGAAGAGCTAGCGAAGAAGGAAATAACTACCAAGAAAAAGCTAAAGATTTCATCGAAAAACATTATGCTTTTGATCTCGGTAAGGTGTTGTTCAAACCAACCTATACAAATGAGATAGTATTTAGAAATAATCCTAAAGCGGCTCTGTCTTATTTTATTGGTAATGATATTAGTGAAGACTCTGGTTTTGCATTAAAACCATGGAGAGTAATCACTGCATCGGATATTAATATTCTTATTGAAGACAATCTTAGTGCGGTAATGGGGGTTCTTAAATTAAAATCCTATAACGCTGACGAAGAAGATAAAATTGCTTTTACTTTTATTTTGGTCAGAAATAATGCTGAAATAAAGATTAAGATTCATCATTCTTCTGCATTAAGGTAATTGATGAATTTAATTTTTTGATTGTATCTTTCTATTTATAGGTATGTCTTCTGTCCGAAAAAGCCCTAACTCTTTTCCTCCATGCTTTGTAAGAACCTTCTTTTAAGTTTTCTCGCATAAACTTCTTTACGTCTTTCTCGCCAATCCCATATAAATTTTGTATGTTTTTAAAACTTGCATGATCCGAGAGTGCTAGTTCAATGATCTCACTTTTTTCACTTTCAGAAAATATTGTC
>CAJJBK010000030.1 GCA_905182415.1 uncultured Woeseiaceae bacterium | reverse complement strand
GTTTCAGTAGCTGATTTGATCGTTCTTGGTGGAAACGTTGGAATTGAGAAAGCCTCAAATCTGTCTGTTCCATTTACACCAGGCCGGGGTGATGCGTCTCAAGATCAGACGGATATAGAGTCATTTGATGTGCTTGAACCGGGTGCCGATGGTTTTAGGAACTATCAAAAAACCGATTATTCCGTGAGTCCAGAAGAAATGCTGTTGGACAAGGCGCAATTACTTGGTCTGACTGCTGCAGAAATGACCGTACTTGTTGGTGGAATGAGGGCATTAGGGATCAGTGATAATGGTCATGGTATTTTTACTGAAACGCCAGGAAAATTAACCAATGACTTTTTTGTCAATTTACTTGATATGGGAGTGGCTTGGAAAGCATCAGGAAGTAATTCATATCAAGGCTCTGACAGAGCTTCGGGAGAAAATCTCAGAACTGCCTCCAGAGTCGATTTAGTTTTTGGCTCTAATTCTCAACTTCGTGCTATTTGTGAAATTTATGCTGCGGATGATGCGAATGATAAATTCCAGAATGATTTTATTTCTGCATGGAATAAAGTGATGAATCAGGATCGGTTTGACGCTTCTTAAATAAAATTTATCTTTCTTAAAGATTAATTTAAATATTAACCATCCCTTTGACTTTCGGTTTAAGGGATGTTTTTAAGTGTGTCATGATATTCTTGTGTTGGAAGTTTAGTATCCCATCAGTTGTTTTTTTTACTTAAGTAAAAATTTTAAATCTTTTTATTATTTCATTTAAAAATCCAAAAATTTATTAATTATCGCTGAGCGAAACCCCATGCTTCCTGATAGAATTGATGCAGTTAAAACTGAGCTGGAAGGTGAATGAGTAAAGATTATAAAGCTGCTGATATTGAGGTATTGAGTGGCCTAGAGCCGGTGAGAAGAAGGCCGGGAATGTATACCGATACCTCGAGACCAAATCATTTAGCGCATGAAGTGATTGATAATAGTGTCGATGAAGCTCTTGCCGGTTATTGTAAGAAAATTGAAGTTACTGTGTATACAGATGGATCGGTTGAAGTTGTTGATGATGGCCGGGGTATGCCTGTTGATATTCACCCAAAAGAGAAGATACCTGGAGTTGAATTAATCCTAACAAGATTACATGCCGGCGGAAAGTTTAATAAAGAGAATTACCAATATTCAGGCGGTCTTCATGGCGTTGGTGTGTCGGTGGTAAATGCGCTATCAAAAAACCTAGAAATATGGATTCGGCGAGAAGGTCTTGAGCATAGCTTAAGTTTTGCTGGTGGGAAGAAGCAAGGTGATCTCGAGGTTGTAGGAAAAGT
The DNA here is from genome assembly GCA_905182415.1 of uncultured Woeseiaceae bacterium. Classification (GTDB taxonomy): domain Bacteria; phylum Pseudomonadota; class Gammaproteobacteria; order Steroidobacterales; family Woeseiaceae; genus SP4260. Next base: position 1,658 of record CAJJBK010000030.1, on the reverse strand, counting down.
CGGACAAGCTAATACAGGAACCACGATTAGATTTTGGCCTGATCCTCAATATTTTGATTCAGCCATAATTTCGATCTCTAAGTTGCAACATGCATTAAAAGCCAAGGCAGTTTTGTGTCCTGGCTTGACAGTCAAACTAAGCCTTGAAAAATCTCAAGAAAAATATGAGTGGTGCTATACCGAAGGTCTCGAAGAGTATCTTATTGAAGCACTTGAAGGTGCTGATCATCTGCCTGTAACTCCATTTAATGGTAGTGTAACGAGTGATCATGAGGCGGTTGATTGGGCGCTTGTCTGGGTAACAGGCGAAGATCAAGGTGTGGCTGAAAGTTATGTGAATCTAGTGCCGACCCCCCAAGGGGGGACTCATGTCAATGGCTTGAGGACAGGTTTAGCGACGTCGATCCGTGAGTTTTGTGAGTTTCGGAGCTTGTTACCTCGTGGACTGGCAATAGCTCCCGAGGATGTTTGGGATGATGTGGCATTTGTATTGAGTGTTAAGCTTGAAAATCCACAATTTTCAGGACAAACAAAAGAACGACTGTCTTCTCGTGAATCGGCTGGTTATGTGACGGGAATTATTAAAGATAGCTTTTCTTTGTGGTTAAATCAGCACCCAGAAACTGGGGATTTGATCGCTCAGTTGGCTATTGAGCGAGCGCAAAAAAGAATAAAAAGTGCGAAGAAGGTGGTTCGTAAAAAGATTGTATCAGGACCAGCTTTACCAGGTAAGTTGGCCGATTGTAGTTCACAAGAGCCCGAATTATGTGAGCTTTTTTTAGTTGAAGGCGATTCTGCTGGTGGCTCTGCCAAGCAAGCAAGGGATCGAATTACTCAGGCAATTATGCCTCTTAGAGGTAAAATATTAAATACTTGGGAGGTGGATACCTCGGATATTCTCGGCTCTCAAGAAGTTCATGATATCAGCATTGCCATTGGAGTGGATCCAATAAGAAACAATCTTGATGATTTACGTTATCATAAAGTGTGTATTTTGGCCGATGCAGATTCCGATGGCCTGCATATTGCTACATTACTCTGTGCTCTATTTTTAAGACATTTTAAAGAATTGGTAATGCGTGGTCATGTTTATGTGGCTATGCCCCCTTTATTTAGAATTGATGTAGGTAAGCGTGTTTTTTATGCTTTGGATGATGATGAGCGACGCGGAATTCTTGATCGCATCGAAAAGGAAAAATTGAAAGGAAAGGTTACCGTTACACGTTTCAAGGGATTGGGTGAAATGAATCCGCAGCAGCTTCGAGAAACTACTATGAATCGAGATACCAGGAGATTGGTTCAATTGAATGTTTTACCTGGTGATGAGAGTGAGCAAATGATGGATATGCTTTTAGCCAAGAAACGTGCTTCAGATAGACGAGAATGGCTCGAAGATAAAGGCGACTTGGCGCAAATCTAACTATGAAGAATCAAGAATTAAATTTAGAGGGTGTAGAGAGGCTCTCACTCAAAGAATACAGCGAGAAAGCATACCTAGATTACTCCATGTATGTTTTGTTGGATCGTGCGCTCCCTCAAATTGGCGATGGATTAAAACCGGTGCAGAGAAGAATAATTTATGCCATGAGTGGACTTGGCTTATCTGCGGGTCAAAAACCAAAAAAATCAGCCCGAACGGTTGGTGACGTGATCGGTAA
>CAJJBK010000029.1 GCA_905182415.1 uncultured Woeseiaceae bacterium | reverse complement strand
GTAATGGTAATTATCGTATTATTGAAAGATGCATGAATATGCGCTATCGCATCCACAACATGTTTTTTAACTTTCTTTTTCTTCGTATCTGCCATTATTTTTCCTGTTATTAGCTTTTTTAACCAATTCTTATCTTTTGATCGGACGACGTGGTCCTTTCCTTGTTCTAGCGTTGGTTTTAGTTCGTTGACCCCTTAATGGCAATCCACGTCTATGTCGAATTCCTCTGTAGCAACCTAAGTCCATCAATCTTTTTATATTCATTGATGATTCACGCCTTAAGTCACCTTCGACAGTTAATTTTGCAACCGCTTCTCGCAATCCAACAACTTCAGGTTCAGCCAGATCTTTAACTTTAGTTTCTGGTTTTACACCCGCAGAAATGCAAATTCGCTGCGCCCTTGTATTCCCGATTCCATATATCTCTGTCAATGCTATGACAACATGTTTATTTAATGGGATATTTATTCCTGCTATACGAGCCACTTATTTATACCTTTCCTTTTATTTAACCTTGCCTTTGTTTATGACGTGCGTCGGAACAAATCACGCGAACAACACGATTGCGTCGAATAATTTTACAATTCCTACACATTCTTTTTACTGATGCTCTTACTTTCATGCGTTTACTCCAAATATTTTTGCTACATACACAAAATTATCTACGATAATTCCTTAAATTTGCTTTTTGCATCATGCCATCATATTGATGACTCATTGCGTGTGCTTGCAACTGCGACATAAAATCCATTGTTACAACTACAAGAATTAATAATGAGGTTCCACCGAAATTAAAAGGGATGCTTGGATAGAACATACGGAAAATTTCAGGCAGCAAACAAACCCCAGCTACATATAAAGCTCCCCAGAACGTAAGCCTTGTTAAAACACGATCTATATATTCGGCTGTTTGCATACCCGGTCTAATACCCGGAACAAATGCTCCCGATTTCTTCAAATTATCAGCGGTTTCTTTAGCATTAAAAACTAAAGCAGTATAAAAGAAGCAAAAGAAAATAATCATTGCTGCATATAAAAGGACGTAAATCGGCTGGCCAGGACCTAAATTAGCTCCAACTGTTTGTAATATTTCTTGAAAAGCATTTGGGTTTGATGATTGACCAAAGAATTGAGCTATTGTCGCGGGGAATAATAAAATACTTGAGGCGAAAATAGGAGGAATTACCCCAGACATGTTGATCTTAAACGGCAAATGAGTATTTTGACCTTGATACATCTTTCGACCTTGCTGCCTTCTAGCATAATTTACTGCAATTCGCCTTTGCGCTCTCTCCATATAAACCACAAACAATATTGTGGCCACAAAAACAATCAGTAATAATATCGCTGTTGCTGCCGCCATTTCACCATTTCTTACTAGCTCTGCGGTTCCTGCAACGGCAGCAGGCAACCCAGCAATTATTCCAGCTAGAATGATCATTGAAATTCCATTACCAATACCACGTTCTGTAATTTGCTCTCCCAGCCACATTAAAAACATCGTTCCGGTAACTAGTGTGATACATGCTGTGACCAGAAAGATCATCCCTGGATTTACAACCACGCCTGGTTGACTCTGTAACCATGATGCTGCTGCAATAGATTGAAATAACGATAAGAACACCGTTCCATAACGAGTATATTGTGTAATTTTTCTTTTGCCAGATTCGCCATCTTTACGGAGTTGTTGCATTGAAGGAACGATCATACTCGACATCTGCATAATAATAGATGCTGAGATATAAGGCATAATTCCTAAAGCGAATATCCCAAATCTAGATAATGCTCCACCAGAGAATAAATTGAATAAAGCCAGCATATTTCCTGCTTGTTGGTCAAAAAAGGAAGCAAGAGCTGCAGGATCAACCCCAGGAACAGGTATAAATGTTCCGGCACGGAAAATAATCAAGGCACCAGCAAGAAAAACAAAACGCTTTCTAAGCTCACCTGAATTTCCTGCTGACTTCTCAGCATTCATTCCGTTTATTTTTGGCTGTTTTGCCATAATATAGTTACCTGATGTATCCCTTAGTCATTATTCGTCTATGGTTCCGCCAGCTGCTTCAATAGCTTCTCGCGCACCCTTTGTTACTTTTAAACCTTTTAGCTTGATTGCTTTTTCAAGCTTACCGGATAATATTATTTTTACTTTATTTGTTTTATTTGGTATTAAATGTAATTTTCTCAAAACTTCAATATCTATGACATCCTCTGATGGTATCGCTAATTCATGCAATCGAACTTCCGCTGAATAAGCTGCCATTCTCGATGTAAACCCAACTTTAGGTAAACGACGTTGTAAAGGCATTTGTCCACCCTCAAAACCTACTTTATGATAACCACCTGAACGCGCATGCTGGCCCTTCTGTCCGCGACCACAAGTTTTACCTTGTCCCGCTGAATGACCTCGTCCAAGTCGTTTTGGATTCTTTTTTGCCCCTTTAGCAGGACTTAAGCTATTGAGATGCATTTTACGCCTCCTCGGTTGAAACTAAATATGATATTTTATTTATCATACCGCGGTTCTCTGGGGTATCAATGACTGTTACAGTCTGTCTAATTCTTCTTAAACCTAAACCCAAAATACAAGCACGGTGCGCTTTTAGACGTCCAAACTTACTTTTATTCAAAGTCACTCTAATTTTCTTTTGCTCAGCCATTATCTTCTCTATTTTATTCTGCAACAATTTCTTTTATTTTTTTACCACGTTTTGCTGCAATCTGTCTTGGCGAGTGAATTGATTCTAGTGCACTTATTGTTGCACGCACTACATTTATTGAATTCCTCGAACCATAACTCTTTGCTAGTACATTTCTAACTCCAGCACATTCAAAAACTGCTCTCATTGCTCCTCCGGCGATAATACCTGTTCCGTCTGAAGCGGGCTGCATATAGACATAAGATGCTCCATGCCTACCTTTTTTTGCATATTGCAATGTGTCATTTGTTAGATTGACTTTAATCATTTTTTTTCGTGCTGATTGCATAGCTTTTTGGATAGCAATCGGAACTTCACGAGCCTTGCCATAACCAAACCCAACATTGCCTTTGCCATCGCCGACAACAGTAAGAGCAGTAAAACCAAACTGCCTTCCACCTTTAACAACTTTAGCCACTCGATTCACTGTGACTAACTTTTCCATTAAGTCATCAGCTTGGTGTGATTGGTCATTTCTTGCCATTTACTTTTCCTATTCTTTTTTATATTTGATAAAATTATCGTGCTTAGAATTTCAAACCTGCTTCTCTAGCAGCTTCGGCTAACGCGCGTATACGACCATGATAAAGAAAGCCAGATCTATCAAATGCAACTGATTCGATACCTGCTTTTTTTGCTTTTTCGGCTATCCTAGCTCCTACAAAAGCTGCTGCAGCTATATTCCCGGTATTTTTTAATTCATTTTTACTTTCTTTTTCAAGAGTAGAAGCGCTTGCGATTATCATTTCACCATTGGCTGCAATCACCTGTGCATAAATATGCTGAGGAGTTCTATGCACACTAAGTCGATTTACCGAGAGCTCTTTAATTTTTGCTCGGCTTTTTCTTGCTCTTCTTGTTCGGTTTTGTTTTTTATCAAGTTTCATATCAATCTCATTCTTAGATTAAATTATTTCTTTTTAGCTTCTTTCATCACTACATGTTCGCCCGCATACCTTACACCTTTGCCTTTATATGGTTCTGGTGGTCTGAAATGTCGTATCTCAGCAGCAACTTGACCTACTTTTTGTTTATCAGTACCTTTTATTATAATTTCCGTCTGACTTGGCGTTTCAATTGTTATGCCCTCGGGTACCTCATAAGAGACTGGATGAGAAAACCCTAATGTTAGATTTAAATTTTTCCCTTGAGACTTAGCTCGATAACCAACCCCAACTAACTCTAATTTTTTTTCAAATCCTTGTGAAACACCAAAAACCATATTTGCTACCAATGCTCTCGTCGTACCAGACATGGCCGAGGAAAATTTTGATCCCGACCGTGCGGCAAACGATATTAAATTGTCATTTTCCTCAATTATTACCTCTGGGTTAACCTCCATTGTCAAAGAACCTTTGGTTCCTTTTAATGTGAGAGTTAGGCCAGAAAGATTATATTCGACATCTTTTGGTAAACTTACTGGTTCTTTCGCAATTCTAGACATAATATTTTCTCATTTAAAAGTATTCACATTAAGAAACAATGCAAAGTACTTCTCCACCAATTCCATTTTTTCTTGCTTGTCGGTCACTCATAACACCAGCTGAAGTAGATATAATAGACACACCAAGACCCCCAAGTACTTTTGGTAACTCCTCTTTGTTTCGATATATCCTTAAACCTGGCTTACTAGTTCGTTCAATATTTTCTATAACAGGCTTTCCTTCGTAATATTTAAGTTCAATTTCTAGGTTTTGAGAAGCGCCATCTTTCTTTACCTCGAAATCAACTATATAACCTTCATTTTTTAGTACATTAGCAATATCTTTCTTTGCTGATGATGAAGGCATATTAACGTGTGTTTTATTCGCACTTTGTCCGTTACGAATTCTAGTTAACATGTCAGATATTGGGTCATTCATACTCATAATAGTTTCCTTGCTACCAACTGGCTTTAGTTAAACCGGGTATTTCACCTTTCATGGCAGATTCGCGAAGTTTATTTCTTCCTAAGCCAAATTTCCTGTATACACCATGAGGTCGTCCAGTAATCGCACATCTATTTCTCTTTCTTGATGTACTTGAATCTCTTGGCAATGCATTCAATTTCATTTGAGCAACTTCTCGCTCATCATCAGTTGAATTAATATTTCTAATAATTTTTTTCAAAGATAATCTCTTTTCACCATACTTCTGTACGAGTCTTGCTCGCTTTGATTCTCTTTCTATCATTGATTTTTTAGCCATAAATTATCTCTTATTTCTTGAAAGGAAAATTAAATGCTTCTAAAAGGGCTTTTCCTTCTTCTGGATTTCTAGCAGTCGTCGATATAGTTATATCCATACCTCTGATTGCATCTATTTGATCATAATTAATTTCTGGGAATATAATTTGTTCCGAAACACCCATACTATAGTTACCTTGTTTATCAAAAGATTTCGGATTCAAGCCACGAAAATCTCTAATTCTAGGAATTGCAATGCTGACTAAACGGTCTAGGAATTCATACATTTTCAATTTTCTGAGGGTTACTTTGCAACCAATTGGATAGCCATCCCGGATTTTAAATCCAGCTACTGATTTCTTTGCCAATGTTTTGATTGGCTTTTGGCCTGCAATTTTTTCCATATCTTTAAGCGCATTATCTAGTATCTTTTTATCTGCAACCGCCTCGCCTACACCCATATTTAATGTAATTTTAGTAACTTTTGGAATCTCCATAGGATTACTCAGGCCTAATACTTTTTGAATTTTAGGTCTTAATTCCTCATTGTATTCTTTTAATAATCTTGCCATTTTCTGTACCTAATATTTAATTATTCAATCAAAAAATTTAATTCTATTTTGATTATAAATCTACTGCAGCCCCGTTAGATCTGAATATACGTATTTTTTTACCATCCTTATCCGTCTTAAATCCAACTCGTCCTGGTTGATTTTTTTCCGGGTTCCAAATCATTACATTTGAAATATCTATGGGCATTGTTTTATCAATTATACCGCCTTCGACACCTGCATTTGGATTGGCTTTGGTATGTTTTTTCACTATATTAATACCCTCAACTAATACCTTATGATTGGACAATATCTCAAGCACTGTTCCACGCCGGCCCTTATCTTTTCCAATAACTACCGACACCTCATCCCCACGTTTAATTTTATTCATTTTCTTTACCTGTAATCCCAAAAATCACAATACTTCTGGTGCTAGGGATATGATTTTCATAAATTGCTTCGTTCTTAATTCACGAGTCACCGGCCCAAAGATTCTTGTACCTATTGGTTCAAGCCTTGAATTCAACAAAACCGCAGCATTTCCATCAAAACGTATTAGAGATCCATCACTTCGGCGTACACCTTTTGCGGTCCTAACTACGACTGCACTATATATCTCGCCTTTTTTTACTTTACCTCTAGGTATTGCATCTTTTACACTTACTTTGATGACATCACCAATGGCTGCATAGCGCCTTTTTGAGCCGCCTAATACCTTGATACACTGCACTCGTTTAGCACCAGAATTATCCGCTGCATCAAGCACTGTTTGCATTTGAATCATGAATTTATTCCATATAAAGAGATTAAAATTTTCATAAAATAACTACTTTCTCTCGGTTCCTAAAATATCAACCACGGTCCATGATTTATTCTTAGACATTGGTTTGCATTCACTTATGGTAACTTGATCGCCCTCATTACATCTATTTCCATCATCATGAGCCATTAACTTACTAGTTCGACGAATATATTTTCCATAGATTGGATGCTTAATAACCCTCTCAATAGCAACTGAAACAGTTTTATCCATTTTATTGCTAGTCACTCTTCCGATTAAAGGTCTTCGTGATCTTTCTTGTTTTTTCTCATCAGTCATTACTTATTACCTTATTTCTTGATCTGATTAATAGCAGTTTTAATACGCGCAATACTCTTTCTGACGCGACCATGCTCATGATTACGATTTAATTGTCCAGTTGCTTGCTGAATGCGGAGATTGAATTGCTCTCTTCTTAATTCAAGCAACTCTTTATTTAGATCTTCTCTCGTATCTAATTTTTTTTCATTATCACTCATTTACATTGCCTGTCTTGTTACAAATGTGGTTGGAAATGGAAGTTTTGATGCTGCAAGCTTAAATGCTTCTCTTGCTACTTCTTCTGTAACACCTTCCATTTCATAGAGCATGCGTCCTGGTTGTATCTGGCAGACCCAGTATTCAACATTACCTTTCCCTTTACCCTGCCTTACCTCAAGTGGTTTCTTGGTTATAGGTTTATCTGGAAAAACACGAATCCAAATCTTTCCACCACGCTTTATATATCTGGTCATCGCTCGTCTTGCTGCTTCGATTTGACGTGCAGTCAAACGCCCTCTTTCGGTAGCTTTGAGCCCAAATTCTCCAAACGATACAGAGCTTCCTCGTAACGCTAAGCCACGGTTTCGTCCCTTCATTTGTTTTCTATATTTTGTTCTTTTTGGTTGCAACATATCTAATTATTTCCTTACGAAGGATTTTTCGGCTCGTCTTTCGAGTCTGCTTCAATAACTTTAGGCTTATCGAAAATCTCACCCTTAAAGATCCAAACTTTTACACCAATAATTCCATAAGTTGTATTAGCTTCATAAACCCCATAATCTATGTCTGCTCGAAGTGTATGAAGAGGAACTCTACCTTCTCTATACCATTCTGATCGAGCAATCTCAGCACCATTGAGTCGTCCACCAACCTTAACTTTAATTCCTTCAGCTCCTAATCGCATTGTGCTTGTTACAGCACGTTTCATAGCCCTTCTAAACATTACTCTTCTTTCAAGTTGTTGAGCTATTCCTTCTGCGACAAGTTGTGCATCCAGTTCAGGCTTCCTAATCTCAGATATATTTAAGCGAACATCATTTATATGCATATCCATCATTAATGCTAATTTTGCTCTTAACTTTTCAATATCTTCACCTTTCTTACCGATTACAATTCCTGGTCTTGCTGTCATAATCGTGATATTGGCTTTTTTTGCTGGTCGTTCTATATTAATTCTACTGACAGAGGCATCTTTGAGTTTATCTTTAATATAAACACGGACCTCATGATCTTGTTTTATATACTTAGGAAAAGTCTGGGTATCTGCATACCACTTTGATGACCAATCTTTTACGATGCCTAATCTTATACCAATTGGATGTACTTTCTGACCCATATAAATTCTCTTTATTCGTCGCCTACGCGAATTGTAATATGACTGTTACGCTTTATTATTCTTTCTCCACGGCCTTTGGCACGTGCTCTTGAACGAGTGAATCTTGGTGCCTCATTGACCTCTATGGTCGATACTTTTAACTCATCTATATCAGCACCTAAATTATGTTCAGCATTTGCAATTGCTGAATTTAAAACTTTTTTCACAATACCAGCACTTTTCTGTGGAGAAAAAGTAAGTATTTTAATTGCCTCATCAACACTTTTTCCACGAATAGCGTCAGCCATTAACCTCATCTTTTGAGGTGATATACGTGCGTATCTTAAAGTTGCTGCTACATTCATTTTTTTACCTTTAAAACTATGTTTTTCGGTCTCCGGAGTGACCTTTAAATGTTCTAGTTACCGCAAATTCACCTAATTTATGGCCAACCATATTTTCAGAAATAAGAATTGGCACATGCAGTCTTCCATTATGAATAGCGATAGTAAGCCCAACCATATCTGGCAGAACCATCGAGCGACGTGACCAAGTTTTTATTGGTCGTCTTGAATTCGTTTTACTCGCCTCAGCAACTTTATTCGCTAAATGCGTATCGACAAAAGGGCCTTTTCTAATTGAACGTGGCATCTAGTAATTCCTTTTATATAAATCTTTATTTAATTCAGACATGATTATCTAACACCTCTTTTACGTCTGCGGATGATCATATTGTCAGTTCTTTTATTTGAGCGTGTTTTATAGCCTTTGGTTGGAGTTCCCCATGGGCTTACGGGGTGTCTGCCTCCAGACGTTCTTCCTTCACCGCCACCATGCGGGTGATCAACGGGGTTCATCGCAACACCACGAACAGTAGGTCTTACACCTCTCCAGCGCATTGCACCGGCTTTACCAATTTTTCTCAAATTATGCTCGCCATGACCGATCTCACCAATAGTAGCTTTACAATCAATATGAATTTTCCTTGTTTCACCGGACCTAAGGCGAATGGATACATAAGCTCCTTCTCTCGCTGCTACCTGAGCTGTCCCACCTGCAGATCGAATTAGCTGACCACCTTTTCCTGGCTTCATTTCAATGTTATGCACCAAGGTACCTATAGGAATACTTTTTAAAGTTAGTGCATTTCCAGTCTTTATAGGAGACTCATCTCCCGACATTATCTTTCTTCCTACTTCAATACCTTTAGGCGCTAATATATATCTTCTTTCTCCGTCCATATATTTAACTAAAGCGATATGCGCACTTCGATTTGGATCATACTCCAGTCTTTCTATCTCACCTGGTATACCATCTTTATCTCTTTTGAAATCAATGATGCGATAGCGCTGCTTATGACCGCCGCCTTGATGACGAACGGTTATTCTGCCTGTATTATTCCTTCCACCATTCTTTAGTTTTTTGGCTAATAATCCTGAGAAAGGCTTACCTTTATGCAGGCCAGTAGTTTTTACGGCTACTTGATGTCTTCTGCCTGGGGAAGTTGGTCTTGATTTATGAAGTGACATATTCTTTCCTTTACCTTAACTGTTCTCAGCACCAAGGAAATCTATTTGACTTCCCATTGCTAATGTTACATAGGCTTTTTTCCAATTTGATCTCTTACCAACCATTTTACCGCGACCTTTTGTCTTTCCTTGGCAATTGATAGTTGTCACATTTTCAACTTTAACTTCAAATAAATGTTCGACAGCCTGCTTTATTTCCTTCTTATTAGCATCAACACGTACTTTAAAAACAGTTTGATTGAGCTTCTCAGCAACCACGGTCGTTTTCTCAGATAGATGGGGACCCATAATAATAGTCAATAGTCTTTCTTGATGATTAGTCGAGTTGTTCATGCAAAACGCTCCTCAATCAACTTTAATGCAGGTACTGTTATTAAGATTTTGTCGTGCTTCATCAAAATTACAGGAGTAATTGAACCGGCATTACAAATTCCTACATTTTTTACATTTCTAGCCGACAAAAACAAATTCTCATCAAAAGCATCACTAACCAATAAAACATCAGTTAAGTCATTTTTATTAAGTATTTTTAAGAGGTCTTTTGTTTTTGGTTTTTTAATATCTATTTTTTCCGTTACCACAACACGTTTTTGCCTAAACAACTCAGAGAGAATCGAACGCATTGCAGCTTGATACATTTTACGGTTCACTTTCTGGCTGTGATCTTGTGGTTTTGCAGCAAACGTCCTACCGCCACCCACCCATATCGGGCTTCTTATAGTTCCTGCTCTTGCCCTACCTGTTCCTTTTTGCTTCCAAGGCTTTGCCCCACCACCAGAAACTGCAGAACGATTTTTTTGAGCTTTTGTTCCTGCACGAGCACCTGATAATACTGCATTAACTACTTGATGGACCAACGCCTCATTATAAGGCACACCAAATGCAGTATCCGCTATATCTAAATTTTTACTATCTTGTGTTTTAATTTTCATAAAGCTTAATTACTCTTTTTCAGTGTCTTTAGAGGAATCTTTATTCTGAACCTCATCTGATGAGGTGGATATTTCTTCTGCTGAAGATTTTGATGCTTCAGCAGTAATACTAATTTCTGCCACATCTGACGTCTGTATATCATCAGAAGCTTGAATTTGATCATCTTGAACTTCTACTTCAGCATCTTTTTTTGCATTTAGTGAGCGTATTATTTCGATTTCTTGTTCTTTGTATTTTACGGCTGATTGGACTACCACTCTAGATCCAGTATGTCCCGCTACCGCACCCTTAACAAGAATCAAGTTTCTATCTAAATCAACTTTAACGATTTCTAGATTCTGCATGGTACGCTTCACATTACCCATATGCCCGGCCATTTTTTTACCTGGAAACACTCGGCCTGGTGTTTGGTTTTGACCTATAGATCCAGGCGCCCTATGTGAAATCGAGTTTCCATGAGTAGCATCTTGCATACTAAAATTATGACGTTTAACAGTACCAGCAAAACCTTTACCTATAGATTTTCCAATAACGTCTACTATTTGACCTTCCTGAAAAACATCCACTTTTAATTCAGAACCAACTTCAAAAATAACTTCGTCATTTTCCTCAATACGAAATTCATTATTTAAGTTACCAGCTTCGACATTTGCTGCTGCAAAATGACCTGCCATCGATTTATTAACTCGTTCAGGTTTCTTTGAGCCTGAGGTTACTTGAACAGCATTATAGCCATCTCTCTCTGATGTTTTTACTTGGGTAATACGATTTGGCATTGCTTCTATCACAGTCACCGGTATAGAAACACCATCTTCTGTAAAGATTCTTGTCATTCCGCATTTTTGCCCTACAAGCCCAATTGTCATTTTTTAAATCCTTGCAATCAATCTTTGTAAATAAATTATTCTAATAGTTTTTTTAACTATCGAGATCCCGCTTTTTATTTCTCTTAAACACAACAAAGGGCCAGTTATCATAGAATTTCTATGTAATAGAACTGACCCTGTCTGGATTAATCCAGGCCCAAGATTTGCCGAGTACGCTTTAATTGTTAATGCAAAGCGACCTAACACTAACTACATAAAATTAATAATAAGTAGTTAACTTTTAGCCGACTCTTGGAACGGCTAAAATCAGCCGACCATTATAGCGTTAGATCGGCAGCTATCAAGTAATTAATAAACTATTTATCTTATAAATTAATAATTGTCTGATAAATAAATCTAATTTAGTTTTATTTGAACATCAACACCGGCTGGCAATTCTAATTTCATTAATGCATCAACTGTCTTATCAGTAGGATCAATAATATCCATTAGCCTCTTGTGCGTACGTATTTCATATTGATCACGGGCATCTTTATTAACATGCGGAGAAATCAAGATTGTAAATCTTTCCATTTTCATTGGTAATGGAATTGGGCCTTTTACAGCTGCGCCAGTTCTTTTTGCTGTATCGACAATCTCTCTAGCAGAAGTATCTATTAATCTATGATCAAATGCTTTAAGACGAATTCGAATATTTTGATTTGTTGCCACGATATTTTTTCCTTATAAACCTTCTTAAATAATTACTTAAGTATCTTCGCGACTACTCCAGCACCAACGGTACGACCACCTTCACGTATGGCGAAGCGTAAACCTTCTTCCATAGCGATCGGGGCAATCAATGCAACTACCATCTTCACGT
>CAJJBK010000028.1 GCA_905182415.1 uncultured Woeseiaceae bacterium | reverse complement strand
CGAATTATTATAATGCCGTTACTGTCACCGGAACGATCCTCTCGAATACAATAGGTTGTTTTTTGATGGGTGTAATATTTCAATACGTATTTAATTTGTCTTCAGAGCCAACTAATAACATCCTTATCGAGCAAAATAGATTGTTATTTGCTGTTGGATTTTGTGGTTCATTCACCACACTCTCTGCACTGGTACTAGAAATGCATAAATTTAAAGAGATTGAAGAATATTTTCAGGCATTTATCTATTTATTTGGTACCTTACTTGCCGCATTTTTATGCTTTTACCTAGGCATGATGCTGGTTGATTACCTGATAAAAAATATATAAATAAAATTAAATATACTATTTAAAATTATGTTTATATGAATTTTTATCTGATAACTTAAATAGTTGAATTTGGACGAATCGGGCTACCATCAAAGAAACGCTTCAACCTGAATGGCGCTAAGTCAGTTGTACCCTTATTCTCAATCATTCTTGCAATAGCTTGACCTGCAGCAGGTCCTATACCGAATCCATGGCCACTAAAACCCGTACTTATAAAAAATCCAGGCACCTCGTCACTTTCGCAGATTATAGGGACAACATCTGGTGTAGTTTCAACCATCCCAGCCCAAGTTTCAATGATCTTAGCGTCTTTGAATTCTGGAAATATCAATCCTAAACTAGCCTCAATCTCAGCTACAACGGATTTATTAGGTGATGGGTTCAGTACTCTCATACTTTCAAAGGGAGATATTTCATCTAATTTCCATTGTTTTGGTACTTTCAACTCATCAAAAAAATCCATGCCAATTGATATTCTTAGGGCGTTAAATTCTTTCCATAATGCCCGTAAATACTTTGGTGCATACCTAAACGTAGAAGGAGTTATTGAATGGTCCAATACAGAGCCATGAGCAACAGTATAGCCACCGTCATTACGCTTTCTTATACCTAAATTCTTATCGAATATATTTCCTTTGATGGGCGAATCAACTACGTTGGTTCTTGCCACTGTCCCACGAACCCTAAGTTGCGGAACCTTAATACCCAGCGATCCACAAAATAAAGACGACCAGGCACCTGCTGCACATAAAACAATCGATGTATTGATTCTGCCATACTCTGTAACTACTGCAGATACTTTGCCTGATGAAGTTTCAAGACCGCGTACAGCACAATTAGTTAATATGGTTGCACCATTTCTTTGTGCCCCTCGCGCGATGGCTAATGATGCTTTTTGAGGTTCCGCTCTTCCGTCTGATTTCGTTATAATACCACCAACCCAATTTCTAGATGCCATTCCAGCAGCACTTTTAAGCTCACTACCTGAAATAAAATCCGTTTTAATATTATAATCTTTAGCTAAATCAACCCAGCCCTGATAGTTACTCAGCTCTTTTTCTGTGTAAGCAGTATAAAGGCAACCATCTTCACGATAACCAACATCCTCGCCAAGTTCGTTAGATAGATTACGCCAGATATCTAAACTTTTTAGCATCATTGGGATTTCTCGCTCGTCCCTACCTTGAACCCTGACCCAGCCCCAATTTCGTCCGGATTGTTCGCCCGATACGTAGCCTTTTTCGCAGAGACAAACGTCAATCCCCTGCTTAGCAAGGAAATAAGCTGTTGAAACACCAACAATCCCACCACCAATGATAACAACTTCTGCTTTGACTGGCATCTCAGCAGGTTTTATCAGTTCTTTTGTCCATGTTGATCGAACATTATCTTGTATATTCATAATGAGAGGGTTTTTATAAAAAAATGAATGTTTGTATTCAGGTAAAAAATAAAAGTAAACTTATTATATTATTATGGTAACAGTTTTTATATTTTAGAGGTAAGTCCTAGTGCGTAAAGAATTTTCATTTCTTCTTTTATTTTTAATGTTGTCTTTGAATGGTTGCGCATCCATAGAAGAACTCGATAAATATAGCAATAATAGTCTCAATGAAATTGATCTGAATGGCAGCTGGGTATTTTCTGGAAAGTTTGAGGATAACAAACAATCGATCGAATCTGCCATCAAGCAAACCAATAACGTTAATTATCGAGGTATTAAAACTACCGGTGTTTTTGATGGCCGTAATACTTCAAAAGTTAAACGTAATTCTCGTGGCGTAGCACATTTATTTTTTGAAAATACAAACAAAATTAAAATCACTCAAACCAAGTATTCTCTCTTCATTAATTTCAATCGATCTATTGTGGAAGAATATAGTTTTGGTGAAGTGAAAAAAATTACAATCGGCAATGTAATAGCAAGAAGATCATCGGGATGGTTTAACAATGTTTATCGAATCGACACTCTTGATGATTACGGCATGAAAATCACAGAAGAATACAAGCTAGTTAATAGTTCAAACATATTAGAAAGATTATTGATCTTTAGAGATAGAGATTTAAACGAAATCAGCGTACTGCAAACTTACCAGAAAGAACCTTAAACGATCTCTTTATAACTCGATAAACTAGCGCTCAACCACAATTTATTATCACGATATTGTTCTATCAGAATCGGTAAAAATCCTAATTTCTCTGCGCACCAAAATATAGATAATTTTGATGAGCCTGATGCTTGATTTTGTATACCGATAACCTCATAGACTCCATGGTCAATAGTAATCACCTTAGTACCAAGGTTTGTAGTTTTTATTTTTTTGATTTTATCGTTTTCATACAGACTGTATTGGTTTTGAAGCTGATCGCCCAAAAGATCCATCATTAGTGCGTATTTAAGCGTAAGTCGATCCTTGATGCTGTTATTTAATAATATCGTTGATTTTTTCTCATTGTCATTAATATTTACTCGATTGATTACCCAATCAAAATCGAGCGTTAATCTCTTTTTTTCTTTTGAAAGTGTATCTAAAGAATAAAAATAATTGGGCTTAAGATTATATCCTTCAACGAAGAACTTAGAGGTTGACGTTAGTGTGCCCTTCAAAAAAACACTCGCTACACCAGTTGTCTTTATAAAGTCTTCAGCAAAAAAATTAACGCCATCCGAAGTCTTTAAAGATGTTTTCAATTCGGCAGTAAAACCTTTTATGTCTACTTTGTAATTTGCCTCATGAGCTTTTAATGCGAATTGTTCTTCACCAAAAGAGGGCGCCACTAAATAACCAAGTAACAAATTCATAATCAAAAAGTGAAGTCCAAATCTATTTATTTTTTTTCTAGTGCTAATCATTAGATATAAATCCTTTAACTTCCCTCATTAGATTATTCATTTCATCTTGAACTTGCTGCCGATGCTCTTCAAGTTCAATCAACGAGCATTGCTTGAGTATATAATGAGGCGCACCAACAGCAATAACCACTTTTGAAAATGGCTTCGGAATCATGAAATTATCCCATCGGTTCAGACGCCATGCACGATCTGAAGCGCAAGAAATAGGAATAATTGGTGCTGAACCTATTTTTGCCATTAGTGCCACGCCAATCTTAAACTCATACTTTGGCCCAAGTGGGCCATCCGCAGCTGTTACTATTGAAATTCCTTCCTTCATTATTTTATGAATACCCATCATTGCAGAGGCTCCAGTTCTAACCGCGGAGCCTCTAATAACATGCGCGCCCCATGAACGAGCAATTTTTGCAGGAACCTCGCCATCTACCGAAGGTGAAACTATAAATCCACCCTTGAAACCTTTTTTGAGCCATTTTGAAATCAGTGTTAAGCAAACAAAGCTATGCTCATGCCAATAACAAGGGGCAGTTGTTCGTTTATTTCTTATTAGGTCTTCAATTACATCAGATCCGCGGATCACTTTAACCTTGTAGGTTCTAATTAAGACTTGTATAAAAAATTTCAAAATAGGAAGACTGAAAAAATAATAAACGCGTCGACCAATCGAGAGATGACGCTTGCCGTGATAAGCAGATGGCGAATTAGAATAATCTTTATTATTATCTATCATTATTTGCCCTATAATTTTTCATAGTTAAATTATCAGTTTCAGTGATTGAGCACTCAATGTAATATCAACATTAGATATTATAATTCACTTTACCCAATCCATGAAAAAAACTCTTAAAATTAAATCGTGCCCGCAAGTCAGTGATCTTAAAATAGATATTGATGTTAATGCATCAACTCTAAACGAATTAACAAAACTACAACACCAATATGGAAATATTTTTAAAATTAATTCAAATAAGGATACGTCTTCTTATTTTATAAATGACCCTACTTTAATAAAAGAATTATTAGTAAAGAATCACTCAAATTACCGTAAAGGACCGGGTTTTGAGAGAATTAAAATGCTACTTGGTAATGGCCTTATTGTAAGTGATGGTCAAACTTGGCGACGAGCAAGAACAATGATTCAGCCTACCTTTGCTAGGCAAAATATACATAAATTAATCCAGAAGATGATTTCTTGCTCAAAAAATAGAGCCACCGCATGGGACGCTCTCATCGAAAACAAGCAGTCAATTAATATCACTAAAGAGATGAGTGAATTTGCACTTGAGTTAATTTTAAAATCAATTTTTGGTGAAGATTACGAGAATTTGATTGATGAAAATGGTGAAAACCCATTTTCTTTTTTAAGTAAGGATACGACTAGAAATCTATCCGTGGTTATGAAAATGAGAAATCTAAGGCAAACGTTATTATCAATAATAACGATACGACGTAAACAAGAAAATACTGAAGATTATGATTTTTTGACGATGTACCTCAACGCGTCAGATAAATTAGGAAATAAATTTACGGATATAGAGTTAATTGATGAAATTATTACTTTAATTGTTGCCGGCTATGAAACTTCAGCCGGAACACTAAATTGGGCGTGGTATTTATTGTCGACTCAACCCGATGAATTAGAAAAGCTATATCAAGAATCACAACCGATATTTGAAAAACTAAACGATTTAAACCATGAAGCTATTAACTCCATGCACTTTACACAAGCAGTTTTAGAGGAGACATTAAGGTTATATCCACCTGTATGGTTATTTTCTCGTCGATCAACGAATGACGATCAATTGGGTGGCTATGAAATTGCTGTTAATTCTAATTTATTTGTATCACCATATATATTGCATCGAAGCAAAGAGTTCTGGGATAATCCTAATAGATTTAACCCAGGTAGATTTATCAATAGAGATGGAGCAAAGGTTGTTAATATGGCTTATTTCCCATTTTCTCTTGGACCTAGACGTTGCCTCGGTGAGTATTTTTCATTCCTAGAAATGAAAATTCACTTAGGTTACCTTATTAGTAAATATCGTATAGTTGATTCTCAAAAAAATAATCCAAAATTAAACCTAGGGATCAACTTAAGATCCAGTGATGATATTTTTTTACAACTAGAACGTAGATAATAAATATGTTGAAAAAATACAATACATTAATTGATCTGCTTAGTGACCAGAAAATCAAATCAGGTTTTATCAATTTCATTGATATAAATTCAAACGAAGAATCCATCACATTTGAAGAGTTTTGGTCTAAAGCAAGATATTGTCTTGGTCATCTTCAATCACAAGATATAAAGCCCGGCGATGAATTGATCATCTGTACAAAGTCGAATATAAAATTTCTTACTACTTTCTGGGCTGCAATTATTGGGGGGATAATACCTGTTCCTCTGGCTGTTGGAATAAGCAACGAACATCGAAGTAAAATATTAAAAATACTTACCAGTCTAAAAAACCCCAACCTAGTAACTGATGGCAAGGTTAATGAAAGATTAAAAATTTTTATTGAGACTGAAGGCTCTTACCTTAATTGTAAATCGATCATTGATAGGGCCATTATTGAACACGAAAGCACTATTGAAGGAGATATCTATGAAGCTAAGCGTGATGATATCGCTTTCATTCAATATTCTTCTGGATCAACTTCAGATCCAAAAGGAGTCGTGTTAACCCACAAAAACCTAACCTCAAATATTTATGCCATTGGTGAAGGATTGAACCTACAGTCAGATGATATTGGTTTGAGTTGGATGCCATTAACTCATGATATGGGATTAATTGGCACGCATATGACGCTGTTTTCAGCTGGCTTGAATCATCACATAATGGATACTGATCTTTTTATAAGACGGCCTTTGCTATGGCTTGCAAAAACAAATGAATATCGAGCCTCCATCCTTACTTCACCAAATTTTGGGTACAAACACTTCCTCAAGGTATTTAAACGTAAATCAACAGAAGAATTAGATTTATCCTGCGTCAGGCTACTCATAAATGGAGCTGAATCTATTTCTGTCGCTATTTGCAATGAATTCCTGGATGCCATGAAAAACTTTAACCTTGATGCAACAGCCATGTTTCCCGTTTATGGATTGGCTGAAGCCACATTAGGAGTAAGCTTCCCAGAGGCGGGGAGACATTTTGAGTTCATTGATCTTGATAGAAGATTCTTAAACACAGGGATTCAATGCAAAAAATCTATTCATAAAAATGACAGTAACTCCGTTTCTTTCGTTAAACATGGATTGGCTATTAGAGATTGCACTTACAAGATAACTGATAATGAAAATAATAATCTCCCCAATGAATTCATTGGCAATATAAAAATTAAAGGTCTGAACGTAACTCAATCTATTTATCTTGATACTAATAAAACAAAAGAACTATTAGATGATGATGGTTGGATGGATACTGGTGATTGTGGCGCAATTGTTGACAATCAATTAATCATTACCGGTAGAAAAAAGGAAATTGTAATTGTTAATGGTCAAAATTATTACCCACAAGATCTTGAGGATATTATTATTCGTGGTGGCAATTTTGATCTAGGAAAAGTTGTTGCGTGTGGAGCTATAAATACAATATCGGGAATGGATGAATTATTGGTGTTTGTTCTATACAAAAGCGATCTTTCTATATTCAGAAAAATAGCAGATCAAATACGACGAATTATCAGTCAAGAAATTGGTCTCGAAATTGATCATGTCATTCCTATCAAAAGAATCCCAAAAACAACCAGTGGTAAACTTCAAAGACTTAAACTTGCTAAACAATATTTGAATAGCGAGTTTAATGAGGTACTGATCACAAAACATAAAGAGATGCCAAAAGAAATAGGCATTGTCGATGATGATGTTTTGAAACAACTGCTAATTATTACCAATGAACACGCTAAAGAGTTCACGATCAAATCTGGTGATAATCTCTTTGAAGTTGGCATTAGTTCACTCACTCTGACAGAGATCATGATGGCCATTGAGGAACTTTATCCCAATATGGTAGATATTGAAGATGTATTTGAGCATCCAGATCTAGATAAACTATCATTATTCATTAAACACAAAATCAAAAACAATTGATTTTACTGAACATCAAGCATGAACATTACTGACTAAAAATTGTTACAAAATATCCGTAAAATAGCATATTAATGGGTATTATTTCCCATATAACGTAAAAAAGATGGTTTTTCAGTAGAGATCTCTAATAAATTTGTTACACTCAGTTACAAGTATTACAATTTATTGTAATACAAAAACGTTAAATTGTGATTTGAACTATGTTTCATCAATCCTAAAAAGGGGATAAATATGGATGTCGGAAAAACAATAAAGCAAGTAGCAGCAGTAGTAGCATTAGTATCTGCATTCGCAGCATTACCACAAGAAGCTTTGATCTTGTGCGTATTGGGTCTGGCAGTTGGTTACTATATGTCAGAAGGCGATACAGTTCGTGTCTTGGTAATAGCAGCAGCATTGAATGTTGGTGGTGTAGCCGGTGGAGCTGATGCAATTCCTACAATAGGACCGATGATCGGTGATATTTTAGGTGCTATGGGTGCCGTATATACTGCAGCAGCTGTAACAATGATTGTAATGGGTGTTGTTAATCGTTTAAAACCCTGAATAATTATTAATAGCAATATATTAAGCCCGCATTATGCGGGCTTTTTTTTTGATGTTATGATCTGAATTACTATGATAAATAATAAAATATTATACCTATTCCTCTTGCTATTTACCGCCTCGACAACTTGGTCTGAGACATTCGAAATTGGAGGTCTTTATACCTACCATTATCATGATGGTAGGTATGCTGATTGGGGTGATTATGCTCGTGTTTCGGCCCTTATGGCCATTGAAGACATTAATAAAAATAATTTTTTGGGTGACAGTGATCAATTAAATATGAGTCCAGAGAACCTTATTGATTATCATTGCTGGCCAAGTAATGCTGCTGTAATGGCTGAGACGCTTATTAAGAAAAATATCTTAATCTTAACTGGAACTGATTGCAGCAGCCCGGCTGTTGAAATTGCAAAGGTAGCTTCAGAATATAAAATACCAGTGATATCAAATGGCGCTAATGCATCGAGCCTCTCAAGCAAAGAAAACTACCCATGGTTTATTAGAGTGGTAACTCCAAGCGAAGAGTATGATAGATACTTAATAGAACTTGCTGCTCATTTTAAAGTAAAAGAAATAGCTTATTTTTATACTACCGATGCTTGGGGTCTAGGTGCTAAAAAAGTTGTGCATGAATCTGTAAAAAAGAAAAACATTATTATTAAAAAAGAATTTGGATTTGAACGCGACACCAATCAAACGATGATCAATAAGTACATGCAGGAAGTAAAAGAAGCAAATATCAAACATATTGTTGTGACTGGACCAACTCCAGACACAGCCAGAGTATTTAGAGCTATTGGTGAATATGGCTTAAATAAAAAAGGCAACACAATATATGCCACTGAAATGATTTCTGCCGATGAAGCATTGGATGTCGTAAAAGGCAGTAAAGGTTACTTTGCACCGATGACATTACTTTTAAAAACTAAACAGCTTGATAAGTTCAAGCAATCACTTGAAAAAAAATTAGGAAAAGATGTGGACGTTAATTCAAAGGCATTTTTTTATGGCGCATTAAGTTATGATCACATCATGACAATTGGGCACGCTATAAAAATCATGAAGGACAATGATATTGAAGTTTCCAGAAAAAATCTTATGCCTTATCTTCGAAATGTTGATTTTCAAGGCGTAACCGGAAGAGTCTATTTTTCAAAAATCACTAATGATCGTATCAATATGCCGCTCCAAATCGTCAATAGTCATGGCTTAGATAAGCTAACAGGAACGGTAAAATTTGAATCTATAGCGACAGCTACATCAGATGGCGGTCTTATTATTGATAATTCGAAAATTTTACTACCCGGATATAATTCTTTAGTTAAGTAAAGACTTGATTATTTACTTTGTTATCGTTACTCAGGTAGAAAAAATGATTAGATTAGGATCACCATAGGGTCATGAGTGAAATTTCCCGACGAAACTTCATCAATGGAACGCTGCTGACAGCGAGTAGCTCCTTATTGCCTTTTACAGTTGACAGTCAGGCTGCAATGGCTGCAATGGATCCAACCTACTATCCACCTGCACTTACCGGGCTTCGAGGCAGTCACCCGGGGTCGAACGATCATGCACACACACTTGCCTGGGCAGGGCGCGTGGATGCAAAATCGATGACAAAGCCATCTGAAACCTACGACCTGGTAGTTGTTGGTGGTGGAATAAGCGGGCTAGCTGCTGCTTATTTCTTCCAGCAGAAGCATGGCGCGAACAAAAAGATTCTGATTTTGGATAATCACGACGATTTTGGTGGCCATGCTAAACGCAATGAACATGTGATTAATGGCAAAACCTCCATCGGCTATGGTGGATCCCAGAGTATTATGAATCCGAAATATGCTAGCCAGGTGGTTCTTGATTTGCTTAAAGATATTGGCGTCGACTTGAAGCGTTTCACAACAGCCTATGACATGGGCTTCTTCAAACGCCATGGCATGGGTGGTGTTACTTACTTCAATGAAGAAATTTTTGGTGAAGACAAGTTGGTTCAACACCCTTACTGCAACTACCCGAACTACGTCGAAGGACTATTAGGAGGTAGACTTTCGCATGAAGCAGCGGCTGCCCAAGCACCGCTAAGCCAAAAAGGCAGAGAGCAGTTGCTTCGAGTGCTTAATGGCGGTTTACACACTCTAGGCGTGCAGGAAACGGATCTACAAAACTACATAAATAGCCATTCCTATTTCGATTACTTGCAAAAAACGCTCGGCGTTGATGATCCAGGGGTGTTGCGAATGGCTAGACATTCCGGATTAGACTGGGGAAACTTTAGCACCGAACTGATGTCTATAGCCGAAGCTAAGAGTTGTGGTGCAATGGGCTTTCCTCCAAAAGCAGTTTATGACGAGGACAATCCTAACATTTATCATTTCCCTGATGGCAATGCTGGTGTGGCTCGAGCCTTGGTAAAGAAATTGATTTCCGATGTTGCTAAGGGGCATAACGCGGAAGACCTGGTTCTGGCTCGTTTCAATTACGCCAAATTGGACAGGCCGAGTAATTCCGTTCGCTTGCGTCTTAATAGCACTGTTGTGAATGTAAAACATGGCGGTGACCCTGCCAGTGCCAGTGAGGCATTGGTCACCTACATTAATGACAATCAGTCACTCCAAGTAAGAGGCCGTAACGTCGTGATGGCTTGTTACAATATGATGATTCCACATTTAGTTTCAGACCTCCCAGGAGAACAGGCAGCGGCATTAAGATCGCAAACCAAGAGTCCTTTTGTGTACACTTCGATCGGCTTGAGGAATTGGCACGCAATGAAGGATTCTGGCATTGGAATGGCTATGTCACCAGGCAATATGCACCAGGCTGTGCTGATGGATTTCCCTGTAAGTATGGGTGGATATAAATTCACCGAATCACCCGATAAGCCTTGCGTTATCCAAATGATAAGCTGTCCTTTTGGCACATTCGGTGCACCTCCTAGAGAACAGTTTCGAGAAGCGCGTTACCGGATGTTGTCAATGCAATTCGATGACTATGAGCAGGAAATCCGGCGCCATCTCAGTGGTATGCTTCCAAAAAACTTGTTCAACTTCAACCGCGATGTGGCGAGTATCTCCGTTAACCGTTGGGCTCACGGTTATACTTTCGCTGGCCCGGGAGATTCGGTACGCATAGGTCGGCAACCGTTCGGTCGTATCACCGTGGCTAACTGTGACTCAGCGCCCGGAGCTGACGCGAAAACTGCGATGATGATGGCACATCGTGCTGTTAATGAACTCGGTTAAGCCATTAATGATGTCTAGATTCTGTTGCTTACTAGCTATAATTTTTATTCATAACACTCTCCAAGCAGAAATATTCGATCTCGGTGGAATGTATACCCAGCATTACCGCGATGGACGATATGCTGATTGGGGAAGATATTCCCGAATCGGCGCTCAAATTGCTATCAACAAGATCAATGAAAGCAAGATGCTTGGAGAAGATAAACTCCGTATGATGCCAGAAAATATCATTGACTATCATTGCTGGATTGAAAATGTTGATGCCATGGTTAAAACTTTAAAAGAGAAATCCATTATCGCCATTACAGGTGCTGAATGCAGTGATCCAGCTGAGATCATGGCTAATCTTGGGGCATTATATAAAATACCCATTATCTCCTATGGGGCCAATGCTTCAAAACTCTCGTCCACTTCGAAATATCCATGGTTTGCTAGAGTAGTCTCACCCAGTGAGAAATATGAAGGATATTTGATTGAACTTGCCGCTCATTTCAAAGTAAAAGAAATCGCTTATCTACATACAATCGATGCTTGGGGCGAGGGAGCGAATAGAGTTATTCAGTCTGCAGCATACGAGCATGATATAGAGATAATAAAGAGATATTCTT
Organism: uncultured Woeseiaceae bacterium; assembly: GCA_905182415.1. Taxonomy (GTDB): domain Bacteria; phylum Pseudomonadota; class Gammaproteobacteria; order Steroidobacterales; family Woeseiaceae; genus SP4260. Next base: position 8,987 of record CAJJBK010000028.1, on the reverse strand, counting down.
TCGCCAGGGACACAGACCAGGTCGTTTTCGATGCTTATATAAAAGAAATAAAAAAATTAGGTATCAAGCATATTGTCATTACCACGCCAACACCGGATACCGTAAAAATATTTAAATCATTACATAGATATGGAATGAATATACCAGGAAATACACTCTATGCAGCCGAGTTAATCTTGGATAATGAGCATTTAGATGCAGTTAGAGGGTCGATTGGTTATTTCGCACCAATAGCGAAGCTATATAGAACTGACGTTTTAAATACCTACATTAATGATTTTAAGGTTTATTCGGACGAGAGCGTAGACATCGAATCAGGAAATTTTATATATAGCGCATTAAGTTATGATCATATCATGTTGATTGCTAACACTATTAACTTAATAAAAAAGAAAGAAAAAGAAGTCAATCGCACTAATATTCAAGAATTTATTAGAAAGGTCAATTTTAAAGGTGTCTCTGGAAATATTTCTTTCTCTTCTGATTCAAATGACCGACTTGATATGCCGCTTCAAATCATGAATAGTCATGGAGCTAATATAGAAGGTGAAATGATTTTCGTTCCAATAGCAGAAATTAATCAAAAAACTGGTCAACTTGAGGTATATAACGATAAGATACTATGGCCAGGAAATACAAAAGAAAATCCATAATGAGAAGGGCATTATAAATCATGGAAGAAATCAAACCATCTAAGAAAAGTGATCGACTATTAGGTCTTAATCAAAAGATTGATCGACGTGATTTTTTAAACTCATCATTACTTGGCGCAGGAAGCATTCTTTACTCTATGTCCGCTCCTTCTATGCTATCTGCAAATGAATCGTTACCTAATCAAGTCACAGATAATTGGTATGGTTACGGTGGTGTTGGTGACTCTAAAACATCTCATGGTAATACACCTGACATATTAAAAGCGGCACATGCTGTTCGGGATGGACTATTAAATTCTGATAGAGCAAAAACTATAACAGCAAGTGAAGATTACGATTTGGTTATTGTAGGGGGAGGGCTATCTGGCTTAGGTGCTGCACAAAGACTAATGGAGAGAGATCCAAACAAGAAATGCCTTATCCTAGATAATCATCCCATTTTTGGTGGTGAAGCAAAAAGAAATGAATTTGAGATTAACGATCAAATCATTACTGCACCTCAAGGATCGAATGGTTTTTACTATGGTACTCAAATTGATTTTGACGAGGATCGAAAATACATTGATCTTTTGGGTGTTCCTGCGGATGACTTTACGTATGGTGAAATGGAAAATAATCCCAAGGAAATGGTGTTTGCTCAAGATCACTATGATGTCCAATTATGGGCAGAAGAATATATTTCTAAAGGTCATTTTGTTGACGGGCAATCACACAATGTTAAACCTCACTGGGTCAATAACCCATGGAAAAATAATTTAAAGGATTACCCTGTTTCAGACAAAATTAGACAAGATTTACTTACTTGGAAACACACCACCAAAATGCCAGCATCGGACACCAAGACCAAGGCCTGGCTAGATAACATGACTTATAAAGATTATATTGAAAAAGTAATGGGTCTCGATGAAGCTGTAACAAAATTTGCTGATCCAGTCATTGCTAGTGCTGGTGGCATGGGCTGCGACGTAATGTCTGCTTATACAGCTCAATTGCTTGGCATGTATGGTGTCGCTCCAGATGAACCTATTAAGCCTGAAAACCGGCATAGTTTTCCCGGTGGCAATGACGGGTTTGCAAGACATTTTATAAAATATTTAATTCCCAAGGCGATTCAAGGTGGTAACAATTTCCAGGATATTATGCAAAAACCCATTAATTTTAAGGCACTTGATCATCCTGATAACTCAGTTAGATGTCGACTAAACAGTAATGTCATGGATGTAACGCATGTTAATAAAGCTGGTAACTCTGAATCGGTTCATGTCACATATTATAATGATGGAAAACTCATTAAGGTTAACGCGAAAGCAGTCGTTATGTCTTCTGGTGGTTGGATCAACAAACACATCATCAGTGATCTACCTAAAGCTCATTATGATGCTTATGCAAAATTCAACCATGCTCCTATGTTAGTGGCTAATGTGGCACTTACTAATTGGCGTTTTCTTCATAAACTAGGGATTACCGCTTATCAATGGACCGGAGGATTTGGATATCACACCAATATCAGGAGACCCATGCATGTAGGCAGCGATAAGCCTACATTAGATCCTGACACCCCCATAGTATTAACATTTTATGTATCATTCGAAAAAGCAAATTTAGGGTTTACGCCGCAACAACAGTCTCGAATTGGTCAAAATGAATTACTTTCAAAATCCTATATTGATTACGAACGAGAAATTAGGCAGCAAATGTTAAAAATGTTTGGTGGCAGTGGCTTTGACGTAAAGAAAGATATTGCTGGGATCATCTTAAATAGATGGGGTCACGGATATGTTACTCCAACGCCAGGTTTCTTTTTCGATAAGAATGGTGGTCCAGGGTATGCTAATATCATTAAAACAACACCTCATGGTCGAATCTCTTTTGGACATTCCGAGGTCAGGGGCTACCAACATTGGGGGCCTGCAGCTGCAGAAGGTGGGAGAGCTGTAGATCAGGTTTATAATTATTTATAAAAGAAAATGATTAGCTTTAATTATATATATCCATTCCTGTTTTCCTTAATCTTTATTGGTAGCTTTGGTGTCGCCTCTACAAATGAGACATTCGATGCAAAAGAAGTCATTGAGCAATATGGGTCTGACTTCTCAGATAAAAATTTAAAATCATTACGAACTATCTATAAGCAACATTTAATCGAGGCCAATTATCCAGTTCCAACTATAGCCAGAGACGCCTCTTATGGCGATCACCCACTTCAAAAGCTAGATATCCACTTACCAAATAATCCATCTTCAAAAAAACTACCAGTTGTTGTATTTGTTCATGGTGGCGCCTTTGTAAGAGGTGATAAAAGTGATCATGAAATATTTGATAATGTCCTAAATTATTTTACTAGAAATGATGTCATTGGAATTAATATCAACTATCGGCTAGCACCAAAACATAAATGGCCCAGTGGTCCTGAGGACATTAGTGCAGTAATTGAATGGATTCATCATAACGAAGAAAAGTACGATATAGATAAAAATAAAATATTTCTAATGGGTCACTCGGCTGGAGCTGCTCACGTTGCTGCGTATTCGTTTAATGAATCATTACAATACAATAATGGCAATGATGGCGTCAGTGGTTCGATTCTTTTGTCAGGTGTATATGCTGAGAGTAGTGACACGTCAAAGAATGTTTATTATGGTTATGGAAAAAATAATATGCCAATTGATTATTTGGACGGAAGATTCATACCATTATTTATTATTGATGCTCAGTACGATAGAATGTTAATGCAAGCTGAAGCTATAAATCTTATTCAAAATGTTTGCAAAAGAGATGGTATTTGCCCAAATCACAAACAAATACCCGGTCATAATCATTACTCAATGATGTACCATTTTAATACACTGGATGAGTCGATTGCTCCGGATATATTGGCTTTTATCAGTCAATATAAAATCAACTAATGGAAAAGACCTTACACAAAGATCATTACACTCAATCTAATTGGTTTACTGAGGAAATTAATCATATTTTTCACAATGAGTGGGTCTGTGTTGGCAGTGAGCAAGACCTTAGGGAAAATGGTGATTACAAAATCATAGATTTTTACGGTGAGAGCATAATACTGCTTAGAGATAATGACGGGCAATTAAATGCGTTTATAAACCTCTGTAAACATCGTGGCTGTGAATTACTAGATACTCAAGGAAGTGATTTATCTGGTCACCTTAAAAATAAGATCAGATGCCCTTATCATTCCTGGACTTATAATCTGAAAGGGCACCTTATTAATGCACCGCACCTAGATATTGATCTTAATGATACTAAATTCCATTTAAATAACGTCAAACTTCAAACATGGATTGGTTTTATTTTTTTAAACTTGAATCCAGATGCCTTAGATCTAAAACAACATCTTGAAAGCAAAATCGAACAATTTTCACGGTACCCTTTAGAGCAATTAATACCAAAAGTACATATTCCTTATGAGATAAAAGCAAATTGGAAAGTTCTGTTAGAAAACTATAACGAATGCTATCACTGTGCTGGAGTTCACCCTGAGCTTTGCAACATCGTACCCGCATTCAGAAAAGATGGTGGTGCCAATCTAGAGTGGGAGGAGGGCGTGCCTCATAGAGAAGGGGCAAATACATTTACTTTATCAGGTGTTACTAATAGAAAGCCATTTCCAGGTCTTAATGACTTAGAAAAAGAAAGACATTTTGGCCAGGCGCTCTATCCGAATTTTCTCATAAGCCTGTCAATGGATCATGTCGCTATTTTTATACTTCATCCAATCTCAGAATCAACCACAAAACTTGATTTTTATATATTATTTCATCCAGATTCTATAAATGATGATGAATTTGATCCAAGTGATGCAGAAGATTTTTGGAGCTTAACAAATAAGCAAGACTGGAAAATTTGTGAAAAAGTCCAAAGAGGTATGCAATCAAAGACCTTTAGCAAAGGTTATTATGGAAAAATGGAAGATGAGAATCTTGATATTAGAAAATACATCTCTGAAAAATTAAATATAAATATCTAATTGGAATTTGTATTAATAGAAAAGAAGTAGGCTCAATGAATTTAATGAATGGTTTGATTACCAGGTATAAAAAAGAAATAGAGTTTAAAGAAATTCAGAGAAAAGGCATGAATATTACAAGTAATAATAAAGAGTAATCTATGGGTTTGTCGATGTTAGCTTTATCAAATCATTAAACCAGCCTTCAACAACTGTTAGGGTTATTTTTTTATCTATCATATCAACAGAATTATCATACAAATCTGATGACTCACTATCTGGGGTAGAAATCATAATAAACCTATCGTTGATTGAGTCATAATCCCAAGCTGGAAAAGTAAGATGATTCTCAACAATTGTATGCTCAAACAATAATTCTGGCTCGTTCAAGTTAAAAAAAGATGTATCTTCATTGTCAAAAATCTCATATTTAACCTTATAGATTTTATTGCCACTATGAAAAAATAAGTCATTACTATTTGCAGACCATATAGGGCTTAAGGCATCTTTTGCACTCACTTGCCATTTACCATTATTTATTTCTGGGTAAGGTCTAATATAAAGTTGATTTGAGCCTGATTCATTGCTGATATATGCAATCCAGTTACCGTCATATGATATTGACGGTCTTGCCCACCAGACTTCCTCTGAGCTTGATGAAAGGTTGAGTTTTTTGGCTTTCAATTCAGAATCATTATCATCATGAAGACTAAGGGACCAAATGCTATTATTTACACCCATAACTCCAGCAGTTTCTACGTCCGCCAAAAAAAATAGTTCATCGCCAACAGGAGAAACGGACTGCAATAAATAGGACCTGAATTGATTGATATTACTGTATATTTGTTGATCTCTTCCTGCACCATCAGATGAAACTTGTCGAATACTGCTACTAAAATTTGCATCTAAATCGATATCTTGAGCATCATTAGAAAAACCCGAGATAGAAAAATTATTCGTATAGATTATATTTTTTCCATCAGGATCCCAACGAGATCGATCAGAGCGACCATTAAATGTTCTTCGACCAGTTGTATTCTTATCAAAGTCATAAACCCAGATATCTGCATCTGAGCTATCATAATGAGTGTAACTCAGCATTTTACTATTGGGTGACAAGGATACTTGACCAAACCTTCCTTCAATAGGTAATGACTGAATAACCTCGCCTTTTGAGGAGACGATATCGATTTTTAAATTAGATGCTACTGCGGTATCTGAACCCTGAAGATATATGAGTCTGCCATTGTCAGACACAGAATAAGCCGCACTACCGAGTATTCCGTTTGTCTGAATACTTTCAACTAATTGCATCTCTTTACCGCTTGTTTTTAAATTTTGTGGGTTAAATTTTACACCCCATAACGATGAGTCTCTTACAAAGATTATATGATTTATTGATGGTAAAAAACGTGCGTTATATGCATTTGGGATTACAGTTTCATGATCACCTGTAACCGAATTATAGAGTAATATATCTGAGTCATTGTTAGCAGCAACAAGAGAAGAAGAAGATACGATTATATTTTGATTATCTGGCAGCATTTGTGGCCACCGATATATACGATTATCTAATTTGTCAAAATTATAAACAATTTTTTGTTCACCTGTCTCAAAATTCTTAGTCCAAAGTAAATCACCGGAGCCAGTAAATATTACAAATTCTTCTTGTATATCATAACCACTGGTTCTTCCAAGGCGTGTTTTAAGTACGGTTTCAGGTGACCCACCGGTTATTCTTATTTTTTTTAATATTCCTGAATCAAAGTAAGAGATCCATTCATCATCATCAGTAAAATCTAAAATGCCATGAACGTCAGTACCCCATGAATATTCAGTTAGAAGCATTGGTGGATTAATGCTCCATAAATCTCTTATATAAATATTACTTGAGATTTCTTTATTTATTGAATAAGCAACATATTGGCCGCTATTAGAAATTGATATTTCAGTAAATAAGCCCCATTCATTTGATGAAGATTCGCCTAAATTCAGATCAAATTTAGATGAATTGTTATTAATGGTATTAAGTGATGTACCCAGATCTTGGTAGTTCCTTTTTGGCTCATAATCAAAAACATAAGGTGAGACATAGAAAGCAAAAAGACCGACTATAGCAATACTAAATAGAGAACCAATTAATATGGTTCTTTTTGGCAAATTATTAGTTGGTTGCAAATCACCTTTAGTGTTTAACTTATCTGAAGTAAGGTCTGATGCCCACGCAATCAAACATGCAATAGGGAAGCCTATCAGTATAAGAAAAAGAATTATTTGAGCAACCCATATGGGGGCACCAATAGTTGGTAAAATAGCATCCTGCACCTGAAGCAAAATCCAACAAACAACCCCATAGGCTGTTGCGACTTTGACAACATTACTATTTTTTATTTTATCCCAAATGCCATTCATATTTAAAGCCCAAAATTACCAGCAAATATTAGTGATAACCTAAACTATCATAGTGATTAATAATTTATCTAACAAATACAAGTAAACTGAATATTATTGCTCAACCACCCAAAATTATGTGAATTATTAACCTATAATAATATTTATAATTAAACATAACTACTACTGAAGAAAGTAATATGTTAAAAATACTTAGGAATTATATTACGAAAGGCAAAAGTGCAGTCAATATAGATTTTACACAACAGTAAAGAACATTTATAAAAACCACCTACAGTTTGCCCATCTATTATCACTTCTTATATGCGTATAATGTATATTATGTTAAATAGAATAAATATTAAATAAATGTTAGAAGAAATCAGAATAGCTTTAATAGTCTATATATGTGCTCTCCTGCCAATATATTTGCTCGTATTTAAATTTAAACGTCACCCGCAGATCAAATGGTTGCGTTCAATATATATTTTTAGCTTTGTAATGTGCTCACTGGGATGGGAATTATGGTTTACTTATGCCTTAGTTGATGGCTTCCCAGTTGATATGCGTCGATCTGAATTATTAAATACAATCATTCCAATTAATATTAACTGGTTAGTTAATTCACTTGCAGATGCCGGTGCAATTTGCATCGGCGGGATAATACTTATAAAACTTACAAGTAATAATAATGACGTTTTTAAAAAATGGAATTGGTTATCTTTTGCATTATTGGGAGTATTTACTATTGGTCAAAACTTATTTGTCGAAATGTTTTTATATTTTGATCAATTATCAATTGACAAACCCTTGTCTTGGGCTCCATTCTCGCCATTTGGGAGCTTTTTTAACCCTGTGTTGATGGAATACGGTGAAAGATCAATATTACTGCAAACTCAGGTACCGTGGCTGATAATGACACCTGCACTTTATGCCTACTCAATATTTACATTCAAAAGATTGCATAGAAATACAATTTTATAGTTTGAGTAACATAAAACCATCAAAAAACGACTCTAGCTCTTGGAATCCGTTCAATGGCAGGATATTTGCTACATGCTGATCAGGCCTAACCACAACCATGCAACCAGTTTCACGATTTATACCTCTTGAGTTATAGATATCATTGTCTGGAATAGGGCTAAAAACTTTTTCGTAATCTTTAAGACTATATTTACCTTTGGTCGGCAATAAAAAGTCATGGAGATGCTCAATCGATAAGTCATCACGACACTGCAATATTGTATATATATCGATAACTGAATCAATATCACTTCCGTCTGGCGTATATCTTTTTATAGGTGAATCCTCTGATTTTGATAAATATTCAAAGAGCTGGTGACAACTAGACCTAGAATCCATCGGATTCTTTATGTCACCAAATATGAATATTCGCCACCGCCCATCGGCTTTATTAAGGTGGCCAAGGTGTAAGCAACGCCCATCTGCTATTCGTTTTACTTTTTCAGAATGAAACCGCTGACCTACAATAAAGCCTTTTGCTAGATCTTGGTATTTAGGCTTGGCGCTGATCAAGGACGTTCCATACTTAATACTGGTACCAGCAATAAAACCAGTTTGTTTAGTAAAATAATCTTTTATAGCCTCTGTATTGGCATTCTTATCGACAACCTTTATCTTATGCTGCTGTTTGCCAGCCACTAATTTTGTAAAATCTTTGTCCAGAGTGATAAGGTCCTGAGCAACAGCCCTTCGTTCTTGGGAGTATGTATTAAGAATTTGTGGAACACTCCGATTAAGTATTACAGAAGCTAATTTCCAGCCTAGATTGAACGTATCATGTATTGACACATTCATACCTTGACCTGCTTTAGGGCTGTGCGTATGACATGCATCGCCAGCTATAAAAGCTCGAGGGTGACTATACTCTTCCTTTTTTGGGATTAAATTATCAAATGATTCTGCGACTCGTTGCCCTATCTCATAAACCGACCACCAAGGCACTTCTTTTA
>CAJJBK010000027.1 GCA_905182415.1 uncultured Woeseiaceae bacterium | reverse complement strand
AAAATAATGTTCGCGTATTCAGCGAGGAAAAATACGGCAAAGGCAACCCCTGAATACTCAACATGAAAACCAGCGACTATCTCAGATTCACCTTCTGCAACATCGAATGGAGCACGATTCGTTTCTGCCACTCCGGAGATAAAATAAACCATGAACAAAGGAAATAAAGGAATAATAAACCACTGACTAAAACCGCCCGATTGTGAAGCAATTATGTCGCCTAAGTTAAGGCTGCCACTGGCCATAAGAACACCAATTAATGCAAATCCCATGGCAATTTCATAAGCCACGATTTGTGCTGCACATCTCATGGCACCTAGAAATGCATACTTTGAGTTCGTTGCCCAGCCCGCCAAAAGTACTCCATAAACACCCACTGAAGTCAGTGCCAATACATACAGTAAACCGGCATTAATATCAGCTATAACGAAACCATCTGTTAATGGAATTACCGCCCAAGTTGCTAATGCTGGAATGAGCGAAAGCAACGGCGCGATGATAAAAAGATAACGATTTGATCGAGAAGGGATTACCACTTCTTTAATCAATAACTTAATCACATCAGCAAATGGTTGCCCTAGGCCTTTTATACCCACCCTATTTGGACCAATTCTACCTTGCATATAACCGATGACCTTTCTCTCGAAATAAGTAGTAAAGGCAACCGTTAAGATCACACAGATAGTTACAGCTAAGATTTGTGTCGTAATAATCACTAGATTTTGCAAATACAATGGCAATAAATTCCATTGATTCGTTACTATTGAGGGTATCAAGGCATTTATATTCATGTGCTGTCCGAGCGGGATGCCTCAGGCGTTAATTGCAATGAAGCGGAATGACGCAAGACGGAGTCAACCTCATACATTGGTACACTTTGAACCAAATGAGTATCAAGTAAATCTTTCTTGTTTATTTTATTTTGCAACGAAAAATTATTTATCTCATTGCTCATAGGTGTATCTTTTAATCTTTGAGAAATCTCATCAAGCACTGATTCTGATGACTCAAACTCAAACTCACTCATTCCCAATAATGACCCAATAGCACGTAAGACTTTCCAGCCAGGACGGGACTCACCAACTGGGTTAGCGATTCCAGAAAAGCTCTGCCAGCGTTCCTCGCAGTTGATATAAGTGCCAGATGTTTCAGCAAAAGTTCCAATTGGCAGCATAATATCGGCTGTTGTTTTGTAATTTTCTGTTGCATATGGAGTTAAGGCAATCACCAGTGAATCGGTTAGTTTTTCAGCAGATAAATTTGGGATATCCTTGCCAGGCTCAGCATTAAACAACAGCAATAGATCCAAATTATTCTCAGAAATCTCACTTATACTATGACCAATGATTTCCCGAGAGCTGCCAGCAAAACCTCTGTGCGGTAATACACCCATAAGATGACCGCCAGCCGCATTTGAGCCTTCTGTGATAAAACCAAGTACTGCACCAGTTAGTTCAGCTATCTTAGCCGAAAGCAATCTAATCGCCGATGCGTAGGGATGATTAATAGCAAGATGTCCCAATATAAAGTGCTTCTTATCCTCACTATTTAGTATCGCTGCTAATTTTTGTTGTTCTTTTGTCGGCTTTATCTGTTTAAAAATATCACGCATTTCTTCTGGTGGTTCACCATTCAATGCACTTAATAAGCCCAAAAGATTGCCGATAATGCTTTCTGACAAATACACCGCTACATCAAAAAAGTATTCGTTAATATTCTCATTAATAATGCCAATCTGAGCACCAGAGAGTGCCGCTTTTCTTATACGATGACCTATGATTGGAGCTTCTTTTCGGATATCCGAGCCAACCACAACAATTTGTTTACAGTTCTCTATCTCAGCTATATTTATACCTAAAAGAGGAATTTTTGGATCATTCAATTGATCCGTAAAATCAACCATTCTAAGTCGATGATCAATATTACTTATAGACAACTCATCACTCAGTCTAGACAGCAGATAAAACTCTTCTAACGTCGAATTTGGAGAAGCGAGCACCGCTGCAGAATTGTTTTCCACTACTTTAAGTTTTTCTACAATCTCTATTAAGGCATCTTTCCATGATATCTCTTGCCATTGATCGTCTTTTTTTATCATAGGTGACATTAATCTTTCATCACTATAAATTCCTTCATAGCTAAAACGATCGCGATCTGAAATCCAGGTTTCATTAATGGCTTCATTTTCTCTAGGAACAACTCGCTTAACTGTGCCCCTAAGTGCATGGGCGTATATATTACTTCCAACACAATCATGCGCCGCAATAGTTTCGTGCTGAATCATTTCCCAAGACCGCGCGCTGTACCTATAAGGTTTGTTATTCAAAGCGCCGACTGGACACAAGTCAATAATATTAGAGGACAATTCATGATCGATACTTTTTTCAACATAAGTATCGATTCTCATATTTTCACCGCGCATTACTGTCCCCAGATCTTGTACGCCGGTTATCTCCTCACCAAAACGAACGCATCTCGTGCAATGAATGCATCTCGTCATATCTGTGGACACTAATGGCCCAATATTTTTGTCTTTAACCACTCGTTTATTATCGTTGTAACGAGAAATACCACGGCCATATCCCATGGCTATATCTTGTAACTCACATTCACCGCCTTGATCGCATATAGGGCAATCCAAAGGATGATTGATTAAAAGAAACTCCATGGTCGCTTTCTGTGCGGCTATAGCATAGGGCGATCGTGTAAATATTTTCATGCCCGCAGCAACTGGAGTCGCGCATGCTGGAAGAGGTTTGGGGGCTTTTTCAACTTCAACTAAACACATACGACAGTTTGCCGCGATACTTAATTTAGAGTGATAACAAAAACGAGGGACATAACTGCTTGTTGTGTCCGTTGCCTCAATAATCATTTGGCCTTTTTTTGCCTGGACTGACTTTCCATCAATCTCAATTTCAATTAAATCATCGCTCATACAGTCACCTCATCATCGATTGACACTATGCTGCGACCTTTGTTGTTAACCATGTATTCGAATTCATGATGAAAATGTTTCAAAAAACTCTGCACTGGCCAAGCAGCTGCATCTCCCAAGGCGCAAATAGTATGACCTTCAATCTTATTTGCAATCTCGACTAATTTCGTTAGATCTTCTAGTTCACCCTGACCCTCAATAATTCTAGTAAGCATGCGGTATAACCACCCGGTACCTTCCCTGCAAGGGGTACATTGACCACACGATTCAGCCATGTAAAACCGAGCGATTCTTCTTAGAACCTTGACCATGCAGGTCGTTTCATCCATCACTATAACTGCTCCTGTTCCAAACGATGAACCCGCTTTTTGGAGCGAATCATAATCCATCGTGCACCCTAAGATGGTTTCTGCAGGCATGACTGGTACAGATGAGCCGCCTGGAATTACGGCTTTAAGCTTGGCACCTCCTAAAACGCCGCCACATAATTCAAGCAGCTCTTTGAATGAGGTACCCATGGGTAATTCATAGTTACCCGGCCTTTCAATATGCCCAGAAACAGAAAATTGAGCCGTTCCTCCAGAATTTTCAACGCCAATATCCTTAAACCATTTTGCGCCATTTCTTATAATACTTGGAACACTGGCCAGACTTTGCGTGTTGTTGATGGTAGTTGGCTTGCCATATAAGCCAAAATTTGCAGGAAAAGGAGGTTTAAACCTGGGTTTTCCTTGCTTACCCTCCAAAGATTCCAATAACGCAGTTTCCTCACCGCAGATATACGCTCCTGCACCCACAAAAGTGTGCAGCTCAAGATCTATATTTGAGCTCTGAATATTTTTGCCCAATAATTTATGTTCATAGGCTTCTTTGACGGCGAGCTCAAAACGAGGTATGGGTTCCTCCATAAACTCTCCACGGATATAATTGTAAGCGATAGTTGCACCCATTGCGTAAGCAGCTATTGCCATACCTTCGATAAGAGCGTGAGGATTTTTTCGAAGCACCTCTCTGTCATGGCACGTGCCTGGCTCGCTTTCATCTGAATTACAAACAAGATATTTTTGGATTGGTTGTAAGCGAGGCATGAAGCTCCATTTCAAGCCTGTAGGAAATCCAGCGCCGCCTCGTCCTCTTAACCCCGATGCCTTAACCTCTTCAATTACCTGCTCGGGAGACAGCTCACCTTTTAATATTCTATCCCAAGCATCATACCCACCATGCTTTCGATAGGTTTCATAAGTCCATGGTTTATCTGCCTCAAAGGTATTAAAACAAACTAAATTTTCAGGAATTGATTTCAATCAAGATCCCCTAATATTTTATCAATTTTATCCAAAGTCAGGTTCTCGTGATAATGGTGATCCACCATCATCATTGGGGCCCCGCAACAAGCCGCCAAACATTCCTCTTCTCTCTTTAGATAAATTTTGCCATCGGCCGTGCTGTCGCCAATTTTTATGCCTAATTTTTTCTCAACATGGTCTACAATTTCATCTGCGCCTCTGAGCATGCAAGATATATTGGTGCATATTGCTACATTATGGCGCCCGACTGGCATGGTATTAAACATCGAATAAAATGTAGCAACTTCATAGACTTGCATGGTTGGAATCGAAAGATATTCGGCTACCTCATTCATCAACTCGGCAGTTAGGTAGCCGGTATTTTCATGTTGCACTATATGCAATGCACCTATAATGGCCGATCTTTGACGATCTTCAGGAAATCGCTCAAGCAATAAATCTATTTTTTCTTTCGCATGTTTTGATAATGTCTTCATCTATCAATCTCACCAAATACAATATCCTGTGTGCCCATTACCGCAACGACATCTGCTAGCATATGTCCAACAACCATTTCTGACATAGAAGCTAAATGAGCAAAACCCGGCGCTCTAATTTTTACTCTGTACGGTTTATTGGCTCCGTCTGAAACCAAATAGATACCAAATTCTCCTTTTGGTGCCTCGACGGCTGCATATACCTCACCTTCAGGGACGCAATAACCCTCCGTGAACAGTTTGAAATGATGAATAAGAGATTCCATATCATCTTTCATTCCCATTCGCTTTGGTGGAGCAATTTTTTGGTCATCAGTCATGACAGGACCAGGGTTATCTCTTAACCAATTAACGCATTGCTTAATAATGCGATTTGATTGCCTCATTTCCTCAACCCTGACGAGATACCGATCATAACAATCACCATTAAGGCCGATAGGTATATCAAAATCTAATTCGTTGTAAACAGCATAAGGCTGTTTCTTTCTTAAATCCCACTCCACTCCTGAGCCTCGCAACATGGGCCCGGTATAACCAAGATTCAGTGCTCTCTCAGGTGAGATAACCGCAATATTAACGGTTCGTTGTTTCCAAATTCGATTGTCAGTAAGCAAGGTTTCATATTCATCAACGCAAGAAGGAAAACGTTCCGTAAAGGATTCAATAAAATCCAACAATGAGCCTTCACGATTATAATTCAAGCGGTCAGTGTGTTTTTTCTTTTTGTTATTTGACGATTCATACTTAGGCATCATTTCTGGTAGGTCTCGATAAACTCCTCCAGGGCGATAATATGTGGCATGCATCCTGGTGCCTGAAACCGCCTCATAACAATCCATCAGATCTTCGCGTTCCCGAAAACAATATAAAAACATGGTCATCGCACCCACATCCAGACCGTGCGTCCCAAGCCACATCAAATGATTTAATATTCGCGTTATTTCATCAAATAAAACACGAATATAAAGCGCTCTTCTAGGTGGAGTGAGCTTGAGTAACTTCTCAATCGCCAAAACATAACCATGCTCGTTGCATACCATTGAAACGTAATCCAATCGATCCATATAGCCTATACTTTGATTATAAGGTTTAGATTCTGCTAATTTTTCAGTACCTCTATGCAAAAGACCGATATGAGGATCGGCGCTTTGTATGACCTCACCATTCATCTCTAATATTAATCTCAATACACCATGAGCAGCTGGATGTTGAGGTCCAAAATTCATGGTGTAGTTTTGAATTTCAGCCATCAGTAGAATCCTTTAACTCATCTGAGTAACGGTTGTCATCTCGAATCACTCTTGGAACAAGCGTTCTTGGCTCAATAGAGACAGGTTGATACACAACTTTCCCTTGATCAGCATCATAACGAACTTCAACATTCCCAGATAAAGGAAAATCTTTACGAAATGGGTGCCCTATAAATCCGTAATCAGTAAGTATTCTTCTCAAATCAGGGTGTCCTTCAAACAGGATTCCAAACATATCAAAAGCTTCTCGCTCAAACCAATTTGCTGCACTCCAGATACTCTCTACGGAAGGCACAATAGGTGGATTACTCGAGCCTGTATAAACTCTGAGGCGCAGCCTAATATTATGTTCTACTGATAGAAGATGGTATACAACAGCAAAGCGTTTAGCGTCAAAGGTATCAGCATCGTCTAAAATGACTGGTTTACGAGATACGCCACGACTAAAACCACTGCCGGTTGCACTTTGCGTAATCCACTCATCCTGACCATAAGTCAGATAATCAACTCCGCATAGATCAATCAATTGAGTGAATTTAAAATCATCATCGTCATGCAATGTCTTTGAGACTTCGATCAAATCAGCTTGATCGAGCACGAAGGTCAATTCATCAAACTGAGAGCTATCTGCGACCATCTTGCCATCAAAGCAAGCATCAATCCGAGCACTCATTTCCTCGTGTGAAATTTTCATAAACTAATTATTATCTCGAGATTGTTGAGGTTTTGTGAATCTTTTTCTGCAGTTGAATTAATCCATAGATTAATGCTTCTGCCGTTGGTGGACATCCTGGTACATAGACGTCTACTGGAACTATTCGATCGCAACCTCTAACGACCGAATAAGAATAATGGTAATAACCGCCACCATTTGCACATGAACCCATTGATATAACCCATCTAGGTTCAGGCATTTGATCGTATACTTTCCTCAAAGCAGGTGCCATCTTATTGACCAATGTGCCAGCTACGATCATAACGTCAGATTGACGTGGGCTAGGCCTAAAGATGATACCAAATCGATCTAAATCGTATCTTGCTGCCCCCGCATGCATCATCTCAACAGCGCAGCACGCTAGACCAAATGTCATTGGCCACATGGATCCCGTTCGAGCCCAATTAACGAGCGCATCAACACTGGTTACCATGAAACCTTTTTTTTGAAAATCGTCATTACTTGAGACTGGGTCATTCTTAGGTACAGTCAATTCACCTGATTCAGCTAATCCCATTCTAGCGCCCCCTTCTTCCATTCATAAATAAAACCAACCACCAAGATGATTAAAAATATCGCCATCGCTATTAAACCAAAACCACCAATTACATCCAGAGATACTGCCCAAGGAATCAAAAAAGCAGTTTCCAGATCAAAAATAATAAAAAGAATGGCTACCAAATAATAACGAACATCAAATTTCATCCTACTGTCTTCGAAAGGCTCGAAGCCACATTCATAAGGAGATAATTTTTCTTTATCTTTACTGCCACTGCCAAAAAGAAAGCCAAGCCCCAATAGAACTAATCCAATTGCAGTAGCAACCGCTAAGAAAATAAGAATTGGCAGATAGTTTTCAAGCATTTTATCAGCGTACCTTAGATGATTATTCCATTATTATACCAGCCTGAAGGGTCGATATAACAGTCTTTTGAAAATGAATTTTATTATTTCTCTAAAATAAAAAAAGCGTGCATGAGCAACGCAAAAAAATACAAATTTTATATAACTTGAGACATTACTTAGTTTGGTGCAGATGGAGAGACTCGAACTCTCACGCCCAAAGGCATAGCCCCCTCAAGGCTACGTGTCTACCAATTCCACCACATCTGCATTTGATAACTTCAGACTGTTTATTTTTATAAGTTAATTTAGTCAAAACTCTTAATATTTAGCTGGATAATTTTTAGAGATACACTTACCCAAAAAATCATGTCTAATATTCCACTACATCAGCTGCCTTCGATTTTTTGCAAAACGAATGATAAATGAATTATTGCTCAGATTCGGTTGTTGAGTCAGATACCTCGATAGAAGGCATAGCATCCATTGATAAATTATCATTTGTAATTTCAGGCGCCATTTCATCAATCACCACTGAGCTTTCCCCAGTATCGATATCGACAATACTCTCGATTAAACTATCTGGTGTATCCGCCTGCTGACTGCTTAAATAAGCAAGAGATAAGCTAGATATAAAAAATGAAGCAGCTAATATAGCCGTAGTTCTTGAAAAGAAATTTGATGATCCTTGAGATCCAAAAACCGTGGATGATGCACCAGAACCAAATGCAGCTCCAGCATCTGCGCCCTTACCTCTTTGCAGAAGCACGAGAACTATAATTAACAACGCGATCACTGTGTGGGCGATTAAAACTATTGTCTGAATTGTACTCATAAAAAAACCTATTTATTTGTTGCTTTAGCAATTGATAGAAAATCACGAGCAGTTAATGATGCTCCCCCAATTAATCCACCGTCTATGTCTGGCATTGAAAAAAGTCCTTTAGCATTATCTCCATTAACGCTTCCACCATAAAGAATCTGAATTTTATCTGCTATCTCTTGAGATATCGATGAAATTGTATTCCTTATGAAATGATGGATGTGTTGTGCTTCCTCGGGAGTTGCTGTGAGCCCAGTACCAATAGCCCAAACCGGCTCATAAGCAATTATTGCATTAGTCATTGAGTCGGCATTAGTACCCATGACTGACTTTAACTGTTCTTCAATAATTTGCGTAGTTTGCTCTTGATTTTTTTGTTCTAATGTTTCACCCACACATAAAATGGGTATCAACCCATTATTAACAGCAGCATGGAATTTTTCAGCTACCATTTCATTGGTTTCGCGCATAATAGCTCTTCTTTCAGAGTGCCCTACAATGACATACTGACAACCCATATCTTCAAGCATAGATGCTGAAATCTCTCCAGTGTATGCGCCTGATTTATGTTCGGAAAGATTTTGCGCCCCAAGCAATAAAGAGGTGCCTTTGATTTTATTTGCAACAAGGCTTAATAATGGAAATGGTGGGCAGATCAATAGCTCGCATGAGTCATAGCCCTTGAAGCCAACAACAATGTCATCTATTAATGTAGATGCCATGACTGAATCGCCATTCATTTTCCAATTTCCAGCAACCATTAGGTTACGCATATCAAAAAACCTTTAAAAAAACATTAAGAAGGATGGCAAGGATACAGAGCAAGTAATACCAAAGCAATCTGTGTTGATAAAAGCACTTATCTTACAAGTGACTTAATTTTACCAACAAGTTGCTCAGTAAGTTTCGCCACCAAGTCATAATCCTGGCCTTCCACGGTAATACGCACAACCGGCTCGGTTCCTGAGGGTCTCAAAATAACCCTACCACGACTCATTAATTGCGCCTCCACCTCACTAACAGCTAAGGCGATATCTTTCGATTTCATAACATCAAAATTACTATTAATATCAATATTTTCAGTTATTTGTGGATATTTCGTGAGATTTTTAGTTAGCTGGCTGAGCGTCTTATTTGTTCGCACCATGATTTCAAGTATTTGCAATGCAGTTATTAAACCATCGCCTGTTTCAGCATAATCCATGCATATCATATGGCCCGAAGTTTCACCGCCAATATTACCGCCTTCTTGACGTAATATTTCAAGAATATAACGATCACCAACATTAGATCTTAAGAAGGGAATTTTTTCTTTTTTTAGCGCCATCTCCAAGCCCATATTACTCATTACAGTACCAACGACCGGACCCTTGAGTTTTCCTTGAGACTTCAAATCAAGCGCAAGTATATATAAAAGCTGATCACCATCTAATAATTCACCAAACTCATCAACCATTAATACTCGATCACCATCTCCATCGAGTGCAATACCTACATTAGCTCCAATCGCTCTAACAGTTTGTTGTAATAGAGCGGGATACGTAGAACCACAATTTTCATTAATATTTTTACCGTTTGGCGAACAACCAATAGAAAGAATTTGTGCACCTAAGTCATTAAAAATTCGTGGGCCTACTTTATACCCAGAGCCATTAGCCCCATCAAATACAATTTTATACTTCTCTAAATTTTGCTCGCTTTCAAAAGTTGATATACAGAACTCCTGATAGCGCTCTCTTGCCAGTGAATCAATTGACGCCCTACCCAAATCCGCCGAGTCTTTTGTCAAGGCTGGCTGATCAAGTAAATTTTCAATTTTATTTTGAGTCTCATCATCCAGTTTGGTACCTAAATGATTAAAAAATTTGATGCCATTATCCGAATAAGAATTGTGCGAAGCACTGATAACTATGCCCAGATCAGCGTTATATTTCTTTATGAGGTATGCAATGGCTGGTGTAGGTATTGGGCCAAGAAGCTTTACATCCATTCCTGCAGATACAAACCCGGCTTCTAATGCCGATTCAAACATATAGCCAGATATTCTGGTATCTTTCCCGATAAGCACAATACCGCCATTCGGAGCCAATACCTGAGCAGAAGCATTAGCTACGCGCAATGCAAACTCTGGCGTCATAGTATCTTGACCTACCCTTCCTCTTATTCCATCAGTTCCAAAATATTTCATAACTTTCAAAATCCTTTTTATTACAACGAAAGATCTGTATTTTCAATTGAGTGCATAATCTTTAATGCATCGACGGAAGCTGCGACATCATGAGTTCTAATTATATTTGCTCCATTTTTAATTGCGTGTAAAGCTGCAACTATACCACCTACAAGCCTTTCTTCTATGGATTTACCGGTAAGATCTCCTATTAATTTTTTTCGCGATAAACCCACACAAATTGGAGTGTTAAATTTTGTAAAACTCTTCAAGCATTTAAGCAAAATTAAATTATGCTGCATATTCTTTCCAAAACCAAATCCAGGATCAATAATGATTCTATTTTTAGCTATGCCAGCATTTTGACAATCATTAATTCTTTGTTCAAAAAAGCCAAGGATATCATCCGGTAATTTATTATAAATCGGGTTATTTTGCATATTCTTTGGTTGGTTTTGCATATGCATCAAACATACCGCTTTATCTGATTTTGCAAATACCTCAAGAGCACCTGGTTTTTGTAGGGCAAAAACATCATTAACTAGTTCTATACCGCTGCTAATAGATTCCTTTATCACCTCTGGATTACCACTGTCGATTGAAATAATAATATTGGAATTCTTTTTGATCATTTCAATCAATGGGATAACACGATCAAGTTGAATTTGAGTGGGAATTTCCTGGGCGCCAGGTCTTGTTGATTCGCCCCCGATATCAATTATAGTAGCGCCATCACTTATCATTTTGTATGCAGCTGAGAAAGCATCGTCCAATGTCTGGTATTTACCACCATCAGAAAATGAATCGGGTGTCATATTTATAACGCCCATAACTTTAGGTGCTGACAAATCAAGCGTACGCTGGCCTAAATTAAGTAACATGTTTCTATACTAGTATTTAATGCTCACTAGCAGGACCGCCGATTACGGGCGGCGATGTATTTTTCTTTTTCTTTGGGCTTTTAGTAGTGGATGCTTTTTTCCGACCTTTATCTTCCCAGCCTTCAGGGGGATTGGGCTCCCGCCCTTCCATAATATCTATTATTTGAGGTCGGTTAATTGTTTCGTATTTCATCAAAGCAGCTGCCATTGCATCTAATTCGTTTTTATACTTTTTTAGAATATCTTTTGCACGTTGATAATTTCTATCAATAATTGCTCTAATTTCTACATCAATAGTTTTAGCTGTTTCGGAAGATACATGTTTTTGTTGCGTTACTGACCTGCCCAGAAAAACCTCACCCTCATCTTCGCTATAAGTAAGTGGCCCTAATTTTTCCGACAAACCCCATTTTGTAACCATATTTCTAGCTATTTCAGTTGCTCTTTCAATATCATTAGAAGCTCCCGTGGTAACTCCGTTGGGCCCTAATGTCATCTCTTCAGCAAGCCTTCCTCCATACAAAGAAGATATATTACTTTCTAATTTTTCTTTTGAGATACTGTATTTGTCCTCTTCTGGGAGATACATGGTAACTCCAAGCGCCATTCCTCTTGGGATAATAGTTACTTTATAGACTGGATCATGATCAGGAACAATGTAACCGACTATGGCATGACCAGCTTCATGATAGGCTGTATTTAGTTTTTCTTTTTCGCTCATGACCATTGAACGACGTTCAGCACCCATCATTATTTTATCTTTTGCTTTTTCAAACTCATCCATGCTGACGACACGTTTACTCTCCCTGGCTGCAAATAAAGCCGCCTCATTAATCAAATTTGCCAAATCAGCGCCAGAGAAACCAGGTGTCCCTCTTGCGATAATATTAGGCTCAACGTTATCCGCCAGAGGCACTTTCCGCATATGAACTTTTAATATTGCTTCACGACCAAGTATATCGGGCAAAGGAACTACTACTTGTCGATCAAATCTCCCCGGTCTGAGTAACGCTGGATCCAAAACATCGGGCCTGTTTGTGGCTGCAATCACGATAACACCATCATTACTCTCAAAACCATCCATCTCGACTAACATTTGGTTAAGAGTTTGCTCTCTCTCATCATGACCACCACCAAGACCGGCACCACGATGACGTCCAACCGCATCAAGCTCATCAATAAATATGATACAAGGAGCTTGTTTCTTGGCTTGCTCAAACATATCACGGACACGAGATGCGCCTACACCAACAAACATTTCAACGAAATCAGAACCCGCGATAGAAAAGAACGGAACTTTTGCTTCGCCAGCAATGGCTTTAGCTAATAACGTTTTTCCTGTTCCTGGGGGACCAACAGTTAACACACCTCTTGGGATTTTACCTCCAAGACGTTGAAACTTAGTTGGATCACGAAGAAATTCGACAACTTCGGATAATTCTTGTTTCGCTTCTTCGATTCCAGCCACATCAGCAAATGTAATGTTGATATTATCTTCACTGAGTAATTTAGCCTTGCTTTTACCAAACGACATTGCACCACCGCGACCGCCGCCCTGCATTTGCCTCATAAAATATACCCATACTCCAATCAAAAGAAGGATCGGAAAAGAACTAATAAGCAATTGACCAATTAAACTCTGGCTCTCAGGCTCCTCACCAGTAAAACGGACATTATTATCCTCCATCAAACCAATAAGTGCATTATTATCAGTTTCAGGACTTATCGTGTAATAAGAAAGAGGATCCCTGTCCCCATAAGTTATTTTATCCCCTTGAAACTCAACACGCTGAACTTTCCCAGAACGAATTTGATTTAAAAAATCTGAATAATCTTGCCTTTCAACGCCGCCACCGCTTATACCGTTTAGATTCTGAAAAACAGACATCAAAACAACGACAACAACTACAAACACCAATATATTTTTAGTTAAATCATTCACAGCGTGCTTCACTCCAATAAAAAATCAACATTTACCTCAATTAGTATTACAAATATCTTACAATAATCTAACCAAGATAGCTCTTTGCGATCAAATATACCTCGCGACTATCAGGGCGTGAAGATTTTGGTTTAAACACCTTCACTTTTTCAAATTCCTGCCTAACTTCTTTTATGAATATTTCAGAACCATAACCTTGAAATAACTTACAAATAAAATTTCCTCTTTTTTTTAGAATTTTCTTTGCAATATCCAAAGCAAGCTCCACCAAATGCATTGATCTTGCCTGATCACTAATCTTTATACCACTTATATTGGGTGCCATATCACTCATTACAAGGTCTATTTTTCTATTTTTTAATAATAGCAGTATGCTGTTGAAAAATTCGTCATCTGAAAAATCTCCCTGAACGAACTCAACTGCAGGTAAGTAATCCATCGGCAGGATATCTAGGGCAATAATCTCGACTTTTTCTTTTAACTTCAAGCTTGTATATTGACTCCAACTTCCTGGCGAAGAACCTAAATCCATGCAGGTCATTCCTGGATATAATATCTTTTCTTTATTATTAATTTCCTCTAACTTAAATACAGCTCTAGATCTCCAGCCTTCTTTAAGGGCTCGTTTGACAAAGGGATCTCGATTTTGCCGATTTCGCCACTCTTGATTAGATTTACCCATATAATATGTTGTTACTTTAGACAAATTAAAAATAATATCATCAAAATACTGTTACAATTTGTATCTCATGATATTAAGCGAAACACATAAAAAATTCTTACGTGGTAAAGGGCACCTTCTAAAGCCAATCATCACAATAAGTAGTCAAGGTCTATCTCAACCTCTATTAGATGAATTTGATAGCACTATTACTCATCATGAATTAATTAAAATCAGAGTAAGGAATCATGACAAAGCATCAAAAAATACAATCTTCAGTCAATTATGTGAAAAAACTACTTCGATGCTTGTGGGTAAAATCGGTAATATCGCCCTTATTTATCGTCCTAATAAAGAAGATCAAAAAATAAAACTTCCTAAATAATTACTTTATATGTTTCGAACGCATTGTTTACTAGATGTAGGTTACTGAAATAATCTCGTATTCTTTTTCGCCCCCGGGGGCTTGGAATAAGATCTCATCACCCTCTGATTTTCCAATGAGAGCTCTTGCGATCGGTGAGGTGTAAGATACCATACCAAGCTTAATGTCAGCTTCATCTTCACCTACAATCTTATAAGTAATTTCCTGATCATTCTGAAAGTCAACAACCATCACAGTTGAACCGAAAACCACCTTTCCCTGCGCATTAACAGCATTAATATCTACTTCTTGAGCGTTAGCAAGCTTACTTTCAATTTCTTTTATCCTGCCCTCAATAAAACCTTGTTGCTCTTTAGCAGCATGATATTCAGCATTTTCCTTTAGATCTCCATGGGCCCTAGCTTCGGAAATAGCCGAAATAACTCTTGGACGATCAATAGATTTCAAATTCTTTAGCTCATCACGAAGCAATTGAGCCCCATGAACGGTCATTGGTACTTTACTCATTGGTTTAATTCCTTATGCAAATCTTGCAAACGATTAACTTCACTGTCATTAATATGCTCGAGTGCTTCGCAAGTAGCAATAGCAGCTCCAAGTGTTGTGTAGTAGGTAACTTGTTTTTTGACCGCCTCCGCCCTGATTGACGATGACTCAAAAATTGCTCTTTTACCTTCCGTTGTATTAACAATTAAATCTATTTCTGCATTTTTTATCATATCAACAATATGAGGTCGACCTTCTCTAACTTTATTCACTCTATTACAATCTATACCAGCTTTCGTGAGTTCTGTGGCGGTACCGTGAGTAGCCACTATATCAAAACCTCTAGATACTAGAATTTTAGCTAGTCTTATGGCATCACTTTTGTCTCGATTCCTAACACTCATTAGTGCAGTACCTTTAAGAGGTAAGATAACGCTTTCCGCTAATTGGGCTTTTGCATAAGCCTCACCAAAAGTCTTCCCAATACCCATTACTTCACCAGTTGATTTCATTTCAGGGCCAAGGATTGGATCTGCTCCTGGAAATTTAATAAATGGAAAGACTGCTTCTTTAACGGAATAATACGGAGGAATTATTTGTTTGGTGTACCCCATTTCTTTCAGATTCTCTCCCACCATCACTCTAGCAGCAATTTTAGCCAAAGGAACACCCGTTGCTTTAGAGACAAAAGGTATCGTTCTTGAGGCTCTTGGGTTAACTTCTAGTATATAAATATCATTATTCTGAATAGCGAACTGAGTATTCATCAGTCCAATTACATTCAAACCATGAGCAAGTTTTTTGACTTGCTCAATAAGATTTTCTTGTATCTCTTCAGAGAGACTGAAAGGCGGAAGCGAGCAACCGGAATCACCAGAATGAACTCCTGCTTGCTCAATATGCTCCATAATGCCACCAACAAAAATATTCACGCCATCGCAAATAATATCGACATCCACTTCTATTGCTAAATCTAGAAACCTATCTAATAAAACTGGACTATCATTTGAAACGCTGACCGCTTTGGCCATATATTCACCCAGATCTTTTTCGTTATGAACAATTTCCATAGCTCTACCACCCAAGACATAGGAGGGACGGACTACCAATGGAAAACCGACATCAGCACCCATCTTCACTGCTTCATTTTTATCAGAGGCAGTTTTATTTGGCGGCTGTAAAAGGTCAAGATCTACAATTAACCGCTGAAATCGTTCTCGATCTTCAGCCAAATCTATTGAATCAGGCGAGGTACCTATAATTGGTGCTCCCGCTAATTCCAAAGCACGCGCTAGTTTTAAGGGTGTTTGCCCACCATATTGAACTATCACGCCTTCAGGTTCTTCAAGATCAATGATTTCCATAACATCTTCAAAAGTTAAAGATTCAAAATATAAACGATCAGAAATATCAAAATCAGTCGAAACTGTCTCAGGATTACAGTTCACCATAATTGTTTCATACCCAGCTTCTTTAAGGGCCATAGATGCATGAACACAACAATAATCAAATTCAATACCTTGCCCAATACGATTAGGTCCGCCCCCAAGTATCATGATTTTTTTATTTTGACTTGGCTCGGCCTCGCAAGCTTCTTCGTAAGTAGAGTATAAATATGCTGTATTAGTTTCAAACTCTGCCGCACAGGTATCCACTCTTTTGAAGACCGGGCGAATGTTATGTTTAATTCGATGCAATCTCATTGAAGATTCTTCGATATTCAAGAGTGACGCCAATCTTGCGTCTGAGAACCCTTTCTTTTTTAATCTTAATAAATAATTCTCATCAAGATCTTTGTAATTAAAATTCTCCAGGGCTTTTTCTTCATTAATGAGGTCTTTGATTTGGATAAGAAACCAAGGGTCTATACCTGTAATGGAATAAGCCTCCCTAACATCAAGCCCTGATCTTAGGGCGTTGGCTAAATGCCATAATCGCTCAGCACCAGGAAACTTTAGCTCTTCTCTAAGCTCATACTCGTCAAGCTGCGTATTCATATCGTTTACTTGCTCATCGAGACCATTTGCCCCTATTTCCAAACCTCTAAGTGCTTTTTGTAATGATTCTTGAAAATTACGGCCAAATGCCATTACTTCACCGACAGATTTCATTTGTGTGGTCAGTCGATCATTTGCACCAGGAAATTTCTCAAAAGTAAATCTTGGTATCTTGGTAACGACATAATCGATTGATGGTTCAAAGGATGCTGGTGTAGCACCTCCGGTAATCTCATTACTGAGCTCATCCAAAGTGAATCCAACCGCCAATTTTGCCGCTATTTTTGCAATGGGAAAGCCCGTAGCTTTGGATGCAAGTGCAGATGAACGAGAAACCCTAGGATTCATTTCGATGATTAATAGCCGACCATCATCAGGATTGAGAGCAAATTGAACATTCGACCCTCCGGTTTCTACGCCAATTTTTCTTAGTACATCAAAAGAAGCATTTCGCATTCTTTGGTACTCTTTATCAGTAAGAGTTTGTGCTGGAGCAACTGTAATAGAGTCTCCTGTATGAACACCCATCGGATCAAAATTTTCTATAGAACAAATAATTATACAATTATCATTCTTGTCACGAACCACCTCCATCTCAAACTCTTTCCAACCAATTACTGACTCTTCTAGCAGAATTTCTGATGTTGGCGACATTTCTAAGCCATGACTAACTATCTGCTCAAATTCTTCATGATTATAAGCAATTCCTCCACCACTTCCGCCCATAGTAAAAGAAGGTCTAATAATTGTTGGGTAGCCCACAATTTTTTGCTTAGTCAATGCCTCATCTAGAGTGTGTGCAATTTCAGCTCTAGGGCTCTCTAAATTTATTTCAGACATTGCTTTTCGAAATTGCTCACGGTCCTCGGCCATATCTATGGCTTTTCTGGAGGCTGCAATTAATTCAACATTGTACTTATCGAGTACACCTTCTCGAACCAAATCTAAAGCACAATTTAATGCTGTTTGCCCTCCCATTGTTGGCAATAGTGCATCTGGCTTTTCTTTTTGTATAACTTTCTCAAGTGCCTTCCAATCAACGGGCTCAATATAAACAGCATCAGCTATCTCAGGGTCCGTCATTATAGTTGCGGGATTAGAATTAACCAAAATAACTCTAAATCCTTCTTCTGTTAATGCCTTGCAAGCTTGAGTTCCAGAATAATCGAACTCGCATGCCTGTCCAATTACGATTGGACCTGCACCAATGATAAGGATACTTTTGATGTCATTTCTTTTTGGCATAAATATTTTACATTGAAAAAATTAGTAACTATCTATTAATATTATAATTTTTCATCATATTAATAAATTTATTAAATATCAGCATTAAGTCATGCGGTCCCGGACTAGCTTCCGGATGACCTTGAAATCCATAAGCTTCTTTTCCATTAATACTGATCCCTTGTAACGTATTATCGAATAAAGATCGATGTGTAACCTCTATATTCCCTGGCAACGTATCTTCGTCAACAGCAAAACCATGATTTTGACTGGTTATGACAACTTTACCCGTTAGCGTATCCAAAACCGGATGATTGGCACCGTGATGTCCAAATTTCATTTTTACAGTCCGAGCATTACATGCAAGTGCCAATAATTGATAACCAAGACAGATTCCAAAGATAGGAATCGATGTATTTAAAAGATCTTTAATTGCAGCAATCGCATATTCACAAGCCCCTGGATCACCTGGACCATTAGATAAAAAAATTCCATCTGGATCATAAGAGAGTATCTCTCGAGCCGAGCTTTCAGCAGGCAGAACCGTTACTTTACAACCTAAATCAACTAAAAGCCTCAATATATTGCGTTTAATCCCATAATCTAAAGCAACTATATTGAATTTCTTTTCTACTGCAGAGTAAGCACTAAGACGATTAGAGAAACAGCTACCCTCATTCCATTCGTATACTTTTTTAGTGCTGACTATTTTAGCTAAATCCATGCCCGCTATGCCAGGAAATTTCTTAGCTTTATTTAATGCGAGTTCGGAATTACTATTTCCAGTCATTATGCATCCAGACTGAGCTCCGGTTTTACGGAGTAATGTGGTTAATTTTCGTGTATCAATATCAGCAATCGCAACCAATTTATTATCGAGTAGAAATTCTTCGAAACTTTGTTCCGAACGCCAACTGCTCGCTGACATAGATGCATTACGAATGATTAAGCCAGAAGCCTGAATCATATTGGAT
Source organism: uncultured Woeseiaceae bacterium (assembly GCA_905182415.1). Classification (GTDB taxonomy): domain Bacteria; phylum Pseudomonadota; class Gammaproteobacteria; order Steroidobacterales; family Woeseiaceae; genus SP4260. Next base: position 67 of record CAJJBK010000027.1, on the reverse strand, counting down.
TCCATATCCTCAGTATTAGCACCAGTATTACCCACATTGGGGTATGTTAGTGTGATAATCTGCCTAC
>CAJJBK010000026.1 GCA_905182415.1 uncultured Woeseiaceae bacterium | reverse complement strand
GAATTCATTATTAATTAATCTTATGAGGGTCATATCTTTATCTAGGCTACCCCAAACATGAAATTTGAATATTTTATGACCTAATTTACTGTATTCATTAACTGCATCGCTATAATCTGACAAGGACTCATAACAAGGCAGACTGGCATATGATGTTATGGATTCTCTTTTATTCCCAAGCATCGTTGCAAGTGACAGATCGGCTCTTTTTGCTGCTAAGTCCCATAGAGCAATATCTATAGAGGATCTAGATAGATCGCTTAGGCCAGGCTTAATCTCTTTTAATAGGATACCAACCTCAATAGGATCTAATGTCTGAAGATTATATAGTTCTGAAAGAATACATTTTAATTCGAGTAAACAGGTCTCGCTAAAATCACCAGTATTGTATGAAATCACTCCAGATACTGCCTCACATCCATCAGCCATCAATAATTTTAGAAAAATATTGGTCTGTTTCCATATTTCCCATTTTGATGAAAACTGGGCATTTGTATTTTCATTACCCATTGCATGGATTTCAATACTTACAATTTTATTAGTTTCTGAAACACGGAAAAATGACTCATAATTCTGAGAATCTATGCCTGAAAAAGCGGTTATTAGATCAGTGGCACGCTTAAATTCCATTTCTTTTGTAATCCAAAAATTTAATTTGAGTAACTCATTACTCCATGTCCGATATTAATCTTTACTTTAAAGAGTAAGGCGATGATATATATTATTTAGCCACCACACTAATAACGTTAGAGCCAGAGCTAACTCCATTAGCATTTTTTGCATAAATACGATACCAGTATGTAGTTGTAGCGATTACCGTTGAATCAGTAAACGATTCCGTTGTTGGCACACCAATACTGGTATAAGTTCCAGTCACAGAGGATTTACGTTGCACATCATAATTATCTTCAGTGGCATCGCCCGCAGCCCAAGTTAGTCCTACTGTTCCAGCTGCTGCTGAAGCATAAGTTAATGCAGCCGAACCATTCGTCACAACTCCAGAAGTATGAGATGGACCCACAGTGGAAGTCGTGCCAGCTGAAGTCACGGTATAGAAGTTCCCACCAAATTGAATCACAGTATTTAGTGTATAAGTGGTAGATGAAGACCATGTAGGCTTGTCAGATGAAGTCACGATGGATGCAAGTGCAGTCGGGGCAAGCGGAGGTAGATTAATTTTCTTGCAATTAGTGGTTGACTCATTAATGTTTTCCATTCTAAAGCATTGGCTGGCCAACATCTGTATGTCGTAATATCCAGTGTTATAACATGTATTTTCATAAGACCCGGTATCTGTTAAGCCATTAGTAAGAACTATTTTTCCGTTTACAATATGCGCCAAACAATTTTGAGTATTTGTTTCTTGGAAGCCTTGTCCAAAGTTATGCGGGTAATTAAATCTGACTTTAAGATCATTGTGTGAGGTAATATTAACTTCTTGAGTCACAGTATATAAGCCCAGTGAATTTTGCGTATACCCATTATTAAGTCCTGACGCTCCTCCAGGTCTATTGGTGGATGTACATTGCCATTTTCCTAATAAATCTGAAGTAGTTATTCCACCGGTCTGAATATTATTAATACGTGTTAATATTTCATTTAACACATCAGCCGAGATAACATCACCTTCACTGATATTTATAACCTCAGGTAAACATACCACTTCTTCTGATTGGGCATTAACACTAAAAAATAATACAAATAAAATAAATAATTTATTCAGATAATTATTGATATTTAGATTCTCCATAGATACCTCCATCAAATCGACCCTTGGCTGCTGTTATCTCTGCTTTAGTTATCTCGGATTGTTGTTTGTATGTTAACCCATCAGGCGGCTCAGCATCACGATGGAATCGATTTGGCGAGCCAATGCGACTAGTGGTCAAGGGTTCGACCGCTTCAATTGGTGTCGATTTAGAGCTACTTCCACATGCACTGAGTAAAACTAAAAACAATATTGAGGTAATTTTCATTATTCATACTATATCGATAATTCATGTAAAAAAAAACTACCGATATCAAGTAACTTACTCTTATGGTAAGCAATGAGAGTTTTTAGTTTAAGCGACGTACTCTAAATTTTCTTCCCTTTATATTGTTATTACTAAGAATATCCAAGGCTAATTTACCTACCTTTTGATCTATAGCTACATACGCAAACTTATCAAATAAAGTAATTTTACCAACTTGGGAAGCAATGATACTGTCACTAGCCGTTAGCGCGCCAAGTAAATCACCGGCTCTTAGTTTTTCTTTTTTCCCGCCATTTACAAAAAGTAGCACCATAGGTGGATATAACTTAAAGTCAATTGGCCTAGATAAAGTATCCGTACTAGTAATTTTTATTTGTGCACCCTGATATTCCTCAATAGCTTCTAATCGCCGTCTTTCAGTATTTGAAAATAAACTTATAGCAAGACCTTTAGCTCCAGCTCTTCCAGTGCGACCTATACGATGTATATGAAGCTCAGGATCGTAACTTAGTTCAAAATTTATAACAGCTGAAAGAGCTGTCACATCAAGACCACGAGCTGCAACATCTGTTGCGATTAATACTGAGCATGCTTTACTGGAAAACTGAGTCAGAACTTGATCACGCTCAAACTGTTCCAAATCACCGTGCAAGGCAAGCGCATGTATGTTGTATTGTTTTAGTTCAGTCGCCAATTGTTGACATAGCTGTTTGGTATTGCAAAATATCAATGAAGACTCTGGCTCATAATGAGCAATGATTTTATATATCATTTCAATTCGATGACTCTTTTCTACTTCAAATAAAATTTCGTTTATTTCAGGAATATCATGACTGGATTCAACACGAATATCTAATGGATCTCGTTGCACTTTTTTACTAACCTGCTTAATACTCTCCGGGTATGTCGCTGAGAAAAGAAGTGTTTGTCTTGAAACAGGCGTTACTTCTATTATTTTTAGAATATCATCATAAAAGCCCATATCTAACATTCGGTCCGCTTCATCAAGTACAAGTGTTTCGATCTTATTGAGTTTTAATGTTTTGATTTTTAAATGCTTTAAAATCCGACCTGGTGTACCGACTACAATATGTGGATCACGCCTTAGAGATGCTAATTGAGGACCCATTGGTTTTCCACCACAAAGAGTTAATACCTTTGTGTTCGGTATCGTGCTTGCTAGTTTTCGTATTTCTGTAGCCACTTGATCGGATAATTCACGAGTAGGACAAATTATTATCGCCTGAGTGAAATAAGACTGAATATTAAGTTTGTTTAACAATCCAATAGCAAATACAGCAGTCTTACCGCTACCAGTTCTTGCTTGTGCCAATATATCTCGATTTTTAAGCAGATGTGGCAAAGCTTGCACCTGGATATCTGTCATCGTTTCGTAGTTTAAAGCTGCGATACTTTTGAGTAATTCATGACGAACCGGCAAAGTTGAGAATAGATTTAATTTCATTATGGAGGCCAAGTGAATTAGGGCTGCATAATAGCAGATATTTACGGGGTCAAAAAAATTAATAATTATGCGTTAGACTTTGACCTATAAATAAAAATTTTATTAAGCTTAATATAAATTATTAATAATCTTTAAATCATTATTTTAAGTATTAATAAATCATCCCAGCTTTTAAAAGCATTACTGTATTATTTCTTTCTAAACGTGGTTACATAATCAACTAGAATCATATGAGGAAATGTCAGAGCCGCAAGACCAATAAAGACAATGATTATAATACTCTCAGAGATATGGAAATTATCGACCAATAATACAACACCAAATATCATTATAATAAAAGTTATCACTGAATAAATAATTGCCTCGATTACAGCTCTTTTTCTATCGCTATTATCTAGATTGTTTAATATTTTCATCATATGCCCAGGACTATGAAAGACACAGAAATAAACTGAAAAACTAACTAAAGGTGGACATAAAAAAGAAACAATAATCAATATAATCAAATTAATAAAAGGACGAATCTTCTCTTTTTTTGTGACTATATAATATGTATACAAAGCAAAACATATTAGCCACGGTAAAATCAAATATTGCATTAACACCAAGATGTAAGCAGCGCTATATTCTCCTGCCAGAATGGTAAAAATTTCCAATACATCATTTTGGTTTAGGTAAGGGATAACTATCGGAACTAGACCACCATGAGCAACTATAGTTGATATATTGATTTTTTTTTCAACAATCAAATCGCTCAAACCAAAGTGCACACCCGAAAGCAGCAAAAATACGATTAAAGATATAAGTGGAAAGAGATACCAAAGATATATTATTAGGATTGATAGCACTAAATAAGATAGATGAAAGACAAGATAATGAGCGGATGATTGAGGCCATCCTTTCTGCCTTGCAATGGCAGCATCTAATCCACCATGAGGAACACCTATGATTATCACGCAAATTAAAGCAATTGAGCTATATAAATCTAGATTAATCATCAGTCTAAAAAGATCTTAATAGATTCCTTGAGAAAAGGAGTTTTAGGCATTCGCATGATAACTTTGCACCAGATTTTAAAATTTGCTTTGTTAAGCATAAACTCTGAAAACTGATCCCCCGAGAGGGATTTAGCCATTTTTATAAAAAGATCTACCGACAAAGAAGGGTTATTAATGAGAACACGATTAAATATTAAATCCATATTGATAAGAAAATTAGACATTACATCTGGCACATTATAATTATTAGCATCGATATTTTCAGATAATAGTTTTATTTGATTGTTTATATTATGAAAAGCGTATCCTGAGGCCAATCTCGTCGCGCCTCCCCTAGAACCGATTTGATGAATTTTTGCATGCCGATTATCTTGTAGTACCTGTGAAATCACACCATTCTCTTCAGATATAATAGTTTTATAAGTTAAATTTTGATTTTCTAGCCATTGTATAATCATTTTCTTGTACCATGACTTTGGTTTAATATTCTCCGATATAACGGTAGATTCAACAAATATTCTTGAATCATTGAATGGCAAAGCGTAAATAAAATGCAATCCACTTCTTTGGTCGGCACGAAAGTCCATCAAAGTAACAGATTCATGGTTTTTTACGCCGGACTCTAACTCAATTTCGATGCCATAAAAATGCTGTTTTAATGAGTTTTCCTTAATTTCGGGTGGCCTACTGTCATAAACATGAGTTGCATTTATGGTGGTAGATTCACAGATAATTTCTTTTTTATTATCTTTCGCAGAGATTAATTGAACTTTATCTCTTAAGATCTCGACATCCCGAGCAATTAGAAAGTTTTCAATCTCACTCAGATACTTGGCAGCATCAATACAGGCGTATTTATAATGGAGACTACTGTGTTCTATCACATTATTTTGATCAATGATTCTCCACTTATCCCAAATACCTTTTATAGAGCTAGAGTTTTTCTTAAGGCTTTCCTCATTGTGCCAAGAGCACCAATTTGCCTGTTTATTAATTGCTGCAATTGGTTCAATTACTATAATTTTATTTGGTGCATTGGATTGCGTCAGGCGCTTTGCAAGATTCAAGCCTGCATTACCACCTCCAACTATTGCAATATCATAATTTTTTGACACCAGCTAGACCACTGAGATTTGTATGTAAATTTGTATTATGAGGTGGGACATTTTTTAAAATAATATCAGATAGTGAGAAGATGCTCAGCATTAGTTTGTTTTTATTGTTTACAATAGTGCGACCATGCCACCATTTTGTTCCATTTCTAACCAATTGAATGCCTATTTGTCTGTACAATCTTAATGCAATTGCTATTGCAATTCGAGATCGCCAGGGAATAAGGTGGATGCCTAATAAAGCACTTTTGTAATAACTGTCAGCAAGTGTAACTAATCTCGTGATTGCATCAGCAACTTTAGATAAATCTGCTTCATTTTTTTTTGCAATGTCGCTTGGTTTCATGGCGAGCCAGGTGGATGGAATATATCTCCTTCCAGTTTCAGCATCCTCTAGGACATCACGAGCAATGTTGGTTAGTTGCATCGCAATACCAAGATCAATTGCATAGTAAGTGGATTCATCATTTTTGCATTGAAGAATTTCTTTAGACATGATGCCGACAGTTCCTGCAACAGAATGACAGTATCTAAGAAGCTCCGACTCATCTGCGATCTCAACAACACCTTGATCGCTTAACATTCCTAGCATTAATTCTTCAGCAGCTGCAATTGGGATTGTACATTCGGTTGCCAGTTCCATGAATTCTTTCAGGACAATAGGTTTATCACCATCATGTTTTGTTAGGTGGTGCTTTATTTCTCGTAGCATCGATTCTCTGTCAGGGTCATTACTATCTGCTATGTTATCTACATACCTACAAAACTTATAAAGTCTTGCTATTTGATTGGATAATTTCTTCCCTAAAAATTGGCTCGCCCAAAAAAAAGAACTTCCATATTTTTTTAATACTACCTTGGGATCATTGCTCAGCATCTAGGATTGACCGATTTTACTTCTATTCCAGTGATAAGCTCTTCAACCACTTTTGCTGAACTAATTACGCCAGGTAATCCCGCTCCTGGATGGGTACCTGCTCCTGCGAAGTATAAATTTTCTATCATCTTGTGTTTGTTATGATATCTAAACCAAGCAGATTGAGTAAGAGTTGGTTCAATGGAGAATCCTGAACCATGCATCGAGCGATAATCATTTTTAAAGTCTATTGGTGTCATCCAGAAAACATCCTCGGTAACTTCAGATAAATTTGGCAGAATCGTCTCCTCGAGGGCATTAATAATTTTTTTTGCAAGAATTTCGCCTTGCTCATCCCAATTTACACTTCCTTGAAGATTTGGTACTGGGCATAATACATAAAAAGAATCGCATCCATCTGGAGCAAATGATTTATCTGTAGCGGTGGGTCTATGCAGATAGAGAGAAAAATCATTATTTAATATCTTCTTATCAAAAATATCACTTAGTAATGATTCGTATTCTTTTCCCATCCAAATAGTATGGTGAGCAACCTTATCATACGTTTTTTTTGTACCAAAATAGAGAACATAAAGCCCCATTGAGTATTTGGGTTTCAGAAAAGGAAGATTGCTTGGAGGCAATTCATTAAGAAGCTCTGTATAACAAACCTCTGGATCACCGGCGAAAACTATATTATCGGCATCAATCATCTCACCTGAGGATAATTCAATTGATTTGACTTGTTTTTTATTATGATTAATTTGGATTACATCTGCATTTTTTAAAATATTTATATTTTGCCTTACCATCAAATTTTCTAATTCACTCACTAATTTGCTGGTACCGCCCATGCAGAAAAATACGCCCCACTTTCTCTCAAGGTAATGTATAAGAGCATAAATTGAAGTTGTTGTGAATGGATTTCCTCCTACTAAAAGAGGGTGTATTGAAAACGCTTTTCGAATTAATGGGTGTTTCAGGTAAGCTCCAACCATCTTCCAAACAGTTCGATAACACTTGAGTTTAATCAGTGCCGGAATTTGAGACATCATTAAAAATAATTTATTAAATGGCCTGTGCGCTAACTTCTTAAAACCTATGTCATAAACCTCCTTAGAGGCATCTAATAGAGATAGGTAACCCTTTGCATCGTTATTTGAAAACCGCCTAATCTCCGTTAATGTATCCTCAACGGAAGCGTGATAATTAAAGTGTTCATCCGTCTCGCTAAAGTAAAATCGGTAATATGGATCTAGATGAACAAATTCAAGGTAATCATCTAAATTCTCATCAAATAATTCAAAAAGCTCACGAAATAAAAAAGGCGCTGTTATTACTGTTGGACCTGCATCATGCTTATAATCACCTTGCTTGAATGATCTTGCTCGACCTCCAACCTGATCAAGCCTCTCTATTAACGTCACTTTATGACCAAGAGATTTAAGACGAAGTGCAGTGGCAATCCCAGCGAAACCAGAGCCAATTATAATTGAATGTTTAGATGATTTATTGAGTATATTCAAGCAAATTCCATAGCTTGATACTAAGAGAGGGGAATAAAGAAAATGGAGGTCGGGAGTCCCGACCTCACAAATTCATCTAATTGAGATTACTTCTTTGTATCTTGTACGGCAGCAGCCCATATAACTAGACCAAAAGCAGTTTTGTTAATCAAATCTGCGAGGTTATAAATTATATTAAGCGAATCTGCACTACCTGCATCACCAACTAGATAACCGATCGGATAGATTGCCCACCCAACTAATACGATCATTCTCATGGCGTTAAATGCAGTTTGTGAAGCAACATTACCACTAGCAACACTAGCTTTTGCTGCATCACCAGCAAAGATCAAGTAAATTACAGCTGCCCAACCAATCATTCCAATAATGAATGCCGGCATGCTCGCCATAAGACCTGCTTCACCCAAATAACCACCGACTAACATTACCAAAGAAGCAATAAGTAATTTCCAGAACAATACTGGTCTTACTACAGTTACCGCTGCAAGGATAAGATAGAATTCTACAATTTGTAGAGGCACAGTGATTAACCAGTCAATGTATCTAAATACAGTTGGTGATTCACCGGTAGCAATCCAACCAGCTCTCATATACAAGTAATGCCAGAAAGCCATACCAGTTACTAGCGCAGCTACAGTTAGAGATGTTCTCCACTTACGATCAACATCGCTCCTTTCAACAAGAAAGAAAACAGTAGATGCAAGCATAATTGCAGTTGCTAGCCAGAACGAAATACCAACATAATCGTTGGTTTGAAGAATAGATTCCATAAGAAATCCCCTTTATATTTATATAATAATATACCGATTTCTAGAATTCGATATATTAACTTCAAATGTGATTCCAAACATAAAAATTAAGACAGGAATCACCCCGATAGTCAAAAGACTACATATAATTGCTATATATCCATATCATATGAAACTGTAGCTATAACAATATATTTCAAATGAGAATTCATCTCAATTAAAAATGGCATATATTTTGTAACAATTAGTTACTAAAAGTAACAATAGAAATTATTTACTTACAAATGGAAATCTTTCATCGGTATTGAGCTATCCCATCCTTCCATTCACATGAGCTGTGAATTAGATTTTTACCCATACATATTCCAATACCATGTCTTTTATCATCTTTCCAGCCACCTATATATTTGCCACCATCAAGCCATGAAAAAGTGCCCTGTCCGTGACGCATATTGTCTTTAAATTCGCCTAGATAACTTCCATCGGGATAATTTCTAACCCCTTCTGAGTAAAAGTGATCATCAACCCATTTACCAATTACCTCATCTCCATTAGCTAGAATTATTTTCCCTATTCCTTGAGGTTTCCCATCTTTAAAATCGCTAATGAATTGACTGCCATCTGTCCACTCAATAATACCAGATTCGTTAATACAATCTCCATCTATACATTTTTGACTCCAGCTAAAAATAGGAAATAAAAAAATAAATGCTATCAGTGGTATTTTTATCATAAGAGTTATTTATTCAATTAAATGATTTCCCAATGGTTATTTTATGATAAATTTTCCGGGTCTTGCTTTTGTCGCTTTACCCTCTATAAAGACTTGCTCGCCCCCTACCCAAACTGAAAATATACCATCAGAGACGGCATCAGGAGATTCTGGTGTTGCGTTGTCAATAACTGTGTCAGGGTTAAATAGCACCAGGTCAGCCATCTGCCCAATTCGGATGTATCCTCTATCATTAAATCCCATATGATCGGCAGCAAGACCGGTCATTTTTCGTATTGCCGTCTCTAGATTTATTATTCCTTCTTCTCTGACATATTTACCAAGGATTTTAGTGAATGAACCCATACCTCGAGGATGAAGATCAACAAGTCCACCATCACTGCAAACATTTGTATGTTCCCATAAAAGAAGAGTACGGATATCCTCCTCAACCATACTAGTACCTATAATCATATCTGACCCTTCTCCCATGAGCTTTGATTCTTGTGCAAGCTGCATGAATGCTGTTATCGGATCCATTTTAAGTTCTTTAGCAATTTCAACGATAGTTTTACCAACATAATCTGGCTCAGGGTCAAATCTTGTTAGCCAAATTCCTTCAGGTGGAGCAATTTGATCAAGGGCTAAAGCTACAGCATTTCTATCTGTAGGGTCCCTTTCGGGCAGTAAAACCATCATGTTGGATTGCCAGTATTCGTAGGGATATAGATCAGCCGTAATATTTATTCCCTCTTTTACTGCCTGATCTAATTTTTCCAAAATTCTTGGTGCTTGATACCATAAACTTTTTTGTGCCATCTTAAGATGTGAAATTTGTACTGGCATTTTAGTGCGACGACCAATTTCAATAATTTCATCAATAGCATCTTCGAACCATCGATCTTCACTTCTTATGTGACTGATATAGCGTCCACCGGCATCAGCTGTAACTTGAGCTAAAGTAATCACTTCTGATCGGTTTGAATGTATTCCAGGGTCATACTCAAGACCTGTAGATAAACCAATAGCACCGCTTGATAATTCACTTTTTAGCATTTCCGCCATCAAAACAACTTCATTTTCATTGGCCATACGTTGGAAATTTTCTTTTAGAATTTCATATCGAATTGTGTTGTGACCGACATAAGAGCCAATATTTATAGTTACCCCTAGTTCTTCAATGTCTTTGATAAAATCTTTTAATGGATATGGCGAGAAACCATCTTGACCTACGATCACTGTCGTAATTCCCTGGCTTATTGCTGCAAGAGCATCTGGGTGACTCAAAATATCTCCATCAGCATGGCTATGAGTGTCTATGAAACCAGGAGAAAGAATGAGACCATTGCCTTGAAAAATAATCTCATTATTTTTTCTTTCTAATTGACCAATCTCTTCAATGCGTTGTTTCCTGATACGAACGTCGGCCAAATATCGATCTGAACCACTGCCATCAATGATAGTGACATTTTTTATAAGTAAATCAGTGCTCTCTGAATAAACAGAATATTGATTGCAGCTCATGACAGAGAGGGCACAAAGTATTGTTATAAGGATTAGTTTTTTCAAATATTCATTCGTTTCTTGGTCAAAATTTATAGTTATTTATTTAGTCCAATATCTCTTTGCATTGCGTCATTAACATAAAGATTAGAATCAATTTCAAGAAGAAAGCGTCGATTTTTTAAGGCTTCCGATGCTATTCTAATTTTTTCAATATATTCTTTCTTGGTTCTATATCTTTCCTGTATTGATAACCTTGGATCACCAGTTTGAATCCTTTCTAACCTCGTTCTAGGAAATGGAATATATGAACCAACACCCCCACATAAGGATCCTTTTGCAAAACCTTCACTACCTATATTCCATCCAACATAAGTAGCAATAGGGATATCTATATCTGGCAATCTTATTCCACCATAGTCATTGCCATCAACATCAACTTTTGGAATGAAAATAGGATAAGGCATACCCTCTTTTGCTGGGATGACTGAATAATCTGTAACTTCTATGTCGTTTATAACATTTGGAAATGAAACTTCAGGAATATTTGGAAAGCCAATTTTTTTTTGATCAAAATCAACTAACGTTCCATTAGAATGAGATGGGAACTGACTCTCTGGAGGTGTAACTCCGTCAGAAACCCAAAGATCTAATGCATGAAGTAAAGCTCTCATAGGGCCACCATTGTGCAGTGTATTAACTGTATATTGACAGTAATTAAGATGATACGGCTCAACCTTAACTTCAGAGTGTGGCGTACTTGGCATATAATAGGCTCGTACATTTTCAGGTAAGTCGATATCTTGACCTCTTGTATCAGTGACAACTAGTGACGATCTTCCTTGCCAAAACTCAGTTGCTGTATCGGTATGAAATACTTTTGGACATGTGTCAGTTTCTAGACATCGCTTCATAATTCCATCAGTTTTTCCAGTTAAATGATCTTTAATTACTGAATAAGTAAATGGAAATTGATCTCCTGGCTGGAGATGTGCTACATGTTCCTGAGACCATCGTCCAGGTTGAGAAAAACGAAAATTGACCCATGTTTTTCTAGAACCAGCTACATCAGGGATTAATCCATCAAAAACCATTCGATTTTTTTCATCTTGATTAAAACCCTGGTACAAGAAATCCCTGACAAATCTTCCACTTTGCGAGATTCCAAGACCATATGCATAGATAGTTGATGGTTTACCTTTAATTAGCAATGGATTGGAATTACCCACTATATCTTCTTTTTCATAACGCAGAAATGACACAATATCTCTTACAGAAGCAAAAGCTAAACCCATGACTTTTGGATCCTTAGCTTCATATACGAATTCATAGATTGCACTTGCATCGTATCCTTTAGGTCGATAAATTGTGATCTGCTTATTTGTATATGGCTTTATTCCCGATCTTTGATCGGAAAAAAATTCAAACTTCAGGTCTTTCGGAGATGAGCGTTTATTTTTTTGCCTATGTCTTACAGTTAATTTTGCTTTTGATGCATCTAATGAAGCCGCAGGATAACTCAATGTAGCCACAAATGGATTAAAATCATGATTAAAAATAATTTCATCACTAACTAGTCCTGTTACACCTGAGATTGTTGGGACCTGAAGACCCATTTGATTCTTTTCTGATGGCATATCTCCTTGCCAACCTGACCAAACGATCGAATAACCTTCATTCATTAAATGCCCGTTACCAGCATCTAAATCTTCATAATAATCATTCCATTTTCCATCATTTAGCAATATTAGAGATATCTTGTCACCTCTATTTAGCACTTCATAAAAAATTCTTTTATTTCCTTTATGGAGGTCCATTGGCATAAGAATTACGACATCTGCAATAGCCTCGACAAATCCATCATCATTTACAGGGGCAATATCAATATCAACAATACCTTGATTTAAAACATGTTTTGGATTAACAGCAATCGTCACTTTTGCGGTAATTTTTTGATATTGACCAACATCACCAAATACACGCCCTTCGAAAGCTGGTGACTCTAATGAAATAACATCAAATCGAATCACTTCTGCAAAACTATTCACAGAGAATAAAATTGTTATAAGGATTAGTTTATTCAGACTCATTGACTTAACACTACACAATTTCCAAAGCTTTTGTGAAGCTTGGTTCATATAGTGATAGTTGATTTTAAGGCATACATACTAAAAATGCAGATCCAGTAGTGCTTCAACAGCGCGGCGACCCTCACCAGCAGCACCAGACCAATATTGATGGCCTCTCAATTCAGAGTGGCCGATCGCAATTCGTCCATAAGGTTGGCGAATTACATCGGGTGGTGAAATGCTATCGCTAGTGCCATAGACAAAACCATGATCTGGATTAACGTAAGCATGACCCCAGCGATTTAAAATAATTCCGGCGATATCTTTTACCGGATCAAAGCCACCTGCAGAAAACATTGCCGTCATTTGTTCACGAATTTGTCGTTCATAATCTGTGAAAGAAGTACTTAGTAATTCTGCTCGTCCAACTGCTCCTTGCTGCCTTCTTTCCAAGCCAGGCTTGAAAATAGGTGCATAAAACGTCAATACAATTGGCTCATCTGGATGCAATGGCTGTGATTTACCGTTAATGATCATTGGTCGGCGAATATTACAAGTAAAACCAAATCCTTTGCCCCATATAGCAGCAGATACACCAAGACGCTCTAAAAAACGCCAATTAGTGAGCGCTACATTTGCAACAAGGACCGGCGAGTGCCCAAACTTAGTATAAGCGCTGTGATATTCGGCAGGTAGGTCTTTAAGCACATGACGATTAACCCAGCCTCCTGATGCCATTACCACTGCTTTTGCTGTTAACTTATTCAATACCCCGTTATTTGCATAGGTAATTTGGACACGTTCTGCATTTATAGTCTGATTTACATGCTCTACCCCAACCACGGTTGAATTTAGTCGCATACGAACGGGCTTATCGTCTCTGTCAAGTTGATCAAAAGCAACCTTTCCAAACAAAATTTCCTCAAACGAAGAACCTTCAATGGCATCAGGATTAAGTTTTTTAACAAAATGCCTAGCAATTCCTGCGTTACCGCCAGGGAAACTTTGTAAAAATCCTGCATCGTATAGCTCAGGCTTTTTAAAACCTGGCATATCAAAATATTTACCCCAATAGGCGCTGATTCCATCGCAACCAAGCCCGATAACACTGGCCATAATTGGGTCGTAGAACGATGTAACTTGAGGGGGCAGTCCCAATTCATTTTCGTAATAAGACTTTAAAGTTACACTATCAAGCCACCGATCAATATCGCCATCATCCTGTTTTTTCATCTCGATAGATCGAACACGCGTAAAAGCGTCTTTTATTTCATCGCTCCAAGGGGTCGATGATAAACCAGATTTCCAGACATCTTTGACCCATGGATTTAAAGCGCCATCGAAGTAATGACCTACATCAAAAAACTTTTCTTGCCATGTTAGATAATCATAGTTATCAATGGGGATTCGCATCTCGGACGCACCACCACCTGGCATCGCATAATTAAACTCTCTGGGCATATTTAATGCCGAAAAGTAATCATCAGGCCCACCATTTCCTGTAGGTAGACCGAAATCATTGGAGCCCTGAGGACCGGAAACATGTACGCCATTAACTGTAAAATCATTCCGCTTTGCTCCACCCCCAAAAATGGGGTGATTATCAAGGATTAGAACTCGACCCGAAGGATTTAAGCGATTAAAGTGATAAGCCGCAGATAAACCAGAAAAACCGCCACCCACAACCACCAGATCGAATTCTTCATCCGAATCCACTGCTTGTGACGTCTTAGTGTTAAATCGACCTGAACGGATCTCGTGTGCTGTTTTGATAAGCTCAGGAGTATTACCATGAGATTTTGCATAATCGCCAACACCACCAGGGCCATACCAATTATCACTTACATCAAAAGAGTAACCACTATTTGTGTTCACCTGATGGTTGCCAGTATCACCATAACCAGTTACTGCACCACCAAGCATCAACGATGAACCGTACACAAAGTCACGACGAGTAATTGATGAGCCAAGACCAAGTTCTTTGTCGATTTTACTAACCATTACCTTGAGTGTAATCTAAATGCTAATAACTTCAATATGAATACAGTATTTTAAATGGTCATTATCAAGGAAAAAATCAATGAAAAACAAAATTGATCGTCGTAAATTCCTCATCGGCACTAGTGCAATTGGACTTGCCTCGGGAATCGCAAATCCTCTGCAGGCACAAACACGCAAAATCATCAAAGGAGGCATAAAGCCAGTGGTAGTAGCCTCTGACAATGGGTATACGATGAAAAATGGTGGCAAGTTTAATTGTGTTGAAACGGCTTTCAATAAAATCATTAACGATGATGATGTGCTAGATGCATTAATCGAAGGTGTAAATATCGTTGAGCTTGATCCACTTGATGCTAGTGTTGGTTATGGCGGTAGACCTAATGCAGAGGGTATAGTTCAGCTTGATGCATGCTGTATGCATGGGCCAAAAAAACAAGCAGGAGGAGTAGGAGCGCTTGAGGGTATTCGTACACCCTCACTGGTTGCAAAAGCCGTTATGGAAAATACAGATCATCATCTACTCGTAGGTAAAGGCGCTCAAGATTTTGCCAAAAATATGGGTTTTAAGGTTGAAGATGACCTTAACACCGAAAGCTCAAGAGAAATGTGGCTAGACTGGAAAAGGAGAATAGACCCTAAGCACTATCTAGACCCTCAAAAAAGAGATCTGGCAGGTCGAAATGCAGCCATGGAGATGATTAACGAGGGTTTAATACCCAAGAACGAATATTATGGCACCATAAATTGCAATGGCATCAACACGAATGGAGATTTATGCGGTGTCACGACAACCAGTGGTATTGCCTGGAAAATGCCAAGTAGAGTGGGCGACTCTCCCATCCTGGGTGCGGGCCTCTATGTTGACGGTGAACATGGTGCAGCTGGATCTACAGGAAGAGGTGAAGCAAATATCTTCAACCTATGCTCCTATCTGATCGTTGAAGAAATGCGTAATGGGGCTCATCCGATTGATGCGGGTATGACTGCATTGAAAAGAATAAAAGAAAATACCATTGAAAAACGATTACTTAATAGCAGGAATCAACCAAACTTTGATGTAATCTTCTATATTATTGATAAAACAGGCAGGTATGCCGGTGTTTCGTTATACGCTGAAACATCCAAGGACAAGCCGTTTCAATACGCAGTATGTACAGAAAATGGCTCTACATTATCTAAAATTGAACCACTTCTTGAGGGTAACTCAGCCTAATATAATTAAAAAATGCTTATAAAATAATATGCTTGGTTTAACTGTCACTGAATAACATTTTTTAATATTATAATTATATTAATGTTTATTATTATATTATAACCATAAATAATTATTATCTAACGAAATTTATTAGTTATAATACTTAGTAATTCACTATTTTTATCCCAATATTGATCGTTATTATCACCGTCAGCACGAGGCCAAGATGAATATAGAGCAATGACAATACCGGCCTCACTAGCAACACGAAGTGATTGGCCGTGTATACCAACACCACTTAGATCTCGCTCTTTATTCCCCTCGCCCCACCAAAATGACCGATAATAAGGTTGATCTTCTAGCGCCGACTCATATGGCCAGTATGGATCACCAGGTTGTGTATGCAAATCCTTAATAAATTCTGCAGGTATAACCTGTTGATCAAATGCCATTCCCTTATTCATCACTAGAAGCCCCAATCGTCCTAGATCACGCAAAGCTGAGTTCATGCCACGACTACCAAGAGCAAATCCGCTTTCATCTACCGTAATAAAAGCGTCGTATTCGGCGCCCATTGGCTTCCATAAATACTCAGAGATTAGTTTCGCCAGAGGCTGGCCTGAAGCTTCTTCTAGAACCCACCCAAGCACGTCAGTCGAACCAGATCGGTAGTTAAATTTACCCAATTTAGTTGTATCACGACCTACTGTTGGAAAATACTTGTAACCACCAATAGGAGGGTTATCAGGGCAATAATCATCATCCGTCCAACTAACAGAACAGTCTTGAATGCGAAATGTTGTGCTAAAATCCGCATAATCTTCGGTATAATCTGACCCATCTTTCATGTCCAATAATAATCTTAGAGAATCTGGACCCCACCCACTTTTAGCAAGAGTTGGGATATAATGTGAAACCGGTTCAGACAAATCAATTAACCCCATCTCTTCAAGCTTGCCAGCCAAAAGACCAACAACTGACTTTGAAATAGAATTCATTAAATGCGGTTTTTCCTCAGTAAGATGGCCATAATATTTTTCAAATACAACATTCCCATCTTTGAGTATAAGCAAACCATCGATAAACCAATTTTTTGCAATCTCATCGATTGATTGGTTTCGCTCTTCATAGGTAATAGAAAAATCAGTGACATAGTTATTACTTTGCTCAAGCTTCCAAATACGGTTATTATCATGTTGAATATTGACTGTGGGCAGTACCTCACGAATATGACTGTAACTCCACCTATTGATCGGGCCAAACTGAAAATTTGATAGAGTTAGATTGTCCGGTCTATCACTTATTTGAGCTACAGAGACTCCTGTAAGCAGATAAAAGCAGAGGGTTAATAATATAACTATCTTATTCATAATTAATCCTAATGAGTGATGATTTAAATGTAGATAATAATTTTAAAAATCAAACTTACCATAAACCAATTCACCGTCCATAATCACAGCAATTGGTCTAGTTTTATGGACTTCGTAACGATTAACTTCAAATAAATTTTGATTCAAAACGATTAAATCGGCTATTTTACCGACCTCGATTGAACCCAATTCATCGGAACGACCTAATTGATACGCGCCATTAATCGTATATCCATCAACCAACGTATCAAGTCTTATTCTTTCACTTCGTGGAGGCGCATAACGCGCCTCAGAGTTACCTTCAATTGGTTGACGATTATGCCCTATTTGCATCCCATGATAAGGATTGGCCTGATCATCTAGCCATCCTTGTTTAGTGGTTATGTCACTCGAAAAAGTAATTATTGCGTTATCGGCTATCATCGGTTGTGCACGCATTTGCGATAACGCTTTATCGCCGATAGCTGCGATAGTATTATGATCCGCCACATGACCGTGCCATGCTGGTGTGAAAGAGGCTATGACGCCAAGGTCTTTAAAGCGATAAAAGTCTGTATCTAGGACTGTCTCTAGATGACAAAGTGCAATTCGAATCGATGGTGGTTTACCCAGAGTCTCATGAGCACGCTCAATTGCGTTAAGGATCTTATTTGTTGATTTATCCCCAACTGAATGCACATGTAGATTTATTTTCTCCTCTGACAAATC
>CAJJBK010000025.1 GCA_905182415.1 uncultured Woeseiaceae bacterium | reverse complement strand
CATGGAAGACAGTCTGCGATGAATTAAAAACGAATTTACCTTGGACTACTCGTCGAGCAAATATCCTAATAAGAGGGATCAAACTTCCTAATGAAGCCGGCCACCAAATAGAAATCGGTGAGACGCTTCTGGTAATAACGAGGCAAACCGATCCATGCTCAAGAATGGATGACCAATTCTCAGGGCTAACGAATGCGCTAATGCCAGATTGGCGTGGCGGTGTATGTTGTTCGGTGATACGGGGCGGGAATATTATGAATGGAGACAAGGTTATCCTTCATCCTAAAGAGAAATTATGAACGCATCATGCCCCAGTATTTTAGCAAAATAAATCCAAATAACATTCCCCCTAGATGTGCAAAATTCGCTATGTCAGGACTGCTTCCTGAAACTCCAAAATATAATTCCATTACACCAGCAAGTATTACGAGATATTTTGCTTTCATAGGGATGGGTGGAAACATTAGCATAACCATGCGATTAGGGAAGGCTAGCCCAAAAGCCAATAGTAGGCCGAAGACTCCACCGGAGGCGCCTAATGTTGGGTAGTATTGACCCTGCATGCTCGCAATGAGTAATTGAATTATACCGGCACCCATTATGCAAGTGAGATAATAAAAAAGAAATCTCTGAGGTCCCATTAAGACTGATAGTTCTTTTCCGAACATCCAGAGCATGAACATATTGAACAAGATATGATAAAAGTCACCATGTAAAAAACCATAAGTAAATAATTGCCAAACAGAGAAGTAATTGCGATAACTGTCGATTGGCCATAAAGCAAAATATAGCTCAAAGACACCTGGCATGAGTTTTTGCAATGCAAAAACAAGAGCATTTGTAATTAATAATAGAAATATGACATCCGGTATATTTTTCGAATTAGGATTATAGGAGTTTCTATTCATTTTTAGCTGTGCCTGTGATCATTTAGATTTACAATGGGTTAATTTCCAGACTATAGAAATAGTGTCAGATTCAATTATGCTTGAAAAAATTCTACTTCGAAATAAAAAAAATTCATCCTGGCTGAAATTTTCAAACCCACAGCATATATTTGTGTGCTCAGATATTGCAGAAATCAGAGAAACATTGAGAGAAATAGAAGTTCGAGTACAGCGAGACAAGCTCTATGCTGCTGGCTATTTAACTTATGAGGCAGCACCTGCCTTCGATCCGGCATTTAAAGTAAATAGTGAGAATAAACTACCGTTACTTTGTTTTGGGTTATTTGGTGATTACGAGGAATGCTCGAATCTAAAGAATGATAGAAACATTGATCTGCAAGAATTAGATTGGAAATTAGGAACATCAGAACAGACATATAAAAAAAATTTCACATACATAAAAAAACAAATTGAACGGGGAAACACTTATCAAATAAATTATACCTTACGCAATTTCACAGAGAACCTCACCGATCCTTATCAATTCTTCCTCGCAAGAGCGTCTAACGCTCCTTATGCTGCATATATAGAAACCAAAGATCACACAATCATTTCAGCTTCACCGGAATTATTTTTTTCTCTTGATGGAGACAAGTTAGAAAGTAAACCCATGAAGGGCACTTCAATGAGAGGGAAAACACAACAAGAGGATCTGAATTTAAGGATTGAGCTTAAGCAATCAGAAAAAAATCTAGCCGAAAATATTATGATTACAGATATGCTCAGAAATGATATGGGTCGAATATCACTTCCTGGTTCTGTTGAGGTTTCTGCTATTTGTGATGTTGAGCAATATCCAACGGTATGGCAAATGACATCGACCGTTAGATCAAAAACGGAAGTAAATATCGAAGAAATAATCGCTGCTTTATTTCCATGCGCTTCTGTAACAGGCGCACCAAAAATATCCAGTATGGAGATTATTTCCAAGATAGAAGATACGCCTAGAGAAATTTATACTGGTGCTATTGGTTTTATAGCACCAAATAGACAAGCACAATTTAGTGTGCCAATTAGAACGGTGCTGGTGGATAAAAAAACCAATGAAGCTAGTTATGGTACTGGTGGCGGTATTGTGTGGGATTCTGATTTTCTGGCAGAATTTGAAGAATGTATGGCCAAAGCTAAAGTGTTAACTACAACTAATATCAATAGTAACTTTGAGTTATTTGAGACGATGCTTTGGGAGCCGAGGAAAGGTATTTTTTTACGTGATTTACACTTTTCTAGATTAAAGAATTCAGCGACCTATTTTAACTTTATTTATAATTTTTCAAGGATAGAAACTGAACTAGAGAAGTATCTAAAGAAATACACCTCAGAATCGAGAAAAATTAAAATCTATTTGAATAAAAATGGTGATATTAAGTTATCTAGTAAAAAGATGACTTATATAAATCAGCAAAAAGATTACTCTATCTCTTTCGCGGAAAAAGCCATTGATTTAAATGACGTATTTTATTATCACAAGACCACGCGAAGAGATATCTATGAGCGAGCCAAATCCATAAATCGACTTAGCAACGATACTCTTTTTTGGAATGATGCCGGTGAAATCACGGAGTCAAAGATAGCTAACCTTATTATCAATATAGGTAATGAGTGTTATACACCACCCGTTTCTAGTGGACTTCTTGGTGGAACTTATCGACAAATGATGCTCGATAAGGGCCTCTTAAAAGAGCGAGTTATTCATAAATCAGAAATCAGCCATTTATCAGAAATTACATTAATTAACTCTGTGCGAGGACGATTTAGAGCTAAATTAATTTAGAATCTAGAGCGAGTCAGAATTACATCTGAATCCGCCCATGATTTTTGATAAGCATTGAAAGTTTGTTCAGCTTCATCGCTCTTACCTTGGGCCTCTAGGCTTTTCCATAAACCAAATAAAGACCAGCCATTATTTTTATGCCAGCTCAGATCTCTTCGAAAGACAGCCTCAGCTTTAATAGGATCATTGGCATCAAGTAATGCGGCACCCAGATAATGGCGCATTGGCTGTAACCAACTCGGAGGTTCTGTGTAATTATTCTGATCCTCTATTACTATGGCAGCAGAATAAGTCTCAATGGCAGATTCTAAATCACCTTCAGCCTCATATATTTCCCCAGTTAGTGCTAATTCTGCCAACTTAAGGACAACAGAAACCGGATTGGCACCAACTCTATATTGGTTAACATTTTCAAGAGAGAGTATGCTTTTGATATTATCAAGCTCTTGTCGAGCTTTGCTTAATAATCCTCTTGCTACATAAGTACTTCCAATAGAGTAACTCCATATCCCATCAAGGTATGGCGTGCCAGTTACAGCTGGTTTTGTATCCAAAAGTTCATCCCATTTTCCAAAGATCTTATTTACCAACCAAGGTCCAGCAATTCCTGTTTGTGCTCTGACTGCACCTACATCATTTGGATCCATCAATGCTTCCATTTTTCTTGCTGCATTCATTGCTACCTTATAATTGCCCTGGACAGTTGCTGCATATTTTATGAAATCGATAGCATGAGGAGGATGGATTTTAGCAGATAAAGGATAAGTACCAATATCGGGGAAAGGAAGATCGCCCCATATTTGTAGGAATTCAGCATCCACTTTCACAGATCGCATATTACTGTCTATAGCCTTATTGTACTGACCAACACGGACATAAATATGTGCTGGCATATGAACAACATGCCCAACAATTGGCATCGTCGCCTCTAATCTATCGGCCGAACCAAGCGCTCTTTCCGGCTCTTGTGACGCCTCGAGTAAATGGATATGAAGATGATTAGCACCGGTATGATTTGGACTGCTCTCTAAGACGCTTTCAAGTGCATTTGCTACTTTTGAGGTTGCTGATTTGGGCGTACCGTCTTTTTCCCAATAGTCCCATCGACCGATATTCATATAAGATTCAGCGTATAAAGAAACGATATCTGGATCAGATGGGTATTTTTGTAGAAGCACATCAGCTGCTTCCATGTAGGCTATATCTCTAAGGTTATCATCAGAAATACTTTCTTTGTCATAGAGAATGTGAAGAGCAGTAATCATTTCTTGCTCGATTGGATTTGCATTCTCAATCAAGCTCACGGCTTTATTTATTGCTTTCAAGCCTTCACCTTTTGGATCATCAGGCATTCTAGAATATCGACTGTTAGGATTAGGACCTATAGCATGCGCCATTCCCCAGTAAATCATTGGATGACTAGGATCATGAACCGCTGCTTGTTGATAGGAAGCAATAGATTCAGGAAAATGAAAAGCCCACGCATACCTCAAGCCTTGATCAAAGAATTTTTGAGCTAACACTGAGTCAGTGGTTATTTTACGTGAGTATGTGCCTGTACCTTCAACAAGAATTGCATGCCTACTTGGTTTGGAGACCGTTCCATTATTATTTTCTGACTTTGTGCAGCCAAATAAAAAGATGGAAAAAAAGATTGCGATACAAGTTAAATTTATTTTTCTGAGCATGATAACTTCCTTGAAAAAGGGGGCTTAAAATTAATGTCGCATGATATCATATATTTTGTAATTTAAATGATTCTCATCTTGGGTTTTATTACTTTAGTTAAACATGGAGCGCGATTAAATGACTAGGCAAATTATAGCCATTGGTGGCGGTGGTTTTGGAAGAAATCCCGGTCGAGGCGTCATTGAAACTTACATCTTGAAACAGGCAAAAAATAAATGCCCTAGGATCTGTTTTATACCAACTGCGACTGGGGATAACGAGGCTTATAAAGTAAATTTTTATGCCACTTTTTCCAAATTATCATGCCAGCCAACCCATCTAGATTTTTTCAAGAGGACACCTGATCTTAAAAAACTTATAGAGGATCAGGATATTATTTTTGTTGGCGGTGGGAATACAAAAAGCATGTTAGCCGTTTGGAAGGACTGGGAATTAGATGAAATTTTAAGAAATGCTTATAATGCTGGAGTAATCATGTGTGGTGTGAGTGCTGGAGCAATATGTTGGTTTCAAAAAGGAGTGACAGATTCATGGTCGAAGGAATTAAAGATTATGGATTGCCTCGGATTTGTTGGGGGAACTTGTTGCCCTCATTATGATGAAGAACCAGAAAGACGGCCTTTTGTTGATCAATCTTTAGCCAATAAGGCTATTAATTCTTGTTATTCC
Source organism: uncultured Woeseiaceae bacterium (assembly GCA_905182415.1). GTDB lineage: Bacteria > Pseudomonadota > Gammaproteobacteria > Steroidobacterales > Woeseiaceae > SP4260. Next base: position 553 of record CAJJBK010000025.1, on the reverse strand, counting down.
ATTGATGGCGGATGTGCGCTTCATATGATTGACGAAAAACCATTTAAATCGATTGTTTTTGAGAGAGAAAAGAATGCTTTTTTAGTTACGATGGATGATTTAGCCCTAAATGAGAAAGCGTTTAGTAAAAGAGAGATATTTTAGATTTTAAATATTAGGTCATTTAAAACACGAACATCGATCAATAAATTATGATTCCACTAGCCTGGATCAAAAATCACTTTGAATAATCAGCTTTACTCACACAACTTTATATTTTACTAAAGTCAATATAAGCTAATTAAAAATATTGAGGCAGTTTGACTCATATAGAAATAGGTGTGAGAAAATTTTTAACTTATAAGGACATTTGTTTTATGAAGATTCTTAATTATCGTTTATTTTTGACATCACTAATTTTTCTAAATGCTTGTGGCGGCGGTGGCGGCGGTGTTGATGCTGAAAAAGTAATTGGAGTTACACAAGCTTTTGCCCCTATAATCGTTTCAAGCAGTTCATTCAATGTCCGTGAAAACCGAACCTCGATTGGATTAGTGTTAGCCACTGCTGCAAA
>CAJJBK010000024.1 GCA_905182415.1 uncultured Woeseiaceae bacterium | reverse complement strand
TAAAATATTCGAAAAAATGGTATTTAACGATAAACATCCTGTCACTAACCCAATTACAGGATCGACCATTAATGGAATACCATTTTACTCTTCAACAATTGGACTGTCATCAATGAACAACAATACGCCTCTGCCCTCATTAAATTTAAATAATGGAAGCCTTGGTAACAATCGAGTATTTGTCATTTCGGGCAACGATAGCTGCTCTGCAAGTGAGTCAATTATCAATAGTCTTATTGGTTTGGATATAGAAGTGATTCTTATAGGAGCAAAAACATGCGGAAAACCCTATGGCTTTTATCCGGCTGATAACTGCGGTACAACCTACTTTACGGTACAATTTAAAGGTATTAATAATAAAGGGTTCGGTGATTACGCAGACGGATTTTCACCAAGAACAAATGCTAGTAATATGAATATGCCAAGGGGCTGCTTGATCGATGATGATTTAAAATATGAATTGGGGGATATCAATGAAAGCAGACTTGCAGCTGCTCTCCATTTTCGAAATACAAATAACTGCCCTTCTGATGCTACTTCTCTATCAGAACAGAGTATAGAGCGTTACAGTATTGATTCGATGAAGATAATGAAGCCGCAATGGCTTAGTAATAAAATTGCATTGGTGAAATACCAATGAAATCTCCTTTGATAATTTTTTTTACCTTAACAATATTATCAGGTTGCTTTTTACTGGTAGCCAAGCAAGATGTAAATGCTTTATTAACCAATATGGACCCTGAAGTTAAGTTGGAAATTGAACAGATTATTAGTGCGTCATCCAACGGTTCAAAAGTGAATGTTTCAGAAACGGCTTTTCTGGAAAATAGCCTTTTAATTATAGAGCAAAACCCAGTGATGAAAGAGAAATATAAAAATGATCGAACCGCAATCAAACCAATACATTATCGACTAACAATCAGTGATAATGGCCAATGCTTTATTCAGGATAAGAATACTAAGCTTCAATGGTTTTTATTCAAAGGTCAGTGTAAGGCTGAATCAAATTAATGACTCATTTTTACTTATTATTTTTTTCAATCTTAATGATGAATGTAGTTTTTGCCGATAATCAATCAGCAAATTTTGAAGTTAATGAAAATTCCCTACTCTCTAGATTAAATTTCCCAGAAATAAAAGGCACTACATCAGTATTAATTAGTTGTTCGGGCGTTATTAAAAAAAATAAGAAATTAGATCAAATTCTTTGCTATAAAAATCAAGCTGGCGATGAGGTTTATATTCAAGAAATATATAGAGCAATAAAAAAATCCAGATTCAATCCTGCGGTCATAAACAAAAAAACCGTAGAAGTATTTCTGCAATTTAGAGTTTTTTTTAAGCAGGATAAAAATGATAGGACAATAAAATTGATTTCAAATACAGGTTACGAGGAAAATGTTAATGCCTATGGAATCGATTACATAGGTGCACAAAGAGTCTTAGGCAAAGAAGAATGGCAAAAATATTGCCCTAAATACAACCGTTATAGACTTCTAAGTAAAGCCCATGTTAGTCCGAATGGGATCGCAAGCAACGCCAATGTTACCCCGCTAAACGGAATAGATATCAATCAGAAATGCAATCGTTCGATTAATTCCACTATCAATAATAGTCTGTATATTCCGGCTTACACTAATGATGAGCCAGTGCCATCAACTTACATAGAACTTTTTGGAAATTAAAAGATTCTTTTTTAATCAGTAAGATTAGTGAGATGACTACCATGTGCATTGATCGCAAGCTGGGTCTATTTTATTCATCTCAAGTATTTGAAAAATAAACTTCGTCCAAGTTTCATTTGGTTTCCAGATACTATTCATGTCTGACTTAGCTTCCTTCATATCAACCCCCAAATAAATCACGCGGTACAAAAAACTAAAAACACTTGCTCGGTAGTTCACCTGGCAATGCAATAAGGTAGGCATTGAAGGATTTTGCTGCATCACAGCTGCAAATAATTGAAAATCATTAATTTCTGGACTGCTCCACTCAACGGGAATATGAATATACTGCATGCCAAGTTTCCTAACTAATCGGTCTTCATTGGGTAAGGATTTTTCTTGATTATTATAAGCAAGATAAATTATCCGTTTAACCCCTGATTTCATAACGTTATTTAAATCATTCGAAGAGACCTGACCGGAACTCGAAAAAATAGGTGAGTACTCTCTATAATTATTTATTTTACTCAGCGAGTCGTCGTCATGAGTCTCACCATTTGTAATGGAGGAATTAAAAAGTACGCACAAAATAAATAACCAATAAAAACGTTTCTTAGGTATAGTCAAATTTAAACACATCGTATTCACCGTAATTTTAAGTTGTGTAAATATCAAAAAAATTCATCATTTAAGCACAAAATAATTTTTAATATCAGCAAGGGAATGTAGTTTTGAATAATATCACCAATGAGACTAAGAAAAAAAATTACTTAATTAGAGCAGTAGGCTCAATCGGTATAGCACTGGTAGCACTTAACTCAACAATTGGCTCGGGAATATTCAAACTTCCTTCCGTAGTACTAGAACAAGCTGGTGCCGCAAGTCCCTGGTTATTCTTGATTGTTGGTGTCTCTATCATAACGATAGTATTAACATTTGGTCAGCTGGCCAGCTATTTCAAAGATTCGGGTGGTCCGGTACTCTATACCACCACAGCATTTGGACCGGCCGTAGGTTTTAGCACCGGTTGGATTTTATATATCAGTAGAGCCACCGCCTTTGCAGCTAATTCTGGAGTACTGGCATTCTATCTTGGCACTATATGGCCTTGGTTTAGCGAAGGCCCTGGACGTATTATATTGATAACCGGTATTTGTAGTTTGCTTACTTGGATTAATTACACAGGCATCAAAGATGGTATAAAAATGCTTGTATTTTTCACCTTTATAAAATTAACACCCATTCTTTTACTGATTTTACTTGGATTACAGTACATTCCCGTTGATTTTATTACAAATGCTTCATTTCCACCAATAGAAGGGCTTGGACCAACCGTTTTGATTATTATTTATGCTTATGTTGGCTTTGAAGGAGCCACGTTTATATCGGGAGAAACCAAAAATCCTCGAACCTCATTACCAAGAGCGATGGCAAAAACAAGTTTATTTGTATGTTTATTTTACTTCTTAATTATGGTTGTTTACGTTTCAGTCGTTCCAGAGACAGCGGGTAATAAAGGCGCTTTAGTGGCCCTTGGTGAGAATCTGTTGGGGCCAACCGGCCTTATCCTTATGACTTGGGCAGCCGTGTTTTCTATAGGAGGTAATCTTGGTGCCATCATGCTCGCAGTCCCAAGATTAACCTTGGCTCTAGCAGAACAAAATATGCTGCCCAAATGGTTTGGAGTTATTCATAAAGATTACGCCACACCTGGAAACTCAATTATATTTTTAGGAGTATTAAGTCTCTGTTTTGCATTATCAGGATCATTTGTCTATCTGGTAATTGCAAGCTCTCTCACACGTCTATTAGCTTATATAATAAGTATCGCAGCGCTTCCAATAATAAAAAATAAAGCCAACAAAGAAACCGAGGCAGGAGCATATAAGTTAGTCGGCGGCTACACCATACCTGTAATAGCGTTAATTATATGCTTATGGATAACAGCTCAATCTAATTTAGATGCCTGGATATTAACTATTAGCTTATTGGCTTTTGGGCTAATCCTTTACGGGATAGCTCGCAGAGCTTTGAGAAAAAATAATCAAGAATTGGGTACTTAACCAAAAATCTATGTTAGGAGTATTCATTACAAAAATAATTTCTACACCAAAATGAAATTAATTATTACCTCTATTTTACCCAAGGTTTCTAGAATAGGTTTATTTCTAAGGATTTGGCGCGCCACCTTCGTCGAGTTATAGAGTCAATGCAGGTTTTGAATTTAAGAGCTTTTTTAGAATCTCAAATAAACATCATCTCTATTTTTTGGTTTTATGGCAGTAATTTGAACGTCACCAATCACACGTTCAATAAATGCACCTTCGCAGTAACACAAATAATAGTGCCACATTCTGATGAATTGATCTGAGTAGCCCATATTTTTTATACTTTCTATTTCCTCATACATACGATCACGCCAATATTTCAATGTCGTAGCATAATGGGGACCTATATCCTCAATATTAATCATTCTTAAATTGGTATTATCAGTAATGACATTCGCGATCTTGGTAACTGACGGTAAGCAACCGCCAGGGAAAATATATTTTTGTATGAAATCAACGGATTTAATTGTCCTCTTATACTGTTGATCTGAGATAGTAATTGCTTGTATCACCATCAAGCCGTCTTCTTTGAGTAAGGCTGAGCATTTATTGAAATAATTTTTATAATACTTGTGACCAACTGCTTCGATCATTTCAATCGACACTAGTTTATCGTATTGACCATCAAGATCTCGATAATCATCTAAGCGTATAGTAATTTTTTCAGATAATCCTGCTTGTGATATTCTTTTTTTCGCCATTAAAAACTGCTCTTTAGAGATTGTTGTGGTAGTAATATTACAACCATAATTTTGAGCCGCATAGATTGCAAAACCCCCCCAACCAGAACCAATTTCAATAACATGATCGCTCTTTTTTAATTGTAATTTTTCACAAATACGCTTCAATTTCATGGTTGAAGCTTCTTCTAAAGTACTACTAGAATCTTCGAATACAGCACATGAGTACATCATTTTTTTATCTAACCATGCTTGAAAAAAACTATTACCCAAATCGTAATGAGCAGCTATATTCTTACGGCTGCCAGAATGAGAATTTCGATTGAGCCAATGTAGTAATTTCTGAATGGGTTTAACTAACTTAGCTGCCCCACCCTCAAATCCGTCAAGCACTGTGCGGTTTTTTAATAATATCCTTACAATCATAGTAAGATCATCAGTTGACCAATAATTCAATATATAGGCTTCAGCAGCTCCAATAGAGCCTCCAAAAGCAACTTCAGAAAAAAACTTACCATCATGCAGGAAAATCTCAGCGGACAACGCAGAATTACTAGTGCCAAACTGATGTGTATTTCTATTTTCATGAATTATTAATTGGCCAACAGTAATTTTAGCTAATTTAGAGAATATTAAACGTTTAGCTAATTTATCTAATTTGGATAAATGGATATTTTTTTTATTGATTTTCGTTTTCATTTATTGAGTCTTTTTATGAGGTTATTCCAGTATTCATATTTTTGAGGGATGCACATATATAGGGCATTTTTTGAGCCATAATCTCAGTGCTTGCCAGTGAATGCCAAATATTATTTTCAATGTAATTAATGGGTAGACCAAAAGAATACGTGCAAGAGCATATGAGGAAATATTATTTCGTTTCATTCTCAAACCAACATTAAAAAATTTATTCCCCTCTTCACTATTAGACATACTGACATTGATTTTTTGCTCTGGCTTTGTAAAAGTCCATTCATAATCAATCTCCATAGGCATGAAAGGTGATACATGCATCTTTTTTATAGGTTGGTATTTTTTAATCGAGCTCGTGGTTTTGTTTAAATTATCGCTTAATACGTAGCAACACCTCTCACCCCAGGGCGTATTAGTAACCTCAGCAACAATATATTGCAATTCCTCATGCTCATCAAAACAATAATAAAAACTAACAGGATTAAAACAATAGCCAAAATAACTCAGATTAGTCAGCAACCGAATTGGACCTTTAATCGATTTACCGGTTTCCTTTTCAACAAGATCACGTACAGCAAGATCTAATGATCTATCTCTGTCCCCATAATGATTCGCCCTTTTGAAGCGAGCCAAAGAAAATCGATGTGTACCCCAGAATAAAAAATCATTAAATAATGTTGGCAATTCAGCAAGATCAAGATAAAGCATAAAAACTCGATATGAGAATATATGTCGAATCGGACTGGCTCTTGAATGGGTTACAGACCCTTCGTAAATGGCACTTTTCATCCTATCAACTGATCTTTGAAGTGAGTTATTGAATTTTTAGCACTTACAACGCCATCCTCATGAAAACCATTACGCCAATAAGCTCCACAATAGAACGTTCGATAACCTGAGTTAATTTCCTTATGTCTCGCTTGGGCTTTGATCGTCTGATTGCTGAATATCGGATGAGAGTAGTTAAATGTTCTTATAACGTTCTTTGGGTTAATACTTTGGCTATTATTTAACGTCACAAAATATTCAGTTTTACTGGTTAGATTTTGCAGTATATTCATACTATAAGTTACATTAACGCGTTTATTTTCGTTACCATCAACCCTGTAATTCCATGCAGCCCAAGCTCTTTTACTAGCTGGCATCAGCGTTGAATCTGTATGTAAAGTTGCTTCATTATCTTGATATTTTATTGCTGATAACACTTCACGCTCACAATCCGTTGGATCATTAAGCATTTTTAAGGCTTGATCACTGTGAGTTGCAATAAAAACATAATCAAAATTTTCAGGAGTTTTATTATTTTCTTTCAAAGTAACAAAATCTTTATATCTATTAATAGACTCAATTTTCGCATTTAATACAATTTTTTCTTTGTAACTGAATGATAATTTTTTAATATACTCTCGAGAACCACCCGAAACAACCATCCATTGAGGACGATCTTTTATTTGCAACAAACCATGGTTATTAAAAAAATTAAGCAAAAAATTAATTGGCATTTTCAGAATTTCTTTTTGCTCGGCAGACCAGATAGAAGAAGCCATTGGGAGCAAGTAATCTTCTGAAAATTGAACCGAATAAGCATGTTCATTTAAGAAATCCCCCACAGTCAATGAATCACTTAACTGTCTATCATTGAGTTTATTTTTATTAAATCGAAGTATATCCTTGATCATTTCAAGAAAAGAAAGAGAAAAGATATTAGATCGCTGTGTAAATATTCCATTAAGCGATGATCCATTATATTCGATGTTCTTTAGTTTATTTGAAACGCTAAAGCTCATCACACTATCTTGATGTTCTTGATCAATCTCACTCAACAGAGATAAAAAATTAGGGTAAGTTTTATTATTAAAAACGATAAAGCCAGTATCAATTGCCAAATCACCAATTTCATCGCATACATTAATGGTATTTACATGCCCACCAATATAATTATTGGCTTCAAATAGTTTTATATCATGGTGTTTGTTAAGATAATAAGCGGCAACATTCCCAGCCACACCGGCACCAATAATTGCAATCTTGTGTCTTTTGCCACTCATTTTTAAACCCAAATCAATCAAGATAATCAAATATTACAGAAGGACAATTTAGTTATTCAGAAGACCAATTCTGAGGAACATGAACTAATTTTGTTGAATCATATCCAACATTTTCAATAAAATTAAATGCAAATTTTAAGTCATCATCAGTCATTATTGGTGTGCGGGCCATAATCCAAACATAATCACGTTTATTTCTCCCGATGATAGTGTATGAATAATCTGATGCCACATAAATTACTCTGTAATCTGCTTTTATAGGCCAAATAAACTGCATGCCCCAAATTGCATTAGAACCATCATTAGCTATAAAGCCTTTGGGTGAATATGTTTTTCGTTTCCCATCAAAACCACCAGCATTATATGTAAATGTGGTTTGTATGGTTCCATCTGGATTAAGCTTATAATTTTCGATTGCATTGAATATATTTTTTTCCAATAAAGTTGGAATACTCTCAATCACATACCAATCGCCCATGAATCTATTGACATCAATATACTCAACTGTTTTTAACTCATTATTCTGCATGGTGCATCCCGCTAATAATACTAATATGAGTGAAATTTTTATTCGCTTTATAGATTTATTCAATGCTGGATATCCTTTCATTAGAGGGTTTTTGTGATCGGTGGTTCATTAAACTTATCCGCCAAAAATAATAAAGGCGGAATAATAGCAGCCCAACCAAAAGCTAAAGCAATCATCGCTGAATTAAAATCAAGAAAATATATACCACCAAGATTATAGCCAGCATAGTATGTTAAAGGTCCGCCTATAAAACCAAATATAATAGATAAAAATTTGTATTTTTTGAGCCAAGCCATCGATATATTTAAAGTAGTTGCAAAAGACATCCACATTGCAATAATCCAATATGCAGTGAAGCTTTCATGTATCTGCCCTGAAGGATAATAAATCCAATCAAAGAAAACAAAGAGACTATCGAGCGATCCACCCAACAAACCTACCAGCAAAATTAAATACAATTCATTCTTGGCATTTAATGATCTATACAAATGCAAGGCAATGATCACCACAATAACCATAATCCCAATCCATGGGGTATTGTTTGCGGCACTAGCTACGGCCGCGAACCAACCTACCTGAAAACAAATAAAATTTATAATATTATTCAATCTCTTCTCTTTTTTGCTGCTCTACTGAATAAGTAATGTGCTACATACCATTCTTGACCATTGTTAAATGCAAATAATTCAGCACAAGACATAAAAAAAATACGCCATCGTTGCCACCATTTTTTTGACGAATCCTCACCGTATACATCCGCAATAATTGGCATTAATTCATCTTTCTTTTGATCCATATTCTTCAGCCATGCGTTACTCGTGTTGGCATAATGCACCCCATTCCAGCGCCATCTTCTCTGAATGGTTAGTGAGTCTTGAAAAAATAAAGGCAAATCATCACTTGGCATAATTCCGCCAGTAAAAAAATAACGGGTCATCCAGTCATTTACCCCTTTGTCCAGGAACTCATAAGGGGATGATTTGTGACAAAATATATGCATAAAAAATAACCCATCATCAACTAACCATCCAGATATTTTTTGATATAGTTTTTGATAATTTTTCATGTGCTCGAACATCTCCAGCGAAACAATTCGATCAAATTTTTCATCGATATCAAAATCATTCATATCTGCCACAATAACTTTCACATTAGAAAGTTTTTTTGAAATTACTTGATTCATAATGAAGTCATGCTGAGTTGCAGAATTAGAAACTGAAGTAACCGAGGAATTAGGATAGTTTTCTGCAATCCAAAGTGACAATGAGCCCCATCCGCAACCGAGGTCAAGTATATTCAATCCATCTTTTATTTCAGCTCGTTCGCATGATTTTTTAAGTGCTGCTATTTCAGCAGAATCTAGGTTTGTAACATCATCACCCCAATGACAACAGCTGTATTTGAATTTGTTACCGAGAACATAACTATAAAACTCAACAGGAACCTCATAATGCTGATCATTTGCAGAATCTGTGTTAACAGCAATGGGAGATTCCAGCATCATAGAGATCATGGATGACTGGTGTGCATCTGATTCTTCGCAGTTTGAACTGCTAATTTCTTTCAACCTCTTCTCAAGCAGTAAACGAATTCCTAGTCTTATTAAAAAATCAGGAACAAAACCTAATTCCACCAACTTGATGAGCATTCTATTTAATTTTTTATACATGTTTATTTTCCATGATTACAACTATAAATCAGAATCAATTTTCACAGGAAGTGACAAGTATGTTTGTTACAACATCATACATTTTTGTACCTACATTTACCTAATATTTACATTATGTAATTAATTATAATTATTATTAAAATAATCATATAAATATCTAATAAATATGAATTTTTTATTTTTTCATAAACTTTTTATATGGGCTATTTTATTCGTCTCTCCAATAATATATCTTTGCACATTACTGCCGCCATAAATTGCATTCTGAGGTTCTATTTTATCTAAATAACGAATTGCATCAGAGTAATTACCATCAAAAAAAGATATAAAACCTTCAGTCAACTCCTTAAGTGTTGATTTGATATGACTATCTTCAGACTCAATTTTCATGAAATAATTCTCTCTTATTTCATGTGAAGCTGAAGCTACCAACATTGAGCGATGCAAATCTACGAATTTAAAACCGATATCAGGGAAGTGTTTTTCAATATATTCATGCATTTCAATATTCCAAGTATGCGGAACATTTATATCTTTAATAATACAATACCAAAGCAACGATACATTATCAGCCAGATACTCAAGAGGTGCGACGCCATCTTTATTAGAAATTAAATCTTCAAAAATAGAAAAAACCTCATTTTTTTTATTTAATTTCAAGGATAACAATGCATCATGCCAGTCTATGTGATGCAGCATATTTGAGCTACTACCGAAAGAAGACCTCCATTTTTTTATAAATTGACGCCCATCTCTATACCTTGCCGATTCATAATGAAGATGGGTTAACGTATGAGCACAATTACCGGTATTTTTTATATCCCAAGCCATTTGGCCGTACCTCGAAGCTTTTTTTATCTCACCATTTTCTACTAACATAAAAGCTTGTGTTGTTTTGAACCACCAGTCCTCACTGAAAAAAGATGTCTCAACTTCTTTAAGAATTTTTAAATTCCTTTCCCGCCAATACAAAGAACCTGAAAATGCCAGTAACCCAAATGGCCCAACTATTAGCGACAGCACGATGGTGTCATTTGGGTAAATCTTAATATGTGCTATAGCAACGTCTAAACATACTGATTTAGCGCCTAAGAGCATCGAAATAATATTTATAATACTTTGCTCCCTTGATGAGGAGCTTTTCTTGTAGTGCAATGCTAAATCAAGATATTTTTTAGCCTTAGATGGTGACTCATATATTGCTAATTGTTTGGCTAATAAAGCATAAGCCAGGGCAAAATCAGGTGCAAAACTCAAACTTCTTTTAAAACTACTTATCCCTGAATCATCAAGGCCTAGAGATTCATCAAGACCGATTAAAAAATGACGATGAGCATCCTCACTCCCTGCTGTAATTTTTAAACCGTAATTATCTTTGTACAATGTTTTTCCTGACCGATTTTGTAACGAAGGCTGAAAATAACATTATGATTGTTTTTTTTTATCTTGCCTTAAAGTAAGGTATTTTTGTTTTTGCTCAACCGCATTTTTTAATTTTTTATTATCAATAAATGATGGTTGTCCCGAGTGCAGTGAAATTAAATAAAGTGATGCAATCCATTCAAGTAAAATTGATCGCTGTAATGCTATATCGAGGTTATCACCTACTGTAACGGCACCATGATTTTGCATCAAAACTGCATTCTTATCTGCTATTTTATCGACTACTGCAGCTGCCAGCTCAGGAGAACCAAATGTTTCATATGGCGCTACCGGTACTGGTCCACCTAAATCGATTATTTGATAGTGAATCGCAGGAAGCTCATCTGTGATTGATGAGACAGCTGTAGCATAAAGTGAGTGCGTGTGAACAATTGCTTTGATATCACTACGATTCTCATACAACGAATAATGAAGGTCTGTTTCTGATGAAGGTAATAATTTTCCTTCAATAATTTGCTTATTATGGTCCATCACTAATATATCAGCTGGCGATAAATTGTCGTAACTTGCCCCACTTGGGGTGATTAGAAAATAGTCATTAATCTTAATACTTACATTTCCCGAAGTATTGATCACCAAACCTACGTCCACCATTTTTTTTAATATAGTAACAATAAGTTTTCGTTCAGACTGGTATAGCATAATAAATAATCTCTTTAGGACAGCATCAACATGGCTTCTAGTGAGCTTTCTATAGCACTTTCGATTCCCCGATTGCATGCATTAGAGTCGGGCTTAACATCTCCGTCGGAGATATTTTTTACAAAACCATCGATACTAAATATACAGCCCGCCCTAACCTTATAGAGAGCACCTAACATCAGAATTGCTGCCGCCTCCATCTCAAAAGCTAATATTCCTGCCGTTTGTGCCAACTGGATATCATTCTCAAGCTTCGGACTGCTAAATGCATCAGATGTATGCACTACACCAGTATGCGTTTTAATGTTTTGTTTTTTGGTCGCTAGCTTCAATGCATTAATAACCTTTAGATCTGCGACTGCTGGATAAATTGCTGGCAGAAACTTCTCTGTAAGACCCTCATCCCTGACCGCGGCGATACCAATAACATTATCGCCCGGTCGAACATCTATATGACAAGAACCTGCTGTACCTACTCGAATTACATTTTTACATTGATGCTTTCCTAGGTCTTGCATCACCATGGCCGCACTCGGGCAACCAATACCTGTAGAAATGACTGAAACTGGCATACCCTTGTATTCACCTGTGTATGAATGAAACTCTCTTTGCACCATCATTAATTTTGCCCCAGTAAGCCACTCGGAGGCGATTTTAGCTGCTCTTCCTGGGTCACCAGGAACTAATACGTTAGGTGCTATTTCACCAGGAATACAACGGAGAGCACGATACTGTGATCGCGTCGGATCATTTGCGTCTGGTAAATCTTTAGTTTCCGGCCATGCTTTTGTCATAAAATTTTACTCAATTGAGATCACTTTATATCTGGCTGTCTAAAAATGCCTTGCTTGTTTTATATGTGCTAATTTTAGCTGGCTCGAATATGCCTCTGTCTGTAATTATAGCGCTAACTAACTCAGGAGGGGTAATATCAAAGCACGGATATAAGCCTTGGACACCTTCAGGTGCAATTCTATCACCTTCTATAAATAGCAAATCATCCCCAGATCGTTCTTCGATAACGACACTATCGCCATTGTTATATTCCATATCCGGGCCAGATTGGCGCAATACATAATATGGCACATTATTTGAATTTGCAGCTAATGCATATTGGTATGTCCCTACTTTATTCGCAATAGATCCATCCATACAGACAGTATCAGCAGCCGTAATAAAAGCATTAATTTTATTTTGCTTCATCAGTGCACCCCCCATTCCATCTGAGATGACGTAGGTATTGAAACCCAATTCAGAGGCACACCAAGAAGATAACTTTGTACCTTGTAAATAAGGTCTTGTTTCACTACAAATAACATTCAACATAATATTATTGTATTTGGCTTCCATCAGAAGATACACATATGACCGATCAGGAAAGCAATGAGTTAGCAATGTATCACCACTATTGAGTTTTGTAAGAGCAAATTGTGCCGTCTTACGGGCCTGCATAGCCAAATCTGATGCGATTGCATCTGTGGTTTTAATTATTTCATTTAATACAGATAAATTATTTTTTATGGCATTTTTTGCTTTAATCATGCATAAGTCTAGAACTCGAGATAAGGCTAAGCCTGTCGGTCTGGTCTTTTTTAACCTGAGTGCAGCATTGCAAATTCCATCCATGGATGTGATGGAATTTTGAGCTGATAATGCCAAGCCATAACCAGCTGCAATAGAAATAGAAAAGGCTCCCTGAATAACCATTTCCTCTATTGCTATTGCTACCTCTTCAGTATTATGACAATTAATGTATTCTTGCAAGTGGGGCAATTTCCTTCGATCAAGTATCTCTACAACACCATCATTCCATACGGCCATACCCTTACGTTGAATGAGAAGTGGTAATTCAGATTCCTTATAAAAACCATCTAGCCCAAGAGATTCATCTTTAGATGTCACAATCATGCTAGATAATTTTTAAGTAAATTTAATTCATCTCTCATGAAGCACTTGCTTTAATGGGTTATCTTTTTTCAACAAGACAAGGCCAGTGAAAAGAATATTTAACCCTACGTACACTATAAAAAACTGAGTAGCTATAAGATCAAGATTCGTGAATGGTGAAAGCGTTATTAAACACAAGAGTGTAATCGAGAACACAAAAAAAGATTTAAACGTAAACCATCCATTTTGGATCAACATTCCAGTAAAAGTTGAGCAAATAACAGTGATAATGGCATAAAAAAGAGTATCTATTCTTTGTTGTTGAGCCAAAGTAAGCAGAACAACTGTAGAAGCCCCGATTAACATGATCAATTGGAATATTGTAAAATACCTCATTGATAGTGTCATGGCTGGATTGTATTTTTTAGGAGTCGTGACAATCGAATCAACAAGTGCTTTAGCTGCAAGATCATCTGGCTTCCAATTAGTTTTTGCGTACCAAATTTTAAATTTATCAGATGTTTTCTTGGTCTCAAATGTATCTTTTATCATTTGATAAAAAACTTGCATATTTGCCCAGATAGGATTCCAACTTTTTAGCTCTGAAACTGTCCCATAAATTGGCTTGATCGAATCAACTTCTGCAATATAGGTACCAAAGAATCTATCCCATAGAATAAATACACCGCCATAATTTGCATCAATATATTCTTTATTTTTTGCATGATGTACACCGTGATTCATTGGAGTGACGAATATTTTTTCCATCCAACCAAGGTGGCCAATATGTCTAGTATGGACCCAAAATTGATAAACTAGGTTAACTCCAGCCACGGAAACAAAAACCTCACCAGGTATACCTATCATGATCATTGGAAGGAAGAAAATCCATTTCCAGATAAAACCTGTGCTTGTTTGTCTTAATGCTGTTGCCAAATTAAAATCTTCGCCATGATGATGGACAACATGAGTCGCCCAAAGAACTCTTATTTCATGATGTAAACGATGCATCCAGTAGTAACAAAGATCGTATAAAACAAAAGCTATCAACCAAGTAATTACTTCATTTTTTGGCATTAAATCAATATTGAATTGTTCTGCAAAGTAAATAAATATGGCGCCTTGAAAGCCCAGATTAAGTATGACTGGAAAACGGCTAATTAAACCGATTGAAATACTGGTAAATGCATCATTAATTCGATACGTATTTTTCTTTTTCACTATTCCATAGACAAGTTCAATTAGTATCATTATAAAAAATACTGGAATTGCTAAAAATATAATTATTGATTTATCCATTAAAAAAACTCGTAAGGGTCAGGTAGAAAGATTAATTTTCAAGAACGATTTTAAGCGTTTCCAAGCATCAATAGCGGGTGAGGTATTTATTTTCGGATCTCGGTCAACATGAAGCCAAAAACCATGATTTACTTCGTCATATATATGAATATCGTTTTTAATACCAACAGCGTCAAGAGTTTCAGCAAATCTCTCAACCTCTGCCACAGGAATACCTCGATCATTACGAGCAAATGTTCCATAAAAATTATGCTCAACATGCTTTAATTGCTCTGGGTCATTCACTAATTTTCCATAGAAAATTGCTGTACCATCATGATCATCGCCGCCCAATGCAAATGATACAGCGACGCCTCCTCCGTAGCACCATCCTATGGTAGCCACTTTTCCATTACTGTCACTTCTAGCTTTTAACATTTGAACAGCTGCATTCAAATTATCTATAATAATATTTGGTTGCCCTAGTGTCTCTTGAACTAGCTGCATATTCTCATCACGATTCTGGCCGATTCTTCCACTATACAAATCAACAGCAAGAGCGATATAACCTTCTTTTGCAAATGAATCAGCAGTTTCTTTAACTCTCAGTGTTAAACCATTCCATTCATGTATTAAAATTACAGAAGGATAAGGTCCGGAACCTTTTGGCATCGACAGATAGCCTTCAGTCAAATCATCTGATGAATAATAATCAACCATCATGCCTTGAAGCGGACCCGCTTCCCCGATAATTGAAGACGGTAAAACATCATTTACATTTTCGTTTGATAAGCTAGTTTCAACAAAGGCGAGCAATAATAAAGTTAAATAGAATATTTTCATTATCCAATTTGACCATGAATTTAAATAAATATCATTATTTTATAATTTCATAATTTTTTCTGTACATTTTTTCAAACAAAAATATATTACTTATTAACGAGAACTTATCATCAGCTTCAAAAAGGTAAAATCCTTAAATCAAATAATAAATTTAATGCTCGGGTATAAATCACTTATAAGATCCAAAGATCATCTCAATGATTCAGATCAAACTCACCTATATTAAAGTAGTTTGCTCTAATTAAATTGATCTAATAAATTGGTGCCCCGAAGAGGATTCGAACCTCTGACCCCAAGGTTAGGAACCTTGTGCTCTATCCGACTGAGCTACCGGGGCATAGTATTATTTTGAACTGCCTAAATTATACTGTTTATTAAATTTATTTCGCTTATTATATTAAATTGAACCTAACAATGAGTTTAAATTTATGTCACAAATCATAAGAATAGGCGAACCTAAAGACATTGCAATTCTTGCTGAAAATAATATTGCTATGGCCATGGAAACCGAAAATAAAATACTCAACAAAGATACCATAACCCAAGGCGTCTCATCGATCATCAATGATCGTGTAAAAGGAATCTATTGGGTCATGGAAATTGATGATAATTTAGTGGGCCAACTTATGATCACTTACGAGTGGAGTGACTGGCGTAATGGAACTATGTGGTGGATACAAAGTGTCTTTGTTCCGGAGGGGTATCGCAGACAAGGTGTTTATTCTTCATTGTACGAAAATCTAGTTAATTTAGCCGATTCTGATCATGATTGTTGCGGTATTAGACTTTACGTAGAGAAAAATAATACACGCGCTGCAGAAACATATTCGAAATTAGGTATGGTAAATGCGGGTTACGAAATCATGGAATACAGTAAAAATTAAAATATTTCTTGAGTTATTCTTGGCCTTGCTTGATTGATCTTATCGCCTCATCTGGGTCATAAGGTCTCCCGTAGCGTAGCCTAATTGTTTTTGTTTTTCCGAACCAGGGGATTGTGACTATATAAATATTATCGTATTCGGTATCTGCTATTTTTGGAACCGATTTACTTGCACCAAGCTCAGCCATTAACTCTGCAAGGGTGTCACTGTGCCCTACCACTAGGATAATCTTACCTTTATGATTGCTTAATATTCTTTCAAATACTTGCTCGTGTTCATTTTTATTATATTCAAATATAGGCAGCCCAAGAACTTCAGCCAAGGGTCTTACTGTTTCCATGTTTCTTTTGTAGGAAGTTGAATATATCGCATCGATACCAGCCACAACATCTGCATCTCGCATTTGTCTTGTTAATTCAAAGACACGGCGTTCTCCAGCTTCGGTGAGACCGGGATCTTCAGTGACTGTAAGATCTTTCTCGGCATGACGTACAAAAATAATGGTTGTGGTAGCTTGTGACTCAAAAAACCAAGCTAATCCGATGGCAGCTGCGACATATAAGATAGCAATCTGAAGCCGTCTTTGTCGACGTTTCTTTCTTTTCAAATCTTGTAATTGGCTATTCACCATGACAGATAACTCTTCCTCAACATATAAATCTAATTATTAAGATTCTTTATCTTTAACTTCACTATATTCGCCCTCAAGAATATCAGTCTCATTAGTTCTTTGGTTTTTATTTCTTGGAGCTTGCTCATTGAATATTCCAATCTTTCTTTTTAGCCACCAAAAACGCATGGCTATAACTGATGAGGCAAGCAAAATAAAACCACCTACAATAAAAAATGCGATCACGCCAAGAAAAACTAAGATACCAAGAGTAATGATACCAATGATTGCCATCGCAACTTTTGCAAATGGACTCTGATTGTATGTTTTTCCGTTTATCTTAATCATTATTTATTTTAGTTTAATCTGGCATAAGACACTAGAGATATAATGCAATAACCTTTGTCGTATATTTTATCGTAATGTATATTTAAAAGCATGTTGAACATGGATTAGGGTTTATTTTTTAATAATAGAATAAATATTAAAATAATTACTTTGATAATCCCGAGTATTCATTTCCTTTTAGTCACTAAAACAAGATAAATATTGATATGAAAAAATTAACAGAGCTGTCATTAATAATTTTAATTTTACTATACAATAATCATAATTACGCAAATAACATTGAAAAGTTAGACTTTAATTCAAGTGATATATATAGAATACAAGATACTCATTCTCTTGATCTATCTTCATCTGCGAAATTATTACTCTATGTGACCACTTCCGCAAACGAGGACAAAGATAATTACAGCTCTTCATTGTGGTTGCATGATACTGTAAAAAAACAATTAAAAGCGGTCTTAAAAGACTCTGTTTCTCTGGAGCAACCTAGATTCTCACCAAATGAAAAATATATTGCTTATTTAGCTGCCGGGAAAGGACGAACTTCTGATTTTCAGCAATTATGGCTATTAAATACAAAAAACAAAGTTAAGCGACAGCTCACGAAAATAGAGAATAATATTACTGATTTTCAGTGGTCCCCAGATAGTCAGAAAATTGCATTGGTTATCAGTACAAAAGCGAAAATGAAAGCAAAAGAAGGGACGCCTTTACCTTATGTGATTGATCGCTTTCAATTCAAAAAAGACGGCTATGAATATCTCGGTAATGAACAACATCATATCTATGTAATATCTATTAAAACAAAAAAAATCAATCAAATAACGTCTGGTTTATTCAATGAAAAGCTCCCAGCCTGGTCTCCAGATGGTACTAAAATAGCTTACACGTCAAAAAAAGGAGATTTTGATAGGCATAATAATTGGGATATCTATATTACTGATTTAGAATCAAACGCATCTCAACTGACGACACATATTGGCGCTGACGCAGATCCAGATTGGGGCTCAAGACCACAATGGAGTCCAGATGGTACTAAAATTGCTTACATGAGAAACGGGGAGCCCGATTTACTTTGGTATTCAATAATTCAAGTAGCTATCATTGATGTCGATACTAGAAAAACAGAATTAATAACTCAAAATCTAGATAGAAATACAACTTTTCCAGCGTGGGGTAAGGATAATAATGAGCTATTTTTTGTTTTAGAGGATGACACTAATAGTCAGCTTGTCCGTTATACAAATAATATTTCTGACTTTTGCAAACACACCTCATCTATGGACATCGATAGTTATTCAACTGAGCAATTATGTGATTATTGGCAGCCATCAATTGAACTAATCACTACCAAAGAATACTTTATTTCGAATTATTCAAAGGATTTTGTTGTTAAAAATGGAACCATAGCACTAAATTTAGCAACATCTAAAGCACCAAAAGAAATATTCTTAGTCACTGATAATGGTCTAGAGCAAATTTCCACTCATAATAATAAATTCTTGGATACTAGAATTTTTAACCCGATAGAGTATATCTCTTACAAAAGCTTTGATGGAACTGAGATCAATGGAATGATGGTTAAACCGATTGATTTCAACCCAGATAAAAAATATCCACTAATAATCCGAATACATGGAGGTCCAGTCTCCCAATATGATTTACAGTTTTACCTTCAATGGCAAATATTTGCTAGTAATGACTATATTGTATTAGCGGTAAACCCAAGAGGTAGCTCGGGCCGAGGTGAAAATTTCCAAAAAGCCATCTATGGAGATTGGGGTAATATCGATGGTCAAGATATTATGGCAGCTGCAGATTATGCAATCTCAACTGGATTTATTGACGAAGAAAAGCTTGGGATTGGTGGTTGGAGTTATGGATCGATGCTAACCAATTATGTCATCGCAAAGGACAATCGTTTTAAAGCTGCGACATCTGGAGCTGGTATTAGTAATATATTGAGTGGATTTGGTGATGACCAATATATTAGAGATTATATAATAGAGCTCGGACTCCCATGGGAAGATACCGAAAAATGGTTAAATGTTTCAACCCCCTTCTTTAATGCCAATAAAATAATTACACCAACACTATTTTTGGTAGGAGAAAAAGATTATAACGTCCCATTAATTGGCTCAGAACAAATGTATCAGGCATTAAAATACCTATCAATACCAACTCAACTTATTATTTATCCGGATGAGCATCACTCATTCAGTACGCCTAGTTACGAGCAAGATGTGCTGGATAGATATCTAGATTGGTATAAAAAATACCTTAATTAACATATAATTATAATTAATTTCTAAGGTAAAGGTTTATACGCGATTACCTTAATTTCAATTAAAATCAATGGATGAGGTAATTGATGAACAGCAACCGTTGTTCGTGTTGGGCCGTTCTGATCAAAGTAATTTCCATAGGCCTCATTATAGCCCTTAAAGTCATTCATATTTACCAAAAAACTCGTTAAATCTACAACGTCCTTCAAGCTCGCACCTTCAGAAGACAGTATATCGTCAATATTTTCAAGGACAGCTTTTGTTTGCTCACTGATATCAAGCTCTGTATTCCCCATTTCATCTACTGTTGCACCACGAAAACTACCATCCACTCTTCTAGAGGAGACACCAGAAACAAATAATAAGTCCCCTACCCTCTTGATGTGCGGATATCTTCCCCTAGGTTTTGCTTTATCACTTAAAGTTGTTGCTGTTGTTGTCATATCTGCTCTCAATGAATATAAAAATGAATTATAACTTGCCTATTATCGAAATATCACTTCCGTTATGATAACTACCACCAACCCAACCATTTTCATCGTAATCACTCATACAAGCTTCTGCTAACGCCTCCATTTCTGTTAAAGCGCCCGTTCCTTTTGCATTCATGAGAGCTGAGATCCTAATTAACTCATGGTTACCGGCGTAATTCCTTTCATAAAGTTCATGGCGACCACCAAATTCAGTTCCAATTGCATCCCATAACAACTTCATAATTTTTATTCGTTCAACATGCCCCATTCCCTTGGATCCACGAACGTATTTTTCTAAATACTTATTAATTTCTGGGTTTTTAAAATCTTGGCTACTCGATGGCAGATAAATAAGACCAGAGGCAACAATTTTCTCAATGATGGCTTTTATTTGTGGGTAAGCTTCAGTTGAAAAAATTCGGTAAGCAGCTGCTGCTTTGGCGCTTGGGAGAACAGCATCGCCCACCCAAGGTTCTGGCGCTCCTGCCATCGCATCAGTCAATGACCAAAATAGATTGCGCCAACCTACAACCTCACCTAACAAAACTTGCACGCCTCGAAAAGATTCTGTTCCGGCGGCTTTCAAGGCTTTACTTAAAAGTCCTGTGATAAAATCAAGTTTTACAGACATTCTAGTAGCACTCTGAAAAGTGTATCCATTAACAAAACCAGAGCGAGGGTAAAATGCCTTGAGCATCTCTATATCACGATGCACAAAAACATTTTCCCAGGGAATAAAAGCATTATCAAAAATAAAAATAGCATCATTCTCATCAAAACGACTGGATAATGGGTAATCAAAAGGTGAACCAGTTGCGGCTGCATTTAACTCATAAGACGGCCGACAAATTAGTTTAATTCCCGGTGTTCGCATATCAGCAATAAACATAATCGCCATTGAGTCGTCATTAATCTCAGCTGCCATGTTTTGACCAAGGAAATTATAATGTGTCAACGCTGATGATGTTGCTACTACTTTTGCACCAGACACATAAATCCCAGCATCGGTTTCTTTATCGATAGATATATAAACATCCTTAACATCATCTGCAATTTTATCTCTATCAATTGGAGGATTTACTAATGCATGATTAATAAATGGAACTGCTTCCTGAGAACGTTTATACCAGTCCTTAGCATTGCCTGAAAATTTTCCATAAAAATCTGAATTTGCACCAAGTGTGTTAGTGAAGCTAGCTTTATAATCAGGAGTTCTTCCCATCCATCCGTAAGTCATCTTTGCCCATTCCGCCATTGCATCGCGTTGCAAAAATAACTCCTTACTATTATGAGCATATTTAAAAAATCGGTGTGTATAACCCCCTGAACCTGTGTCAGTTTCACACGTCAATATTTCTTTGGTACTGTCAGCATGTAATGCATCGTACAATTTAGCTATAGATTGCACTGAATTTCTAAACGCAGGGTGCGTTGTCACATCTTTGACACGCTCACCGTATATATATACCTCACGATCAT
The DNA here is from genome assembly GCA_905182415.1 of uncultured Woeseiaceae bacterium. Classification (GTDB taxonomy): domain Bacteria; phylum Pseudomonadota; class Gammaproteobacteria; order Steroidobacterales; family Woeseiaceae; genus SP4260. The sequence continues at coordinate 19,371 of CAJJBK010000024.1, read as the reverse complement.
CTTTGAGAGACTCAATATATTCTTTACCATTAAACGGACGATTCTTACCTTCTAATATTTTTTCAGGTGCGTCAAAGCTCAAGATGCAATCTCCTAAATTATCTAACTGAGTGTGTTTCTTTCTATATGCTAGAATTTACGTTACTGATATTTGTAATGTTCTTACAAATAGCTTACTAATACAATTATAAAATAGAATACTTGCTGATTATGTCAATATAAATATAAGGTTAATTATGCCACTAAATCCATCAAAAGACGTATTTATAACCTGTGCTGTAACTGGATCAGGTGCATCACATAATAAATCTTCATTGGTCCCTAGAAGCCCTAAAGAAATCGCCGAAAGTGCAATAACTGCTGCGAAAGCAGGAGCTGCAATTGTTCATTGTCATGTTAGAGACCCAAAGACAGGTGAACCAGCGAGAGAACTAGCGTTATATAAAGAACTAACTGATAGAATCCGTGATTCAGGAACTGATGTAATTATAAATCTTACTGCCGGAATGGGTGGGGATGTTGTATTTGGACCATCAGAATCCCCACTTCCGCTGACCCCAGATACCGATATGGTGGGCGCAACAGAACGTATGCAACATGTCATAGAGTGCCGTCCAGAAATTTGTACTTTAGATTGCGGTACTATGAATTTCGCTAATGATGTCATGGCGAATACACCTGAAATGCTTCGTAGTATGGCAAAAATTGCGACCGATCATGACGTAAGAATCGAAATTGAAGCCTTTGATACGGGCCATCTCTGGTTTGCAAAACAATTGGTTGCAGAAAAACTCATTCATCACCCTGTTTTACTGCAGCTCTGCATGGGTATCCCTTGGGGCGCACCTAATGATCTAAATACATTAATGGCTATGGTTAATAATATTCCAGAAGAATGGATATTTTCAGCATTTTCAATTGGTCAACAACAAATGCCATATGTAGCGGCAGCATTAATTGCAGGTGGGAATATTAGAGTTGGTCTAGAAGACAATATTTACCTAAAAAAAGGAGTGCTTGCCACAAACGCACAACTTGTAGACAGAGCAGTATCAATAATTAATAATCTTGGCTCAAATATATTAAAACCAAAAGAAGTTCGTGAAAAATTACAATTAAAAAAACATAGTTAAAAACAAAACAATTTTTTACATCTTAATAACATAGTCAAATAAGCCTTTTAATAAAACACTTTTTTTAATGGTTTATCCGAGTTTGCGCCCGAGCCCCTTAAACTATCGTAGTCAATTTTATTGTATGACATACGCTGGTCCGCGTAATGCACGACCTGGCAACGCACGCGTGTACTCACCTTCATCGACTACGGCGGTGCCGTTCACAATTACGTAGCGCATCCCGGTTGGGTAGTGGAATGGATCTTCAAATGTAGCCATGTCCTGGATTGAATCCGGATCAAAGATGACGATGTCAGCTAAGTATCCCTCCACCAATGCTCCACGGTCCTTGAGTCCGAGAATACCAGCGGGCAGTGTCGTCAACTTGCGAATTGCCTCCTCCCAAGTCAACAGTCCCTGTTCTCGAACATAGGTGCCCAGCAACCGCGGGATCGTTCCAATGTGACGCGGATGCACCAGCGGCGGCAAATTCTCGGAATCGAGATCGAGGGCACTGCCATCGGTCCCTCCGGCGACATAGGGCTGAACCAGGACTTTCTTTAATGTGTCCTCCTCATTGTTCCAGTCGATAACGATGCCCCGACCCTCCTGGTCAAGCACCACGTCCATGAAAACTTCTTCCGGTGATCGCTCAGTGAGGCTTGCAACTTCGGATACCAGCTTGCCATTGACATCGGGGTTATCGACGCCCAAGCGAACGCGATGCCAGCCGATGTTCGCAAGGTAGGGTGGCTCGGTGACAAATGAAGCAGCGATGCGTTCGCGCACTACTGGATCGCGGAGGCGCTCGAGCATCGCTTCCACGCCTCCCGCTTGTGCCCAGGCTGGAATGTATGCCCTCAGCCCAGTGATGCCCCAGGTATAGGTATAGCTGTCGCCGGTGACTTTTAAGCCACGCTCTCGTGCCTCATCGATTATCGCGAGGAATGTGTCGGCTTCTGTTGATGATGTCGAATTGAGATGAAAAAAGTGTATTGCGGCACCTGCCTGCTCGCCGATGGCAATGGCCTCGTAGATCGCGTCAGGATCCGTACCGTTCATGGTACGAGCATGATTCGCAAAGATTCCCCCCATGTTAGCGGCTTCTCGTACGATTGAAGTTAGTTCATCGCTAGTCATATAGATGTTCGGCACGTAGCTCATGCCGGCGGAAACGCCCAACGCACCCTCGCGCATGGACTTTCGCACTATCTCTAGCATCTGCACGAGTTCATCGTCGGTCGGTGGGCGATCATCGTAGCCCATGACGTTGGCCCTAATTCCTCCAGAACCTACATAAGAAGCGACGTTGATCGAGATTCCTACTTCCTCCATATAGTCGAGAAACTCCCCGAATGATTCCCACTTGCCCAATAACTCGTCAGGTAATTCGTTCCTTCGTTGACCGCCAAGAGGACCCATCGAAACGGTCTCGCCGTAGATTTCAGTGGTGAAGCCTTGGAAAGCGAAGGAAGGCCCTTGCCCACCATTGAGGAGACGAAAGCTTTCCGAGTGACTATGCATATCGATAAAGCCGGGTGTCACATACAGGCCGCTTGCCTCAATAGTGCGGGCGCTTCTTCCGTTAATACCGCCAATTGCCACGATACGATCACCGCGGACCCCAACATCGCCGACAACGCCAGGATTGCCGCTTCCGTCAAAGACTGTGCCGCCACGTATCAGGAGATCATAATCGAATGGTTGAGATTTACTACAACTGCTAATTAAGGTAACGATGATCAGACTGAGCATCAGATGTTTCGAATGCATTTTGCCCACCCGGTCTGAGAATTGGCGCAGACTTATTTCCATCTCTATACCCCTTATTTTTTCTAGATAATAACTATACCTTAGGTCCACCAAAAACATAAGGTTACGGTGGTCGTATGTATTCTTTGCGATCCAAGAGGTCTTCAAAATCATCTTCCTTTGGAGAATAAACGGAATACATTAGCTCTCGCATAGTTTCTTGATGCTCCTCAGCCACAATAAACTCATCGTATACAGTCAGGCAAGGTATCTCCCAATCCGCAGCATACCTGGCAACCGCAAACACTAAATTTGATTCAAGCCTTAAAGTTACTTACCACAAAATTTTATTATTTATTAATAAACATCGTATTCAGTTAATACAATAGATGAGATTAATAATCTTTATGCTACAATTCATCGCTGAATTATCTTGGGCTTAAAAATTAGGTTATTTTAATGATTAATTTAGAATAACTTTAGTAAAACAGAACCTCACGCATAGCCGATTGATATAGACTTGGAGAGGTGGCAGAGTGGTCGAATGCACTGGTCTTGAAAACCAGCAAGGGTTTGTAGCCCTTCGAGGGTTCGAATCCCTCCCTCTCCGCCATCATTAAAATATTCATATATATCAATAATTTAAATAGTTACTCAACATAAATGTAGTACAGATGTAGTATATTATGTATTACAAACACCTATTTTTATCATCAGTCTCAAAAATTACTGACGCAAAGTCAGCTCTTGTTGCAGGGAAGGCAAAGTTTCTAGGTGGGGATAGGCAAGCGCCCATTCAATAGTAGGGGTATATATTAACTGCTCGCTCAGAATTTGTAGAAAATGGTTGTAAACTAGATCTAATCTTCTTCTGACTTATCAAGCACTGGCTTCTTTAATTCTTTTAGGGTGTTAAAGTTAATGGGATGATGTGAAAGTTACCAGTCAGCAACCACCTAAGAAAGATTGGAACAACAAGAGACATAATCAAAAAGAGTATCTGACCATCTCGAAAATATAGAAGCTGGCCCTTTAGGGTATTATGAATATGGCAGTCCTAGTGTGCTGTTCGAGGACGATACAAGTAAATAGATGTAGTGCCCAATAGTTTATTTTCGCTATATCGAGTCCTTCATCAACAACCACACGCGTCCACCCAAAGGAGGGGGTAGTCTAATCGCTACCACTTTCGGTCACATTATATAGCACGCTCGAGGTACAGTTGGCCACAGCGTCATATTCGGCGTCCAGCGCTGCACCCTCACCCGCATAGTAAGCAGCAATATCGGCCGCATAGGTTACTAGGTCAGGGTAGGAATCGGTAAGCAGTACCACGCTAAATTCATCTCCCACGAATGGAGTAGAAACATGACCTCGAATATCCCCTCCATAGTCTTGCTTATTCGCCCACGCAATCCACTTGCTATGAATAGCACTGAATTCCTCCAATGTCTTGCCATCATATAGTGTACAAGTCCAGACCTGTTCCAGTCGTGTATCAGCATTGACTGAAAAACTGGTCATTAGCATTATTAAGGCGCCCGTTAGACGCCAATTTAAAGTAGATAACTTCATTTCAAGCTCCTCTGTGTTATTTTGGCTTTTATATAATTTACCATTTAAATAAAGAGTTTGTTCCTTATTAAGTATCAGAAATTTCTATAATAATTAATTTTTTTGCACCCTCTATAGATTTTTTAGCTGTAATTAGTAGTCTGTTGTAATTATTAGCTGGATAACTCAATGTCGATAACAGCCCGTAAAATTCTTTTGATGAGTAGTATTTTTGATCGAATTTATAATTTTGTATAACTCGATCCCCATAAACCTCGCCTTCACTTATATTATATGTGAATCTTATATTGAATTTCTCAAGAGTTTCCCTTACGTATTGGAGCGCCAAATTATCTAGGGATAAAGACATGGTGTAGTTTCTTTCTTTTTGTGTTTCATATAAATCGATCAAAGTTCTTTTTAGTTCCGAATTATTTACTAGTTCGTATGAGCCTGATGATATCAACTCATTATAGACACCAATACTTGGGAAAAAGGATGCCGCTACCTCAATATCTAAAATAAGATTTATCGCTTCTTGATCAGATAGGTTTTGATGGTTACTTTCTATATCGTCTTGTAATTTTGATATTTGATTTAGACTATTTTCGAGAATATTTTGAATTATTTTTATTTGCTCAAGGTCGTCATTAAGAGATCGATTTAAATCTTGGATTAGTTCCTTTTTTATTTCTATATTGTTCTTCTGAGTGTTTAGTTCTCCAATATAAAGTGAAAGTAAAATACCACAAATTATTACCGAACCTTCGATTACATGTTTTATCATCTAACTTTTCATCCTAGCTACTATTGCAAAAGTACAGTTTCTTAAAATACATCACACCAGCCTACAAAACTAGCAAACTCTTGTGGGATTAGGAGTTGGTTTTGATAGATTCATCCGTTTTCTCTTTAGCCAATTCTTTTTCTTTTAGTTTTTCAAGGCGCCTTTCTTCCTTCTTTCGCAACCTCTTCTGAAGATATTTCTTGCCCATTTTTTTCTCCTGTTATTTATTCATCCGTTTTTTTAGCCAATTCTTTTTCCTTATATTTTTTTAGTTTTTCCTGATACTCTTTTTCAGAGAGTGCATGCCAACCAATACATTTACCTGTTGGACTTCTTCCACAACCACATGCCATTTTGTTTCCCCTCTTGTTGTAAAAAATTTTTGATCATACCGCTTTGTATAACAAATCTAATTATCTTTGAATTTACTCATTAATCCTAAATAAAAATAAAAAAATATTTAAATATAACAAATAATAATTTAGAATGAGTCTTATTATCATTCTTAAAGACAATATTACTATGCTGGGAAATAATCTCTTAAAAAATATACGAAAGAATAAAGGCACGCTCCTTAGGACAGTCATTTACACCATAGGTCACTTTTTCATTGCGGCTGCCTGTGTCATGTATTTCACTGGAGCTTCATTTGATGCAGCAATTACCGATGCCATTGTTGAGCCGCTAATTAATGGGGTTTGGTATTTTTTACTTGATAAATTCTGGGCAAGCAAAATGGCCAATAAAACAGAAAGCGTAACAATTTAAACCAACAAGCGTTACAACCTTTTTATACATGCTTCGCTATTGTTACTTGGTTTATTAACAAATGATCCTACTGGGTGATATTTAATTTTATCCGACAAGGTAGAGTCAAATACATCTTCGCCATTTAACCAATCACGAGCTTGGCTATATTCGAGTAATATCGGCATTCTATGATGTACATTTGCTAAGTGATCATTAGCTTTTTTGGTGATAAGAGCACAACCATTCTCATCATTATATTCCTTGTATATTCCAGCAAAAAGAAATAACTCATGATCATTATGAAAATAAAACGGCTGTTTTTTATTGTCTTTTCGATGCCACTCATACCACCCATCTGCTGGAATAACGCAACGCTTCGACCCCTTGAAACTTGGTTTTTCGTGAAGGGTTTCTGATCTTGCGTTAATCAAATTCATTGGTTTACTAGCCCAAGATGGACTAAAAGACCATTTCATCATTTCAATTTTTCGACTGACAACAAAAATTTTTTGTCCAGGAGCTAAATTATAATTAGGGTCAAGCTCTACTCCATATTCATCTTGCACTCTATTGGTGCCTCTGAGTGTGAATCTACCGCACATAATATATTTTACTATTCATTAAAGAATGGATACCTCATTAATAAACCCTTTATTTGTACAATTATAATATGACTTTCTATAAAAATATATTTTCTATACAGTAGTTATAAATAAAATTATGAACTCATACAAATGAAAAAAATTATATTAATTACTTTAGGCTTATTCATATCTATCTCTAGCTATAGTGATGAAGTTAGTTACTTTGTTTCTGAATCAACGAAAAAAAATAACTATCCTTTTTCAGATGCCGTCACAGTTGGTGATATCGTTTATCTCTCTGGAGTTGTCGGTGAGGATGAATCTGGCTCAATAGTATCCGGCGGGATTGTGCCTGAAGCACATCAAGCATTAAAAAATATACAAATCACATTAAATAAACTTAACTTAAGCTTGGATAATGTATTTAAGTGCTTAGTAATGATTGATGATATTGAAAAATGGAGTCAATTTAATTCTGTATACATCCAATATTTTAATAAGCCATATCCTGCGCGTAGCGCTTTTGGTGCGGATGGCTTGGCTCTAAATGCAAGTTTTGAGATAGAATGCATCGCAAAAATTCCTAACGATCACTAGTATTTATTTGTCTATCACTTTTAATAATTGTTGACTGCACATATAACCTGGAGTTCCGGCAACGGAACCACAAGGATAGGTTCCAGCCCCACAAAGATAAACATTCTCTTTGTCACCAAAACGATAAAAATAATTTTCTGGATCACTCGAAAAATTTCGATCGAAGTAAGTTTGACCACCCGTAAGCATAGTGTGATCAAGATTACCCCCGGGAAAGTAAAATAAACTCTGTAAGTCTCTTGGAGTTAATAATCTAGTCCAAATGCAATCTTCTGGATTATTCACATATTCTAATACTTTTTGCTTAGCCTCTTCTTCAATATGAGGCAACTCATCACCCTTTTCACTTAATGCAAAATTCTTAAAAAATACAGCTAGACGATCATATGTTTCATGATTTTGCATTTGTCGTTGTGCGCCACCTTCACAATAAATTTGCATATAGCCAGGCACATAATGAAAGTTAGGATCGGTTACTTTAAGCGTGGCATTTTCAAATTCTTCTAAAGTCTCAACACCAAATATAAATCTAAATGCTGCATCTGTATCCGATAGATTTGTGGCATCTTTCCATTGAATGGGATTTTTAAACATCATATTCAACTTTCCGCTACTACCAAGATATTTTTTCTCCTTAGCGCTTTTTATATCAGCTTCATTGCCGACTAATTTGTGGGCAGTCAGGGGGTCTGTTCCCATGATAAGATAATCAAAATTTACATGATTTTCTTTACCGTCTCTCGTAAATAACACCCTTCCTTTTTTTGAGTCTACTTCGATAACCTGACTTGAAAGATGCGTCTTTACTCCTAGCTCGTGATTAATATGACTTAAGGCCTCCGTAACTTTCCATATACCTCCTTTTACGTGCCCGTAGTAACCATCAAAAATAGAGCCTGAGTCCATTACCGGGAGTGTGAATGCAGAATAAGGATCTTCCAGTGATACAGGACCACTCTCAGATACGGTCATCGCCATATACATCTTGGATCGTTCACTAGTGAAATAATGATCCAACAAAGTCTTAGCATCTCCTTTGATCCATAAGTCTGTTAATACTTCACCTAACTCACTTCTAGCTGCTTCTAATGTTGGTGGGCAAGCTTCACGATAACCTCGTTGAAGAAATTTAATTATCCTTCCTTCGTCGTGCCTAAATCCCTCTACATCTCCTTTTTCACCCCATTTCTTTGCTAATTCTATATCCAGATCTTTTGGATCTCTGTGAATTCTCGTCACAATAGGATCATTGGGAAAATGAATTAATTTAGGATGCGATGGGACAAAAGTTTCAAGCTTATGAGCTAAACCCGTTTCCTCAAAAACAAAGTCTTGCATTAACCCCAAAACAGATGCGCCTAATGCATAAGATTGTGAGATATTACCGTAATTCATGTCCTCTGAAACACAAGCCCCACCCACGCGACGAGAACGATCCATCATCGTTACATTACATCCATTTTTTTGCAGGTAATTAGCTGCTACCAGACCATTGATGCCAGCACCGACAATCAAAATATCGGGTTTTTGCATAGTCAATCCCTTTAATTCTTCTTATTTAATCAATACTCGAACTTTAACATTGCATTAAAGCAATTTGAAGCAGTAACCAAAGAATTAGGTGGGTCATCACGTTCTGCAAAAAAGTGCTCAAGACCTGCTTTCTTATTATGAGCAAATATAGCTGAAAAATCTATTATGCCTGCTCCAACATCACTCATTTTTGTGGAAGGGGCCATGTCTTTTATGTGCCACAAAGGGAAGCGACCAGGATGGTTATTAATATAACGAATTGGATCTGCCTTGGCTTTTGTAATCCAATACATATCAAGCTCAAAAGCAACAGCGTCCGAATCTGTCCTCTCTAAAAGTAGATCCATAGGAATCACATCTTCGAGTTCTTGAAAATCAAAATCATGGTTATGAAAAGCAAATTTTAAACCGGCTGCCTTGCATTTTTCTCCAAATACATTGAACAAGTCAGCATGGGCACGATATTGATCTAAAGTCACTCGCTCACTTGGATCCAACCAGGCCATTACGATATATTTGTGCCCGACTTCTAAGGCTGAATCAATAACTTGTTCCGCATAGTCACGTATTAGTTGAATTTCTATATGAGTTGAGGGTGAAGTGAGAGAATTTTCGGCTAAAATATTCTTTATATCTTTAGGACTACGCCCAAAATATCCAGCAAATTCAACCTCTTTATATCCAATCTCAGCTATACTTTGCAGCGTTCTATTAACATCCAGTTTCATTTGGTCTCTAACTGTATATAACTGGATTCCGAAATTACCTAATCCATGCTCACTTAAGCTCGCTGCATTCAATTTACCGGCATGAAGATAAGATACTGCTGGCAACATTATCATTGAGTTTTTCATAAAGTCCCTGCGCCGCATAGGATAAATATTATTCATACTCATAGTTTTCCCTCTTGAAGCATTTCTACCGCCTTAGCAGAAGCTCTAGCGGTTAATGCCATGTAAGTTAAAGAAGGATTCTGGCAGGCACTGGAGGCCATACAAGAACCATCTGTTACGAATAAGTTTGGTACATCATGTGCTTGGTTGTATTTATTTAATACAGAAGTTTTAGGATCATGCCCCATTCTAGCTGTGCCCATTTCATGAATAGCAAGCCCAGGGGGTGCAGAGTTGTTATAAGGCTGTACGTTAATCATTCCGGACGCCTCAAGCATCTCTCTAGCATCCTCAGACATCACTTTGAGCATCCTTTTTTCGTTATCACGAAGAGTACATTCAATATTTAAGACTGGTATACCCCATTTATCTTTTAAATTCTCATCAAGCCATACACGGTTTCTCTTATCTGGTAACATTTCTCCAAATCCGCCTAAATTAAATGTCCATGAACCCGGCTTTCTGAGCTGCTCTTTTAAGCTCACCCCGATCCCCGGCATTGATTTGGCACGTTTCCAGCTTGGCCGTTTTCCTCCGCCCTGAAAACCAAAGCCACGTAAAAATCTCTCGTCTCTGCTACTTATATTATGATATCTGGGTATATAGATCCCATTTGGTCGACGACCTTTAAAATACTTATCTTTAAATCCTGGATATTCTCCACTCGCACCACTTTCAAAAATGTGATCCATCAAATTTAAGCCTAAGCAGCCACTTGAATTTGCTATGCCATTTGGAAATGAAGCGGACCGAGAATTCAGCATTATTTGTGTTGAGCCAAGCGTCGAGGCACATAAAAAAATTATTCTTGCGTTTAATTCCTTTCGCTCATTAGTTATTGCATCAATTACTCTTACACCAGTTGCTCGTTTCTTTGTATCATCATAGATAACACTCTGAACAATCGAGTCAGTCAAGATCGTTAAATTATTGGTCCTCTTAGCAGCAGGGAGAGTTGCTGATAAGGTGCTAAAATAAGCGCCAAACGAACAACCTCGTTCACATTGATCTCTGCTTTGACATTGACCTCTTCCTAATTCGAGATGTTCTTTTGTTGGCTCGGTAAGATGAGCGCAGCGTCCAATTATCATTGATCTATTTGGGAATTGATGCTCAATTTGTTTTTTTACCTCAAGCTCAACACAGTTCATTTCCATCGGCGGAAGAAATTGGCCATCAGGAAGTTGCTCCAAACCCTCTTTAGACCCGCTAATGCCGGCAAATGTTTCAACGTGATCATACCATGGAGCAATATCACGATAACGTATTGGCCAATCAACGCCATACCCATCTAGTTTATTTGCAGCGAAATCCATTTCACTCCAGCGGTAACTTTGTCGATACCATAATAATGATCTTCCGCCTAATTGATACCCTCGTATCCAAGAAAATGGTTTATCTTTTTTTGTGATGTAAGGATGCTGATGATCATTAACAAAAAATTGTTTGGTGGCATCATTAAGCGCATAACATTGTTGCTGTATGGCATACTCTTTGCTCAATGTATCCTCAGGAATTGCCCCATGATAAGGCAGCTCCCAAGGTGCTTTGCCTTCACCAATATAATCTTCGCCATGAATCGTTTCAGGGCCTCGTTCAATCAAGAGAACCTTTAGCCCCCTTTCAGTTAATTCTTTGATGGCCCAACCGCCCGAAATACCGGAGCCAACGACAATTGCATCAAAATCACTATTCATTATATTACCCAATTTATTTGCATCAAGAAGACCATGCCTTATCTTGCTCAGAAAATGGTAAGCATCCTTGATATTTGCCCGGCATCCGATCGTAATTTAATTCGACTGATGCACCCTCTTCTGATGAGTAATAACCTGAGATAATAAACCATTTTAAGTCTCTAAAAAAAATCTGTGAGTCGTTATCAAGTTTAGCATTTGCCACATCCAAGCTTTCAATCAAGCTAATCTTTTGGGTTGTTGTGCAATCGACAAAACTGGTATCAAAAGATATTATTGCCATATTATTGATACCCTTAAATCCAGCAAGATACTTTACTTTCGTTTCCTCTGATGCCCATTCATTGAGCATCAGATCAATAAAAATATGGACTCCAGCATCAATTGCACCCGGCGTATCTGTTCTTGGGATCACTAAATCTGAGATTTGCTGCAATAGAATGAAATTTTTACTACCTAAAAACTGAGGATCAAAATCGTCCTTACTAGCAGCAAAAGAACTGGCTAAAATATCCAATTGTGAGAGAGGAATACTAACGCCCAACAAAAGTCCTGCAGACTTAATCGCTTCTCTTCTAGAAAATTTTTGATCTGTTTTAATTAAGCACCCCCACTCAAATCACCTTCAAAAGATCGTTAACAGCTTTGATATTTTCTTTATTTTTTGGCCAACACTCTAGCCCAATGTAACCCTTGTACTGCATTCTTTTTAGCTCATCAAACACAAATTTATAATTAATCTCACCGGTTCCAGGTTGATTTCGCCCAGGCACATCAGCAACCTGAATATAACCTACTTGATCCATTCCTAATTCAAGGTTTTCAATTAAATTACCTTCACTTAACTGCATATGATAAAGGTCCCAGTTAATCTTGATATTAGGTGACGCAATAGATCTACAAATTGCTAATGCGTCGGCAGAGCCATTCAAAAAATGACCTTCGTGATCAACTGGATTGAATGGCTCTAAGATTATTTTTTTCCCCGAGGTCTCAAGCATTGGAATAACACTATTTAAAGCTAGAACCATATTTTTAAGGCTTGTTTCCTGATCAATACCATTAATAGATTGATGGCCAACAACTGTAAACATTGGAGCGTTGAGTTGATGAGCAATATCGATGGCCTTTTCTATTGCCTCAACAAACTCTTTATGATTTTCAATTAATGCTAAACTTGGTCCCTGCCACCCTGTGAATTGAATTACATTTAGATTGAGTGACTTACACAAATCTGAAACTTCAGCCATATCCCTAGATGGATCTGAATGACTCCAAAACTCTATAGCCTGAAAACCATTTTCAGAAGCTCTTTTAAAGCGCTCTAAAAATGGTAATTCAGTCCACCAAGACTCCATATTACAAGCTAAATAGCCTGGTAAGATTTTGTCTGTGTTTTGATCAAGTGCATTGACCTCAACAAAAGGTATAGTCAAGGCGGCGCCTAAGGACAGTCCTAAAATTTCTCTTCTATTCGTCATAATATAATGGCAACAACTATTTTTTATTTTTTAATACTTGCTCATGACTCTATACTAATGGAATCCATACTGGCAAATATTTGTTAATTTTAGTATCAGCAGACATAATTAAATAACTTAATACAAACGGATTATTTTATGCATCAATACAATCAAACCAGACTGTTTGCAGCTAGTTGCATTTCGTTATTACTTACAGCCATGACATTCGCGATAAGAGTCAGACTAGAAACTGTCTTTGGGCCAGATGGAATGGGCTTATCCTTAGAGCAAATTGGCTATGCCTTTATGCCTGCATTTTGGGGTTTTACCCTAGCCATAATTCTAGGCGGTCAACTGGTGGATAATATAGGTATGAAAAAAGGGATGTGGCTGGCTTTTATCTGTCACGCCATTGGTATTACATTAACATTAACCGCTTATGATTTTTCTTCACTTTTTATAGCTACCATTGTCATGGGTTTAGGCAACGGAATGGTTGAAGCCGTTTGCAACCCATTGGTTGCCAGTATGTACCCTCTTGATAAAACCAAAATGTTAAATCGATTTCATTTATGGTGGCCCGCAGGAATCGTTATTGGTTCTATTGCAAGCTTAATGCTAATGGATATCATGGGTCTTAGTTGGCAGATGATGGTTGGCAGTCTTTTTATACCGCTAGTGTTTTATGGCTACCTGTTAATAGGCCAGAACTTCCCTTTAACAGAGAGGGTATCTCTAGGCATCAATCAAGTTGATACATACAAGAGCTTAGCTAGACCGCTTTTTTTGTTTATTGCATTTTGCATGCTTCTTTCGGCCACTACCGAACTTGGTACGATGCAGCGTATTGAATCATTGCTCAAAGAGACAGGTGTGAATGCACTTTTAGTTTTAGCTTTTATCAATGGCATTATGATCATTGGCCGAGCTTTAGCTGGTTCAATTGTCATTAAAATCAAAACCACAGGAATGCTCTTCCTCTCCTCGATATTCGCGTTTGCGGGCTTGCAATTATTAGCAAATTCTTCAGGGTCATTCGTATTTATTGCTGCCGCTTTTTTTGCGATTGGTGTCACTTTTTTTTGGCCAACCACCCTTGCTTTTATCTCTGAAAATATTCCCGAAAGTGGTGCATTTGGTATGTCATTGATTGGTGGATTGGGAATGCTTTCTGTGTCTCTAGTATTGCCACTTATGGGTCGCTTTCTAGATAACTCGGTCGGCGCAGAAGTTATTCAAAAAATGAGTATCCTGCCTTTTGCTTTGATCTTTCTTTATGGTGGGCTGTATTTAAGGAAACGCTAGCTACAAGCTTACCCAAACCGATCCTTTGTTATTTGATTTTACAGCAGCCTCAACAAAGGAGACGCCATCATAGCCGTCTTCGCCTGTTGGAAACAAAATATCCCCAGAACTTGGCTTTTTACCGCTACGATAGATCATTAAGGCATCCGCAATTTCACGGTAAAGATTAGCGAAACCTTCAATATACCCCTCTGGATGACCGACAGGAACTCTTGATAACGCATTCGCATTTTCGCTTAAACCGGCACTTCCTCTTAGTAGTGTTTGACCGGGTTTATTTATAGGTGTGAATATCAGTTCATTGGGCTGCTCTTGACGCCATACCAGCCCTCCTTTATCGCCGTATATTTGAATTTCTAAATTATTCCCATTTCCAGGGGCTACCTGACTGGACCAAATCATCCCTTTGGTATTTCCTTCGTAACGAATCATAATGTGCGCATTATCATCTAACCTTCGCCCATCGACGAAAGAAGATAAATCTGCACATAAAGAAATTGCCTTAAGCTTTGTAACGAAACAAGACAAATGATAGGCATGCGTCCCAATATCACCCACACAACCTCCAACACCTGATTTTTTTGGATCTACCCGCCAATGAGCTTGTTTATGATTTGTATTTTCAAGTGGTTCGGTCAGCCAATCTTGGGTGTATTTAGTATGCACTACTCTTAATTCACCCAATTCACCTGATTGAATCATCATCCTGGCATGACGAATCATCGGGTAAGCGCTGTAATTATAGGTCACGGCAAGCATCAAGTTAGATGTTTTGGCTAAATCAATTAGTTCGCGGGCTTCTTGAGTATCGATGGTCATTGGTTTATCACATATCACATGAATACCAGCAAGCAGGAATTCTTTAGCGATTGGATAATGAAGGTGATTTGGTGTAACAATTGCAACCACTTCTATCCCAGCAACAAGATCAGATTCTGTTGACGCCATTTCTTGGTAAGTCGAGTAGCTGCGTTCTTGAGAGATTCCAATACTTAAGGCCGAACTCGCTGCTTTTTTTGCATCAGAACATAGAGCTCCAGCGCAAAGGGTATAGCGATCATCAAGACGCGAGGCCATTCGATGCACTTCACCGATAAAAGCCCCTTCGCCTCCGCCAACCATGCCTAATCTTATTCGTTCCATATAACTATCGCCTTTAAAAACTCACTCGATACCCAATATCGTTCTATTTATAGTTAAATCAGCCTTGCTGCCGGCAAAATCATCGAATGCTTGATCGGTCACTCGAATTATATGATCATTGATAAAAATTGACCCTTCTTTTGCACCATCCTCTGGGTGCTTAAGGCAACATTCCCATTCTAAGACAGCCCACCCATTAAAATCATATTGAGCGAATTTAGAGAATATATTTTTAAAATCGACCTGACCATCACCTAAAGATCTAAATCTTCCAGCACGGTCGATCCATGGTTGATAACCACCGTAAACGCCTTGCCTACCAGTTGGGTTAAATTCTGCATCTTTAACATGAAACATTTTAATTCGCTCATGATATATATCAATGTGTTCAAGATAATTTAGTCCCTGCAAGACATAATGACTCGGGTCATAAAGCATTTGACAACGAGGATGGTTGTTAACTTGCTCCAAAAACATTTCAAAAGTTATACCATCATGCAAATCTTCGCCAGGATGAATTTCATAACAAAGGTTAACTCCCGCTTCATCAAAAGCATTCAAAATAGGTAGCCATCGTTTACCTAATTCCTTAAAAGCGGTTTCGATAAGACCCTCAGTCCGTTGCGGCCAAGGATAAAAATAAGGCCAAGCTAAGGCTCCTGAAAAAGTGACATGATCAGTTAAACCAAGATTACGTGAAGCCTTGGCAGCCATTAATAATTGGTCAACTGCCCATTTCTGTCTTTTTTGTGGATTCTTGTGCACCTCTGGGGCAGAAAAAGGATCAAAAAGAAGATCGTATGCAGGATGAACTGCTACTAACTGTCCTTGCAAATGTGTCGATAATTCAGTAATTTGCATATTATACTTCAATAACATTCCCAATAAATTATCGCAATATATTTTGCTCTCAGAAGCAAGTTTCAAATCAAATAACCTAGCGTCCCAGGATGGAATTTGAATGCCTTTAAAACCTAATTCAGACGCCCATTTAGCGATACTCTCAATATCATTAAATGGAGCAGTATCACTGGCAAATTGAGCTAAAAATATAGCTGGACCTTTCATTTTGTTACCGTCCTTTTCTAATGTAAAAAGCAATAAATCATGAGTATATTATTTATATAATCAATATCTGCGATGTGCACGCTCTATATATTTCTCAAAGTTACCTTCGTCATGCAATTGACGATAGAACGAATCCGGATCACATAATAATGGAAAAACCACCGTAGTATCTTTAACTCTTTTCCAAATGGCCGAAGATACTGGTGGTTTTTGATAATTTTGAGGATCATGCAGGGTCATGTGGGCGTGTAACATGCCTTTCTCATCTAACTCATATCGCTCTGTAATTCTGGCGTCACCAGAAACAGGGCTTCCCATAAATCCACGCACAGATGGCATTAAATTAGATGTTTCGACTATTAAAGCACCGTCTTCCCAATGACCTGAAGAAAATCCCAGCGGATACCAATCGGAAAATTCCGGCGGTACTCTATCATCAAGATAAATTCTCCGTACCTCGGAGCTGAATATCATTGTAATTTTATTTTCATCTTGAAATATCTCTGGTGCACTACCAAAATTATTCACTAAACCAGACGAAACACATCGTTGTCTTGGTAAATCGAGCTCGACATCAAAATCTTCATTCCATTTTTTTGCAACTTCTGTCATGTCCATCGTCCAGCGTCTCATCCCTCTTCCGGCAAGACTCCATCGTCCCGTCAAATCAATTGCCTCAGATGTATTAGAATGTGATGGCAGGATATTATGACGCTCAGCTTTCCATGTGCCTTCAGGATGAGGGCATCCCAAAGGGATTTTTTCACATAATTCCTTTTGTTTATTGGTTATCGGTGTTTCAGGACCAAACTTACCTTCTAATATTCCATCATTAAAGGTTCCTTTGTAATACCTTTCAAATGGCATACTTGCGCCAGTCCAATCATCAATCGCCATTTCAATATCTTGACCATTGATTATTATCCTGATCGGTCCACCCTGAACATGAGCTATGTATTCATTATTTTTATAATCGATCGAGAGCGACCCGTTTTGAATGCGCTTCCCGCCAGTGACTTGATTTATCTCTATATTCCACTCACCAATAAAATCTTGATTTACCGCATATGATTGGTTAAGAGCACAAACTAACCCTACCAATAAGAGTATCCTATAAAAAAGTAGTGATATTACGTTCATCAATTAACGCCCCCTACTTTATTTTGCAAGATACTCCCATCACTTAGCGTTATTTTACGAATAAACATTTTTGGTGAACCATCATAAGTTGGATCTCCACTCATAATTATTTTCTCTCCCACTTTTAAAGTATCTCTTACCCAGCCCGCCCTTCTTAACATCGAGGGGTTATGGCCATGGGTATTCCACGTAACTTTTTGACCATTTTTGCTTGTAACTTCGACAAAAAATCTCACGTGCGGATTCTTAAACCACACCTCTGTGACAACACCTTCGATCGTGATTGATCCGTTAATATCGTATTCAGCAAATACCGAATGATGTGCTTTGCTCGAATGGAACCAGAGCACGCCCATTAAAATCATAAAAAATAAATTTTTTCTCTCCATATGTTCCTCATCATCGCCCTTAAGGGTTATTTCTTTGATCCTAGATATATAAACTATATTTTTTTAGTTCGCCAATAATTAAGATACACCACCTAAAACGATATTAATAATCTGATGACTCTTGTATCAGATAATTTTTTAGCACAGAGGTCGATCTCTAGCAAAATAAGAAACTAAATTAACGCATAAAAAACTATTGAAATAGCGCCTATTAACAGAGCATATGGAAGTTGTGTTATTACGTGATCAATATGATCACTGCCCGCACCTACCGAAGAGAGCACCGTTGTATCCGAGACAGGTGAGGCATTATCACCGAAAATACCCCCGCCTGCTATCGCTGCAACGGTCTGATATATCAACGGTGTAATTTGACCACCGGTTAACTCATAAGCCAAAGGCAATACCACTGGAATAGTCATCGCATAAGCACCCCAGGAAGTTCCTGTGGAGAAAGAAATAATAGCTGTAACTAGAAACGTCATAATCAATAAAGTTGAGCTAGTTAGGTCTTCTGCGAATAAATCAATAATTAAATCGGCGGCGCCTAACTCCGAAGTAACAGTATTCAATGAATAAGCTAAAGCGATAATCAAGAGAGCTCCAGAAACACTTTTCATCCCAGAAACAATCAACTCTCCGATCTCAACAGCATTTTTAAATCGTTTTTTATAAGTAGCAACGATTATTAAATAAGTTACGGCTAGTAAAAACGCCTCAACAATTTTGACACTTCCTAAAACCACTATTGAAATCACACCTACACCAATAATTAATATAATTGGCATTAATAATTCAAAAACTAAAGATGGCTGCCTCCCAATTCTTGCATTTACGTCTATATGATCATCCTCAGATACCATCGGTACAGATCCCGGGCGAATTAAAGCTCCTGTATTCTTAACGCGCTCCTCAGCTGTTTTCATAGGGCCAAAATCTGAAATTAGCCCAGCGCAAATAAATAAAGTAAAAATAATTAATAATATTGGGTAAATATTATAAGGAATAGCTAAAATATAAATTGATAATGCCTGCTCTACAGAGTCTACCGGCCCACCCTGAGCTGCTATTAGACTAGACACATAAGCGCCCCAAGCGGTAAAAGGGAAAAGTATGCATACTGAAGCGGTAGTAGCATCGAGTATAAAAGCTAATTTTTCTCTTGGTATCGACACTCGATCAGAAATCGGTCTGATAATTGCCCCGGTCAATAATGGGCTAAAATAGTCATCAACAATCATAAAACCCATTGCCCAAGCTGATAATTCGACATTGCGTCTTTTTTTCTGCCGTTTCATTACACGCTCAGCAAGCAAATTAAGTGCTCCAGAACTTTTGAATAACTCAAATAAAATTCCTATTAGAATGATAATTTCACAAATCCATATAAAATCATCATTCCCCAAAGATGCTTGAAAGATTTGGTTAAGCCCCACCCCCGGGGTCAATCCGATCAATAAAGTGCCTATAAATGTCCCTACCAACATTGCGATAAGTGCAGACCGCATTACAAAGGCCAGCAATAATGTAATTACCAGTGGCAACAAAGAAATATATTCCCATTCACCAAGAATCATTGTAAATAGCACTCCAAAGGATTA
>CAJJBK010000023.1 GCA_905182415.1 uncultured Woeseiaceae bacterium | reverse complement strand
ATACCCGCTGCAACTTCAATATTTCGCAACCGCAGATACTCTTATTTCAAACGGCCATGACATTGCTTATATTTCTTTCCAGATTCACATGGGCAGGGGTCATTTCTACCTATCTTTTTATCCGATCTTACAAATGGATCACCACTTTTTTTAGATAACTCATTATTTGTATTTAAATTAGTTAAACTTCCAGTAACTGGCGAATTAAAATCCATAGATTGTTCGGCTCGTCTTTGCGCTTCCATCCTTGTAACGTCTTCTTCACTTTGAATTCTAATCCTTGATAACATACTAATCGCATCATATTTTACTTGATCAAGCATTTCACCAAACATCAAGTATGCTTCTCTCTTGTATTCTTGTTTCGGATTTTTTTGAGCATAACCACGAAGACCAATACCTTGTCGCAAATAATCCATTGCTGCCAAATGCTCTTTCCAATGAAGATCGAGCTGTTTGAGCATAATTTCTTTTTCAACCTTTCTCATTAAATCTGCTCCAACCGCCTCCTCTTTTTCTTGACTGGCTGATTGCATTTTCTCAACACAGCGCTCGCGAATCATAGAAGCATTTAATTTTGGGTCATCTTTTATCCACTGAGGTATCTTAAGTGGCAATAAAAATTCTTTCTCTAAAGCTTGCATCAACCCTTCCGAATCCCAATTTTCTTCATGACTATCTTCCAAAATATATTTATCGACCGTAAGTTCAATGACTTCTTCTCTTATAGCCATAATTGAAGAGCCAATCTCATCAGCACTCATTAATTCATTTCTCTGATGATAAACAACTTTTCTTTGATCATTGGAAACATCATCATATTCCAATAAGTTCTTTCGAATATCAAAATTATGTGACTCAACCTTACGTTGCGCTTTTTCAATCTGCCGACTTAAAAGTTTACTTTCAATAGCTTCGCTTTCTTTCATTCCAGCTCTCGATAAAAGGGATTTCGTCCTCTCCGGATCACCAAAAATACGCATTAAATTATCTTCCATAGATAAATAAAAACAACTAGATCCTGGGTCACCCTGTCTTCCTGATCTACCCCTAAGTTGGTTATCAATTCTTCTAGATTCGTGCCTCTCTGTACCAATTATATGGAGTCCACCGGCTTCGATTACTTGACTTTGCCTCTTCTTCCAATTATTTGTTATGGATTCTTTATCTTCCTCATGCTCTTCTATCTCTGCATTTAAATTTCCACCCAGTACGATATCTGTTCCTCGTCCGGCCATATTAGTCGCAATAGTTATTGCTCCTGGTCGACCAGCTTGCTGAACTACGATTGCCTCCCGCTCATGTTGCTTGGCATTTAATACTTCATGCTTAATATTCTTTTTATTTAAAATTGAAGATAATAATTCTGATGTTTCAATTGAAGTCGTGCCGACAAGTGCGGGTTGATTCCTTTCTCTACATCCAATGATATCCTCAATTATAGCGTTAAATTTTCCTTCCTCAGTGAGATAGACTTTATCTGGCTGATCCTTACGGATCATTGCTTTATGTGTTGGGATTACAATTACTTCAAGACCATATATTGATTGAAACTCATAGGCCTCGGTATCTGCTGTTCCAGTCATACCAGATAAATTATTATATAGGCGAAAATAATTCTGAAAAGTAATAGAAGCCACAGTCTGATTTTCTTGCTTAACCGAAACGTTTTCTTTTGCTTCAACGGCCTGATGGAGCCCATCTGACCATCTCCTTCCAGGCATAGTTCTTCCCGTAAATTCATCAACAATGACGATTTCACCGTCCTTGATGATATAGTCAACATCGAGACTGAACATCACATGAGCTCTTAGAGCAGCATTTAAATGATGCAATAAACGAATATTACCCGCATCATAAAGGCTTTCATTTTCTTGCAAAAGGCCAGATTTAATCATCAACTCTTCTATATGTTGATGACCAGCCTCTGTAATATGGACTTGTTTAGATTTTTCATCCTTAGAATAATCACCATCACCGTCTTCTTTTTCTTGAAGGCTTAATTTTGGTATTAATTTATTTATTTTTTGGTAAAGATCTGTATTTTCTTCTACAGGGCCAGAAATAATTAAAGGCGTACGCGCTTCATCAATCAAAATAGAATCAACTTCATCAACGATTGCGAAATTTAATTTTTTTTGAACCTTATCCTCAATTGAAAATGCTAAATTATCACGAAGATAATCAAATCCAAGTTCATTATTTGTGGTGTAAGTAATATCAGCTTCATAAGCTGCTTTTTTTTCGTCATGAGTTTGCCCGCTAGCGGTAACACTGACGCTTAGTCCTAAAAATTCATAAATTGGCCGCATCCAATCAGCATCTCTTTTTGCAAGATACTCATTTACAGTGATTACATGCACTCCTTTCTCAGATAAAGCATTTAGATAGGCAGGCAATGTTGCAACCAAGGTTTTGCCTTCGCCTGTTCTCATTTCCGCAATATCACCTTGATGCAATACCATGCCACCAACTAATTGTTCATCAAAAGGTCTCATTTCTAATGTTCTTTTAGAAACTTCACGAACAACAGCAAATGATTCGACTAATAAATCATCTAGAGTCTCACCTTTGGTTAAGCGCTCTCTGAATTCTTTGGTCTTTATTTTAAGAGAATCATCACTTAGATTTTGTAATTCAGGCTCTAATTTATTGATAGCACCTACTTTTTTAGAGAGACGCTTCAAGAGTCTCTGATTTCGACTACCGAATAAATTAGTTAATATATTTGCCACACTTTATCCCTAATAAATAGACTATATTTTAATATTATGATTTTTTTGTTACTTGTAAAAATTATATTTAAGAATATTATAAAATGAAATTTTATTAATTACTCTTAAATACAGTATCAAAAAAAAACTGCCTATTACCTATGTCTTTCAATAAATTAAAAAAAATATTAAGTTCCGACTCGCATAATAACCTAGATGACATAGTTCAACGAGCTAAAAATATGGAAGAATTATGTTTTATACTAAAAAAAACATTAAGCAATGAAGCCGCGGAACATTTAGTTGGATGCAATATAAGAAATACCGGTAAATTAATTATCCTATGCAGCTCTATTGCTTGGGCTGCTAAATTTCGTTATCAGAATGAATTATTTCTTAATGCCGCAAGAAAAAAGTTCCCAAATGTTACTGACTGTAAAATTAAAGTAGCCGATATTAAGGCATAATATTAAATAATTAGCCTCAGTTATACGCAGAAGTGAGATAAGAAATAGGTGCTTTCTTTGGGCTGCTAAATGATACTTCTTCCCATGCGCTCTCATCCGCAATCAGTGCCCGCATTAATTGATTATTCAAGCAATGGCCCGATTTCTTTGCGGCATACTTTCCTATTAGACTATGGCCCAATAGATAAGAATCCCCAATTGCATCTAATATTTTATGTATGACAAATTCATTTGAATATCTTAAGCCGTCCTCATTTAGTATCCTAAAATCATCAAGGACAATAGCATTATCCATACTACCTCCAAGTGTTAGATTATTTTCTCTTAATTTTTCAATATCTTTTAAGAAACCAAAAGTTCTAGCGCGACTTACTTCTTTAAGAAAAGAGGTGGAAGAAAAATCAATGGATGCTTTTTGGTCGAGTTTATTAAAAACAGGGTGATTAAAGCCAATTTCAAAATCGACTTTAAAGCCATTAAATGGGGATAATTCAGCCCATTTATCATCCTCTTCAATGCGAATTTTTTTCTTAATTTTAATAAATTTCTTTGCGGCATTCTGCTCTTCAATTCCTGCAGATTGGATAAGAAACACAAAAGGGCCAGCACTTCCATCCATTATTGGAACTTCAGGCGCTGATAGTTCAATGACAATGTTATCAATACCCAAACCAGCTAGTGCTGACATTAAGTGTTCTACCGTAGCCACTTTAATACCATCTTTAATTAGGGTTGTCCCAAGCTTAGTTTCACCTACTAACTCAGCTTTTGCTGGAATATCTATGTCTTTATCGATATCAACTCTACGGAAAATAATACCTGTATTGGCGCCACCAGGTCTCAATGTCATATAGACTTTCTTACCAGTGTGCAGCCCCACTCCAGTTGCTCTGATTGTAGTTTTAATAGTGCGTTGTCGAAACATACAATACTTCCTCTAATACCCATATAAAACAACAATATAAGTATATCATTTGATTAGAAATATTCAAAAATATTACTAACTCAAAACTGTTTTTGAACCCAGTTTTTTATTTTCTCTATTTTATCATTTAAACTATTTTTTATAGAAACACTATTGTAATTTCTTTTATCCATTGAATCTCTTCCGAAAATGAGTAACCCAACACCAGTTGCGTGAATTGGATTTCTCACTACATCAGATAGCCCTTCAACATATTGAGGTGACCCCAAACGAACTGGAATATGGAAAACTTCTTCGGCTAATTCCACCGCACCTTCCATTTTTGCACTGCCGCCAGTTATGACAATTCCTGCCGGAATGGATTCCTCAAAACCACTTCTTCTTAATTCATTTCGTATTAAACTGAATAATTCCTCAAATCTTGGTTCTACAATTTCTGCTAATGTTTGTCTTGCTAGCCTTCTGGGCGGTCTATCACCGACACTTGGTACTTCAATCGTTTCATCTGGATTGGCAAGTTGAGACAACGCACAAGCGTATTTAATTTTTATGTCTTCTGCATAGTGAGTTGGTGTCCTCATAGAGACGGCAATATCGTTGGTCACTTGATCACCAGCAATTGGTATTACTGCAGTATGCTGAATAGCACCACCCTGAAAGACAGCGATATCTGTTGTACCACCTCCAATATCAACCAAACAAGAACCAAGTTCCTTTTCGTCCTCTGTCAAAACAGCATAGCTTGAAGCAAGTTGCTCCAAAACAATATCATCAACCTCTAATCCACATTTCTGAATACATTTTGTTATGTTTTGAGCTGCACTTTCCGCACCAGTTACCATATGAACTTTAGCCTCCATACGAATACCTGACATTCCAATTGGATCTAGAATACCTTCTTGGCTATCAATCAAAAATTCCTGGGGTAATATATGCAATATTCTCTGATCAGTTGGAATCGCAACAGCGCGTGCTGCATCAATGACTCTATCTATATCATTTGAGCTTACTTCTTTTTCTTGAATGGCTACAATTCCATGAGAATTTAAACTTCTTATATGACTACCAGCAATACCAGCATATACCGAATGTATATCGCAACCAGCCATTAACTCTGCCTCTTCAACTGCTTTCTGGATGGAATGAACGGTAGATTCAATATTAACAACGACACCTTTTTTCAAGCCGCGAGATGGGTGAGTACCAATTCCTATAACTTCAATTTGATTGTTTTCATTGATTTCACCAACAATAGCAACAACCTTCGATGTGCCTATATCCAATCCAACAATAAGATTCTTTTCGCCTTTCTTACTCACATAGATCCTTTTTATATTAGCTATTTTTAGAGGGTTTTTTCCATAATATCGTAAAACCACTGTCATATCTCATATCTATAGATTCTATGTCATCTGATTGTTGAGATATAATATTTCTTGCAATGTCTATAAATATATTTACTTTATCATCAAGCTCTTCTCGACCAAAATTTATATTGATTCCATTATATAATTTAATCTCCCAAGCTCCTCGTGGACTAACAAAAACTCGCTTAACATTCATGCCTAATGGAATCAAATGATCACGCAAGTAAAAATATCTTTCTGCAACTTCCATTGAGGTACCCTCAGGACCAAACAAATACACTAGATCAGGTATATGATTTATATTCTCAATTTCAATGAATAAAATTCCTTTATCATTCAATAAACCTCGTTCTCCCCATCTAGCTACAGGTGTATGTTCGAAAACATTTATTTCCAATTTTCCTGGCCATTTCTTTCTTATTGATACCTTATCTATCCATTTCATTTTAAGTATGTCTTTCTGTATATCAGCAATATTTATATTCAAAAAACCCTTATCCAAATGCTCACTGATTACACCCTCAATCTGATTAGATTTAACCTGCTGGAAAGATCCTTCGATTGAAATAGAAGTTACTGGTTGATTCAAAATATTAGTTAATAACTGGTAGCTAAAAAAACAGGTCATTAAAGCTATGGAGATTTTAAAATAATTATATTTACCTCCCTTCTGCCAAGACCGGATATTTAGTTGTTTTTGTTTTCTTTTTTTTGCTTGATTCATGGACTTTAAAATTCGCTTTAAATATCAATACTCGTTTCTAGGATTTGCCAACATAATTTGGGGAAATCAATTCCTGCTTTTTTGGCCGCCATTGGCACAAGACTTTTTTCTGTCATGCCCGGTATCGTATTCACTTCCAGTACTTTAGGTAAATCACTGGCATGCCTCATGAAATCGACTCTACCCCAACCCGAACAACCAAGAACATCAAAAGCTTTTAATGCTAGATCTGCATAAAGTTGTTCTGAATCAATATCATCAGTTCCCGGGCAAATATACTGAGTTTCAATTGATTTGTACTTTGCTCTATAATCGTAAAAAATCCGAGGTGTTTTTATTCGAATACTGGGCAAAGCGTTTCTATTGAGAATGGTGACTGTTACCTCATCACCAATAATGCACTCCTCTGCCATAGCAGTATCACTATATCTTAAAGCCATATTTACTGCTTCTTCCAAATCGCGAACATCAGAAATAATACTCATACCAATACTCGAACCTTCCGAAATTGGTTTTATTACCATTGGTAAACCCAAGCATTCTATTGCCTCAAGAGCATCGCGCTTGGTATGAATAATTCTATAATCTGGCGTGGGAATACCATGATTTTGAAATAGTTTTTTACTTATTATTTTATTCATGGCGGTCGATGAAGCCAAAACATCACTTCCAGTATACGGAATACCTAAAAACTCTAGCGTCCCTTGTATGGAACCATCTTCACCACCCTTTCCATGCAACGCAATCCAGGCACGATCAAAATTATTTTCTATTAACTTATAAAATGGCTCATCTTTTGGATCCCATCCATACGCATCAATTCCTTTTGACTTAAGTGCCTGTAATACCGCCTTTCCACTCTTGAGTGAAATCTCTCTCTCATTAGAATTGCCGCCATAGATAACCAGAACCTTCCCAAAATCTGTGGGTTTTTCAATCATTTTATTTATTGTTATATCGCTCACGATATTTCTATGAATTTCCTATTATTTTTACTTCACATATCAATGATATATCATGCAATTTCTTTACTATTGCTTTTATATGTTCGATTAATTGCTCGACATCTTTAGCACAAGCCCGTTCATCAGTAATGATAAAATTTGCATGTTTTGTTGAAACATGAGCACCTCCAATCCTATAACCTTTAAGATTTGACTGCTCAATTAATTTTGCAGCAAAATTTCCAGGTGGATTACGAAAAACAGATCCGCAACTAGGTTTACCTAATGGTTGAGATAATTTTCGTTGCTCAAGCATTTTCTTTTGCCTATCCATCGAAGCAATTACGTTAGATTCAAATTTCAAAATAGCACTAATAAACCATTCATTAATAGGGCCTTTAACTTCACGATAATCAATCTGATATTCTTCTTTATTACGATTTTTTATCTTTCCATTTCGATCAATTGTCTTTACAGAAATTACTCTCTCCCAGGTTTCATTTCCATAAGCTCCAGCATTCATTGCTAAAGCACCTCCAAATGAGCCGGGTATTCCCGAGAAAAATTCAGACGGACCCAAGCCCCAGCGAATACATTTTTTTGCCAGCATTGAACAAGGGACATTAGCCTCGACCTCTATAGTCAAACCATTAATCTCTCTTATTTCTTTTAATATTTTTGATGATGAAATAACAACTCCTGAAAGACCTTTATCCCTCACAAGAATATTACTTCCTCTACCCAACCAAAATATAGAAATATTACTACTCAATGCTGATAAAAAATACGCGAGATCATCCAAATCAGATGGTTTGTAAAAATATTCTGCAGCACCGCCAACCCTCAATGAAGTATGTTTTTTCATTGGCTCAGAGTCAATTAGTTCACCACGAATAGAATTAATTGGTACGAGCAAAATAATTCACCTCATGATTAATTTTTAATATCAAGATTATCCGGCAAATCAGATACAAATTTTCCAATATCTCCTGCACCCATACATAATAAAATTTCATCATTTCCTAGTAGATTATTTAAAATCGGAATTGCATCATTTAACGATGACAATAACTGTATATTGATGACACCTTTCTTTTTTAGACTATTTACAATATTTATACTATTAATACCCTCAATGGGAGATTCACCAGCAGGGTATATCTCTCCTATAAAAACTTGATCAACATTCATCAAGGCATCAATAAATTCGTCAAACAATTCTTTAGTTCGACTGTATCTATGCGGCTGAAACATCAGAGTTAACTTCTTTTCGGGCCAACTTGCACGAACAGCATCCACAGTAGCTTTAATTTCTGTGGGATGATGACCATAATCATCAATTAAAGTAAATTGTCCATTATTGCATTTAACATTATTGGTAATCTGGAATCTTCGATCAATACCACCAAACTTTTCAAATGCAGCAACGATAGAATCATCATCAATTTCCAGTTCTGAAGCTACTGCAATTGCTGCCAGAGCATTCTGTATATTATGTTTACCAGGTAAGTTCAAACTAATTTTTAATTTGCTTTTATTTTGTTTCCTAGTGACCTCGAATGTAGTTAACTCTTTTGATAATTTAATATTTGAAGCTCTGATGTCAGCATTTTCAGATAAGCCATAACTTGTTATTGACCTTTTTATTCTGGGGAGTATTTCACAAACCCCAGGATCATCAATACACATAATTGCAAGCCCATAAAACGGCAGATTATGTAGAAAATTGAGAAATCCTTGATTTAACTTATTCATGTCATTGTCATATGTAGACATATGATCTGCATCAATATTAGTCACAACAGAAATCATGGGTTTCAGATGTATAAAAGATGCATCACTTTCATCGGCCTCTGCTACCAAATATTCACTTAAGCCAAGTTTTGCATGTGAATTTGAACTCTTAAGGCGACCTCCAATTATGTATGTAGGATCTAGTCCACCTTCAGCTAAAATGCTTGCTATAAAGCTCGTTGTAGTGGTTTTTCCATGAGTCCCGGCAACAGCAATTGAGTAACAAAAACGCATGAGCTCAGCTAACATTTCAGCGCGAGCTACAATTGGAAGTATCAGTTTTTGAGCTTCAATAAGCTCACAATTATTATCATCTATTGCACTTGAAACGATCACAGCATCAGCGCTATGTACATTTTCTCGGTGATGACCTATAAATACTGTAGCACCTAGTGATTCCAGTCTTTTGACTTGTTCGCTTTTACTTAAATCTGAACCTTGAATTTGATAACCAAGTCCAAGCATCACTTCTGCAATGCCTGACATGCCTGACCCTCCGATACCGACAAAATGAACTCGTTTAAGTCGTCGCATTTTTTTAATCATAACTACTCACATAGTTGAGACAAGCCCTAACAATTTCATTAGTGGCATTAGGTTTAGACATTGTAGCTGCCAAACAAGCTCTTTGCTGAAGCTTATTTCTATCCTCAACCCAATTACGTAAAAGTAAAATAAGTTTCCCATTTAACAGTTCTTTTTCATGAATAATTTCTGCAGCACCAATTTTTTTCATTATATTGGCATTCGCAGTTTGATGATCATCTATAGCTAGGGAAAATGGTATTAAAATTGCCGGTAAACCTACAGTCATTAATTCTGTAACCGTCATTGCTCCAGATCTACAAATAACTATATCAGCCCAATTGTATGCGTCCGCCATATCATCAATGAATTCCACCAGATATAAACCAACGGATACGCCTTCATAAGCTTTTTGCGCCTCACTTAAAGTTTTTTCTCCGGCTTGATGTAGTACCTCAATTTTTGCTGATGAAGCTAAATCATTAAATACTTTCGGTAGAGATTTATTTAAAATCAATGAGCCCTGACTTCCCCCGATAACTAAAATCCTTATTGGACCTTCACGGTCTTTTAATCTGATATTTGGAGGGTCCAGTATTGTAATATCCTGTCTAACAGGATTACCTATTGTTTGAACTTTGATATTTTCAGGAAAGCTTCCTGGAAAAGCTTCCATTACCAATGATGCTATTCTAGCTAGAATTTTATTAGTGCCTCCAGCGATTGCATTTTGTTCGTGAATAATTACTGGATA
Organism: uncultured Woeseiaceae bacterium; assembly: GCA_905182415.1. Lineage (GTDB taxonomy): Bacteria > Pseudomonadota > Gammaproteobacteria > Steroidobacterales > Woeseiaceae > SP4260. The sequence continues at coordinate 9,403 of CAJJBK010000023.1, read as the reverse complement.
ACGCAATAAAAAAGCTGCCAGTGCTCCTGGACCACTAACAAAACCACCCATTCCTAATATTACATCAGGTCGATGACGTAATAGAATGACAAATGAATGTGCAAATGCCATTAATAATTTACCTAGCGAATAAAAAAAAGCTTTAAACGTCTTTCCCCTAAGGCCACCCACATTTATATATTCAATCTTAAAACCAGCTTCAGGCACTACTTTTGATTCGATTCCAATTTTAGTTCCCAACCAAATCACCGAGCAATTACGATTTTTTAAAGCATTGGCAATTGCAAGCCCAGGGAAAACATGGCCACCCGTTCCTCCAGCCATTATCATAATTTTAGGTTGATTCATTGGTCTTTTCTTTTTGATTTTGAATGAGGAGCATATCCTGAATCCAGCTCGTGATAAATCCTCAATAGAATACCCAATGTTATCATTGTCATGATTATACTACTCCTGCCATAACTTATCAGCGGGAGTGTTAAGCCCTTTGTAGGGAGCAATCCCATGTTTACACCAAGATTAATTGCGACTTGAAAGGCAAGCCAAGAACCAACACCAATACAAAAGTATGCTTCAAAAAAATGATCGGCTTTAGCTGATTTGATAGCAAGTCGAAATACCCTCCAAATTAAGGTTACAAATAATAAAATTAAACAAATGGATCCAATTAAACCAAACTCTTCTGAAAAAACAGCAAAAATAAAATCCGTATGTGCTTCTGGTAAATAAAATAACTTCTGAACGCTATTACCCAATCCCACCCCCAACCATTCCCCTCGACCAATAGCAATAAGAGACTGCGCTAATTGATATCCAGTATTGAAGACAACATTCTCATCCCATGGATCTAAGAATCCAGAAAATCGTCTCATACGAGAAGGGAACTGCATGATTAATAATGCAAGAATAGTAGTTGTTGAAAGTAGAAATATCAGAAAATCTCTAATTCTCGCACCCGCAACTAATAACATTGATAATACAGTCACCAATAAAACAGCTGTAGCGCCAAAATCCGTCTCTAATAATAGCAATAACGAGGCTACCCCCAGAACTAACATTGGTCGAAGAAAACCTACAAAACCTTCTCTTAACTGCCTATTCCTTCTAACTAAATAACCGGCTATATAAATCATGATACAGAGGCGAGCTGGATCAGAAACCTGCACATTCATGACGCCTAATTTTAACCATCTTGTTGAACCATTTGCGGTATGACCAAATCCAGGTATCAAAACAATAATTAATAAAAATATTCCCAGCGCCAGCAATAAAGGTCCAATTTTTTTCCAATAATCAATAGGTATCATTAAACAAAATAATGCGCCTATCGACCCTAAAAAAACTGCAAATAGTTGCCTATTTAAGTAGTAAAACGGTGTACCGAAATCATTCTCAGATATAGCCGAGGAAGCTGAAGATAATGTTATCAATCCAATCATAAGTAGCATTAAAATGACAAGGAGTAATACCGGGTCAATTTTATAATTTTGAATTAAATCTTTTTGGAAAAAACTCAATTCAACTCCCTTACAATTCGACAAAATTCTTCACCACGATGAATATAACTATCAAATTGATCAAAACTCGCGCAGGCAGGAGAAAGAAGAACTTTATCACCCTCATGACCATACTCCGTTGCATAATGCACTGCATCTTTTAGGCTTTCTACACAAGTTGAAGAAACATAGTCTTTAAACTCCTTTTCGATCAACTTCGAATCCTTACCAAATAAGATTATTTTTTTTATTTTTTTATGAACTGAATTTGCAAAAAATTTAAAGTCTCCCCCTTTACCTTGGCCTCCAGCCAATAAAATTATGGGGCCTTCTAAAGAATTTATAGATGCAATAGCAGCGCCAACATTTGTTCCTTTTGAGTCATTAATAAATTCAATAGATTTGTAATTTTCAACAAATTCCATGCGATGCGGCAACCCTTTAAACTCTTTTATTGCCTCTATCATAGGACTGGTATCAAGACCTATTAACTCTCCAACAGCCATGGCTGCCAATATATTTTCAAGATTATGAGAGCCCAAAATTTTAACCTCATGACTTGATAATAGTTTTTTTTGATTTTTAGATAAGAATTTATCAGCGCCATCACTTAAAATACCGTAATGATTCCCTTCAACTTCACATAAGCCAAAACTAATTTTTGGATTACTATTGAGATGACTTAAACATCCTTTTAAATTGCGATTATATACCGAAGATAATGCTTCCTTATAGATTCTATATTTCGCTTGATGATAGTTTTTTTCACTGCCATGCCAATCAAGATGATCATTAGAGATATTCAGCAGAACAGCCACTTTCGCTGGTAATTTCTGACATCTATGCAGATGGAAACTTGAAAGCTCTAGAAGATATAAATCCGCATTATCTTTTAATAAATCTAATGCCGGCCTACCTAAGTTTGCTCCTGCTGAAACTTTAATATTGGATTTTTTACACATCAAAGATAAAAGTTCTGTTACTGTACTTTTTCCATTTGAGCCCGTAATTACAACAAAATCTTTCGTTACACTCTCAACAAAAAGATCAATATCAGAAATAATTTTGATCCCCAGCTGGAGAGCCTTTTGAATCAAAGGTTCTTTATCACTCAGGCCCGGCGAAACAACCAAACAATCAATATTCTCAAACAATCGGTCATTAAAATTACCTAAAATTACATCTGATTTTGAAATTATTTTTTCGAATGAGGGTAAATTTGGAGGATTTAATCGTGTGTCATAATACACAGCTTGGATATTCATTTTCTTCAAATGTCGAGCTACAGATAAGCCTGTCTCACCCATACCAAATACTAAATATCTAATCATATTAACAAAATATAAATGAAATAATTATTCATTCCTTTACCTGATCTTCAAGCTTGCTAGACCAATTAAAACTAAAATTACTGTAATTATCCAAAAACGTACTATTATTTTTGGTTCTTCCCATCCTTTTAATTCATAGTGATGATGCAAAGGTGCCATTCTAAATATACGTTTTCCAGTTAACTTAAATGAAGCCACTTGAATTATAACTGATAAGGTTTCAACAACGAACACACCACCCATAATCGCTAGAATTATCTCTTGCCTTACAATGACGGCAATCACTCCAAGTGCTGCGCCAATCGATAAAGATCCGATATCTCCCATAAACACCTGAGCAGGATAAGTATTAAACCAAAGAAAACCAAGGCCAGCGCCTGATAAAGCCGCACAAAAAACAAAGATTTCGCCAGCACCCTCAATATAAGGTATATCTAGATAAGATGAAAAATTCATATTTCCAGCAACATAAGCAAATAAACCCAAAGCACCACCAACAAGTACAGTTGGCATAATCGCTAAGCCATCAAGCCCATCCGTTAAATTAACGGCATTACTAAAACCGATAATAAAAATGAAACTAACAAATATTTGAAAAATTCCTAAAGGAATCATTACGTCTTTAACATAAGGAATTAATAATGATGTTGCATTACTGTCTTCCGCTAAGTAATACAACCAAATCGCTGCAATGATTGCTACAAAAGATTGCCAGAAAATTTTCGTCCATGCTGAAATTCCATCTGAGTTTTGTTTAATTATTTTTCTATAATCATCAATATAGCCAATCAAACCAAATGAAGTTATCACAAACAAAATTATCCATATATATACATTACTAATATCAGACCATAATATTGTACTAATTGAGACTGACAATAAAATCATTGCACCTCCCATTGTAGGGGTGCCTGCTTTGATAAAGTGACTTTTCGGCCCATCATCTCTAACTGGTTGGCTTAATTGACTTATATTTAATCTTTTAATCATCTTTGGTCCAATCAAAAATGAAATAATTAATGCAGTCAAAGCCCCAAATACGGCTCTTATGGTTATATAGTCAAAAACGCTGAAACTAGCATCAAATTGACTTAAATAATTAGACAAATAAAGTAGCATTTCAATATTCCTTTTCGATGGTCATAACTAAATTATCTCTTTTATAACTTTATCCATTCTCATAGATCTTGAGCCTTTTACAAGAATATTCATCTTAGGTTTATCTTCTATTAACTTATGTAAATGGCACAATAGCTCATTGATTGTCTTAAACCAATATCCATTACCCCCAAATTCCTCAACGCTGTATTTCGTCATGTCGCCAATTGCCAAAAGCTCATCAATTCTAGACTCTTTTGCTTTTATACCAACTAATGAATGCATTTCAATAGAATCCTTGCCAAGCTCTTTCATATCTCCCATAACCAAACATTTATAATCTTTCATGGTGGCCAAAAGATCAATTGCTGCATTAGTACTAGTAGGATTGGCGTTGTAACTATCATCTATAACACAGTGATTACGAATGCCTTTCAAGAAATTCAATCTACCCGGTACAGATAGAGGTGCCTCTAAACCCAGTTTAATACTTTTGATTGGCATGCTTAAGGAATGCATTACTGAAGCCGCGGCACAAGCATTCATTATATTATGTTTACCTAAAGCAGGTAATTTAATATTAGTTGAAGAGTCAGGCAAAACCAATGTAAAAGATGAGACATGATCCGCTAAGTTTACTTCTATATCTTTGGCAAAAACAGAAGCTTTGGGATTAAAACCAAAACTTATCACAGAAGAATTTTTCGCCATTTCACACCATAAATCATAATATTTATCATCATAATTCAAACATGCATATTTTGGTGGTAGTTTACCTTGAAGAATTTCACCCTTGGCTTCAGCGACACCTTTAATATCAATAAAACCCTCAAGGTGAGCTGGACCAGCATTATTTATCACCACAACAAAAGGATCGGTTAAATTAACCAAATAGTCTATCTCTTTGGGGTGATTTGCCCCCATTTCGAGGATACTGTATTCATGACTTTCATCTAATCTTAATAACATAATGGGTAGGCCAATATGATTATTAAGATTTCCATCTGTACTTAATACTTTCGCTGGAATTGAAAGACAATTATTCAATATTTCTTTCACAGATGTTTTTCCGTTACTTCCTGTGATAGCAATAATTTTTGCTGTTACTTTTTGCCGCCAAGTCTTAGCTAATTTACCGAGAGCAATTTCTGTATTTTCAACTAAAATGGTTTCATTCGATTGAAAATTTTTATCATCAATAACACAAGCTGCAGCATTTTTCATAAGAGCTTGTTCACTGAATTTATTGCCATTAAAACTTGGTCCTCTTAAAGCAAAAAACAATTCATCCGGATTTATTTCTCTAGAATCAGTACTGACGCCATAAAAATACCTATCTTTACCATAAAATTCACCGTCCATATGATCAACAGCTTCGCTTAATGATAATTTAATCATTTGTTTATCTCTTTAAGACGCAATTCCAAGGCTTTCTGTGAAACTAGATTATCTGAAAAATTAATTTTCTTGTTTTCAATTAGCTGGTAATCTTCGTGCCCTTTACCTGCTATAAGAATAACGTCCTGATTACTAGCAGATTTAATCGCAAAATTAATCGCTGTTGATCTATCAATTATCGTATGTGCGGCGTCACTTGATCCCAGTAAAATCTCAGAAATAATATTTTCTGGGGACTCATTACGAGGATTATCACTTGTTACAACAACATAATCAGCATAATCCTTAGCGATAAGCCCCATTAATTTTCTTTTTCCCTTATCGCGATCTCCGCCACATCCAAAAACACACCAAATCTTTCTTTTACAATGCAATCTTAAGGCAAGTAAAGCTGCTTTTAACGCCCCTGGTGTATGCGCAAAATCCACAAACACACTTGGCAGATTTTGATTCATTGATGCATCAATTAATTCCATCCGGCCTTGAGGTGGTGAAATCTTCTCCATAGCTAACAATATTTTCTTAAAATCAAATTCATAAGCTGAAATTAAAGCAATAACTTGTGCTGCATTTTCAATATTAAATTCACCCATCAAAGGAAGGATAAAATCTTTTTCACCCCATGTACTTTTTATATAAACTGTATGCCCAAATTCATTTGCTTTAGAGCTCAGAATTGATAAATAGGCTTCATCATGAATTACAGATGTCTGTCCTTTTATTATAGATATGGCTTTATTATTAATTTTTTTAAGTAATGTTCTGCCAAAATCATCATGGCAATTTATAATTTTTATTTTTGAATCTATATCTATAAATAGCTTAGCCTTAATTTTACTATATGCCTCAAAGCTACCATGATAATCCAAATGATCTCGAGATAAGTTTGTAAATATTGTTGCGCCAAAAGATAAACCCGCAATCCTATCTTGTTCAATAGCATGGGAAGATACTTCCACAGCAACATATTTGATCCCCATTTCTTTGAATATAGATAATTGTTTATGGAGCTCAAAACAAGAGGGTGTTGTTAATCCGCCTTTGTCAATATTTTTTACACCAACACCTAGCGTTCCGATATATCCACATTTATTTCCCAACAAAGAAAGACACTGTTGAATTAGCCATGCCACCGTTGTTTTACCATTGGTTCCAGTAATTCCTATGACCTCTAAAACACTTGATGGAAAGTCATACCATCGATTGGCAATTTCACCCATATACTCACTTAAATTTTCCACACCAATTAATGGAATAGCACAATTTTTTAATTGGGAAAGATCATATGGTTTTTCATAAATTACGGCTATCGCACCATTTTTAATAACTGATTCTAAAAAATTTAACCCATGATAAGTTTCGCCGTGGCAAGCAAAAAAAATATTGCCTTTTTTTATGTTTCGACTGTCATCGCTAATACCTGTCATAGGAATGGGAGGTGCAATGGCTATACCAGACAATAATTCGCTTAGATTTATTTTTACTTTTGGTAACATTTTATTGAAATATTATTCAAGATTTAAATCGGCAATTAACGGTGGCAAAGGAGAGGTATTATAATTAGGTGGTATTGCCATGAGCCTCAATGATTCAGATATCACTTTTGAAAAAACAGGCGCCGCAACATCACCGCCATAATAGAACTCTCCTGATGGCTCATCAATAAATACCACAACAACCAACTGCGGATTGTCTAATGGTGCAATACCAACAAAAAACGATCTGTATCTATCCTCGGTATAACCACCAGATCCAGAAGTTTTCCATACAGTTCCTGACTTTCCACCTACACGATAACCTTCAACTGTTGCTTTTCTCGCGGTACCGTCTGGGCCCACTACCTTCTCTAACATTCCCCGAACTGCGGCTGCCGTTGCTGAACTTAAAACTCGTTTTCCTTCCCCTAATTGATTGGCCAATAAACTAATTGGCCTATGAATCCCATCATTAGCTAATATGGCATACGCCTGAGCTAATTGAAGGGGTGTTACACTTATTCCATAGCCATATGACATGGTTGCTTTCCCAATATCGCCCCATTGTGAGTGATGATGGAGTTCACCTCTAGCCTCTCCAGGAAAGCCACCTGAAGAAAATGTTCCAAAACCAAAGTTACTCATCATTTCCCAAAGTTTATCTGACTCCAATGATAATGAAATTCTGCTCATCCCTGCATTTGATGATTTACTTAAAATCGTAGCTAAATCTATGGCTCCTTTCTCAGTTCGGTCTTTTATAATTTTCTTGCCAATTTTTACAGGAGAGGTATCAATCAGACTTAAAGTATCGTATTGGCCAGATTCGATAGCATTAGCAATAATAAATGGTTTAATACTCGAGCCAGGCTCATACATATCAATGACAGCTCGATTTCTGATTAAAGAATGATTTAAAGATGCGCGCTCATTATTATCAAAAGAAGGTTGGTTGGCCATTGCAAGCACTTCACTAGTTAAAGCATTAAGCACAATTATGGTGCCGTATTGAGCTTGATTCTCAAGGATAGATTCCTTGAGTAGTTTATTAGCAATGTACTGTAATCTTAAATCTATACTGAGTTTTAAATCTTTTCCAGGTCTTGCTGTTTTGATAATACCAATGTTCTCAATGGATCTAAATTTCCTATCTTTTAATACTTTCTTTTTACCTGAAACACCTCTTAACCAGCTCTCGTATTGCAGCTCTATTCCTTCAATCCCTTTTTCATCTGTATCTGTATAGCCAAGTATTTGTGATACGAGTTCTCCAGCTGGATATGTTCGCTTATATTCTCTGTTAATACTTAAGTTTTTTATATTTAATGCCTTTACCTTGTCAGATAATTCCGTACTAACATGTCTTTTTAAATACCAATAAGGCTTTTCATTATTGGCTTTAATTTGTTTTTGTAACTTTTGTAAATCAATATCTAATAATTCTGATAAATCATTAAGTTGCTGAGGAGAAATGAGAAAATTTTTACGATTTATAGCAAGACTGTCGACTGGAGTACTAATTGCTAATGGTTTATTATTTCTATCTGTAATCATCCCACGATAAGCCATTATGGTTGGCTCACGCATCTGTCTTGCATTTCCCTGATTAATCAAGAAATCTTTATTTAAAACTTGCAAATAAGTCGCTCTCAAAAGCAACAGAAATGAGAGTAATATAAAAAAACCAAGTACCCAGAAAGTTCTTGCTATAAAACGCCTCGAAATCTCTTCTTTAGTTTCAGCACCACGACTCATCTTTTCTCATATACTTTTATTTTTTTTATGGGAGGCCTTTGCAAATTAAGTTTATTGATCGCTTCTCTCTCTATTCTCATGGGTGTAGCCCAAACATTTTCTTCTGTTTTTAATTCGCTCCATTGTATATTTAACTTATCACGTTCGGCATTCAAGGCTTCAAGCTCAATGAATAACTCACGAGACTGATGTTTTATATAAATTATTGCAACTGCTGAAAAGATACATAAAACAATACACATTAATAACTGAAGATAAGATTTTTTTAAATCCATTTCATATTTCTTTCAGTCGCTTTATTGCAATCACTTTACACGGCGTTCAATGAGTAAGAAGTGATTAGCAAAAACTCAATAATTAATCTGCCTGTCGTCTTAAAAAAGCAGGTATATCGAGATATTCTTGAGTGGATTCTTCACCCTCCATTCCATCTCCAACGGCTTTTTTTCTCTCGGTTGTAGGTTTCTCATAATTACGATAATTTGGATTTGGATCATTCTCCATGCTTGTTTCTTTTTGTATAACGCGCATTGGCGGTGTCTGTGAGCTCGTCATATCTTTCCCTAAGCCAGTTGCCACCACCGTGACTCTAACTTCATCATTCATGGATGGATCAAGTGCTGAACCAATGATCACCGTTGCGTCTGGTGCTGCGAATTCCTTGATAGTATCTCCAATTTCAGAGAACTCACCAATAGTTAGATTCAAGTCTGAAGTGACATTTACCAAGATTCCATTTGCTCCTGAAAGATTAACATCTTCCAATAATGGACTAGAAATAGCTGATTCTGCTGCCTCTCTAGCTCGCCCCTCACCCGATGAAGAACCGGTACCCATCATCGCCATACCC
>CAJJBK010000022.1 GCA_905182415.1 uncultured Woeseiaceae bacterium | reverse complement strand
GAGAAGGATGGGCGCTTCATTAGACTGGAAGAGAGACTGCTTTACGATGGACCCAAAGCTCAATGAAGCTGTAACTGAAGTTTTTATTTCCCTCTACGAAGAAGGGCTGATTTATCGTGGGAAACGCTTAGTTAATTGGGATCCATTATTGCATACCGCATTATCAGATTTAGAAGTTCTTGTAACTGAGGAAGCTGGACACCTATGGCATTTAAAATATCCATTAGCAAATAATAGTGGGCATTTAATTGTGGCCACCACTCGTCCTGAAACTTCTCTGGGGGATAGCGCTATTGCAGTTCATCCAGAGGATGAGCGCTACCAAAAGCTAATTGGTGAGGATGCTATTGTACCAATCACTAATCGTAAAATTCCTATTATTGCTGATGATTATGTTGATCCAGAATTTGGCTCTGGCTGCGTTAAAATTACCCCTGCTCATGACTTCAATGATTATGAAGTTGGTGTAAGGCATAACCTCCCATTAATTAATATTTTCAACGATAATGCTGAACTAAATGAGACGACTCCAAAAGAATTTCACGGCTTAAACAGAGAAAAAGCCAGGCAAAAAATTATAGAAAAATTTAAAGCATTAGGCCTCATAGAGAAAATAGAGGATCACCACAGCAATATTCCAAGAGGTGATAGAAGTGGCTCTATTATCGAGCCTTACTTAACAGATCAGTGGTATGTTGATATAAAACCATTAGCCGAGCCCGCGATAAGGGCGGTAAAAGAAAAAGAAATACGATTTATTCCTGAAAATTGGTCGAAAACTTATTTTGATTGGATGGATAACATACAAGATTGGTGTATCAGCCGTCAATTATGGTGGGGTCACAGAATACCTGCTTGGTATGATGAAGAAAAAAATATTTTTGTAGGTAAAAACGAAGCAGAAGTAAGAAAAAAGTATCAACTCGATAAGAGTACAAAATTAACTCAAGATAATGACGTTTTGGATACTTGGTTTTCATCTGCATTATGGCCTTTTAGCACTCAAGGATGGCCCAGTAAAACACAATCATTGGATACATTTTATCCTAGCCAAGTTCTGGTAACTGGTTTTGATATTATCTTTTTTTGGGTAGCTAGAATGATAATGATGGGAATCAAATTTACCGGAAAAGTCCCATTTCATGAAGTTTATATACATGGTTTAATCCGAGATCAAGATGGTCAAAAAATGTCTAAATCAAAGGGCAATGTTTTAGATCCAATTGATCTTATTGATGGAACAAATCTTGAAGATTTACTGAAAAAACGTACTGCGGGCTTAATGCAAGATCACATGAGGCCAGAAATCGAAAAAAGTACAAAAAAACAATTTCCTAATGGTATTGAAAGTTACGGTGCAGACGCCCTGAGATTCACATTTGCCTCTTTAGCAACAACTGGAAGGGATATAAGATTTGATATCGGCAGAATTGAAGGATATAAAAATTTCTGCAATAAACTTTGGAATGCGGCGCATTTTGTTTTATTGAATACAAATGATCTAGATATTAAAGATGAAAAAACTATTCGATATAGTATCGCAGATAAATGGATAATATCACTGTTAAATCAAACCACAAAGACCGTACACGAACATTTTTCTAATTATCGATTTGATTTAGCCGCACAATGCCTGCATGAATTTGTCTGGCATGAATTTTGTGATTGGTACCTTGAGCTAGCTAAAGCAACACTTCAAAATGAGCATAATGATTGCAATTTAAAGCTTGGCACAAAAACTACATTGACTAAAAGTCTTGAGAGTATATTAAGACTCCTTCACCCAATAATGCCGTTTATCACTGAAGAAATATGGATTAATATTAAATCTAAATTGGCATTAACAGAAGAAACCATCATGCTGCGATCTTATCCTAAGTATTGCCCTAGAAAATATAATATAAACGCAGAAAAAGAAATAACGTGGATTAAACAATTTATTGCAGGTGTAAGGCAAATTCGCGGTGAAATGGATATTTCACCTGGGAAAAAACTTCCAATTTTACTGCAAAATTCATCAAGGTCGGATAAAACATTAGTTAATGATCACTTGGACTTGCTGAAACGTATAGGCAGGATAGAAACTATTCACTTCCTAATGGGAGATGAAAAAGCGCCTACATCTTCAACGGCAATGCACGGCAAAATGAAGCTATTAATACCTCTTGCTGATCTTATTGATATTGATGATGAAATTGCAAGATTAACAAAAAAAATAATTCATGCGCGTAATGAAATTATTAAAAATGAAGTAAAATTAAATAATGAAAACTTTTTAAAAAATGCACCTCCCGAGGTAGTAAGCAATGAAAATAAACGTATGACAGAAAATAAACTTTTAATTAAAGATCTGGAAAGTCAAATCGATAAACTGCAAAAAATAACAACTAAATAGAAACGTCAGTTACTTCGAAATGATATATTAGTAACAATAATAAGCCGTAATTAGAATAAATCCCTCTTTAAACAATCAATCATTAAGAATGATAATGATAAATTTTCCTATTATTTCAGCCAATAAGGTAAAAGATCTCAATTCTATTGGGCGAGCTATCGGTCCAAGCAACACGCTAAATCTTTATCAAATTGCGACTTCGAAAGCCAATCCTGTAATTATTTTAGCGGAAAATTCACAGCATGCAGAACAATTGAAAGATGAATTAATCTTTTTTAATAAAGACGATTGTTCAATAGAGCTATTTCCGGAATGGGAAACACTACCATACGATAGTTTCTCTCCTCATCAAGATATTATTTCAAATCGATTGACCATTTTAAGCAATCAAACAAGATCGAAACAAAGAATTATTATTTTAACTGTCAGCTCTTTACTTAATAGATTACCACCCTGCAAATACATTAACTCTCACTCCTTATTCTTAGATGTTGGAAATAATCTTGAGCATCAAGATCTAATTGATAAACTCGCTCATAATGGTTACAGAAAAGTCTCGCAAGTCGAAGATCATGGTGAATATGCAAGCAGAGGCTCGCTACTTGATGTATTTCCAATGGGAACAATCAAGCCCATTAGAGTTGAAGTATATGATTGTGAAATAGAATCATTGCGCTACTTCAATGTAGATTCGCAGTTATCGGAAGGGGAAATTCAATCTGTAACTATTCTCCCAGCAAAAGAAATTCCTTTAGATGAGGCTTCTATTAAATATTTTAGACATTGTTATAGAGAAAGATTTGACGGTGCGCCGACCCAATCTCAGGTTTATAACGACATTACTAATGCTATCGCCCATGCCGGTATTGAATACTATTTGCCTTTATTTTATAAAAAAACGGCAAATTTCTTTGATTATTTCAATGAAAATATCACTGTATTTGCTCCCAGCAATACAGAAGAAATATTAAATACTTTCTGGGAAGATATTCAAAATCGTTATAAATTATACAGTCATAATATCGAGAAACCTCTCCTCAAACCTACAGAGGCATTCATTGATATCGAAACCATTAAAGAAATACTAAAGAATAAAAATGTTACAACATACAGTCAAGTATCTGTTGAAGATAATAAACATTCAATCAATCTTCAAACTAAGCTACCACCACCCATAAAAATAAAAACACATCACAAAGAACCGTCAGCGGAATTAACGAAATTCTTAAACAACTATAAAGGTAAGATACTTTTTACAGCCGACTCAGCCGGCCATAGAGAATTAATTTATGATTATTTGAATAACTTACAACTCAGTATCAAGCGTGTTGAAAATTGGTCTGAATTCTGCAACCTAAGTTTTAATTACGCAGTTACCGTTGCTCCTTTTCATGAAAGCGTTTTGATTGAAAATGCTAATATTGCAATTATTACCGAACACCAAATCTTTGGTGATAAACCCAAACAACGCCATCATAAATACAATAATAGAGATCCTGAAACAATTATAAAACAACTGACTGATCTCAGTGTGGGCGCACCTGTGGTTCACATAGTTTATGGTATCGGAAGATTTCAGGGTTTAATTAAACTTAAATACAGTGATGACATTGAGGAATTCCTTCATCTCGAATATGCAGAAGGAGATAAGCTTTATGTGCCAGTTCACGCCCTTGACTTAATATCCCGTTATACGGGCTCATCACCCGAACACGCTCCATTGCATAGACTTGGTAGTGATCAATGGAGCAAAGCAAAGAAACGTGCCATCAATAAAATACATGACGTTGCCGCCGAGCTTTTAGATGTTTATGCAAGAAGGGCTGCAAAAAAAGGACATGCATTTAGATGGTCAGAAAATGAATATCGTGCCTTTGAGTCGGGATTTCCATATGAAACAACCGTAGATCAAGAAAATGCTATAACGGATGTTTTGAAAGATTTATCCTCAGATAAACCCATGGATAGAGTCATATGTGGTGACGTAGGCTTTGGCAAGACAGAAGTAGCTCTTAGGGCAGCATTTGCTGTTGCTCTTGGTGGAAAACAAGTCGCTGTAATGGTCCCAACAACGCTTCTGGCGCAACAACATGCACAAACATTTCAAAATCGATTTGCTGATTGGCCAATTAAAATTGCAGTTTTATCAAGATTTCAATCAAAAAAAGAAATCCAAAATTCAATTGCAGAAATACAATCTGGTAAAATAGATATAGTCATTGGAACTCATAAAATACTACAACATACAAAAGATTTTTATCAATTAGGTTTAGTAATAATAGATGAGGAGCATCGATTTGGTGTTCGGCATAAAGAGGCTATAAAGAATTTGAGGAGTGATATTGATATTCTCACTCTTACAGCGACACCCATACCTAGAACGTTAAATATGACGCTTGGTGGAATCCGTGAACTCTCTTTGATAACAACCCCACCTGATAACCGCTTAGCCGTAAAAACTTTCATAACAGAGTGGCGTGATTTGAATATACGTGAAGCTTGTATGAGAGAAGTAAAACGCGGTGGACAGATTTATTTTATTCATAATCGAGTTGAGGATATTGAAAATATAAAACAACGATTAGAAAAATTAATGCCAGAAGTGAGTATTAAAATAGGTCACGGACAAATGCCTGAAAGACAGTTAGAAGAAGTAATGCATGATTTCTATCAGCGTCGTTTTAATATGTTACTTTGTACCACTATCGTCGAAAGTGGCCTCGATATTCCAACAGCGAATACAATAATAATAAACCGCGCTGATAAATTTGGCTTAGCTCAATTACATCAACTGAGAGGACGTGTTGGTCGATCGCATCATCGTGCCTTCGCCTATCTTCTATCACCACCCAAAAATACCATTACAGCTGATGCCAATAAACGTCTTGAAGCTATAAGTTCACTAAAAGATTTAGGCTCAGGCTTTACTTTGGCGACTCATGATCTTGAAATTAGAGGTGCTGGGGAGTTACTGGGTGACGTCCAAAGTGGACAAATTCAAGAAATTGGTTTTTCACTGTACACCGATATGTTAGCGCGTGCAGTTGAATCAATGAAGAAAGGCGATAAAGTTAATCTTGATGAACCTTTCAATTCAGGGGTAGATATAAATCTAAGAGTGCCGTGTTTGCTTCCAGATGATTATGTTCCAGATGTCCATCTTCGCTTGATTCTTTATAAACGTATTGCTAGTGCAAACAACGAAGATTTAATAAAAATTAAAATTGAACTTATCGATCGGTTCGGTTTACTGCCTAAAGAAGCTATTTCCTTGCTCCGAATGAATAGTATCAAACAAAATTGTAATGCCATAGGCATCCAAAAAGTAAATTTAGACACTGAAGGGGGATATATTCAATTTTCTGAATGCTCGGTAATTAAACCTGAAAAATTAATTGAAATCATTATCGATAAAAATATTTATCGAATGCGTGGACCACAAAGATTAACCTTCAAAACTAATCTAACAACCTCAGATGAGCGTTTTAAATTTTTAGAAATGCTTCTTGATAGACTCACAAACTGAGTATTGTTATTGTTTATATTAAATTCATTAAAACATAACGAATAATAACTTCAGTAATGATAAAAAATAATTTCAACATAAAAAGATTCAATTTAAAAATAAATTCAATTTTTATATGTCTTTTTATTTCATTTTTTTTCAACAAAGTAACTGCTAGCGAAGAACAAGAAACTTACGCGAATTATTCAGTAGAAATAATTATATTCAAGTATCTCGATCAAGCATCTGGGGGTACTGAGTTATTTGACATTATTACAGCACCAATCGATATTCATAAGGAGGTTAATAATACCGAGGAAACGACCATTAATTACTCCTCTTCATCTATTGAAGAGAGTATTAAAAATGCTATATCCAAAAATATAGATACCAATATTATTGATATCATCCCTTCTGATCATCAAATATTATTTAGTATCACACCCAATAATCGACTATCTCTTAAGATAGACAATGATCGATTAAAGCAAATTAGGGTCTATGAACCAATCATATGGAATGGCTGGCAGCAAATAGTAATTGCCAACGAATTAACACCTGAAATTGAGCTGAGACGATTAAAGAATACATTAGGTGAATACGGAGGTTATTTAAAACTTTACAAGAGTAGTGGAGGTAAATTAAGGCTAGCGGTTGATGTGTACATGAAAGAAAAGCAATTAATCCAACCCGCACTCATTACCCAAAATTATCCAAATAACCCTATAAACCGAATAGATGAGTCAATAACAATATTAAAATATCCACTTTCTGACGACAAAGAAATGAAATTAGATGAAATTCGTTATTTTGATCATCCTAAATACGGAATATTAGCTAAAATTTCGCAAATACAGACATCAGATATCAATCAATTAAGGGAAGAAATTGAAATAAAACCTATCTCCGGTAATGTTATTAATCGGAAATTATCAAAGAAAAATTATATCTCGTCCATTGAGAGAGGAATTGTCGGTCTCGGTAAAACAGGTAAATTTATATCACTGACTCTTAATAAAAATGGGAGTTTTGTTACTAATATCGCAGACCAGCTTGCAATTGATAAATTAAACTCGAATGAATCAGCAAGTGATACTTTTATTTATACCGTTAGTGATGGAAAAAACACGCAGCAAAAAGAGTTAATTATTGAAATTAATGGAAGTAATGATCCGCCACTCTCTCAGGATAAATTAATTGAATTAAATAATTATTCTCCATATAACTTCAACTTAAATGACTTTTTCTATGAAGATGCCGAAGAAAGCAAGCTAAATCATATTGTGATTAAACAATTACCGAAAATCGGAGAATTATATCTTGAATATCCCTTTGGTATATGGGGTATAGACAGTGGAATGCATATTTCAGCGACTGAGATCCCCTATTTAAAATACAAATCACTGATGGACTATGATCAAAATTTGGTTGAATCAGAAAATGAAGAAAACTCAGCCGTATTTTTTTCTTTCAAAGTTAATGATGGGGTCAGAGACAGCGCAAAAGATTATAAGATTATATTTCAAATCCCAGCACCTAGAAATTCTGATAGTAATAGAACTGAAAATTCGAATCTTGGGTCAAAAGAATATATAAATATTATCCACTTAATTCAAAATTAGACTGTTGCAGATAATCGTTTAAATGATTCGTAGCTGCAATCCAATCCTCACTGACTAACAACTGCTCTCTGGAAATACTTTTTTTACCTCTTAATCTTGCTAAACGCAGCATCGATGGATAATTATGATTATTCTGAAGTAACTTAACTGCTTCTTGGGTACCTTCTCGATCATTGCACATAATTACCATATCACAACCGGCCTTTAGAGCTAATCTGGCTCGCTTAGAAAGATTGCCATATGCACTTAAGGCTTTCATGCTGAGATCATCGCAAAAGACAGTCCCATCAAATTTTAATTGCTGTCGAAGATGATCGTTAATCCAATATTCAGAGATACTTGCTGGCATCAAATCAGTTTGCTCATAAACAATATGGGACATCATAACCGCTGATATAGCTCCTTTCCTGATTAAGCCTTCATAAGGATAGATATCATCTAATAAATCACTGAAATCCCTCCGATCAATGGGTAACTGCTCATGTGAGTCATTAACGACAAAACCATGCCCGGGAAAGTGTTTTGCCACTGCCTGCATACCGGCTTTCTTTAAGCCACGAGTAAATTTATAACTTAACTGTTCGACAACTTTTTTATCCCTGTGAAACGATCTATCACCAATAATAGCACTTGACCCCCAATCAAGATCGACACATGGACCAAAGCACAAATCAACACCAACTGCTCGTAGTTCAGCACCAATTATCCAGCCAGTAAAAAAAGCAAGCTCAAAAGCGGCAATTTGATTCTGGTCATACAAATGACCTATATATCGCATTGAAGGGATTTGTGTAAATCCATCTCTAAATCTCTGCACTCGACCACCCTCATGATCTACGGCGATTAATAATGATGGTGATTTTAGTAATCGTATTTCGTTTATCAAATTGAATATTTGTTCTGGCGATTCATAATTTCGACTGAATAAAATCACCCCACCTACATTCTGCGAAAGCAATAGGGATCGGTCAGCCGAAGTTAATTCAAGCCCCTCAACATCCAACATAATAAAACCACGTGACATAATACAAAGATTATGCGTGAAAAATTAAAGGATCAAGTTGATGGATAAATAAATTAAAGTTATTCTAGTTAGTATTTATAAGATACTGATAAATATACTATTTACTAAAAACAGCAATTGATTCCACATGCGTTGTATGAGGAAACATATCAATAATCCCCGCACCATCTAGCTTATAATTTCCCTGATTAACTAAAATATCTGCATCTCTAGCTAATGTTCCAGGGTGACATGAAACATAGACAATTTTTTGAGCATTAAATAATTTTATATTTTTAACCACTTCAAGAGCTCCGCTTCTAGCTGGGTCTAAAAGTAGTTTATCGCACTTCAAATTAGATTTATTATTCTCTAATTTAAATAAATCACTCGTAAGAAATTTGATATTTTTAATGTTATTTAACTTCGCATTATGTTCAGCTCTCTGAACCAACTCTTCTAATAACTCAAACCCTATGACTTCGTTTGCATATCTTGCCAACGGCAAACTAAAGTTTCCAATACCGCAAAATAAATCAATTACACGATCTGTTTTCTTTGGTTCAAGCAATTCAATCGCTCTTGAAACCATTAGTTTATTAACTTGATCATTAATTTGGATAAAGTCTGTAGATATAAACTCACTGATAATATTATGTGCTTCATGGGAATAACTCATAGGTTGGTATGAGGATTCGTTATCAAGCATTTTAATTGTATGAGGGCCACCGGTTTGCAATGCGATTCTAATTTTATTTTTCTCAGCAAATATACCGAGTAGTTCGTTATCCTTTATAGTGGGGGGTTCAAGCACCCTGATTACGAGCTCTACACAATGATCAGCTACAGCAACTTCTATCTGAGGTACATGACTTTTAATACTCAAAGAGCCAATTAAATCACTAAGCGGATCAATTAATTCATTAACAGGTTGTTGCAATACTTCGCATCGATGCATATCTGTAATAAACGGCGCATAACGCTCTCTAAAGCCAACCAGTACCCTGTCTTTCTTTGTTACATACTTAACTCCCAATCGTGCACGTCGACGGTAGTTCCAGCTGCCATTTTCATCGGCTGAATAAATAGATTTAAACCAAATAGCAGGAGAAACCTTACCTATACGTGAGAGATTATCTTTCAAGGTCTGAAATTTTAAGTCGCGTTGAGCATCGGACGATAGGTGTTGCAATGAACAGCCCCCGCAACGACCAAATACATCACAACGTGGTTTTATTCTTGATGAGCTAGGCTCCAAAACCTCAAGTAACTCGGCTTCATCATATTTCCGCCGCCGTTTACGACGCTGAAACATGACTTTTTCACCTTGTAAAGCCCCTGCAACAAAGACCTTTTTTCCATCTATATCAGCAATACCTCGACCATCATGAGTAGATGAAACTATATAAGCGACCTCAGATATGTTTTTTCTCATTAGAATTAGTAGACTTAATTTTTTGCCCAAGCCGATAAAAATTCATTGAGATGATCTTGGTTTTCAGAAATTAGAGAAGCTTTTACCAGGTCGAATTCTTTCTTTAACTCACTCTCAGATAAATTGCCACGCATGAACTCAAAACTTAGATAGACTAAATACGTATTTATAACGTCAGTTTCACAGTAATTTCGAATTGCAGTAATTTCACCTTTCAGCCAACAAGGCCATACCTTATCTCCACTCATTCCAAGCTTACCTGGGTATCCCAGCATAATAGCAATTTGATCTAGGCTTGCCCTTGCTTTCATTTGGTAGCCCGATAGTACATCCATTAAATCAATATGCCTGGCATGGAAACGACTCAGGTAATTATTATACCGAAAATTATTGTCAATTTTGCCTGAATCCCAATATTTTGGTGCCTGAATTTTATGTTTTAATGCTCGATAATGAAGTACCGGTAGGTCAAAACCTACACCATTCCATGATAAGAGATCCGGTGTGTACCTCTCTATACCATCAAAAAATCGTTGAACTATCTCACTCTCGGGAGCATCTTTTTCGCCAAGACTCCATACTTTAAATGTATTTT
Source organism: uncultured Woeseiaceae bacterium (assembly GCA_905182415.1). Lineage (GTDB taxonomy): Bacteria > Pseudomonadota > Gammaproteobacteria > Steroidobacterales > Woeseiaceae > SP4260. Next base: position 4,188 of record CAJJBK010000022.1, on the reverse strand, counting down.
TAGTTCTAAGCGCTACAGAAATAGCGACAATTTGATGCTGATGAAGGGGCAAGAAATCAGAATTAGTTTTCTGCTTTTGCTTGAACATCATAGTATTGCCTATGTCTTCATCAGAAAGACCTTCTAGATCCCACATTTTTCTTCCAAACTCAACATCTGGAATGGTTTCAATATCAAACGCAAAACAATTCATAATATTTTATATATCCTTCATCATCACTGAAAATGCTAAAATCAAACCGGCTTCATCACTTAAGCTAATATGACTCTCGCCAATACCAAGCTTCTTACAAATCAACTTTCCTCTATCCGAAAAAACTACCAAAGGTTTTCCGAGTTTATTATTTGTAACACCAACATCTCTAATCCAAATTCCATTCGAAAAGCCCGTTCCCATAGCTTTTACAATAGCTTCTTTCGCTGCAAAACGCATTGCTAGAAAGCGAGTCGGATGATGAGATTTATCAAATAAAACTCGTTCCTCTTTCATTAATAATCTATTTACAAAGTGATCGCCAAAACGTAAATGAGTTTTTTTTATTCGTGAAAACTCAACAATATCGGTACCAATACCAAAAATCATAATATTTTTGAAATCAAACTTGTGCCTCACTCATTAACATCATCATTTTCTTGATAGCTTGGTCCAGGCCCTCAAAAGCAGCGAAAGCAATTATAGAGTGCCCAATATTTAATTCTTTAATCACATTAATTTGCGCTATAGGCGCAACATTTTGATAATCTAAGCCATGACCTGCATTCACAATTAAACCTTGTTCATGAGCATAATACGCGGCTTCTGCCAATCTTTGAAGCTCCTTTTCTTTTGTTGCTCCCGTGGCATCAGCATAAGTTCCAGTATGTAGCTCAATTACCGGCACTTTTATCTTCAGTGTTGCATCAATTTGATGAAAATCAGGATCAATAAATAAAGATACTCTTATATTTTGATCACCAAGTCTCTGCGAAGCATCAGCTATAGAATCTATATTTTTAAACACATCCAGACCGCCTTCTGTGGTTAATTCTTGCCGACTCTCAGGGACAAGACAGCAATCTTGAGGGCTTAAATCACAGGCGATGTCCAACATTTCATTTGTTACTGCCATCTCTAAATTTAAATGTGTTTGCATTAATGTTGAAAAATTATAAATATCTTCTTTCTGGATATGTCGTCGATCCTCCCTTAAGTGCATTGTAATACTATCAGCACCTGCTTTTTCTGCTCTCAGTGCTGCTTCTACGGGATTTGGATACAAACCTCTTCTTGCCTGACGTAACGTCGCAATATGATCAACATTAACTCCGAGATCAATTTTACCTGAACGCTTATTTTTCATTCCTCTTCATCTCCTCTATGACCTTTCTAGTCATTAATTTCTTACCCCCTAATTGATAAGATATAATTTTTTTTAATAAGCGGTTAGCACATCTTAGTGTATCCTCGCATTCAAAATTTTGCTGCTGGATTGAGCGAATCTGGCTCCCAAGAAAAGTCATTGCACCTTCATTATTTTGGACCACAACAAGACCCACCTCAGGTTTATACTCATAATATGACAATGAATCAATTGGTATTTGTGAGTTAACTACTTCTCTCAAATTCAATGCATATCCGATTAGCTCAAGTAACTTGATCTCGAATTGACGCAACAATGGTGCAATCTGACTCGTTAAACTGAGTTTCTTTATTGTCTCAGAGTATAGCGAAAAAACCTCATAATGAGGATCATCTTTATATAATAATTTTAGCAATAATTCGTTAATATAATAGCCAGATATTAACGCATCACCAGCTAGAGAAATTGGCGCTCCTTGAATTTCCGCCTCCGTCAAAGTACCTAAATTTGTTCGTGAAAACCAGGATATACTTAAAGGCATAAAAGGTCTTAATATCCCTCTAAATTTTGATTTTGCCGATCGACTACCCTTCGCAATTAGTGAGATTCGACCATATTCACAAGTCATAATCTCAAGAATCATACTTGAATTACTAAATGGTCGATGATGTAAAATCCATGCTGATTGATTTTGAATACGCTTCTTGGTGGACATAAATAATTCCTAAAGATCGTAACCTAAACTTTGAAGATCTTTTTCACTATCAGCCCAATTAGCTTTGACCTTAACCCATAAATTAAGATGAATGGATTTACGCAAACGATCTTTTAGATCTATTCTTGCTGCAGTACCTACTCTTTTTAAAAGTGAACCATTCTTTCCTACCACAATACCTTTCTGAGTTTCTCTTTCAACCCAGATGATGGCCTGTATAAGAATGTTTTTTTTGGTATCTTCGTAATTCTCAATTTCAACAGTCAAACCATAAGGAATTTCTTGTCTTAATTCTAAAATTAATTTTTCTCTAATAGTTTCTGATGCGGTAAAAGCAGGACTCCGATCAGTAATTATTTTACCTGAATATAATTGTGGAGATAGAGGAAGATACTCTGGGAGGAGATCTATTAGTACTTTCAATGAATCTCGCCTCCTTGCACTGACAGGTATTACTTCTCGAAAGTTATGACGAGCGGATAATTTTGCCAGTTTTTCTAATAACATTTCCTTTGGATGTACCTGATCAATTTTATTTAATAACATGATAGTTGGTACTGTACTTTTTTTAATTCGATCAAGAACATCTTGATCTTCCTCAGTCCAAGATCTAGCTTCGCAAAGAAATAAATTCAAATCAGCTTCCATGAGAGCATTGATAGCAGTTTTATTCATCATTTTATTCATCATTTTATCAGCTTTGCGATGTAATCCTGGGGTATCTACGAATATCGCTTGAAAATTTAATTGCGTATAAATGCCAAGAATTCGATGTCGAGTCGTTTGAGGCTTCCTAGTTACAATACTCACTTTGTTTTTGAGTATTGTATTTATTAGAGTCGATTTACCAACATTTGGTCGACCAATTACCGATATAAAACCACTTTTATAATTCCCTGACATCGAATTAACAACCTTTCTCATTTAATTTATTTAGCATATCTTTAGCTGCTTGTTGCTCTGCATTTCTTCTTGATGATCCTTTGCCAGTAGTCTTTAGGTCATTTTTTTCAATATTACAGTCAACATAAAATACTTGATCATGATCTGCACCTATAATTTTTTCTAAAGTGTATGTAGGCAATAAATTACCACCATGTTGCAACAACTCTTGTAACTGAGTTTTTGAATCTTTCAATTGATTTAAATCAGGTAAGCTAGCGAATAATGAAGCAAATAATCGTTTAATAATTTTTCTTGCTTGTTGGTAGCCACGATCGAGATAAACTGCACCAATAAGAGCTTCTATAGTATCTGACAAGACTGAGGCTCGAAATTTAACTCCGCTTTTTTTTTCACCTGAACCTAATAAAATATAATCACTCAAATCGATATTTACGGCGATTTTATGTAAAGTCGACTCTTGCACCAAATAAGCGCGTAATCTCGTCAAATCACCTTCATTCATCTCTGGTTTTAACTGAAACACAAGATCAGCAATCACAAAACCTAAAATGGAATCACCCAAAAATTCCAATCTTTCATTATTTACCGATGAAGCACTCCGGTGAGTTAAAGCCAAAATAAGCAGAGACTGATCTTGGAACTCATACTTTAGATTATGTCTAAACCATTTATCCGCTTCATTTGGAACTTGACTCATAAATATCTTTTTCCAGATTAATTAATTTGTTGCCCAATACGCTTATAATCCGGCCACTCAAAGCCATCCATGTGCATCCATATCATAGCTGCTTTTCCAACTAAAAAGGTTTCAGGAATGGCTTCAATGAAGCGGCTATCGCGACTATTATCACGGTTATCGCCCATCATAAAATAACTACCATCTGGCACAACGTAATAACCTTCTCCCATAGTATTCATATTATTAGCTATAAGAATTGTATGAAGACTTTGATCAATTGATTCTATAAATTGTGGTTTCATTTCATGAAATGGATTAATTGGATCACGTTCCATTTCAATTACCTGACCATTAATCGTTAATCTATGGTCTTGATAAATAATTTTATCGCCAGGCAGTCCGATTACGCGTTTTATATAATTAATACTTGGATCAGAAGGAAGACGAAATACCGCTACATCGCCTCTTTTCGGGTTATCAACTTCCCAGATCTTGGTTTCAAGCACAGGCAATCTCAAACCATAAGAGTATTTTTTTACAAAAATAAA
>CAJJBK010000021.1 GCA_905182415.1 uncultured Woeseiaceae bacterium | reverse complement strand
AAGATATCATTTTGGTGGCCCTCAAATACAGTATAAATTTTCACTGGCTCCTGCTTGCCTTTTACCGCCAATAAATCTAACTCAAAAACCTCGTAATCTAAGAGGGATTTCACCGTTTCAGCACCAACAATTATTTGAAACCCATAATGACCGGATTGACCCTCAAGTCGTGAGGCAAGATTTACCGCATCACCCAAAACTGTATAATCAAAACGTTGTGTTGAGCCCATATTACCAACTACACAATCACCGGTATTAATTCCAATTCCAACAGACATCGTCTCCTTGCCTTGTGCTTCAAGCTCACGATTGAGTTGTTGCATAGCTCGCTCCATGGCCATGGCAGCTTCTACCGCAAGACGGGCATGCTCGGGTTGATCGATAGGCGCATTCCAAAATGCCATAATGCAATCCCCCATATACTTATCAATAGTGCCTTCGGTCGCTAAAATTTCATCAGAGAGTACCGACAGAAGTTTATTAATAAGCTGTGTGAGGCCCTCGGGATCATCCTTGTATTGCTCAGAAATTCCGGTGAAGCCACGAATATCTGAAAATAACATGGTCATTTCTTTGGATTCACCACCCAACACCAATGACTCACTCGATTGAGCTAATTTCTCAACCATGGCCGGTGCGAGATACTGTGAAAATGCCATCCTCACTTTACTGCGCTCTAATTCGGTAAATAGGAAATTAAAAAAAGTGATCACCAAATAAGCCACCAGACAAATAACCGCCGGAGAGATAGGGTCAACTAAAAACCGCTCCTTTACAAATAAATAGTAACTGCCATAAAAAATACCGCCTATACCAATCAAAAATACCGCCAGACCTCCAATGGGTCCTTGACGCTGAATCACCAATGTCACCATGATAGATAAGATTAATCCTGCGAGTAATTCTAGACCCAATAACCAATCTGGGCGTTGCAAAAATACCCCCGAAATAATTTGCTGAATGAACTGGGCCACAATGGTCACTCCCGGAATATTCTGCTCTAAGGCGGTAGATCGAAGATCAAATAATCCCGATGCACTGGTACCAATGACAATTATCTTGCCGTCAAAATATTCTTCACTGAGGGCGCCATCAAGTATCTGCCAAGCCGGGATAATATTCAAATTATCCACTGCAGTTGAATAAATCCAAAGACTGCCATCAGGATTAGTGGGCATCACTAGGTCTCCCAACTTAACGTGATTAATTCCGGTTGCTTCGCCAAATGCTTGCTCACTCGACGCATTCGAAGATTTAATTTGATAAGTACTCGCACCCATAGCCACTCTTACCATCTCCAATGGAAATGAAGGCACTAAAACATCACTTACAACCTCGAATGTCGGGATGGTTCGGACAATTGGATTATTGTTCCCAATGCTCATACTACCGAGTCCCTGGCTGGCTTCTCCCAAAAGGGGGATGTTCTGCTCTAATCCACTATAACGCCTCAAGAATTGGTGCGGCTTATCGCCTTGAATGACCAATCCGGATTTACTTTTTGAGGGTGTAATAATTTGATTGTTATGTGGTGCAAGACCCAAAATAACAGTGCCATGCTGCTTGATGGCGGCACTAAAAACTTCGTCATGATCCACGACACTCTCTAGAGCGTTCAACAGTTTCGCGTTATCCCGATAGGTTGATTTAAGTTGTGTTGCACCGGTTCTATCTGGTTCAGCAAAAACCATATCAAAACCGGTTGCTAGGGAGTAATAACTCCAATTAACCAGTTCGGCGACCAAATTGCGTGGCCAAGGCCATTGCCCGTATCGACGTAGTGATTCATCATCAATATCGATGATAATCACTGGATCGTTGCTTAGTTTTTCACGCGGATAGTATTCTTGAAATGCATCAAATGATCGTAGTTGCAGATCAGTAAAAATTTCACCAGGATCCCATAACGGCATAAAAGCCAATACCACTGCAAAAGGCAGCAGTGATTTTTTACCTAAATTGGTCCAATTAATCTTCATTGTCTTGAGTATATATTAGTCCTTAACTGTCTGTATTTAATCAAGCTAAGAGGCAACCTATATCAAGTTTTGCGACTCTGCAATCAATCTACCGTTTTTTTAAGGCAAAAATGTCCCTAAAAACGATAATAGTCATCTAATGTCAAAATAATGTCGCCCTATGCCGAGTTATATTGTGGTTAAGCTCTAAAATAAGCATAATTGCAATTGAAATAATGACATTATGCTAAAAAAAATTGTTCTTCTATTTATCTGCCAAGGATTTGTCTTCGCTGGTATTGCGTTGGCACAAAATGTTAATCCCACCATCATCGATGCAACTGAATTAGAGAACGCCCAAAAAGAGCGTGAACGAATCTTCAATGAGCTCATTGAAGAACCTACTAACATGGATAATCTCTTCAAGTACGCCAATCTATCGATCTTGGTGGGCGACCTTGAGGCTGCGGTCGGTGTTTTTGAGCAGATGTTAATTTACGACGAAGAATTACCCCGAATCCGTCTTGAGCTGGGGGTCTTATATTACCGACTGAGCGCCTTTAGTACGGCAAAAACTTACCTAGAAAGTGTTAAGCGTTATGATCCACCCGCACAGGTGATTGAAAATGTAGAAAACTTTCTGAGTGCCATCACAGATTCAGAGCGCATTTTTAAGTTCAACTCGGTTATCGGCACTTCGGTGACCCATTCCAGCAATGGTAACTCTGGCCTCGATGCGGAAATTATTAATATCGCTGGCTATCCTTTTTTAGTCTCACCAGACACCAGGCAACAGCCAGATATAAGTCGCAGCTTATCTTACACGTTATCGATTAATCATGACCTTAAGCACCCACGCGGAGATACGGCTCGCTATATTCTGTCGCTTTCTGATACCAAGCAAGATGAATTCAAACGCTTTGATTTACAAGCCATGGTGTTCTCAGCTTCACGCCAATACAACCTGAGTGCGGATGAAGGATCATTATTCACTAGTCCCAGTATCGCGCCTTCTTTTAGCGCCTTTAAAGTATTTTTAGATGGCGAAGGATTGCTTACCTCAAGTAAACTCGCCACAACTTTTAGTGGCGTACTCAATCAAAAGACTTCTGCAGCAATTGAGGTCTTTTTGGATGAACGAGATTTTCTCGGCAGTGACACTAAATCGGGACGCATGCAAGGATTCACGTTAAGCGGCAACCGTTTTATTGAAAAGTACGAGGCCAATGCTCAAATAAAATATGGCTACGATAATTTTAATGCCAATATCGATTCTGAAAATTACGGGCAACACGCTTTTCAGATCAGTGCCAGCCGAACTATGTATTTATCCATCCTACAAATAGTGGGTGTCGATCCGCTTTTCCGTGAAGGATGGAGGGTAGCAGCAAATCTTACTCATCGTAGAAAAAATCATGCCTCTGGAACTGAAATCTTTGCCCTACGCAAAGATCGAGTCAACTCTTTTCAACTAAGTGCCAGTCGTGCCATCTCTGAATGTTGGGTATCTAATTTTAGCTATCGCTACAATAAATCCAAAAGCACAGTGGATTTATTTAATATCAAAAACAAGCAAATCAACATGGACTTCAGTTATGTTTGCTTAAATAATTAACGGTAAATAACGAGGAATAATTAAGAATTAATGGTGGCAATTTTATCTTCGATTTCACGAAATAATACTTCGTGATCATTGAACAACTCTTCCAAATCTTCTTTAGTTAGCTCGAGTAATTTCACTTCATCCAACGTCGTAATAGTGGCATTACGAGTGGTATTTCCGAGCAAACCCATTTCCCCAAAATAATCCCCTGGACCAAGGGTTACCGGTTCATCAATTTCTACTTGGACGTGCCCAAACTCGATAATATACATAGAGTCCGCCTTATCTCCTTTTTTGAAGACCGGTTTCTTGGCAGCCATAATGACCGGATCAAGTTTCTGATTAATCTTACTCAAAGCCGCAATGGGCAATTTCGCAAACAATGGAATCTCTGTAATGGTTTCGATACTCACTAGGAAATTCTTTTTCTGAATTTCTTCATAGTATGCCGAAGCCAAAATCGCGGCCGGTAAGGCAAACATGCCGATACCCAGAAACATGGTTAAACTGGCCAATATCTTACCTGTCAGGGTCGCTGGATAGATATCGCCATAACCCACTGTGGTCAGAGTCGCAATACCCCACCACATTGCATCTGGGATACTGCCAAAAGACTCAGGCTGAACTCCGCCTTCAATGAAATAAATGAGTATTGAGAACACCAAAAGTACACTCAAGACCATAATTTGTGATCCGAGCAAGGCAAAGCGTTGCAAATAAATAGTACGAACTAACGTATTACTGGGAAACAAAATACGTGTGTGCTTGTATATCTCAAAGACACGGAACAATCTAAAGGCACGCAGATCATAAACCCCACCAAGGATAAAATAATTGAGCACAATAATCGCATCAACCCAACCAAGAAAACCTAAACGTCGATCTAAATAGGTCCTAAGACCTATCTCTGCGACATAGATCACCATAGATACTTGGTAGAATAACTCAAAGTAATATACCCAATCTGGGTAATCATTTATTAAGGTCGTTGAAGCCAGAATCTGGTGGAGGATATTAAGAGCAATTAACAGCCCAAAAAAATTCTCAAGATGGCGCTCAAAAACATGCTTAAGATTCATAATTATTACCTTCTATAAGCAAATTATGCAGTTACGCTGGCTTTTCGTCGCTCACTACTGGCATCAAATTATCCGTGCTATCCGGAGTTGATTCGACATACAATGAGGTAGATGGATAAGCAAACTCAGATCCATTTCCTCTTACCACACCCATAATCTCATAAATAAAATTCTGTTTAATGGCGGTAAACTCAGTAAGATTCACCGGTGCCGTATAGCATAATATCTGCACATCAATGGAACTGGCCCCAAATTCAACCGCTCGCGCGAAGCATTCTTGACCTGGATTCTCAGCAATATCTTCCGAATCATTCATATACGTTTCTATGTCGGCACAAATTTTCGCCAATTGCTCGACCGTAGTGGAGTAAACTAAATTAATCGTCCAGTTAAGACGACGATAAATCATTTCACCATGATTAATTACTTTCACATCGGATAGATCTTTATTCGGAATCACCATAGGCGAGGTATTAAACAAACGCACTGTAGTAGAACGAAAACCAATTTGCTCAACCATGCCATGCATTTCTCCAATAACTTCAATACGATCTCCGGGTTGAAAACGATTTTCGCCAATAATCAAGATTCCAGCTATTAGATTTTTAAATAAGTCTTGTGCACCCAATGCCACCGCGACCGAGAATAAACCCAATCCAGCCACTAATGGACCGATTTCGATACCAAAGATATCTAATATGATGGCCAGGCAAATGATACCTAAGATCATGCGGACGGCTCGTTCTAACCACGTCGACATCGATGGGGTAAGCCAAGTGGTACTCGATAACACGCTAAAAATCGGGCTGACGGTATTCATCAGGGCACTGAAGATAGTAAACGCCACTAAAGCTTCAACTAGATTAGAGCCAAATTCACCCATGTTGCCCGACATCGGTAAATAGATAGTCAAAATATAAAGCCCAATCACGATCGGTACATAACCAAGGGGGCGCTCTAAAGAATCCAACACCGCATCATCGAAACTGGATTCAGTGTTCTCAGTGAGCTTCTCTAGCCATGTCAGAACACGTCGAATAAAAAAAGCTCGACACAGCAAAGACGTCAACATAATGCCCATCGCAGTAATAATTTGCGTCATACTCACGCCTAAAAGACCGTTGGTCCATATCTCGTTAAATATATTTAGAAATTCATTCATAATTAAAAGGAATAAGAAAAGTTAGTGGCTATACCCTCATCACGTTTTACAGCGGTCACAGGCGGCCTTGAGTCATAAAAAGTATTGTACTGCAATGTGACTTTAAATTTTTCATTCATTTTAAAGTCTAGGGCGCCTATGACACTCGCCTTAAAATCCTCACTCGAATCGAGTGAAGGTTGATAGTATAGCGTTAAATTAAAATCTATATTCTCAGAAATTTCATAATCATCATGAAAGTAACTCGCTAGACGCTCTGTGCGAATTTTAATTCGATTCATGTCTTCTTCGTTTTCTGATAACACACCCAGGCCCAACCGGGCATGATCATTAATTGTAATTCGAGCTCCTGCTCCCATTACATCTCGCTGCAAATAACGCCTAAATGGATTCTTGCCATGCTGAACAAACATCTCTAAATCATAAATTGAATCATTTTTAAGCACAAATCTAGCGTGTGCCATGGTCGCATCATTCCATTTCACGGTATTGGTTTTGCGTTCATCCTTTTTTATTACTAAGAATGAATCATAACGATCGGTGTTGTTATCAAATCGAATTTGCGCAGAGAGTGAATCGCGGATTTTGTTGCCGCGTGACGCGCTCAACGCCAATGATACCGAGGTAAAGAATCCAACTTCACCTTCACGGCGCATATCTTCTATGTTAACAATGGCCTCAGCAATCAATAATCGAGGGCTCGCTAGTATTAATATAGAGATAATCCAAATTCGACAATTTTTAATCATTGTATGTTCCGTTAAAAAAGAGATATTTCAGCGTACAAAATAAATTATAAAGCCGTTATTTTTCTAAGTCGGTAAGTCATAAAAGCCAGTACCAAGCTTAACAATAAAGAAAAATATACAGGAATAGTAAATCCCATGATGGCGATGACTCCACCCAGTATAAAATTAGTAAAATGCAAAAAGGAGGCCCAAGCCAGAATCACTGTTGCTATTTTCAGAGTTGTTTTATTACCCATCATCAGGCTTTCTCGCTATTTATTTATGATAGATACAGTATCCTACAAAAAATGCATCAGAATCAAACATATATAAATAAATTAATAATCTATATATCTATTTATATTTAAAAACTCTGATTTAAATTGTCACTAGATGTCAATCAATTGAAGCACTTAAGCGCTAACTGCTGTTGATTTTTGCGCTGGCAGAGACAGGATCATAAAAAATAATAACGACATGAATACCCCGCTAGTCAAGTAAAGATAATAGAATTCGCCTGTGAGAGCGTAACTTCTGGATACCAAGAAAACCACCAATGGACCCAGAGAAAAAGACAGAATAAATTTTATTCCATAAACCATGCTCTGATATTCGGCAGGTGCGAAACGCGCCAACAAGATGTTCTCAGCGGGCAAAATGCTTGAATTAAAAGCCACAATCACCAGCGCTAATACAATTAAAAAAGCATGATCCATACCTGCAAATGCAAACAACAGAATACCTTGCACCAGCATCCCATAAGCGTAAATAAATTTCACCGAATAACGATCTGCTGCAATCCCTCCAACATAATTCATGAGACCACTGATAACATAAATACTCGAAATCACCAATCCGATTTTAGCTGGATCAAGGCTCAACAAATCAGTGAGACGAATATCAATAACTTTTGGAAGAGACGTTTGTAAAATCTGAAATGTGAATCCGACACACGTGATACTGATCAGCATAATAATAATGATTTTTATATAATCGCCACGCTGTGGATTCTCTGAAAATTTTATGGATTGTTTATTTTGCAAAGAGATTTTATTCGTGTAGATGTGCCATGTTAAAGCTATACCAAGTAATACTGAGAGGATACCCGGTAAAATAAATGCCGCTTGCCAGCTATAATTATTAACCAGATAACCCGAAGAGAGTGCACCTAAGCCAATGCCGACCCCACCGAAAATATTATTGAAGCCGAGGGCTCTCCCGGTATTGTCAGTCATATTGACTACCCAAGAAATTCCAGCAGGATGATAGATTGAGCAAAACAAACCCAATATTGAAAGATTAATCATCAACAAAAATTTAGTATCACTTAAGCCACAAAAAATGGAAGCCACTCCTAAGCCAAGAAACATAATGGCAATCATGCCACTACGACTCCAACGATCACTCAGCCATCCGGATGGGATTGAACCCAAACCGATCAACAAAGAACCGATAAACCATAATTCTATTAATTCAGCATAGGAAAATTGCCAAGCACTCTCGATCCCAAGAACGATTACAAAATAAATTGCCGCAAACATATGCATAAACAAATGTCCTATAGCTGCATAAAATGTAGATAATTTAGTTTGTGTAGTTGGCATTTGAAATTTCTTTCCACAAATTTTTTGATTGCATGGTTTTCAAGTACGTTCCTTTGCTAGGATAGAAATACTTACCAGGAAAAGTATAAACTAGGTTTAATACAGAGCACCACTTTTTTAAATATAAATTAGGATAAAAATCATGCTTTATAACAACATACTCGAAACAATTGGTAATACGCCAATTGTTAAAATAAATAAAATCGGGCCAAAAAATCAGCATATTTATGCAAAATGCGAATCATTTAATCCTCTCTCTTCGGTCAAAGATCGTCTCGCCATAGCAATTATAACTGAAGCAGAAAAAAGTGGCGCCCTTAAGCTAGGGCAAACTGTTGTCGAGGCTACCTCTGGCAATACCGGTATTGCCTTAGCAATGGTTTGTGCAGCCAAAGGTTATCCATTCGTAGCAACCATGGTAGAAACTTTTTCTATTGAACGACGCCGTATCATGAAAGCATTGGGAGCTAAAGTAATCCTGACTCCTGCTGCAGAAAGAGGCTCAGGCATGGTCAGACGTGCTGAAGAATTGGCTAATGAACATGATTGGTTTCTGGCTTCGCAATTCGAAAATCCAGCCAACCCTGAATACCATAGAAATACAACAGCACCGGAAATTTTACGAGATTTTGCAGGCCAACCCTTGGATTACTTTGTTAGTGGTTGGGGCACTGGAGGCACTATTACTGGAACAGGGGAAGTCTTAAAGGTTGCTCGCCCTGACATTCAAATAATTGGTACAGAGCCTGAAAATGCGAATCTACTAGGTGGTGCCGATTGGCATCCGCATAAAATTCAAGGCTGGACTCCTGATTTTATTCCAAAAGTGTTGAATCCAAATATCATCGATGAAGTTATTCTAGTTAATGATGAAGACTCTATGGCTACTGCCATGAAATTGGCAAAGGAAGAAGGAATTTTCTGTGGAATTTCTGCTGGTGCTACCATGCAAGCTGCCTTAATTTTGGCTGAAAAAGCACCCGAAAATAGCACCATCTGTGTCATGCTTCCAGATACTGGTGAGAGATATCTTTCAACACCTCTTTTTGAAAAAATCACCGAAGAAAGTGATGATGCTTGGCTCGCTAGTCAATAATATATTTTAAACAAAAAAGGATCCCAATGCCCGCACCTTTTGCTATTGTCTCACTTGCATCACAAGAGAAAGAAACCGATCTATTTGCTCAGCAATTGGGAGAGAGCCTTCTGCAATGGGGATTTTGTGGTATCAGCGATCACAGTATTGACTCTGACCTCATTGACGAAGTTATGCGTATTTTTAAAGAGTTTTTTGCTCTGCCTGAAACGATAAAAACGCGCTATTATGATTCCAGTCTAAAAGGCGCTCGTGGCTATACACCAACTCGAGTAGAAACCCCAAAAAACAGCAGCCATCCAGATTTCAAAGAGTTTTGGCACGTTGGGCGTGAACTAAACAAAGACCACCTTTTTGCAAAGTGGATGCATCAAAATTTTGAAGTCACAGAAATTGAGATGTTCAAAGAAAAAACCAATACCTTGTTCGAGCAATTTGATGATTTAGGTCAAATTTTGCTCTCAGCCATCGCTGTATTTTTAAATCTTGCGCCTCATTATTTCTCAACCCATGCCGGATTTGGTAACAGTATCATGCGCGCGATACATTACCCTCCGATTCAATTAAAAGAAGCAGCAGAAAGAGCTGGTGCCCATGAAGATATTAATTTAATCACACTTTTACTGGGCGGGCACCAAAGCGGACTTGAGTTACTCACTAAAGAGGGAAAGTGGGAAAAAATTCAAGTCGAACGCGATATTATTATTTGTAATATTGGGGATATGTTGCAGCGATTAACAAATCATTACTTACCCTCCACCACCCACCGTGTATCAGCCTCAATAGCCGAAGCAAAAACATCGCGTTATTCAATTCCTTTTTTTGTGCACCCCAATCCAGATTGGCGTATTCAAACGCTAACTAGTTGCATCTCAGATAAGTACCCAAATCGCTATACCGAAAGTATTCTAGCTGAAGATTATCTTGCTTTGAGGTTGAAAGAAATTAAACTTGCTTAAATATCATCACAATGAGAACACTATGCTTGCCCCGCTAAATAAACTTTATTTACTTGCCGTTATTCTGGTAATCAGCTCACCCTCTTATCTGTCTGCTGAAAATGCCTCACACGACGTATTTAAAGCTTATCAATCATACTCCAGAAACTGGATGAACATGGATGCAACAGCCATTGCTACTGAAAATTTTCATCCACGAGTCTACTTGAACAATGAGTCAATAACTTCATTCGATACTGCAATGATTGAGCAAGACTACCAAAGTAATTTTAAAAAATTAAAGGAGGTGGGTTACTGGTATAGCGAAGAAGTATTAACCTTCTGCAAACACAGTGAAACTGTCTATCAGATTTTTAATCAATACGATCGTTATCAAAAAAATGGCTCTTTACTGCAAGACAAATTAGCGTCCACTTATATTATGGAAAAACGCAATGACAAATGGAAATTTGTGTATATGTCGAACGTTGATCGTAATTGGGAGTCAAGTGGCTGTGACCAATACAGAAATTATGAGTTTCTAAATAAAGACGCTCGATTCAGAGAGTCCACTGCCATGCGCTGGAATGGTAATTTTATTAAACTCAATGATGGTTACACTTACTTTGAGCAAGCCAATGCCGATGCTAAAGAACATATTATCTTAGTGCATGGCTTTTCTGTGCCTTCGTATATCTGGGAGCCCACTTACCAAGAGGCAATCAAACAAGGTTATGGAGTCATTCGTTATGATACTTATGGACGAGGCTTTTCTGACAGTCCTGATACGGATTATTCTACCGAACTTTATACCGATCAACTTATCAATCTATTGGATGCTTTAGGTATTGATAAAGTAACATTAGTAGGTCTTTCAGACGGAGGCAGAACAGTGGCTATGATGGCTTCCCGATACCCAAAGAGAATTGATCAATTGATTCTGGTATCGCCTTCTGGTTTTCATGATGATCAGGTATTTCAAACTAACGACGTATCTCAAAATGAAATTGACGCATTTATTAATAAGGCTTACCCCACGATTGGTCATGGTCAATTGTCTGATTTTTATCAACCTCAAGAATTTGCGAATTGGGACACGCGTTACAATGGGTTATTAAAATATCAAGGTTTTGCAAGAGCTCTTATATCAACTCGTAAAAATTACCCAGATATGGCCAAGATTCATAACACTATTCACATCAACAAAGTGGACACTTCGATAATATGGGGAATTCATGACACGGTACTGCCTTTAAATACTGTCAGAGAAAAATTGAGTCAAGTACTTCCAGACGCAACTCTATATGAATTTTCTGCATCGGGTCATTTGCCTCATATGGAAGAGCAAGAAAGATTTCATCGAGTATTTTTTGAACAAATACTTAATAAATAACACCTTACTATTAAATCTAATTAATAAGTTCGTCTAGTTCAGACAATCGATACTTTTCAAGCAAGGCAAATAAAATGGCTGTGGTCTCCAAATCTAAGTCCCCAGAGTGATTCGAAGGTCGATAATGCAACTGCATTGCCCTAAGAGCGAACCTTGTTTGTTCGTCAAAAAGACCACTGTTTTCGATTGGGTAGCCAAAAATTCGCAACGCACGCTGTATGACAAAAAGATTGGGTAATTGATTAGCAAATAATTGAGTGTATTTTTGAAGATCAGCTTCATCGTACCAAGCACCAATACCTGCCTCATACAATTGCCGCCAAGGAAAATAAGGTCCGGGATCAGATTTTCTGTCTGGAGCAATATCAGCATGACCGATGATATCAATAGGGTCTAATTCTGGGTAACGAGTTAGAATATCCTTTAATAATTGAATCAATAATTCGATTTGTGTTTCTGGATAAGGAAAAAATATACAATCAAGATTATCGACACTCGGAATATCAGTTTGCTCGTTACAATGAAATTCATTCACTATTTCAATCCCAATAGAACGATCATTCAAAGAGGCTTCTTTGCCCCAGCTACTTACGCCGGCATGCCAAGCGCGATCTTGTTCTTGAACTAAGCGATATACATTTAAGTTTTTTTGCGGGTATGTGGCATCATTCTTGTAAGGGATCAAGTAATGCGAACTAACTGGATAATCAGAGTTTAAAGTTAATGTAGTCAATGATTCTGAAAAATCCTGAGAAGTAGCATGCAGAACAATATAATCTATACGGCTATTTTGATTTTCCGAAAGAACATCCACCAACGGATAAGAAGAACAGCCGTATAAGCAAAAACATACCAATGCAGAGTAATATATTCGCATTCCTAGTCGTTAATTTTATAGTCCAACTCTAACGCCAACCGAAGTTGATAAGCCAGAAAATCCATCATGACTAAGGCCAACGCTGTACCCAAGATTATCCATGGAATGATTAATAAATTTAAACCCAAAATTGTTATTTATCTCGCCATCCAAAGAATACTTTAGTTTTTGAGAAATCGGATCAAGATCCACTTCGGCCAATTTAGTGCTCTCTAAAAAAAGATTAAATTCCCAGCCTCCAGTATCTCCCATTTTTAAACCGGCTTGAGCATAAATATCAGAGCCAGTTTTAGTTATTTTAGTAGGATTTTCGAGTTCCCACTGATTAACTCCAAGCTCCGCATATACATCCATAATTCGAGCAAAATTGAAAGAGAAGCCACTTTTTGAGACATTTTTAAAGATATCGGCAATAGATGAGTGATAACCGAGCGCCACAATTTTTTTGGATTTTTGGTAGACGGTATTTCCAGACTTAACTTCTTCGTCTCTAATGGAGCCCTTCACATACAATGAAGCTGGTAAGCCCAGAGAAATATCGCCAATATAGCCAATTCCATTAGTATTGGTGGCGATAAGATCGATATAGGTATAGGAAAATTTTTTATCTTGAGAAAACGCAAGAACAGGTATAAATAAGATTAAAAGTAATGACAGTTTTTTCATTGCATGCCCCTAAAATGGAATACTTTATCTATTGCTTATCAAACTATCTTAAACGATATTTTAAGTGAATGTGTCAACAATATAAGTTAACAATAAATGTAGCCACAAAAGTGGCCACAAAATTCATTACTAGTAAGTTGCAATCAAACCAATGCCATGGCCATCATAATTAAACAGATCAAAGAACCCACCCAAAGCAATGTTCTTACATGGGTAATTCCTGCTGTATAAGAGACCATAAAAAGTACCCTCAGAATCAACCAATAAGTTGCAAGCGAGGTTACATCAACACCTTGAACTATTGATAATATTGAAACTGCTAAAAAAACTGGATAGCTTTCCTGAAAATTTGCACCGGCACGTTTGGCTCTCTGGAACATAACCGATTCAGTGGCTGGATCGTCCCGATTGGACACCAAATAATCCAAATTCTTTATATTGAATATCAATGGCCACAACCATAAGGCGATCAATGCTAAGACAAAAGAATAAACAATTAATTCAACCATTATATAAATCTCCTATTGTTAAGTATTAACTTATTAAACTAGTTCCTCACAAGACAATCAAGCAAAACTATATTAACCCTAAGGCCCTAGTTCATAGGTCAAATGCGTGAAGAGATAATTAATGCCAATCCAAGAGCAAAGCATATAAACATCCATTTAATAAAACGATGACTTTTTAATGGTGCACCTGCAAACTCTTTCCAGATAAACACGCCCCAGATAGCTGCAATCATTGTAGCTCCTTGACCCAAACCATAGGAGATTGCATAACCGGCTTTCTCGGAAGCGAGAATATTTAGAGACATACCTAAACACCAGATCACACCGCCAAGAAGGCCTATGCCATGCAAGCGAATATTTCCTTCTCGAATATAATCTAAATATGACACAGCATTTCCACTGAAAGGGCGATACATAAATATTGTATTCCAAATAAAGTTAGATACCAAAAGACCCATAGAAAATACAAAGACAGCACCATATGGTGTCATTAATCCAATTTCCGGATAGGCAAAATCAAGTGACATTGAGGCGGCCACGAAACGATAAA
The DNA here is from genome assembly GCA_905182415.1 of uncultured Woeseiaceae bacterium. Classification (GTDB taxonomy): domain Bacteria; phylum Pseudomonadota; class Gammaproteobacteria; order Steroidobacterales; family Woeseiaceae; genus SP4260. Next base: position 8,083 of record CAJJBK010000021.1, on the reverse strand, counting down.
AAAAGCCCATCAATAAACCACCTGCAATGGATAAAATAATACCTTTATTTGGAGTTCGCCTCTTACCGCTTGATAGACCTTGATAGGCTAAAGCATCTAAAATGATAGCCACAGCAACGAGAAAAACTCCTAAAAATAATAGCCAAGGATCGCCAATAGGAACAGCAAAATAATTTATTAGCACTCCAAGAACCAATGCAATCCCAATGCCAACAGGAAATGCTACTGCCATACCGGCTATATCAATGGCAGCAACAATCAATAAATTAGCGAGATTAAAAATTACACCACCAAGAAATGCAGAACCCAATGAATATGTTGTTGCTTGTTGAAGATCTTCAATAAAAGCTCTGCCAAGTTCACCATTGCTACCTAGGGTCAAACCCATCAATAATGAAAATAAAACTACCCCAATAGCATAATCCCAATAATACAATTGAAAGGACCAAGTTTTACTGGCTAACTTTTGTGTATTAGCCCAAGAGCCCCAACAGAACATCGTGATAATACAAAATATTACCGCCATGAAATAATTTTCTACTATAAACATGCATCCACCTCCTTAATATAAGGCATAGAATCTTGAGCACCTTTTCGAGTGACGGAAATAGAAGCGGCCAGGCATGCTCTCTCGATCCCTTCTTCCAAGGATAGCCCACTTGCAATGGCTACAGATAAGGCCCCATTAAAACAATCGCCCGCAGCAGTTGTATCAATGGCTTTTACTTGAGGGGATTGAACAAATTTAACGGTATTCTCTTGAGCTAACACCACACCTTTAGCGCCCATAGTAATCGCCACGTTCTTTACTCCAGTCGCCAACAGCTTTCTCGCAGCAACCTCAGCAGATTTATTATCCCGCACTTCTATTCCAGATAATTGTGTTGCCTCTGTTTCATTGGGTGTAATCAAATAAAGTCCATTTAAAAAATTGCTGGGCAGAGCTGTCATGGGAGCTGGCGCCGGATCAAGAATCACTCGCCTAGAAGATTCTCGACTACTTTCTATAACATAAGCCACCGTTTCTAATGGTACCTCAAGCTGCAACAAAATAATGGCGTTATCTGGCATAGCATCTAAAGCCGCTTTAACTGTTTTTTTGTCAAGTTGATTATTGGCGCCAGGCGCAACTACAATGTGATTCTCACCATTATTATCAACACTTATCAATGCCACCCCCGATGCAGCCAAAGCATCTCTTCCAATAAATTCGCAATTAATGTTCTCGTCATTTAAACGCTTGATAGACTGATCGCCAAATATATCTTTTCCCAATCTTCCAACCATGGTCACTTCACCGCCAAGCCGAACAGCAGAAACTGCTTGATTTGCGCCTTTACCACCGGATGTCATCATGAATTCACCTCCCATAACAGTTTCTCCTGGGGCGGGTAATTTTTCGGTCATAACAACCATATCTGTATTAATACTTCCTATGACATATATAGAATTCTGCTTAAATGACATAACCTATTTCCTTGATGCCTCATTGTTAAATATTTGAGTACTATGACCATCACCGACGAATGCATTTACCGGAGATTGCTCTTCAGTATTATTATCAATCAAGGGTACAAATGGGACATTCAAACATCCAGAAAGGACCAACATAAGTAAACATAAAAAATATCGCATAACATCTCTCCTTTTCAATTTAATTTTTACAATTAATATAACTCACTGTACTAAAATATTACCAATAAACAAATTCACTCTAAGAGCAAATTATTCTATGGCAACAAAGAAGTTGCAAAACGAACCAGTCGGTTAGCAGCCTCCTCCAATCGTGGTATGTCAGTCAGAAAACCTACTCGGATGGTATATTTCATTGATGGACCAAAACCAAAACCAGGAACTACGGCAACTCCCTCATTATCCAGTAGCTGCTCAGCAAAAGCTTCACCGTCAAGCCCTGTTGAACTAACATCAACCAATACAAACATTCCACCCTGTGGTTGGGTGTAACGCAAAATAGTACTTTTATCTAATTTAGATAAAAAAGCATCGCGCCTTGCTCTGAAAATCTTCTGGAATTGTTTTGGACTTTTATGGTCCTTTAGAGCTTTAACAGCCGCCAATTGGACAAATTGATTGACGCCAAAATATTGTGCTTGCGATAAATTAGTTAGAGCTTCAATAATTCCTGGCGGTGCAATTACCCAACCTACTCTCCATCCTGACATGGCATGTGATTTAGAGAGGCTGTTTACTACGATAACATTACCTCTGGTTTCTCGCTGAGAGTAAGCCGAGTGATGCTTCTCCTCGTATGAAAGGGACCAATAAACCTCATCAGAAACCAACCATATATTATTAATATCGCAAAGCTTAGCAAGATCATTCAAATTTTGTTGTGAAAAGATTACACCAGAAGGATTACAAGGCGAATTAATTAATATTGCTCTAGTTTTGTTAGTAATGGCAGACTTGATTTTAGATAAATTAATTTGATAATCAGTTTCTACATCAAGCACAATTCTTACCAGTTTTGCTCCACTTGCTTGAATGACGGCTGGATAAGTTGCGTAAGTTGGCTCCAGAATTATTACCTCATCACCAAAGTCACTGAGACATAAAAAGCTCGAGAATAAAGCTGCTTGTGCACCAGGTAATACAGCGATGTGTTCACTCTCAACGCCACCACCATAAAGGGTATTAGCATGAACTGCGATTTGCTTTCTCAATTTCATTTCACCAGCCAAAGGTGAATAATGAGTTTTTCTTTTATCTAGCGCAGAGCCTATGGCGTTCACAATTGGTTCAGGAGTATCAAAATCAGGATCGCCAATACCTAAATGGATAATATCCTCACCTTGTTCAATAAGCTCAAATGCTCTATCACCAACTGCCCAAGCTTTTGAACTAGGTCCAGATATTCTTTTAGTAAGTTCACTTGTTTTCATTATTCTTTAATTCTACTCTACAGGAGTTAATGCATAATAAACTATAAAGGAGCAGGTGTGGTTAAGAAAATATTGAGACGAATATTAGGTCGTGTGATATTTGGAAATATATTGAGATTGATTAATATACTAACGCTTCCAAAACCAATTACGCGAGATTCTGAGGCACAACAAAGCGTTAATCAACAAACTCATAAACTGGCACTTTATCAATTTGGAACATGTCCATTTTGTATTAAAGTCACTCGATTTATGCATAAAAATACTCTTAATATTGAACTTAGGGATACCCGAAAAGATCATAACCATAAAACAGATTTAGTAAATCTTGGAGGAAAATACCAAGTACCATGCCTTAGGATTCCACAGGAAAATGATAAGGATCTCTGGCTTTACGAGTCTGATGAAATTATTTCTTACTTCAAAAAGTTAATATAAAAAAATAACAACCAAGAAGAGTGTGCCAAAATTACTACCAAAGTAAGCCAAAATCGCATTTTTCTATAATAATTTTTATGCGCTAATAATTTAACCTCATATACATACAAAACGACATAACTTGACAACAATAAAAGCAATAGAGCGATAGAAATTAGGTGCTCAATCGCATTGATATTAACCACAGATAATGCGATGGCTTGATTAAATAACACCAGCATGAGGATAGATGCAAAGAAAGGCATAAAGAAAAGTACTATAGAACCAAGCGGGCTTTGATTGAGGTTAATGTTAAACGCCCAAATTGAACCCGCCAGGAAACTACAAACCAAAAGACTGTATGAGCAAAAAATTAAAAATAAAAATTCGACAGGTGTATTAAACGACAGATTCCAGACTATTACACTCGGAAAAACAAAAGGAACTAGGCCTAGGTAGCCAAGCAATTGAACCATTTTACTGTTTTTCGTTTCAGTGGGCATAAATATTATTTCCAGATTAAGAACGTGACATTAGGACCGGGTTTAATTTTATATTCTTTTGCCATATCGCCTTGATTTATAGCAATACCTATATTCAATATATCATTAATATAAATTGCTGGTTCTCCAATCTCAACGCCACCGAACGAACTCACAAATTTGACTTTCTGAAAAAACAACTCATGAGCATTATTTGTAATTTTAACCCATACCTCATCACCAATATTTATATCTAGGCGATCGAATAAGTCTACATTTATATTGGTCCATACATTGCCGTAATGAGCATCTAAGATCGGCACACTACCGATAATTCTTTTATTTATTAATTCTGGTTTTGCGTAATCGAGCTGCATCACCGAGGGTGTAAGAAGATCACCAACTTGTTCGAAAGCAATCACTTCAGAAGCTAAACGAGCCCCTGTGTATGCGTAAACATCGCGACCATGAAACGTATGAGATCTCTCCGACCCTTCAAGTCGATTGGTCTTTTCGTTAATTTCCCTCACTTCGTCAATACCCAGTGACTCAGATACCAAAGAAAGTGATCCATTATCTGGGCTGACGAAAAAATGGCCTGATTTTGTTTTAAGAACGACAGACTTTCTGGTTGTACCTACGCCCGGATCGACCACATTGACAAATACCGTGCCTTTTGGCCAATAATCGGCTACTTGGTTCAAACGGTAAGCTGCTTCCCAGATATTAAACCTAGGGATCTCATGGGTAACATCGAACATATTTAATTCAGGAGAAACTCCAAAAGCCACGCCTTTCATGGAGGCAACAGCACCCTCTTGTAGACCAAAATCAGTTTGGAACACCAAAGCATGTTGCGCCCATAAAGATGATGAAAAAAATAATGTAATTAGGCCAATCTTAAGTGCCATGAATTTGAAATTTAGTATGTCTCGATACTCCTTACTTAAAAGTTTAATATATATTTATTTACTTTATTGATTAACGCTTAGGATTATTCAAATCGACTTCAGCAGCAATGAAGCCAAAAGCGCTCCAGCTAGACCCAGCAACAATTTTTAATAAGAGTTTATCGGATTTCATTTTATCACCATTATAGTAAAAATAATTAGCCAATCCATATGCAACGGCTGCACTGCTCGGATTATTTCCATCTATGGTCATTAAATCATCAATTTCAATATCATTTTTATACAGCAAGCAGAGCTGATGATAACTCATATTCTCAATAATATTCATATCAGCATGGATATTATTGAGCACATCCATCGCCCCTAAATCATCACCCATACGACGTAATATCATATAAATCCAGTGTCCAGTAGAAACTAAGTTGTCATCATTACCACCTAAATTATAGCCATTACGAAATGCAGCAAGAGCGCTGAGCCAATCTTGTTTTAAGTAATAAGCTAAACCCAAGTGATACCAGATATTTCCTTGGGTGGTAGTTAATGGAATATTTTGAATATTAGGGAGACCATCAGGTTCAATCTGAACAGATAAGCCTCTCATCAAAATGGATGCTTTCTCCAAATCAGCAATCGCGAGATCAAACTCCCTGATAGAAATATATCTATGACCACGATGTCTTAAAAACCGAGGATCGCTGGGAAATTGAATTATACCTTCAGTAAAAACATCAATAGCATCCAGATAATTGCCTGTGTACGCCAAACGTCTTCCCAGCCAGATAAGCGTATCTGGATTTAAGGGATTTTTTTTGTAAGCGTTCTTGGCTTCTTCTAAGTTTTTTAAACTTACTTCATTTGGCTTAGCTGGAATCAAAGCTTTACCATCAATAGAAGTTGCTTGTATACCGATCGGCGATGAAGGCAATAATTCCAGAGCCAAGCTGTTATTAAAAAAGCCCAACTGGCCAAAAACTAATCCTAAATAAAGCGCTAACTTTGTAATCTTCAAAATAAATCCTTTATTTGAAACGACTTCAACACCTAAATTAAAAATAACATATTATTGATGATTAGTATTTTAATTATTTAAATTATAGTAAAATTTTGTACAATGAGCTTATGTCATATACTCAGACCATCAGCTCATTACTAGAAAATATTTTTGAAAAAAGTATCAAAACTTCTTCAAAACTTCTTTTTAAAAAAAATAATCAAAAAAATGATATATATCAAATTATTGAAAATTTAATTGATACCAAAAGTAATATTTCAAGAGTTAAGTATGCCAAAGAATTTTTTGCTTTAGTAAATCACTTGGATGACCAGGAATTCGATGACTTGATGGTGAATCTGAGGGATCAGAGAGATCTAAATACCGATCAATTAAAATTATGCATAGATAATTATATTGAAGAAAAGTCTGAATCAAACTATATCAAACTTCAAAAAGCACAAGCTTCAAAAAGAAAAGATTTATTTAGAAAGCTCAACTGTTTTGATGAAGCAACCACTTTCTTGGTAAACTTGAGAAGAAAAATTCTCATTAAATCATCAAATGAAAATAATTATCAAAAAGTTGAAAATGATCTAAAAACCCTATTCATAGATTGGTTCAATAAGGGTTTTTTGGTTATGAAACCTATAGATTGGAATACGCCAGCCTCTATTTTAGAGAAAATTATTAAATATGAATCCGTCCACCAAATAAATACCTGGCGAGAACTAAGAGACAGGATAGATTCGAACGATAGAAGGTGCTTTGCCTTTTTTCATCCAGCTATGGCTACCGAACCATTAATTTTTGTTGAGGTTGCATTTTTAAATGATATTCCAACCAATATAAATACGATTCTAAAAGAAAAAAGAGATTTATTGAATGAATCTGAATTGGATACAGCCGTATTTTACTCAATTTCAAATTGCCAAAGAGGTTTAGATGGCATTTCATTTGGAAACTTCTTAATTAAAGATGTAGTCACCTTTATAGAGAAAGAAGTTCCAACTATTAAGCATTTTATTACCCTGTCTCCAGTGCCTAAATTCATGAAATGGATAAAAATAAAAGATAATGATCTTTATAATGTTTTATCCAATGATAATTCATTGGTGAGTTTTGAGGAAAATAAAACAATACTAAATACATACATAAGAGATTACTTATTAAAATCAGACCGGAAAGACGGTAAACCCAACGATCCAGTATCTAGATTTCATCTGGGAAATGGAGCCTCATTGCATCAAATTAATTTTATGGCCGATACTTCAGAAAAAAGTCTTAAAAAAGGCGCTACATTTATGATTAACTATAAATATGACAGTGAATATATTGAAGAAAACCATGAAAAATACACAAGAGATCATCGTGTTATATCGAAGAAGAATATTTAGCTTATAATTGCCCGTCAATACTAAATTGAGATAAAAAATCCCATATCACTTCTTCGCTGTCCTTGCCCCCTAATCGTGTTGGCCAAATATGGCCCATACCGATAATCTCATGCAACCAAACCAGCACTATAACCAGATGACCAAGCCCATTGAAAATTATAACCGCCAAGATGGCCGGTAACATCAATAACTTCTCCAACAAAAAATAATCCGGGATGATTCTTAATCTCCATAGTTTTGGAGTTAATAACATCCGTATTTACACCACCCAAAGTTACTTCTGCAGTCCTATAACCTTCAGTTGCAGAAGGCTTTATCTTCCAAGCATTTAGTTTGTTTCCAATAATCTTTAACTCATCATTGCTGATTTCAGGAAAGATATGATTTTTATACATGCTCCACCATAGAATCTCTAGATCAGCTGCCAATGCATTTGGCATTAAAGTACTAAGATATTTCTTTATAGTAGATTTATTACTATTATTTTTTTCACGCAGTAAGGTTTTAGTTGCATCAATTCCAGGTAATAAATTAATAATAATTTCATCCCCAGGTTCCCAATAATTAGAAATCTGCAACACAGCTGGTCCACTTAATCCTCGATGAGTAAATAACATTGATTCTGCGAAGCTTTTATTATTACTTTTGATAATTACAGGGGTAGATATGCCAGATAATTTTTCACATATATTTTTTATCTCGCCAGAAAACATAAAAGGAACTAAGCTTGCTCGTCTAGTGACTAAGGGTAATTTAAATTGTTTTGCTAACTCATACCCAAAACCACTTCCACCCAATTTAGGAATGGATAATGCGCCAGTGGCAACGACCAAGGATTTGCATCGAATGAAATTTTGATTTGAATTAGTTTTTATTGTTAATTGATATCGATATTCTGAGATTTCCTCATGACAATCAACTACTTCCTCCATATCAATGTGAGTATGAATTTCGACGCCCAAGTCGTTACATTCTAAAA
>CAJJBK010000020.1 GCA_905182415.1 uncultured Woeseiaceae bacterium | reverse complement strand
CAACATGAATGAATTAAAAGAAGCCAGCATCAATCTAAAAGTTTTGATTTGGTTGAGTTATATTCTTCAACTAACTGATCTACCAGCGCACTCACAGAAAGTATATTCTTCATAGAGCCAACACCTTGCCCAGCACCCCAAATATCTTTCCAGGCTTTGCTTTTTGCATTATCTGACCCAAAATCCATTTTTTCTTTTTCTCCGTCATTTAATCTATCAGGGTCTAAACCTGCATTAGTAATGCTGCCCTTTAGGTAGCTACCATGAACGCCAGTGAATAATGAAGAGTACACAATATCATCCGCATTACTTGCGACAATCATCTCTTTGTAGCTGTCTACCGCATTCGCTTCATTTGTCGCGATAAATCTGGTACCAAAATACGCAAGATCAGCGCCTATGCATTGAGCTGCTAGAATATCTTGACCGCAACTCATGCTTCCAGAAAGTATTATATAGCCATCGTAGATTTCTCTGATTTCTTTGACCAGAGCAAACGGACTTAGGGTGCCAGCATGGCCGCCGGCACCAGCACATACCGCGATCACGCCATCAACCCCTTGTTCGATTGCTTTTCTAGCATGTTTGATATTAATAACATCATGAAATACCAAGCCCCCATAACTGTGCACTGCTTCCACAACTTGCGCTGGAGGCCTGAGGCTGGTTATGACAATAGGCACTTTGTGTTTAACGCATAGCTCCATATCATGCATAAGACGATTGTTGCTTTGATGGACGATCTGATTGACTGCAAAAGGTGCTACCAAGTTACCCGGATGTTTATTTTGATGATCTTTTAATTCTTTCGTAATTCTTGACAACCACTCATCCAATACTTCCTTTGGCCTTGCATTTAAAGCTGGAAAAGCACCAATTATGCCTGCTTTGCATTGCTCAATAACTAAGTCTGGACCGGACACTATGAAGAGCGGCGCACCAATTAAAGGTAATTTGAGTGTCTTTAGAAGTGTTTTTTTATTAGTCATAAATACCTTTATACGAGCATGAATTTTGCATCGCATTCAGCGATAATTTTGTTGTCACAATTTAATCTGGCATCAGCCTTAAGCGTGATCAAGCGTTTTTTTTGAGAAACTATCCAGCCTGTTAATTTTATTTTTTGCCCGACACGAAGTGGATTTCTATAACGAATCTCACATTTCGCAGTTAAAGCTTTGATTTTATTCAAATATAATACATTAGCCATTACGTCATCTAGAGCGGTAAATATTATCCCACCATGAACTGTATCCTCGTAGCCAACATGATTGTTATTTGCCTCAAAATAACCGAAACAGTGGTTTTCATCGTCAAGATTAAAACTAATCTTTAGCCCTATTGGATTATCTGGGCCACAAGCAAAACACTTAGTTGCGTCTTCGAAAATCATTTCTGTCATTTTACCGCCTTGTATTACTTCATCATTCTATATTTAAGGTTATTAATTTATTATCAATCGTCTTTATTATTATTGAATCCATATAGTCGCCAGCTCGATCCAAGGGCTCTCCGGATAAAGAGACCCTAGCAATAATTTCAATTTCTTCAAAATTACTAAATTTCAAGCCAGGCAACATGATAGCTGAGCTGTCGATAGTGTTTAAACCCGGTGAGACTTGTTTTCGAATCGCTGCAATGGGCGGTGATGGTTTTAATGGGTCCCTGGCAATAAGGTATAATGCTTTATTAGGATAATTATTTAGTTCAATGAGGGCTTTATCGCTTATATTCAGCTGGATTGAAAATACATCATTTGTGACAGCTGATGATATCCCGTCATCCTCTCCCCTCCATTCCTTAATCTTCTCTTCCAGTGTCTTTCTGATCTCATTTGGTGGCGACAGCGCTAACAACCTTTCCCATCTTTCTGCCCCAAGTAATGGTTTACCGAGGCTTACAGCAGAAATGCCACCATAAAATAGGCTCTTTGTATCATCTATATCAAGCTGAAGAGCATTTTCGAACATTTCATTGGCTTTTTGTAAATATTCTGAGTTGCCAGATTGGACTAATGATTCGCCAAAATCAGAAAATGTTTTTGCAACTGACCCCCCTTCTAATTCTATGACTTTCTCATATGCATTAAATGCACTCATAAATTCTTTTTGAAAAGAATAAGTGTTAGCTAATATTTTCCAGCCTTCTATATCATTTGGATTTTTAGTTAGGCGCTCTTCTAGTGATTCGGTAATTGCATCAATGCTCATCTCTGGTGATTCATTATTGATGACCAGCGGATTACCTAAATAATAGTATATGACTGAAGTCAAAAAACAGATAAAAAAGACAGATGCATAGATATATCGAGAGATTAGCATCCGCCTTCTTATGGCAGGAATCACTATAAATGCTCCTGCAACTATTAGCATCAGTAAGAAAATAAGCCACAGCATGTTATAGATTAATCATTGTTTGCATCGGACGCTAGGGAAGTTTTCTTTCTTACAATTTTAATCATCATAAATAAGCCGGTAACTAAAAAAGCAGCAGGAGCCAGCCAAAGGAATATTCTTCCACCACTGAATCTAGGTCTATAAAGTACAAATTCTCCATATCGCTCCACCAGGTAATTAGCAATTTCCTTATCTGTTTTACCGATAGACAATAATCTTTTTATTTCATTCCTCAAATCAACAGCCAAAAAAACATTAGAACTTTTAATAGATTGGTTTTGACATACAAGACATCGGACTTCAGCAATAATTTTTTCATATCTTAACTGTAACTTTTCATCTGCAAACGCAGGTCCATTATCTATCGCATGACCTATAGTTGAAAATAATATCACTAATACCAATGCGATCGTTTTCATGTTTGCTCGGTTACTAAAAATGGCATGAAATTGAGAGTCCAATCTCTCTCTGTAAGAGGTCCTAAATGCTTATATAATATAACACCTTGTGGATTGATTAAGAATGTTTCAGGCGCTCCATATACCCCCCAGTCAATAGCTGTACGTCCTAGTTTATCTTCTACTGACAATTCATAAGGATTGCCTAAGGTAATAAGCCAATTTAATGCATCATTTCTGTTATCACGCCAGTTTAAACCGATAATTGAGATTTCATCGCGAGCAGATAATTCCATTAAAAATTCATGCTCTTCTCGGCAGCCAGCACACCAAGTGGCCCAGACATTAAATAAAACGAATCTTCCATTAAAATTCGCTTGATTTATCATCACAGCCGGGTCAATTAATGATGGCAAAACAAAAGCTGGCACAATCTTACCAATTAATGGTGACGGTAATTCTGATTTATTTCTACTCAAACCAACAAAAAAAATTGGTAGCATGAGTACAAAAACGATAATAGGTGCATATTTCTTTTTCATTAGTGGAGTAATCTCATGAATTAGCTTGGCTGTCTTCTATATCTTCGGTCTGTGATAGCCACTAAACCGCCTAGCGCCATAATAAAACATCCAAACCATATCCATCTAATCATTGGTTTGTATTGAATTCTAATACTCCAAGAACCATCACCCAAATCTTCGCCAAGAGCGACAAATAGATCACGATTCCAGCCCGCCACAATTCCAGCTTCGGTCATTGGGCTTTTTTGGACTCGATATGTTCTTTTTTGAGGGCGAAGTTGAGTCAGAAAATTACCGTTTTTGAAAATATCTATTTCTGCCTCTATAGCTTGATAGTTTGGCCCTTCGACATCTTTTAGCCCTCTTAATTGATACTGATAGCCTGCCACAAATATTGATTCGCCCGGGCTAAGCCGTCGATCTGCTTCAATGTTAAATGCAGAAACAATAGTGACACCAAAAACAAAGCAGCCGAGACCAAAATGAGCTAAAGACATTCCTAAAGTTGAACGAGTTAGTGATTTTCTACCTAACGATGTCTGGCACTGTTTAAGCAGTGGCAAGACTGATGATGTCATTATCCAGAGTGCAGAGATAGTACCTACCGCTAATAATAAAGTAATTTTTCCATAAAAATACATAGGGATAATTAATCCAAATAGTATCGAGAGAATGAAAGGTACTTGTAATTTTTTTCGTAACTTATTGGCTGATTGTTCGAC
>CAJJBK010000019.1 GCA_905182415.1 uncultured Woeseiaceae bacterium | reverse complement strand
ATACCCATTTCAGACATAACTGTTCTTACATCGGCAAAATCAACGTTCATAGTTCCTGGTGTAGTTATCAATTCAGCTATACCTTGAACTGCTCCTTGAAGAACTTCATTTGCAGATTCGAAAGCATTAACCAATGTACAGTCACTACCTAGTACTGCAAGTAATTTTTCATTTGGAATAGTTATCAAAGAATCGACATATTTACCCAGTTCAGCAATACCATTATCAGCTATAGCCATTCTCTTAGAACCTTCCATTTCAAAAGGTCGAGTCACTACAGCTACCGTTAATATCCCGAGCTCTTTAGCTACTTGAGCTACTACCGGAGCCGCTCCAGTACCAGTTCCTCCGCCCATTCCGGCAGTGATAAATAGCATATCTGCGCCTTCTATTACCTCAACAATCCTATCTCGATCTTCCATGGCTGCTTGACGACCAATATCTGGATCAGCACCAGCTCCAAGACCCTTTGTAATGTTGCAACCTATTTGTAAGGCGGTCTTGACTCTTGCTGTATTCAATGCCTGTGCATCTGTATTAGCGCAAACAAAATCAACGCCTTCAATGCCAGCATTTACCATATGTGAAACAGCATTCCCGCCGCCGCCGCCAACACCAATTACTTTTATTATCGCACTCTGACTGTGTGCATCCATTAACTCAAACATGTGTACGCCTCCCTTATTATCTCGTTATCTCATTTAAAATTAAATTCTCTCTGCTATTCTCAAAACTGCACTTCGACTTCTTACATTTACTCCAATTTCAGCAATAGTTGCCCTTACCGCTTTTCCTATAATTTTTAATTGCGGTTGAAATTCTTTTGGAACATCTGGTAATCCTCTATATTGCTTTGTTTCTAATGATGCGTTTTTTATAAATCTTTTTACTATTCGATCTTCGAGTGAGTGGAAACTAATCACGCACAAACGACCACCACTTTTTAATACATCAATACTCGCGGTTAAAGCGCTTTCAAGTTGTGATAACTCGTCATTTATATATATCCGAATTGCCTGAAATGTTTTAGTTGCCGGATGTTTCTTAAAATGCATTTTTGGCACGGCTTGAGTTACTACATTCACTAGATCAAACGTAGTTTTTAATGGTGCTATATTTCTATTTTTAACAATATTTCTGGCTATTCTTGAGGAAAATTTTTCTTCTCCATACTGAAACAAGACTGTTCTTAATTTATCTTCACTAACAGTAGATAACCATTCAGCAGCAGTCATACCCTTAGTTGTATCCATGCGCATATCCAAAGGGCCATCTTTTTGAAAACTAAATCCTCTTGATGCCTGATCCAGCTGAGGAGATGAAACTCCTAAATCAAAAAGCAAACCATCAATCTTTCCGATTAAAGCCTTTCCCATCGCTATATTTTTTAATTCTGACATTTCATCCTTAATTAATTCAAAACGTAAATCACTTTCAATTTCAGGGTCAATTTCATCCATCGCTTGTAAATCTCGGTCAATGGCATATAAGTGACCTTTTTTATCAAGCATGTTTAAAATCTCTTTACTGTGACCCCCTCTTCCAAAAGTTCCATCAATATATATTCCATTTTTTTTTATATTTAATCCTGCGATAGCCTCATTGAGTAATACTGGTATGTGATCATTCTCATTTTTAACCTTCACCGAATTAATTAAAGAGACAATGCTTCAAGTTCAGCAGATAAATTTCCCTCATCTTCTTCACTCAACCATGAGTCTCGTTTTTTATTCCATATGTCATCGTTCCATAATTCAAATTTATTTCCCTGACCAATTAATATGGCCTGACGATCTATTTCGGCAAACTCTCTTAACTCTCTAGAAAGAAGTATCCGACCGTTACCATCTAATTCTAATTCTGTTGCATAACCCACCATCAACCTTTGAAGACGTCTGGCTTGTTTGTCCAGACTTGGTAAGCGAATTAATTTTCGTTCAATTTCCTCCCAATCAGGAAAAGGATACAAAAGTAAGCAATAATCCCTATCAACGGTTACAACCAGTTGACCATTACTGCGAGATTCCAAACGATCACGGTAGCGAGTAGGAATGGCTAGGCGCCCCTTCGCATCAATCGTTACTTTTGTTGCTCCACGAAACATCATCTTTTTATGAATTACTGGCTTTAGTGATAATTAAAACCATAATCTCCCACATTTTTCCACTAATAAACACTATATTCTCGAGGTATACGAGCGTCAACTTAATAAATAGAATAATTCTATTAAGTACAGTAACTTAGATGGGTTTTTATAGAATAAATCATGATTAATTATTTTTTTTGAAACCATAAATCAATCACTTAAAGGTCATAGCTAAACCATAATATCTAATTTATTATTATTCTATAAATTAATTAAGCCTAAAAATCAGTTAAGCTAAATTAAAATCAAATCTGCGCTAATTCAACTACAATGGTTGAATGAATCAACTTAAGTAACTGATTCTATGAGCAATAGATTTCAAAAATTAAAAGGGAGTGAATAAAAAAGTAAGAGTTGGCCATAAGCCGGGTTCTGTCTAGGATAATCATTCATCTCGAATAGTTGTCACCAACTACCTCTAGCAACCTACCCAGAAGCCCGTTCGGAACCGACGGTATGACGTTAGTCAAATACTTCTCTATTTGGTCTTGCTCCAGGCGGGGTTTTCCCTGCCATAAATGTTGCCATTTATGCGGTGCGCTCTTACCGCACCATTTCAACCTTACCGGTACAAAAGTACTTAGGCGGTGTATTTTCTGTGGCACTATCCATGGGCTTGCGCCCCCCAGGTGTTACCTGGCACCTTGTCCGAAGGAGCCCGGACTTTCCTCTACTTACTCAATTAATGAGAAATAGCGATTACCAGGCCAACTCTTACAGCAACAAGAGTAAACCCAAATTACTAAAAAATATATAAGTTTTGAGGTAATAAATTTCTACTAAATATCATATCGATAAATATTCAAGCACTTCTTTTTCTGAAATAACGTCACCATATTTCGCATTTATATCAAAAAGACTTACCTCATAAGGGACTTGATGCCGATCTCCACAAGTATCTGCAATAACAATGGGTTTAAAGCCATGAGAAATTGCATCGACGCAAGTAGTCTTTCGCGGCCGCTTGTCGTGAGACCACTAATAATTAATGTATCAATATTGAGTAAAGTTAAAGCAGAAAATAATGATGTATTAAAAAAGCACTAGGAAATTGCTTTGAAATAACAACCTCATCAGATCTGATATCTAGAGATTCTGGTCATTCAGACATTGGGTCACCTTTAATAAAATTACTCAATATAAATATAATCTAAACTCATAAATTCATAAAGTTAATAGCGCCTGCACAAAACATAATGGAAGCCCCCGCAATAGCATGAGAGTATTTTTCCATATAACGAATTTTTACATGCTTTAAGCCATGCATACTCAAAAAAACTGCTAGTAACATCGTAACCAAGGTAACTAAGCCAAATACTGCAGCAACCATAATTACTGTCATGGTATTATTTTGAGCTGCTGGATACATAAATAACGGAATTAAAGCCTCACAAGGTCCCAAGACAAAGATTATAAAAAGTGCCCAAGGCGTAAGATAATTGCTGCCCTTGTCTAAATGAGGATGCATATGCTCTTTATTATGTGAATGCTCATGGGAATGATAAATCTCACCATGATGATGGGAATGAGTGTGAGAATGAGATCGACCCATTTTTTTCAAACCCCAAATAAAATAAATACCCCCAAAAACTAACAACAACCAACCAGATAAGGTACCCCGAATCTCCTCAATATGAACCAACTTCATCAGTTCCGCACCAAAAAAAATACCAACTGATCCAATCAAAATTGAACTTAGTATATGACCAATACCACATATAGAGGTGATTCTTAAGGTTTTACCTATAGTCCAATTTCTTGCCTTACTCAAAGCCACGAACACCAGATAATGATCTGGTCCAATCAAGGTATGGATGAAAGCTACTGCTGCTGCAGTTGTTAATAAAATATAAATTTCACTTTCAAGCATAAATTTATCTCAAGCTACTGACTTAGTCGGTCTATGAAGGTATTGGCCACGAGCTAGGCCAACAGTATTGCCATTTTCATATATTAAATTCCATTTAAATACTTGGATTTAGCTCGACCAGTCAACTCCATGCCTTCAAAGGTTGAGAAACCTTATACTGATTCTAAATCTTCAAATCGGACAATAAAAGCTTCAAAAATTATCGAGATAGTATTTAAATATATTATGCTTTAACAACATATCAATATAACTTAATACAATCAATACATAACAAACTCATAATAATATATTTTTCAATATTCTTTATTTATTTTTATTTAAATTTTTATGCCATATACCATCAATAAGAAAAATCGTACTTTAAGATCAAATAATCATATATTGACGATGTTAGCTATTAGCCTTAAAGTCATATTGAAATATAACTGAAAGAAATCAATATGCATCAATCCCAAGTTATCGTAATTACACTGATTTTCTATCAAGTCCTACTTATTCTTATTGGTTTTATCGCTTCGAAAAAAATAAAAAATAATACTGATTTTTTGTTAGCTGGAAGGCAATTAGGCCCTTGGGTTGCTGGTTTATCCTACGCGGCTAGCACTTCATCTGCCTGGGTATTGCTTGGATTTAGTGGTTTTGTTTTTGTTTATGGTTATTCAGCATTATGGATGATGCCAGGTATATGGGCTGGTTATATAATAATGTGGTTGTTATTAGGACCAAGAGTGAGGACTGAGTCGAGTCTAAAAAAATGGATCACTCCTACGGATTTCATTTGCGGCAATATTAAGGGCAAAGATAGGCGTAAAATAGCCAGTTTATCTGCTTTATTAATTGCATTTTGTTTTATTTTTTATATTGCTGCTCAATTTGATGCAGCTGCCTCTGCATTCATTAGTAACTTCCAAATGACCGCGGGTACAAGCTTAATCGTTAGCGCATGCATAATATTATTGTACTGTATTCTAGGTGGATTTTGGGCTGCCAGTATTACTGATACCCTTCAAGCTTTTATAATGATGGCTGCTGCTCTTATCGTGTCATTCATAACCGTTAATGAAGCTGGAGGTTTCAGTGAGATAATTACTAACCTTTCGACTATAGATAATAATCATAGTGATTGGATGGGTGGTCACTCGGGTTTTATCTTATTTGGTTTTCTGGCGGGTATGATCGGTATTGGTAGTGGTACATTTGGACAGCCCCATCTTTTATCTCGATTAATGGCAGTTAAGGGCGATCATGAATTAAAACTTGGTGCGGCAATTGCTGTTATCTGGTCAATCATAATTTTTTGTGCAATGGCGGCATTAGGGCTTGCAGGAAGAACTCTAATTACAGAAATGCACACAGGAGAGCAAATTTTTTATCTGATGGCAGAGCAACTTCTCCCTCCTGTATTAGCTGGTATCGTTATTGCTTCGATTCTTTCAGCGGTAATGTCAACAGTTGATTCTCTCTTACTTGCAGCATCTTCAGCTATATCCCATGATTTAGGTTTATCAAAATACTTTAGTGTTGGTGGTTTACTGGTATCACGCATAGTTATGAGTATTATTGTTTTTGCAGCGGTAATACTGGCCTGGATAATTCCAGACAGTATTTTTGATCGTGTATTATTTGCTTGGAGTGCTCTAGGTGCAGCGTTTGGCGCTATAGTAATAGCGAGAGTAATTAACCATGAACCTTCATCAGAAGCAAGATTATGGAGTATAATTATAGGGTTCAGCTCAACAGTCTTATTTTATAGTTATGGAAATATTGCTCCTGATACCACAACTAACAATATTTCATACTGGCTTTCGATTTTAGGAAATCTTCCAGGAGACCCTTTTGAAAGATTAGTACCATTCTTACTGGCTTGTCTCATTATTTATTTATATCATCTAAAAAATAGATCGGCTAAAACACTACCCCAATAATCTTATTGCTCTTTTTTTAATTCAAGCATCATCTTATATATTATATTACGTTTTATTTTAGTCACCTTCGTCACGATATCGACCGCTTGACTGCTTAAATTATTATTTATTAATTCACCCATTAAATCTCTAGCTAATACCAGAGAATCGTCGTTATTTTCTTTACAGCCTTCTACAATCAATACAAACTCACCTTTCTTAGGAATTTCACCCACTTCAATCATTTTTAATAGTTCGCCAAGATTCGTTCTAATACATTGTTCGTATATTTTAGTCATCTCGCGTGCAATAAAAGCTATCCTATCTCCTCCAAAAATCAACAAGATATCTTCTAGCGATTGACTTATTTTATGCACTGAAATTAAAAAAATTAATGTCCTTTCATCTTTTTCTAACTCTTTTAATTTTGACTTCCTTGACTCACTTTTTGCGGGTAAATAACCTTCAAAGCAAAATCGATCACTTGGTAATCCAGAGACAGACAAAGCGCTAATTATCGAACATGGGCCAGGCAGAGGAACGACTGTAATATTTTGTTTGTGTGCCTGTAATATTAATCTATAGCCAGGGTCATTTATTGCGGGAGTACCTGCATCACTGACCAAAGCAACTGAGTTGCCATTTTTAATTTCTTTTATTAATTTTTTTGCTGCCTCTTCCTCGTTATGCTCGTGAAGAGAAATCATTCTTGCTTTAATATTAAAATGGGATAATAAATGCCTTGTCTTACGAGTATCTTCGGCGGCTATTAAATCAACATCATTAAGAGTTTTTAAACTGCGTTTTGATGTATCATCGAGATTACCGATAGGAGTGGCAACAACAAACAATTTTCCATTTTCCATCTCGTTAACCACAATTTATTTAACATTCATTGATAATTTTAACCATTAATATAAGAATATCCTAAATTAACTGCAAAATAATCTAATAAAAAAATAACCTTGAAAAATAAACTCTTAAGCATCGGACTATTGACTGGATTAATCGGTATATTTTTATCTGGCTGCACTCCAACAAGCATTCAAAATCAGAAAAATACAGCGATCTCATCTATGTCAAAACCAATCATGAGAGATCAGAAACTATTAGCACCGAATTATTATTTAGAAAACTTTCCAGAACAGGTAGCCTTGTTACTGCCCTTAAGTGGTGATTATAAAAGAGAGGGAAAATCTATCCAAAATGGATTCCTCAGCGCTCACTATTCTCTGAGCAACAACGAGCCCAGAATAAATAAAATCAGAATTTATGACACTCAAAAATTTCAAAATAGTGAGAGTGCCTACAATCAAGCAATTGAAGATGGTGCTGATTTTGTAGTTGGACCTTTATTGCAAGATTCAGTTAATGATCTAGCAAAAAAAATTGCCTTTAGAACCCCAATACTAACTTTAAATTCTTTGGAAGATAATCAGTCATTAGTTGGTATGTATCAATTTTCTCTTTCTTCGATTGATGAGGCGATCTCCACCTCTAATAAGGTAATCATTGATCAAAATAAATATGGTGTAATTATTGCACCGGATAACGAATGGGGACGTCAACTTAATGAGATTTATACCTCCACGCTGGAATCGATGGGTGGAGTAATTTTAGACAGTCAATTCTATAGTCAGAACGAGAAGGATTTTACATTTGAATTAAAAGATCTGCTTGGCATATCATTAAGCGAAAAAAGGTATAATCGTCTATCTGCCAATTTAAATAAAAATTTCTCCTTTAGCCCAAGACGAAGACAGGATGTGGACTTTATATTTTTGGTTGCGGCCGATACAGCAAGCGCTAAACTACTTAAATCACAACTAAATTATCATCTTTCTGGAGATGAGATTTTACCAATATACTCAACTTCAACAATATATTCGTACAACTCTAATTTGAATGACCTTAATGATGTTATTTTTACAGATGCACCTTGGGTCATAGATCAACAAATATGGCTTAAGAACCTCCCCTTAATACTTCGCAAGTATTGGCCTGGTGACGCTATCCAAAGTCGACAAAATGCTATGGGCTATGATGCTTATTTTTTAGTTGCTGCTTTAAATTCTCTAAAAAATAATTCTATGCAGGAGCTTAACGGGGCTACAGGCCAATTATATATGGAAGAGAATGGGAGGATCAGAAGAAGATTAGCCTGGGCACAATTAATAAATGGCCACCCAAAAGTTCAAGAACAAGAGCAACGCGAGCAATAAATTATTCTACTAGTTTTAAGTGAGTTGGTTTTTTTGTAATTTTATCTTTTTTAACTTCTTGATCACTGCCACTATTGAATACCATTCCTTCACCAGTTTCTTTAGCATAGACGCTTAAAATCGCTAAGGATGGAACAAAAATTCTTGTTGAATTACCGTTAAATCTTCCATCAAATGAAATGGATTGCAGGTTAATGTTCAAATTACTCGAAGCAGAATGGCTAATATTCAGGATGATTTTATCATCCTGAATGAAATCCTCAGGAACCATCACGTCCTTAACTAAGGTATCCACCAAGATATGTGGGGTAAAATTATTATCATTAATCCATTCAATCATGGCTTTAATCAAATAAGGTCGTTTCGATATAGTTGATAATTCCATGAGCTTATTGATTTTTGAAAATAACCGATTGTTACTAAAGCCGCATCTCTTGTTCTAGCTCGCTTAAGCTCTCGCGAAATGAGGGTCGATCAAAAACTCTATCCATATATTTATCAATTGATGGCACATTCGAACCTAAATCAATACCATATTCAGGTAATCTCCATAATATAGGTGCAATAGTACAATCAACTAATGAAAAATCATCACTAATAAAATAAGATTTAATTGAAAATAGATCGACAGCAGCCAAGATACTTTCACGTAGCATTTTCTTTGGTTTTGTTGCTAGTTTCCCTTCGCCATTAACAGCAAATTTATCAGCTAAAGAATACCAGTCCTGCTCTATTCTATATAAAGCCATTCTGAATTGTGCTCGAGTAACTGGGTCTACAGGCATTAATGGTGGATGAGGAAAACGCTCATCTAAGTATTCAATAATGACACGTGAATCATAGAGAACAAGATCTCTATCAATTAACGTTGGTAATGTATGATATGGGTTTACATCCATTAGATCCTCGGGTAAGTCTGGTCCAACTACACTGGTGATATCTATGTTGATATTTTTCTCTGCCAATACAATTCTCGTACGATGACTGTGAATGCACGTTGGTCTTGAAAATAAATTCATTACCGATCTTCTGTTTGCTATGACTGACATTAATGATCCTTTTTTTATAAAAAGTTAAATTCTTTCACAAACTTAATTCACGTCTTTCCAAATTTCTTTCTTTAAAAGATAAGCTAATATTAAGAAAAATGCCAAAAACATTAGTACTTTAATGCCTAATGCACGCCTGGCATTTCTTATCGGCTCACTTATATACTCTAAAAAATTAACGGTATCTCGAAGAAAAATATCAAATTCTTCCTCGGACATTTTGCCGGGATTGCTAAGCTCGAGATGCTCTGATCCTTGCTCTCCAATCATAACTTGGTGACCTTGAAGCTCCCAAAGAACATTTGGCATACTTGTCCCTGCTAGAATTAAATTATCAACTCCAGTGGGACTTGATTGATCAATATAAAAACTCTTTAGAAAACTATAAATATAATCTGTGCTCTTTGCTCTGGCCATTAAGGAAAGATCAGGGGGAGCTTGGCCAAACCATCCAGCAGCATCCATAGATGGCATAGAAGCATTAATTGTTTCGAAGGGCTGTTGTGCGTTAAACATCAAGTTTTCTTGTAATTGTGCATCACTTAAATCAAGATCTGAAGCAATTACATTATAACGTACATATTCAGCTGAATGGCAGCCAGAACAATAGTTCATAAAATTACGCGCACCACTTTGAAGTGATTTAATATCTTGAGGGTCATTATTTGCATTCTGTAAAGATTTACCAGTAGCGGCGAAAATATTTGTTGTAAATAATATTACGATCATTACTAAAGGAAATATTGTCTTATAACTATTCATATCTAAGTCACTCTGTCTGGGACAGGTTTTGTCTTATCAATCTTGGTGTAGTAGGGCATCAGGATAAAAAAGCCAAAATACAATATACCAAATATTCTCGCTAACAAAATATAAACTCCTTCTGCAGGAAGAACACCAAGCACGCCTAAAGCAATAAAACTTATAGCAAATAATGATAGGGCTGTTTTGTAAATCCAGCCTCGATATCGAATAGATTTTACTTTTGCACGATCAAGCCATGGTAAAAATAATGGCAAAATAACAGCGAGACCCATTAAGATAGCTCCACCCAACTTATCTGGAACTGCTCTTAACAAAGCGTAAAAAGGAGTAAAATACCAAACGGGAACTATATGTTCAGGGGTTGCCATAGGGTTCGCTTTTTCAAAATTTGAATACTCCAAAAAGTAACCTCCCATCTCTGGAGCAAAAAATACAACCATAGAAAAGATCATCAAAAATATAATTATAGCAACCAAATCTTTACTTGTATGGTAAGGATGAAAAGCTACCCCATCAATCGGAATACCTTCTTCATTTTTATATTTTTTGATATCAATGCCATCAGGGTTATTCGAACCTACTTCATGTAATGCAACAATATGAACAAAAATCAGTGCAACTAAAGCTAAAGGCAATGCAATAACATGCAAGGCAAAAAAACGATTAAGCGTAATATCAGAGATAGAGTAATCGCCGCGAATAATCTCAACTAACGCTTCGCCTATAAAGGGAATTGCACCAAATATTGAAATGATGACTTGAGCGCCCCAATATGACATTTGACCCCAAGGCAAAAGGTACCCAGCAAACGCTTCTGCCATGAGCACAATAAAAATTAACATTCCGATAATCCAAATTAGCTCTCTTGGTTTTTTATAAGATCCGTAAAGCATGGCTCTAAACATATGCAGATAAACCACAATAAAAAAGAAAGAGGCGCCAGTGGAATGCATGTATCGAATTAACCAGCCCCATTCAACATCTCGCATAATATATTCAACTGATGAAAAAGCATCTGTCGCAGAAGGCTTATAATTCATCGTCAAGAAAATTCCTGTAAATAACTGGATGACCAAAATAACCATGGCCAAGACTCCAAATACATACCAAAAATTGAAATTTTTTGATGCATAATATTCGGTGATGTGATATCTCATTGTTTCCGTATAAGGGAAACGTTCATCAATCCAATTTAGCAATTTATTAGAATTTTCTGATTGTTTTTTTTCGTTATTAGCCATTATGCAGATCCTGAATCAATACCAATGGTAATCACATTGGTTTGACTAAAAGTATATGGAGGAACTCTTAAGTTAGTTGGGGCTGGAACACCCTTATAAACTCTTCCAGATAAATCAAATTTTGAGCCATGACAAGGACAAAAGAAGCCGCCAAACCAATCTGATGAGGGAGTAACTTCAAATTGAGGTAAAGGTGCACAACCCAAATGAGTGCAAGATCCTTCCACAACAAGGTACTCTGGATTCAATGAACGATGCTCATTTGTAGCATAACTAGGCTGTAATTCCACATTAGAAGAATTTGGGTCTCTAAGATACTCTGTTACCCCGACCAATCTCCCCAGCATTTCCTCTGTCCTTCGAAGGACATAAACAAGGCGCCCCCGCCAAACTACTCGGATCATTTCTCCTGGCTCCAATGAAGCTAAGGGAACTTCGACAGGTGCACCTAATGCTCGCGCCCTTGCGCTTGGCTTTAATGAGGATAAGAAAGGCACCGCAGCAAAAGCAATGCCTACACCACCAGTAACCGCAGTTGCGATAGTTAAGAAGTGACGCTTACTTTGATCAACTTTTTCTGTCATTTAATCTTACTCCATCGATCCAATCAAAAAGTTTATCTATTGTATTTTTTAATACGCTTTTGAGCACATATTTCACTTAATTTAGTCAAAAAATAATTGATTTAAATTTAGCTTCTTTAGAATTTAAGGTTTTTATTAATCTAATATTATCGTAAGTGCGAAATAGTGGTCTGTAATTTGAATATTATACACGGTGATTATGACGATTGGCTAGAGCATATATATATAGAAATACAATTTCTAACCTGATTCTCGAGAAATATCAGCGCCCAGTTGATGCAGTTTTTCTTCGATTCTCTCGTATCCTCTATCAATGTGATAAATACGATCGATTACAGTTTCTCCTTGTGCGGCCAAAGCAGCTATAATTAATCCTGCAGACGCCCTTAGATCTGTAGCCATAACTGGGGCTGCGGTTAATATTTTCTTTCCTTTTATTAACGCATTATTTCCTTGTATTTCAATATCAGCACCCATTCTATGGAGCTCATTAATATGTTGAAATCGGTTTTCAAAAATAGTTTCTTTTATGATTGCAGAACCAGAAGCAACGGAATTCAATGCGCAAAATTGTGCTTGCATATCGGTTGGAAAACCAGGGTAAGGAGTTGTTTCTAAATTGACAGACGAAGGTCTCTTGGATCGCATATCAAGATCAATCCAATTATCACCCACATCAATAATTGCACCCGCTTCCTCTAATTTCGATATAACAGCCGTCAAATGCTCAGGAACAACTTGTTTTAAACGTATCTTTCCGCCTGTTATGGCAGTTGCCACAAGATAGGTTCCTGCCTCAATACGATCAGGAAGAATCTCATACTTAGATTCTTTCAGTGTTTCAACACCTTCAATCACTATTTTATCACTACCAGCATCGATAATTTTCGCGCCCATGCTATTTAGAAAATTTGCTAAATCAATTACTTCAGGTTCTTTGGCTGCATTTTTTATTACCGTTTCACCTCTTGCCAATACCGCTGCCATCATTATATTTTGAGTCCCAGTAACACTCACTCGACTAAAATTAATATTGGCGCCAGATAATTTTTCTGCACTTGCATTTATATAGCCGTTTTTGACAGTGATTTTCGCACCCATTGCCTCCAGACCTTGTATATGAAAATTAACTGGTCTAGCACCTATTGCACATCCACCAGGAAGCGATACCTTAGCCTGCCCAAATCTAGCTAATAACGGACCTAAAACCAAGATTGAAGCTCTCATTGTTTTTACTAAATCATAAGGTGCGCAATAACTTGAGATATCAGAAGAGTCTAATTGTAAATTCATTCTTTCATCAAATATTACTTTTACGCCCAAGCTTTGTAGAAGAGTCAGCATGGTTGCAACGTCATTTAGTTGCGGAACATTTTGTAAATTTATGACTTCAGAACTTAAAAGAGAGCCTGCTAAAATTGGTAATGCTGCGTTTTTTGCACCAGATATGGTTAGCTCGCCATCCAATTGATTGCCGCCAACAATTTTTAACTTATCCATTAGAGCTGTTCATTAATTGCCACTCTTTATCTGTATAAGTTTTTAGTGATAAGGCATGAATCTCATTGCCCATAAGCTTTCCAAGACAACCATAAACCATTTGATGTCTCTTAATTAAAGATTTACCTTCGAAGTTATCAGTTATGACAACAGCTTCAAAATGAGTATTATCCTCACTTCTAACATTGACGTTGACATTATCAATGCCTTTATTAATCAGACTACTAATTTCATTTGGTGACATAATTAATTATTCCTAATAAAAAAAATTTTCTTACCCAAAGACTAACAACTCAACACAACCACATAAAATAGAGATATTATGTATTATTACGTTAAATTCTAATTCAAACTGACAATAAATATAACTTTAAAAAATAATAATTAAATTATGCTTATAGATATTACACTACTTGCAATTGGGATAATGATTCTAATTCTTGGTTCGAACTATTTTGTAGATGGAGCCGCTTCCATCGCAAAAAATATGAAAATACCAATAATAGTAATAGGACTTACTATAGTTGCCTTCGCAACCTCTGCTCCAGAAATATTGGTTTCACTGGTCGCTGCACTAGATGGAGAGTCCGACTTGGCAATTGGAAATGCAATTGGTTCCAATACTGCAAATATAGGTCTTGTTTTAGGGACTATGGCATTAATAAGACCAGTACAAATGTCCTCAAAGGTATATAAAAAACTAATTACACTTTTACTTCTAGTTTCTCTAATAATGATTCTTCCATTTATAGATAACGCTATAAGTGTCAATGAAGGAAGGCTGATTTTAGGGGGATTTATTCTAGTTATGATATGGCTAGTTAGATTTAGTTTAAAATTATCAAATGAAAATATTGAACAAGATGATTTCAAAAAAAATAATTACAAAACTTTTGCTACTAAAAAAGCTCTCACTCTTTTGATAATAGGCTTAGTTCTTCTTTTTATTGGTGCAGATATGATAGTGCGTAATGCCATAAAAATTGCACATACACTCGAAATATCTGAAACTGTAATAGGTATTACTTTGGTAGCTATTGGCACCAGCCTACCTGAATTAAGTGTTTCTATCACTAGCGCTCTAAAAAAAGAATATGGACTGGCTGTTGGAAATATTATTGGATCAAATATCTTTAATCTACTGGCGGTTATTGGTGCAGCTACAGCGATTTCACCCAGTAAACTACCTGATAATATTCTATCCGTTCACTACCTGATTATGTTAAGTTTGACCTTATCAATCTTTGTAATAGCTTATAGAAAAAATAAAGTTATTAAAAGATTCGAAGGATTTAGTTTGTTGACGATATATTGTTTTTATATAGTTTTTATAATCTCTTAACCCTAAACGAAAAATAGTTTTAAATTTCAAGGTAAGTATGAAAAATAAAATGACAAGCCATGAAATCCTATCGCTCGCTAGAGAGGTTATGTATGT
This sequence comes from uncultured Woeseiaceae bacterium, assembly GCA_905182415.1. Lineage (GTDB taxonomy): Bacteria > Pseudomonadota > Gammaproteobacteria > Steroidobacterales > Woeseiaceae > SP4260. Next base: position 25,384 of record CAJJBK010000019.1, on the reverse strand, counting down.
TGAATCTGACGCGATCAAAAATGTAGCAGATTCTCTAAATGAAGCTTTCTGTGATGCTTGCAAGCTTATACTGGGATCAAATGGCAAGTTGGTGACTATTGGTATAGGGAAATCTGGTCATATTGCTCGTAAAATTTCAGCGACATTATCAAGCACAGGAACTTCGTCATTTTTTATAAATGCTGCAGACGCGAGTCATGGTGATCTGGGTATGATATCTCCAACAGATATAATATTAGCAATGTCATATTCCGGGGAAACCCAAGAATTGATAAAACTCTTACCTTCATTAAAGAAAATGGAGTTAAAGCTAATCTCAATAACAGGTAACTCTAATTCTAGTATTGCAAAAGCATCCGATACTCATATTTTAGTTGAAATTGAAAAAGAGGCATGCCCATTAAACCTGGCGCCTACCGCCAGCACAACTGCTAGTCTTGCAGTGGGCGATGCACTTGCAGCAACGCTTATTGAATGTCGGAATTTTTCAACTGAAGATTTCGCTAAATCACACCCAAGTGGATCGCTAGGTAAGCGACTGCTTTTAAAAGTCGCTGATATAATGCATATAGGTGAAAAAATTCCGACAGTAAAACCAGAGCAAATGCTAAGTGAGGGATTAATAGAGATTTCACAAAAAAACTTAGGCATGGTAGCCATAATTGATGAAAACAATGAAGTCCTAGGTATTTTTACAGATGGTGACTTAAGAAGAGCGGTTGATTCAAAAATTGATATTCACAAAACTCATATGAGTGAAGTCATGAGCACGAAATATAAAACAGTAGAAAAAGATATGCTGGCCATTGATTCAATGAAACTACTAAAGCATCACAAAATAACTCACTTATTGGTCACGAATGAAAATAAAATATTGCTTGGAGCGCTAAATATCCATGATTTATTGCAAGCTGGAATTGTTCGATCTGTATAATTATGGGAAATATATTTAAAAATATTAAATTAATCGCCTTCGATGTTGATGGTGTATTTACTGATGGTCGAATTTATATTAATGATGCTGGAATAGAATCAAAAGGATTTCATACTCAAGATGGGCAAGGGATTCGTCAAATTCTTGAAGCTGGTATAAAAGTAGCTGTAATAAGTGGCAGGAAATCCAAAGCAGTGTCATTGCGCATGGAGGAGTTGGGCATCAAACATGTATATCTTGGTTGCAAAAATAAAGAAATCACTTTTCAAATTCTCTTAAAAGAATATTCTTTAAATCAAATAGACTGTGCATTTGTTGGTGATGATATTCCAGATATTAATATTTTGAATGTCGTTGGATTACCTATTGCTGTTGCTAACGCCAGATCTGAAGTTAAAGAAATAGCTAAATATATAACTAAAAAATCAGGTGGCTCTGGAGCAATTAGAGAAATTACCGACCTAATGCTTAAACAATCAAATTAAAAAAATGCCTGTAAATTTAAAAAATCATTTAGGAACCATACTGCTAATAATTGTTGCGACTGGAAGCTATATTTTTACACAATCTTTTGAAACAGAAAGCATTAATAAACTGAGCTCAAATGAATCTATAAAAAATAGATTCTATCTAAGCTCAACGAAAATATTAAATACCGCCAAATCTGGATTATATCTATTTACTCTTGAGGCTGATTATGCAGAACAAGAGTCAAGAGACTTAATCAAATTCTACAATGTAACAATAACTTACACACCAGAATCAAATGTTTCTTGGTCATTAACCTCGGATGTCGCAAGTAAATTCAGCGAAAACGACTTTCTTTTTCTTGAGGGTGATGTAACCGCAAAAAGTGGGCAATCATCAATGAATGAAACAATAATATATTCGGATCAATTAGAACTCGATCCAAGTAAATATATAGTTAAAACGAATAAGCAAGTTATAATTAAGTTAGGCAATCACAGTCTTACAGCAATTGGCATGTTAGCAACTTTGAATAAAGATAAGCTTGAGCTTCAATCGCAAATAAATGGTACTTTTCTACCTTCAGTTCTCTTATAGTTAAAAGTTAACTCCTTATAAGTAAAAAGAAAGATGATCCGATTCCAGTATATAAATAAAAATTCTTGCAGAATAATATGCTTATTCCTTATTTTTTTTATTGTAACTCCAGTTTTAGCTCAAATAAATACAACGAAATTACCGATTACAATAGATGCAGAATCAACCGATTATGAAGGTGAGGAATCCATTCTGACATTCAATAAACTCAAATTAAGTCAGGGAAATATAAGTATCATTGCAGATTCAGGGCAAGCAAATAAATTGGATTTCGAGAATAGCGTATGGCAATTCAAAGGCAATGTTAAGATAATTTTAAGTAATGGTGAAATTAACGCTGCGTCAACTTATCTTGAATTCAAAGGGCACCAAATAAGAATTGCTAAAATTACTGGAAGCTCAGAACAACAAGCAATATTAAAATTATACCGAGAAGAAAAGCTAGGTATAACCAAAGCCACTGCAGATAGGATCGATTATGACTTTGATGCTGCTATGATCGATTTTTCTGGTAATGTAAGCATAGTGGAAGATGGAAATCAGATATCTAGTAGTTACCTTGTATATAATATAAACAAACAAACCATACAAGCTCAATCAAAAAACCAGAATAATCCAAAAGTAAAAATAACTTATACCCCAAGGATTAGCGACAATGAGAAGCCAATCCAAGATAATATTAACAGCGAAATAGAGTAATAGGCCTAAAATGAGTGTTTTGAAGATAAAAAATATCTCAAAAAGCTACAAACTTATTGATGTTGTTAAAAATATATCAATGGAAATCAATAGCGGAGAAGTAGTTGGTTTATTAGGCCCAAATGGTGCTGGAAAAACAACAGCTTTTTACATTATAGTGGGATTAGTGAAAGCTGACGAAGGATCTATATTCCTAGATGAAAAAAATATAACAGAATTATCTATGCATAAAAGATCAAAACTTGGGCTTGGCTATCTGCCTCAAGAAGCATCTATTTTTCGAAAATTAACTGTAGAAGAAAATATATTAGCAATACTTGAATACCGAAATGATTTATCTCAACCAGAAAGAGAACATGAATTAGATCAGCTGCTAGAAGAACTTCATATTAGTCATGTAAGAAAAAGCATGGGAATCAATTTATCCGGCGGGGAAAGAAGGAGAGTTGAAATCGCTAGAGCATTAGCTGCAGATCCTCGTTTTATTCTCTTGGACGAACCCTTTGCTGGAGTTGATCCTATTTCAGTTATAGATATTCAAAGAATTATAAAGCACCTTAAAGATAGAGGTATTGGTGTTCTAATAACAGATCATAATGTAAGAGAAACATTAGGGATCTGTCAAAAAGCAAACATATTAAACGACGGCAATTTAATTGCCTCCGGCACCCCAGAAGAAATACTTACCAATGAATATGTCAAAGAAGTATATCTTGGTCAAGATTTCAGGCTTTAAAAGAAAATCATGAGCAATGTAGAGAGAATTTCAAATCTAGATAATCTAAAAAATCGTCTAGAAAGTGGAAGGATGTTAGGGGCAAGAAACTTAATTAATAATCTACTGCCCTCAGAATTAGCAAAACTTATTGAATCCCTCCCATTAAAAGAGCGTGCCATCATATGGGAAATGATTGAATTAAAAAATAAAGGTGATGTGGTGGTCGAAGTTGCCGATGAGGTTCGAGATGGGTTAATCGAAGGCATGAAAGCAAATGAATTAATCGCAGCCATTGAAGGAATGGCCTTAGATGATTTAGCTGACCTTGTTGCAGACCTTCCTGAAACTTTAACTCAAGAGGTGATTCGCTCACTCGATCATCAGGATAGAGAAAGATTAACCCAGGTACTAGCATTCGATGAAGATAGTGCTGGCGGACTCATGAATATTGACATCATAACGGTCAGGCCGGACGTAACTATTGAAGTGGTATTAAAGTATTTGCGTAATCAAAAATCTATTCCACAAGGTACTGACTCAATTTATGTTGTGAATAGAGATAATATATATAAAGGAGCTCTGCTTCTTTCTAGACTCGTGACAGAGGATCCAGATAAACCTGTATCTGAAATTATGTCAAAAACAATAATTCCAATCTTAGCCGCAACACCTTCAGAGAAAGTTGTCTGGGAGTTCGAAAATCGAGATCTGTTATCAGCACCAGTTATTGATGATGATAAGAAACTGTTGGGTCGAATTACTGTTGATGACGTGGTCGATGTTATAAGAGATGAGGCCGAGCATTCATTAATGAGCGCCGCTGGCTTAGATGAAGAAGATGACTTGTTTTCTCCCGCCGCAAAAAGTGCAAAAAGAAGAGCCATCTGGTTGGGTGTTAATTTAGCTACGGCTTTTCTTGCTGCATCAGTTGTCGATATATTCCAAACAACACTTGATAAAATTGTTTTACTTGCAGTATTAATGCCTATCGTCCCAAGTATGGGCGGTGTAGCTGGCACCCAATCTTTAACCATCATGACTCGAGCTATTGCCTTAGGGCACCTCGATAGGATAAATACAAAAGGGATTCTTAAAAAAGAAGTTCTCGTGGGTATATTAAATGGATTATTATGGGCTATTGTGGTCGGCAGCCTGACTTATCTTTGGTTTGGTGAGTGGCTTTTAGGGTTAGTAATAGCCGGAGCAATGACTATAAATTTAATTGTCGCAGCAATAGCTGGTTTTGGCATACCATTAATGCTGAAAAAATTAAGTATTGACCCTGCACTAGCGGGTGGCGTGGTACTTACCACCATCACAGATGTGGTCGGTTATATTTCATTTCTCGGATTAGGTGCGATCTTTTTGCTTTAATGAAGAAAAAAATTATATTAATAATAACTTCAAATTAGTTTGTATCTATCCAGAAGTCACCAACCTAGGTATATTTTTACCATTAATAAAATCTGATAGATCCTTCTCTATTGCCATTGCATCCTTGTAACCTAAGTCAATTAATTTCTTTGTATATTGAGCTTCAAATAATAAAAAACTTAACAGCCGGCTGGCACTACTATTATCTTTACCGCTAATACCTCTTAAAATAATTCTTATAGATCTTGGCATTGATAAACGGCATTCATGGGCAATATCAGTCAAACTTTTTGTAGGATTTATAATCATCGTATCGATAGCACGCATTTTAGGATTGGAGTCTTCGGAGGAGATATCACCCCTAGAATCTATTAATTTATTAATACTTATTAATCTTTCAAGATCAGAATATAAGCCGTCCATAAATAACGTATCTAAAACATATCCAGAGATATGGGCAAAAGATGGATAATCTGATTGAGGATTTTTATTTATCGATTCAATTTTTTGATTTCTGACACCAATGACTAAAATACGATCCGCGCCTAAATGTATCGCAGGGCTTAGAGGGGTTGATTGACGCATTGCCCCATCACCAAAATATTCACCATTTATATTTATTTGAGGAAATATCATTGGAATCGCAAGACTACCCATAAGGTGATCAATAGTCACATTACACCTTACTCCACGTCGACGTGCCCGTGACCATTTATCTATTTTCATTGAGGTTTGGAAAAATGAAGTGGAGCATTGCGAGGTATAGCCTGCAGCTGTAATCCCTATAGCCCTTATAAGATCTTCATCAATATTTTTTTGTATATTTGTAAAATCAATATGACTTTCTAATAGTTTTTGTAAGGGAGTATTATCTAAGAGTGATTTTGGTGCACCAAAAGGATATCCGCCTAGTACGATTGAAATTAACCAATGCAGGCTACTTTTTAGCATAGTTAGATTATCTGTCTTATATACCTGATTACTTTTAAAATTTCCCCAAACATGATCTAATTTATTTATAGCTTTATCAAATGATTGTGCATTAGCCGCTATTACCGAAGCATTAACCGCCCCGGCTGAAGTGCCGCTTATAATAGGAAATGGATTTGCTGAGCCTTTAGGTGTTAGAGATGCAATCGCCTTTAAAACTCCAACCTGATAAGCACCTCTGGCACCTCCACCAGGTAATACTAATGCATTTATTGGGCGATTATTCATACTTATAAATAGTATAGTTAAAAAATTAAAATTTTACTTAAGTTATCAATGCAATTCTTTTATTGCATCTGATAAGCCGCTCAATGTTAACGGAAACATTCTACCGTTCATCAATTCATTAGTAAGTTTTATAGATGGAGTGTATTCCCACCGATCAAATGGTTCCGGATTAAGCCAGACGGCGTTTCGAAAATTCTTTAGTATTCGCTGAATCCATATTGCTCCCGATTCCTCATTCCAATGCTCAATAGACCCACCAGGATAAGCAATTTCGTATGGACTCATTGTGGCATCACCAACAAATACCAATTTATAATCATGACCATATTTATTAATAATCTCAGAAACAGGAATTAATTCTTTATCCCTTCTATGATTATCCTTCCATAAATTTTCATAAAGAAAATTATGAAAATAGAAATATTCAAGATTTTTAAATTCGCTGCTTGCTGCAGAAAATATCTCTTCACAAATCTTTACGTGATCGTCCATCGATCCACCAACATCAAGGCACAGTAGTATTTTGACTGAGTTATGCCTTTCGGGCATCATCTTTAAATCCAGTAATCCTGCATTTTTTGCTGTGCTATCAATTGTATTATCAATATCAAGTTGATCCGCTAAGCCTTCTCTTGCAAATCTTCGTAATTGACGCATCGCAATTTTAATTTCTCTCGTACCCAAATTAACCGAATTATCTAAATTACGAAATTCTCTTTTATCCCAAATTTTAACTGCACTGCGATGCCTAGAACCTGCCTGGCCAATCCTAACTCCTTCTGGATTATAGCCATAAGCACCATAAGGAGATGTTCCGGCAGTTCCAATCCATTTGCTACCACCTTGATGTCGTTCTTTTTGCTCCTCAAAACGTTTTTTTAAAGTTTCTAGTAATTTCTCAAATCCACCCATTGCCTCAATTTCTGCTCTTTCAGCTTCAGACAACATCAATTCTGACTGCATTCTTAACCATTCCTCAGGGACATCGGAAAACAAATCATCCATTATTTTTTCAATACCAGAAAAATGTGCGGCAAAAATTTGATCGAAACGATCATAAAGAGTTTCATCTTTAATCATTGTAGCTCTCGCCAGATAATAGAAATTTTCTACACTAAATTCTGTAATGCCATGTTTCATAACTCCTAATAAATGCAATAATTCTGTAATTGATGGTTTCAAACCAGCAACACGAAGCATAAAAAAGAATTTTATTAACATTTTTTAACGATTACGTGATTCCATGAAAACCAATTGTTCGAATAGATGAACATCTTGCTCGTTCTTTAATAAAGCACCATAAAATGGTGGAATTGATTTTCTACTATCGCTATTTCGGAGTACATCAGCAGATACATCTTCCGCCAATAACAATTTAATCCAATCTAATAATTCAGACGTGGAGGGTTTCTTCTTCAAACCCGGAACATCACGAACTTTATAAAAAGCATCTAACGCTTCTTTTAGAAGAATTTTTTTTAATTTAGGAAAATGCACATCGACAATGGCTTGCATGGTATTTTTATCTGGAAACTTAATATAATGAAAGAAGCATCGCCTTAAAAAGGCATCAGGAAGCTCTTTTTCATTATTACTAGTAATGATAATAATCGGTCGATGCTTAGCTTTTACTAATTCTTTGGTTTCATAAACGAAAAATTCCATGCGATCGAGCTCCTGAAGTAAATCATTTGGAAATTCAATATCCGCTTTATCAATTTCATCTATCAATAACACCGGTTGAATTTCAGAGTCAAAAGCCTCCCAAACCTTCCCTTTAACAATATAATTAGCAATATCATGAACACGGTCATCACCAAGCTGAGAGTCACGCAACCTAGCTACGGCATCATAATCATACATACCCTGTTGGGCTTTAGTGGTTGATTTAATGTGCCATTCAAAGAGAGGCCTTCCAAGCGCTTCTGCTATTTCAATAGCCAATTGAGTTTTACCCGTCCCCGGCTCACCTTTAACCAATATCGGACGTTGAAGAGTAACAGCCGCATTCACTGAAATTTTGAGGTCATCAGTTGCTATATAGGATTTTGTTCCGGTAAATGTATTTTTTTGCATATTTTATCATCAAATTTAAAATCTAAGTCATCATACTGACATCCGGATTATCTGGAAAGTTTATATCAAATTATTTTGAAGTAATGACTTCAAGGATTCTCATTGAGTTGGTGCCTCCAGATAGACCATCCTTAAATCCTTTTGTTAAAATCACCAAATCACCTTCGTTTACATAATTTTTCTTTACCATTAAATCAAAAATAATCACATCAGATAAGGAGGTAATTTCATCCTTAAGTGGAAATGAAACTGGATAAACGCCACGATACAAAGTCACCCTCCTTCTAGATTCTTTGTGAGTTGTCAGTGCATAGATCGGAATATCTGAGCGAATCCTTGACATCCATAATGGAGTAGAGCCTGACTCTGTCATAGCTATGATAGCCTTAATAGAAAAATGATTAGCGGTATACATTGCTGCCATAGCAATCGATTCATCGATTGACTGAAAAGAATCATCAATACGATAAGCGTTTCTTCCTTTTCGAAGAATATATTTTTCAGCCCCTCGACATACATCACTCATGGTTGATATAACCTTAACCGGGTCATCGCCAATTGCTGTTTCAGCTGATAACATAACAGCATCAGTTCCATCCATAACAGCATTTGAGACATCAGCGACTTCAGCTCTAGTTGGAGATTGACTATGAATCATGGATTGCATCATTTCTGTCGCTGTTATGACTACTTTATTTTTCCGGCGCGTTTTTCTGATAATTTCTTTTTGAATTCCCGTTAATTCTGAAAACCCCATTTCGATTCCTAGGTCACCCCTGGCTACCATTAGCGCATCAGATGCTTCAATTAATTCATCAAGATTCTGATAAGCTTCAGCTCTTTCAATTTTTGAAACAATTTTTCCTCGCCCCCCTGCCGCTTCATATAATAGTCGTGTTTCACTAACATCTTTAGCGCATCTAACAAAAGAAACTGCGAGAAAATCAACGTTTAACTCTGCAGCTAAATTAATATCTTCATGATCTTTTTTTGTGATCACAGGAACAGATAATCCTCCAGCTGGAAAATTAACACCTTTATGATTTGATAATTCTCCCCCGACGATGACTTCGGTATAAACGCGAGTCATTTCAATTCTTTCAACACGAAGAATCACTCTTCCATCATCGAGTAATAATTTATCATTAATATTAATATCATTATGAAGATTCGCATAGTCCACACCAACACCAGAGAGATCGCCATCAAACTCACCCAATGAGGTATCAAGGAAAAATTTATCTGATGATTTAAGTAGCACCTTATCTGAACGAAAAGATCTAATTCTTATTTTTGGGCCCTGGAGATCGGCCATGATACCAATTTCACAATCATTAGCAGCAGAGATTTCACGAAGTATCTTGATTAACTTAAAGTAGTCTTCTCTGAGCCCATGTGAAAAATTTATACGAGCAACATTCATACCCGCTTTAATCATACCTTCTAGTGTCTTATGATCACATGAAGACGGTCCAAGCGTAGCTATTATTTTAGTTCTGCGTAACATTATTTTATAGCTTCAATTTTAAACTAAAAAGCTTCCAAACACCCGAAAATAATGTCAACATTAAGTATCAATAAATATAAAATAAGAATAAAAACTCAATGATTAAAAGAAGGCAATTCATCCAAGGTGCACTACTTGCAAGTGCCGCACTTAATACCAAAAATATAATGGGTGCTTCTCGATCGCCATTCGGTAAGCTAAAAAATGACCCTAATAAAATCCTAGATCTTCCTGAAGGTTTTGAATATTCCATCATATCAGAGCAAGGCACAATAATGAGTGATGGTCTAAAAACACCAGCTCAAGCTGACGGTATGGCAGCATTTAAAGGCTCTAACGGGAATATAAATCTAGTACTTAATCATGAAAATCATCCCGCCAGTTTTAAAAATAGTCCTTTTGGTACAAACAATGAATATTTAGGAACAATAAACCTTGATCATATATATGACCAAGGCAATGGAAGCACTCCCGGGACAGGAGGAACCACAACCATCGAATATGACCCCTTAACAAAACAAACAAAAAGTCAGCACCTAAGCTTAATGGGCACTGAATACAATTGTGCAGGTGGTCCAACACCATGGGGAAGTTGGTTAAGCTGTGAGGAATGCTTTAGCAGTCCGGGAACAACTTTTGAGAGAAATACAATTGTAACAAGAGAGAAACGGCATGGTTATATCTTTGAAGTCAATGCAAATGATAAAAATGCTACGAAACCAATTCCACTAAAAGAGATGGGTCGTTTTGAACATGAAGCAGCTGCGATTGATCCAATTTCAGGGACTATTTATCTCACTGAAGATAAACACAGAAGTCTCTTATATCGATTCATACCAAATATACCCGGTCAATTATCTTTAGGCGGAAAATTACAAGCCCTCGGTATAGCAAAAAAGAACTCTTTTGATACGCGTAATTGGAATGATTTAGCCATACGTGAAAATGAATGGCATGAGGCAAAATGGATTGACATGGATAATGTTGATTCAGATGAGAATGATTTGAGATTAAGAGGTTTTGAATCTGGTGCTGCAAGATTTGCTCGCGGCGAAGGAATTTGTTATGCCGAAAATAGTATTTTTCTAACAGCAACAATCGGTGGCGTTGAGAGAATGGGGCAAGTATTTGAATACCGAATCAACAGAGAATTTTCTAAAAGCGCTCAAGGAGTTGCTGGTCATATTAAGCTCCTAGCTGAATCAAATACTGAAAGTACCTTGCAGCATGCAGATAACATTATAATGAGCCCTTGGGGGGATCTCATTATATGCGAAGACTCTAATAATTATTGTGGTCTAGTTGGAATTAGCCCCAGCGGGAAGCAATATGTATTTGCGGATAACACTCATAGTGATTCTGAGCTTTGCGGTGTCTGTTTTTCACCAGATGGTCAGCTTATGTTCGTGAATATTCAAAACAGAGGCTTAACTTTAGCGATAAACGGACCTTGGTCGAGGGTCAATAACCTTTAATCTTAAGCGCTTCAACAGAGGGTAAAGGCTTACCTTCTATGAACTCAAGAAAAGCACCTCCCCCGGTTGATATATAAGAAATATCATCAACAATTTCATATTTCTCTATAGCCGCCAGCGTATCCCCACCTCCCGCAGCAGAGAAGCCTTTACTTTGAGCTATTGCTTTAGCAATTGCTTTTGTGCCTAATCCAAACTGATCAAATTCAAATACGCCAAGAGGTCCATTCCAGATAATTGTTTGTGCCTGTGAAATGATCTTGGAAAATATTTCTGCCGTTTTAGGACCAATATCAAGAATGAGGTCATCAGAAGCCACTTCCTCTATCATTTTAATATTGGCTTTACTTTGAGAGCTAAATTCTTTGGCTACCACCACATCAATAATTTCAGGTATTTGACATGACTTAACTTTATCAGAGAGCATAGATTGTGCAATATTCATCATACTCTCTTCATGTAATGAATTTCCAATATTATGACCAGACGCCTTAATAAAAGTGTTAGCTATTCCACCACCCAAAATAAGATAGTCCACTAAACCACTTAATGACTTAAGGACGCCTAATTTTGTGGAAACTTTTGATCCACCTACAATCGCAACGACGGGCTTTTTGGGCTCTTTAAAACTCAGCTCAAGAGCGTCCAATTCTTTGCTTAATAGAGGTCCAGCACAAGCCATTTTTGCATAATCAATTATTCCACATGTACTTGCATGCGCTCTATGAGCACAAGCAAATGCATCCATAATAAAAATATCACAAAGCTCTGCCATTTTCCGTGAGAGTGCTTCATCATTCTTTTTTTCACCTACTTCAAATCTTACATTTTCTAATAAAACAATTTCACCACAAGTAACCTCAACGCCATCATACCAGTCGGATATAAAGTTAACTTCTTTTCCCAATAGTTTTGATAAATGCCCGGCTATCGGCTCGAGTGAATAATCTGAATTATATTCACCCTCTGTCGGTCTTCCCATGTGAGACATGATCAAAATCGCACAATTCGCCTTTAAAGCAATGTCCAAGGTTGGTAATATTGCTCTTATTCTTGCATCACTGGTTATCTCACCATTTAGAATGGGAACATTAAGATCTTCTCTTATTAAGACTTTTTTATCAGAGAGATCAAGATCAGACATTCTTAGCATAAATAAATTCGCTTTTAATGATCTATTTGAATTTTAAAAATTTTTTATTTTGCGTTCGCTAGTGCCATTGTTGTATCTAACATACGATTTGAAAAACCCCACTCATTGTCATACCAAGAAATTACTTTAACAAGTGTACCTTGCATAACTTTAGTGAGTGTAGAATCATAACTAGAAGAAGCGGGATCATGATTAAAATCGACAGATACGAGAGGTTCATCACAATAAGCTAGCACACCTTTGAGCTCATTTTGGCTGGCCGCAAGCATAATTTCATTAATTTCTTCAATCGTAGTTTCTCTTTCAGACACAAAACTCAGGTCAACAGCAGAAACATTGATCGTTGGTACACGCATTGAGAATCCATCGAGAAGACCATTTAACTCAGGAAGAACGAGCCCAACAGCTGCTGCAGCCCCTGTCTTAGTTGGGATTTGTGACATTGTTGCAGAACGAGCGCGACGAAGATCAGAATGATAAACATCGGTCAAGACCTGATCATTTGTATAGGCATGAATTGTTGTCATTATCCCATGTCGAACACCAATTTTTTCATGTAAAGGTTTTACTAGTGGAGCAAGGCAATTCGTTGTACAAGAAGCATTCGAAATAATAGTATGTTCCTTGGTGAGAATATTATGATTTACACCGTAAACAATAGTTGCATCAACATCAGCACCGCCCGGTGCAGAAATAATTACTTTTTTTGCTCCTGCTTGTATGTGCTTTGAGGCACCATCACGAGAACAAAAGAATCCTGTAGACTCAAGTACGATATCAACCCCCAGATCTCCCCAAGGTAATTTAGTAGGGTCGCGTTCTGCAAAAACTTTAATTTCATCATTGTTAACCACTAAACAATTATTCTTCACTTCAATTTCACCTGGAAATCTTCCATGAGCCGTATCTCTTCTTAAGAGATGGGCGTTGGTATTGGCATCACCGAGATCATTGATTGCTACAATTTCGATATCTGATCGCTTACCAGATTCATAAAGCGCCCTCATAATATTTCGGCCGATACGTCCAAACCCATTAATTGCAACCTTGATGGTCATTTAACTCTCCTAAAATTTTGGTTAAAAATAATTAAAAAATAGATACTTCTATTAGTCTCTCTTGATGAGTAGCTTTGCTTTATTAACGATATTGCTTGCCGTAAATCCAAAGTATTCAAAAAGTTCTTCAGCTGGAGCGGATAAACCGAAACGATCTATTCCTAATACAGCACCAAAGGAACCAACATAGCGCCACCAACCCTCTGTTACACCCGCTTCAATCGCTAAACGACAAACACATTCAATCGGCAATACACTTTGAGTATAAGCCTTATCCTGTTGATCAAATAAGTTAGTACAAGGCATTGAAACGACTCTTACATTAATACCTTCTTTGGTTAAGGTTTTTGATGCATCCACAGTGATAGCGACTTCAGATCCCGTTGCAATTAATATAATATCTGGCGTTCCATTACAGTCAGATAAAACATAACCGCCTTTTGAGATATCTTTAATCTGTGCTTTTGATCTAACTTGATGAGGTAGTTTCTGACGCGTTAAAATCAGGCTAGTTGGACCATCTTTTCTTTCAATAGCATCTCGCCAAGAAACGGCAGTTTCTACAGCATCACAAGGTCGCCATACACTCATATTTGGCATAATTCTTAAGCTTGCAACATGCTCAATTGGTTGGTGTGTCGGACCGTCTTCCCCCAATCCTATTGAATCATGAGTATAAACAAAGATATTTTGAATCTCCATCAGAGCGGCCATTCTCAATGCATTACGTGCGTAATCTGAAAATGTCAAAAATGTACCTGAATAAGGAATTACACCACCATGAAGAATCATGCCATTACCTATTGCTGACATACCAAACTCTCTAACTCCAAAGTTTAGATAATTGCCACCAGGATGGTCTTCATCAAAAACAACAGAAGCATCATGCCTGGTCAAATTAGAGCCCGTTAAATCCGCTGAGCCTCCTACCATTTCAGGTAAAATTGGAGCAAGCTTATTCAAGGCCAATAAAGATGATTGCCGGGTTGCTAAATCATTGGCCTCATTATCAATATCAGTAATAGATTTCTCTGCAAGCCTATTCCAATCCTCGGGAAGCTCTCCATTCATTCTTCTTTTTAGCTCTTTTCCTAAATCAGGATAAGCCTTGTTGTATTTCTCAAAACTATCCATCCATGATTTTTCGATATTCTCGCCCGTTTTTGAGCCATTCCAAGCATCCATTATATCGTCTGGAATCTCAAAAGCAGGAGAATCCCAGCCCAACGCTTCCTTGGTTGCTTTTATCTCCTCATCACCCAATGGTGCGCCATGTGTACTTGCTGTTCCCTCTTTATTTGGCGAGCCAAAGCCAATTTTTGTTTTACAGCATATCAATGAAGGTCTATTTGTGTCTTTCAAAGCATCAGTAATAGCATCAGAAATTTCCTCGGCGTCATGCCCGTCTACATCGCCAATCACTTGCCATCCATATGATTCAAAACGCTTAACAGTATCATCCGTAAACCAGCCTTTAATATCGCCATCTATCGAAATTCCATTGTCATCATAAAAACATATCAATTTTCCAAGACCCCAGGTGCCCGCCAAAGAGCAAGCCTCATGAGAAATGCCTTCCATCAAACAACCATCACCCGTAAATACCCAAGTTCTATGATTGATTATTTCTGCATCAGGTTTATTAAAGGATGCGGCTAATAATTTTTCACTGAGCGCCATACCGACCGCATTACTAATTCCTTGGCCAAGTGGTCCAGTGGTAGTCTCAATCCCAATTTCTGGTTCACGTTCTGGATGACCGGCGGTCACTTGATTGAATTGTCGGAAATTTTTAATTTGTTCTATGCTTAACGGATAACCGCTTAAATGGAGCAGGCTATACAACAACATGGATCCATGACCGTTCGAAAGAACAAATCTATCTCTATCTATCCATTCAGGATTATTGGGATTATGTCTTAAATGATCATTCCATAGTACTTCTGCGATATCTGCCATACCCATTGGCATTCCTGGGTGCCCAGAATTTGCTTTTTGTACGGCGTCCATACTAAGAGCTCTGATGGCATTGGCAAGCTCTCGACGAGATGTATGATTTTTTTCGCTTAGCATTGGCTCTCCTGATAATATATAATTGAGCATGAAATTATTGACAGCTATGGATAAAAGTATTTTGCTTATTTAAGAGCCAGGCCGCAAGCAAGAATTAAAAAAATATGATTAAAATTAGTTAATATTCAAAATATATAATATTGATACAGGTTGAAACACAAAAAATAACAAATTCAAATAGAAAATCTATAACATCTCTTACCTAAATAAATGAGGCACTTATGAGTCATTCCTATCTCTTTACATCTGAATCGGTTTCGGAGGGTCATCCAGATAAAATATCTGATCAAGTTTCAGATGCAATCCTTGATGCCATCATTGAGCAGGACAAATCAGCGCGTGTTGCATGCGAAACTATGGTAAAAACTGGCATGGCAATAGTGGCTGGAGAAATTACCACGGATGCCGTTATTGATGTAGAAAATATTGTTCGTAAGACAATTATTGATATCGGTTATACAGATTCAGACATGGGATTTGATGGCGGTTCTTGTGCGGTAATGAATGCACTAGGAAAACAATCACAAGATATTGCTCAAGGCGTGGATCGTGGTAACCCAGAAGATCAAGGTGCTGGTGATCAAGGATTAATGTTTGGCTATGCAACAAACGAAACTGATGTTTTAATGCCAGCGCCAATTTCACTCGCGCATAACCTCGTTAAAAAGCAGGCGGAAGTAAGAAAAGCAGGCATACTACCTTGGTTAAGGCCTGACGCAAAAAGTCAGGTAACTTTTATATATGAAAACGATAAACCAGTTGGAATAGATGCAGTGGTTGTGTCGTCGCAACATCATGCCGATGTCAAGATGAGTGATCTAACAGAAGGAATAATGGAAGAAATTATAAAACCCATCATCCCTTCACAGTGGATTAATAAAAATACCAAATACCATATCAATCCTACTGGCAGATTCGAAGTCGGTGGTCCTATGGGTGACTGCGGGTTAACCGGGCGAAAAATAATTGTTGATACTTATGGTGGCTCCGCAAGACATGGAGGTGGTGCTTTTTCTGGCAAAGATCCATCAAAAGTAGATCGCTCTGCTGCTTATGCCTGTCGTTATGTGGCAAAAAATATTGTGGCTGCAGAAATAGCTGAACGCTGTGAAATTCAAGTATCTTATGCCATTGGTGTTGCTAGACCTACCTCTATCAGTGTGAATACTTTTGGTACCAGTAAAATTAGTGAAGAAAAATTAATTAATCTGATCAATGATAAATTTGACCTAAGACCTTTCGGTATCTTGAATATGCTCGATCTACTTCGACCAATATATCTGCCTACCGCCGCTTATGGGCACTTTGGTAGAGAAGATATTGATCTTAGTTGGGAAAAAACAGATAAGGCTGAAGAATTAAAAGCTTCAATATAAATAAATACAAACACTAAGGAGAACGCTATGGCCAATGAAGCTGTTGCAATAAATAAAAATAAAGATGATTACAAGGTAGCAGATATTTCTTTGGCAGAATTTGGTCGCAAAGAAATTGATATTGCTGAATCAGAAATGCCTGCATTAATGACTCTGCGTGATAAATATCATTCAGAACAGCCATTAAGTGGTGCCCGTATTCTAGGTTGTATTCATATGACAATCCAAACCGCGGTTTTAATTGAGACTTTAGAAGCATTAGGTGCAGAAGTTCGTTGGACTTCTTGTAATATCTTCTCAACTCAAGATCATGCTGCAGCAGCTATTGCTGCTAATGGTACACCTGTCTTTGCTTGGAAAGGTGAAACAGAAGAAGAGTATGAATGGTGTCTAGAACAGCAAGTTTTAAAAGATGGTCTTCCTTGGAACGCTAATATGATACTCGATGATGGTGGTGATTTAACTTCGTTATTGCATCAAAAATACCCACAAGTTTTAGATTCAGTTCATGGTGTCACCGAAGAAACCACTACAGGTGTTCATCGCCTTTATGAAATGCTTGAATCTGGTGAGCTAAAAGTACCTGCTATTAATGTTAATGATTCAGTCACTAAGTCAAAATGCGATAATAAATATGGCTGTCGTCATAGCCTTAGTGATGCCGTTAAACGCGCAACGGATCACTTACTCATGGGGAAAAAAGCTGTTGTTGTTGGTTATGGTGATGTAGGTAAAGGCTCTGCTCAATCCCTTCGCCAAGAAGGCATGATCGTCAAGGTCACTGAAATCGATCCTATTTGCGCTATGCAAGCATGTTTAGATGGTTTTGAAGTTGTCTCTACTTATCAAGACGGAGATGAGACAAAAGGAGTTAATAAAGACTTATTAGCATCTACCGATATGCTCGTTACCAGTACCGGTAATTATAATGTTTGTGGCTCTAATGTCCTAAGCGCACTTAAGAGTGGTTGTGTTGTATGTAATATTGGTCACTTTGATAATGAAATTGATACTGCTTTCATGCGAGAAAATTGGCAGTGGGATGAGATTAAGCCTCAGGTTCATAAAATATATCGCAATGAAGATAAAAGTGATCACTTATTGTTACTAGCCGAAGGTCGTCTAGTTAATTTAGGTAATGCCACAGGACACCCAAGCCGAATTATGGATGGCTCTTTTGCTAACCAGGTATTGGCTCAAATCGAACTTTATAAGCGAAAATTTGCCGCTCAAGATGAATCAACCCAAGCTAAAATGCTACAAGTAGAAGTACTTCCGAAACATTTAGATGAGGAAGTTGCTCGTTATATGGTGGCAGGATTTGGTGGTGTATTGACAAAACTGACTCAGGAGCAAGCTGATTATATTGGCGTTAAACAAGAAGGTCCTTACAAGCCTGAATATTACCGCTATTAAAAAATAAAATATCACCCAAGGCTCCAATAGCTTTGGGTGATATTATTCGACCAAGATGAAGAAAAATAAACCACCGGTTAGGATTATTCAGATTACTGACCCGCACATTCTCTCAAATCAAAACGATAAATTTAAAGGAATCAATCCTTATCAATCTTTAAAAGCAGTGGTTAGTCATATCAAAGGCTCATCCTGGGATTTTGATATGATTATTGCAACGGGCGATCTAACTCAAGATAACAATAAAGATTCCTATGAAAACTTCTATGGATTACTTCAACTAGAAAATTCACCAATATTTTGTATTCCCGGAAATCATGATACAAAAATTAAACTACAGTCAACATTACCCAAGTCATTGTTTTTTTGTTGCGAGAAAGTAATTAAACAAGATTGGTTAATTATAGGCATCGATAGCAGTATTGCTGATAGCCCAAAAGGTTTTCTGAGTAAGAGTGAACTCGAGAAACTAGAATTGAATATAAATTCAAATGATCATAAATATATAATGATTTACTTACATCATCACCCCATAAATATAGGCAGTAAATGGATAGATGAGATTGGTTTAGAAAATAAAACAGAATTTTTTAATCTTTTAGAAAAATATAGAAATATTAGAGTTATCTTTTGCGGTCATATTCATCAAAGCATCGAAATGAGTTACAATAATATTGAAATTATTGGTACACCATCAACTTGTAGACAATTCAAGCCAAAATCAGAGAAATTCTCTATTGATGATCGCCCTCCTGGGTATAGAAGAATTCAGTTATATGAGGATGGATCGATTAATACAGAAGTTATCTGGCTTGAAAAAGAAATATTCAACTAGAATCATTTATATTTTTAATATAACTATTACAATTTAGGTTCAAGAAAATATGACCTTATTTAAAGAGGCAAAAAAAGTAATTGCTGGTGGAGTGAATTCACCCGCCCGTTCTTTTGGTGGTGTAGGTGGTGATCCCCTTTTCTTTAAGTCAGGAAAAGGTGCGTGGATCAAAACTGAAGATAATCAAGAAATGATTGATTATGTTGGTTCTTGGGGCCCCTTAATCCTTGGGCACGCATTTCCAGCAGTTATTGATGCTATAAAAGTGGCCATCAAAGATGGCTTAAGCTTTGGGGCTCCGACAAAAATTGAAACAAAACTAGCCAGTAAGGTATGTGAATTCATGCCTTCTATTGAACGAGTTCGTATGGTGAGTACTGGCACTGAAGCAACTATGAGCGCTATTCGTCTCGCGCGTGGCTATACTAAAAAAGACATCATAATAAAATTTGAAGGTTGTTATCACGGTCACTCGGATTCACTGCTAATAAAAGCAGGTTCTGGCGCCTTAACCCATGGAGTACCAAGCTCCCCAGGAATACCAGCATCGCTTGCAAAACACACGATCACCTTGCCATTCAATGACCCCGAAAGTGTTGTTAATGCATTTAAGGTTATGAAAAATAAAATCGCCTGCGTCATTGTAGAGCCCGTTGCTGGAAATATGAACATGATTAAACCCATTTCTGGTTTCCTAGAAACAATAAAAGATCAGTGCCAGTTATCTGGTGCAGTCTTAATTTTTGATGAGGTCATGACTGGTTTTCGAGTAGCTAAGGGAGGAGCTCAATCAATCTATGGCGTGAAGCCAGATATCACTACACTAGGAAAAATTATTGGTGGTGGACTTCCAGCAGCTGCATTTGGTGGTCGAAAAGATATCATGTCTCATTTGGCGCCCGAAGGTCCTGTTTATCAAGCCGGAACATTGTCAGGAAATCCTATTGCAATGATAGCAGGACTAGTCACACTGGAATCAATGGAAGTTGATAATTTTCATAAGTCTCTTGATTTGAAATGCGAGACCTTAATGAAAGGAATGTCAGAGATAGCTAAAACATTTGATCAGCCACTGCAAGTCACCCATCTTGGAGGTATGTTTGGCTTTACCTTCAACAAATATGGTCCGATAAAGAATTACAACGATATTATAAAGTCAGATATTAATTTATTTAAACGTTTTTTTCATGGCATGCTGAGCGAAAACATCTATCTAGCGCCTTCTGCTTTTGAGGCTGGCTTTATCTCTTCAGCGCATACAGATAAAGAAATAAAATTAACACTAGAGGCCACTGAAAAAGTTTTCACTCTACTGAAGAGTTGAATCCTTGGGCATTTTCATGAAATTTTGATTGGCCGTCATAAAAGTCTTTAATAACTCCAACCTATCAAGCGGCTCCTCAATCTCAAGATATATTTGTTGCTGAGATAATTCAATTGGAAGTATTTCTGCCAATCTATACCCAACCCATGAGGCATCATTAAAATCTTTTTTCACTGACGTATATAATTCCGAGAATTCATGGAGAATACTTTCAAGTATCGCAGAAAGTGTTGTATATTCTTGAGGGAGTAATAGTTTTTTTTCAGGCTCTAATATCTTAATCTCACCCATATTTAAACCATCTTCAGCTACATAATGATTAGATAGTAAAAATCGTTCCTTTCCAATTACTTGCAAGCCTAATACTCCATCAGAGCCTTGATCCCAATCAACAATTTGAGCTAATACTCCGATTTTACAGAAATTATTTGCATCATTACTTGACGATTGTTTATTGAGTATAATTCCAAATAATTGATCAGAACTTAAAGAATCGCTCACCATATCTAGGTATCGTCTTTCAAAAACCCTTAATGAAAGTGGCCCACCCGGAAATAAAACCGTCTGCAAAGGAAATAGAGGTATTTTCATATTAATCCACCCTTCAAATAAAATTATAATCAAACATGTAATTTCTCTAGCTGCTTTGTAAATAATTCTTTCGCTCCACAAAAATCTCCATTACTCATAAAAATTAAAGCGTCGTCGTCTCTTAATATTGAGATAAGTTTTGCTGCCAATACCTCAATATCATAAGTTATCTGCATATTATTCTTATCTAGCAAGCCTTGACTCTCTAGAGAGCGTTTATCTTTATTAGATTGATAGAAAAATACAAAATCAGCATCTTTGACTGATTCTAATAATGCGGAATTATGGGCACCTGACAACATGGTGTTTGAACGTATCTCTATTGCTATAATAATTCGTTTGTGACTATGATTTTCATGTATACCCTCAATGGTTTTCTTTATAGAGGTTGGGTGATGAGCAAAATCATCATAAATTGTGATGTTCGAAATCGTCACTAACTTTTCCAAACGTCTTTTTACCCCTTTATAGCTAGCCAACGACTCTAGGGAACTAGCGGGGGTAATACCTATGGAATTTGCCGCAGCAATTGCAGCCAGGGCATTTTCAATATTATAGGAACCACTCATATTCCAGGAACTACTAGCAGATATAGTATTTTTGTGCTTAATAGAAATACTATTTTTAGCCATTTTTTTAGCAAGCCAATCATGATTACCTTTAAGGCCAAAAGTTTCTGTTGGCGTCCAGTTACCTAATTTTATTACATCATGAATATTTTCATCAGAGCCATTAAAGATAATTTTTCCTGATTGAGGGGTAATCCTAACTAACTGATGAAATTGCCATTTTATTTCATCTATATTCTTATAAATATCAGCATGATCAAATTCCAAATTATTCATAATAGTAATTGTTGGTTGGTAATGAATAAATTTAGGTCGTTTATCAAAAAAAGCTGTGTCATATTCATCTGCCTCAATAACAAAATATTTTGAGTTACCTATTCTAGCTGATGAGTTAAAATTATTTGGAACCCCACCTATCAAATAACCCGGTGAATAACCATTATCTTCAAGTATCCAAGAAAGCATACTTGTGGTGGTTGTTTTACCGTGTGTCCCTGATACGGCGATAACAAAACGATCGTTTAAAATATTCTCCGAAAGCCATTGTGGGCCTGATTTAAATGGTATCTTTTTATCCAGCATAAATTCAATAACAGGATGACCCCTTGTCATTACATTGCCTACAATGCAGCAATCTGGGCGTCTATCCAATTGCAAAGGATCATAATTTTCATCGACCTCAATATTTAAATGCCTGAGCGCATCACTCATAGGTGGATAAAAGTTTTGATCGCTACCCGTAACCTGATGACCCAGAGATTGAGCCATAGATGCAATACCAGTCATAAAAGTTCCACAAATTCCGAGGATGTGAATATGCATGTATTATTAACTAACTGATTCCAAGTAATTCAACATATAAGCCTGAAACATAAACTGTAAGAGTAATGCAATAATAGCAATAATAATGCCAAAAAAACGGCTCTTCTCTATAGCAGTGCTAATTAAATGCCCTTCAACCGGTACCGACCATAACATAATAAAACTCGCCAATAATCCAGCAAGATTGATTCCGATAAAAGGTGCAAACAAGATAAATTCAAGCACAAACATGATCGTTATCAAAGAACCACAAGCAATTATGGCACTGATAGTTTGCAATACACGTCCGACAAAACCATAAACAATTAAGATTGCTCCATAAAAAGAAATGCCAAAAAAATAACCTAAAAAATTAACCCATGGTCTCTGATTTGGTGGATTGTCAATTAAAAATAAGACTCCCGAGGAAGAGATTAATAACAGTCCCAACGAAAAGACAAAAACTAGCCATGAAAATGGAATCGCATCAGCTCCTTTTCGCAACATAATCATGTCTAAAAAATTCTGTAATAATTGCTTCATTCTTTTCTCAAACATTTATAATTAATTCACGTATTATCTCATGATATGTTGCCAAAAATCCTCATTTCTTAACATGATTAATTCTCAACTATTTGAATCGAATATAACCTCAGAAGTAATTAAAAATATCGAAGCGCAGGATTATCTTGCCATTGATACTGAATTCATGAGGGAAAAAACTTTTTTTGCTCAATTATGTCTTATTCAAGTTGGTCTGCCTAAATCTATATATTGTATAGATGCGTTACTCAATCTCGAGCTAAAAAAATTCTGGGAATCAGCTTCCAAAAAAGCATGGATAATTCATTCTGCAAGACAAGATCTTGAAGTTATCTACCAAACCACAAATACACTTCCAATTAATCTCTTCGATACTCAAATTGCGTCAGGTATTCTTGGTTATGCACCTCAAATGGGTTATGCCACTTTAGTAGAAAATCTCTTCGAGGTAATTCTAGAAAAAAATCAAACTCGAGCTAACTGGTCAAAAAGACCATTCACTAAAGAAATGCTAACGTATGCAGCAGAAGATGTTGAGTATTTATTAGAGTCTCATGCAATATTAACTGAAAAACTTCAACGACTAGGACGAGTTACCTGGGCAGAAGAGGATTCGAATATCTTAATTAATAAAGATATCTATAATACATCAACAAAAAACGCGGGTGACAAAATCAGGGCAATTCAATATCTCTCAGGCAAGGAAAAAAAAGCTGCTTATCTTATTGCTGGATGGAGAGAAAAACGCGCCATAACTAAAGATTTACCCAGAAAATGGATCCTAAGCGATAGGACCATACTGGATATAGCAACTATGGGCATAAAAGAAATAACTGATCTTAGAAAAGTTAAGAATTTGCCAGCATCTTTTATAAATAATTCTGGTGATGAAATACTTAAATTACTAGAAATCTCATCAAAAGATTACGAAGATTATATTGCACAATTGAAAATAACTGAGCAACAAAAAAAAATAGTACATGAGATGTCAAAAATCATTAAAGAAGAAAGTGATAAGCTTAATATCTATCCAGAGATATTAGCTTCTAAGAAAGAATTAAAAATATTAGTTTGTGGAAATCTAAATTCCCGCGTAAGTAATGGATGGAGAAAAAATATAATAGGAAATAAATTACTTAATTTAATGAATTAATAAATTTTATTGCTCTTAACTACAAAACATCAAGCAAACGCTGATATACCTCATCCATAGATCCCACGGCCTTAACTTTCTTTAATTGATCTCTTTTTGAATAATAAGCAATTAAGGGTTCAGTTTGATCCCGATAAACTTCCAATCGGTTAAGAATCGTATCCTCATTATCATCTTTCCTCTGGATTAACTCGCCGCCCGCTTTAGTGCATGCATTCAATTCATCTTGTTTAGAAAAATAAATATTCAATAATTTCCCGGTAATTGAACATGTTCTTCTGCCCACAATACGCTTCATTAGAATTTCATGGTCAACATCCATCAATATTACTTGATCTAATGGTTTTTCTTGCTTTTGCAATAATAGATCTAAATCCTCAGCTTGTTTAGTCGTTCTTGGAAAACCATCGAGAATAAAACCTTGGTCAGTATCGGACTCCATTAATCGTTCACTAATGATACCAATCATTATTTCATCTGAGACAAGTTTTCCTAATTCCATGACTTCCTTTGCTTTGATCCCAAAGCTAGATTTAGCTTGAACAGCGGCACGCAACATATCACCGGTTGAGATTTGCGGAATATTTTTTTCATCCATTAATCTCTGGGCTTGAGTTCCTTTCCCAGAGCCAGGGGCACCTAAAAAAACAATTCTCATTTTTTATCCTTTACTTTGAAAATATAATATACAACATGCTGGCGAGTAAAATTACCGACAATCCATATAATGGTCAATCCTAAAAATCAGGCATACGGTGACGATCTGTTGCGTTTAAGTTATCATTCTTGCCAGTTTATAATAAATTTAGGTGAAAGTATGACTGCTATGAATGCATTTTATGCGCAATCTGGAGGGGTAACTGCTGTAATTAATGCTACTGCTTGTGGTGTCATTGAAACAGCCAGATCTCACAAAGATTTTATCTCGAATGTTTACGCAGGTAAAAATGGAATTATTGGTGCGCTGGAAGAAGACATGATAGACACGAATCTTGAATCCAAAAAAACTATAGCAAGCCTCAGATATTTACCGGGTGGAGTTTTTGGTTCGGCTCGATATAAGTTAAAAGGTATTAAAGAAAATCTTCAAGAATATGAACGATTAATTCAAGTTTTCAAGGCGCATAATATCGGATATTTTTTTTATAACGGTGGTAATGACTCCATGGATACCGCTCACAAAGTATCTCTTATAAGTAAAGAAATGGGATATCCCGTCACGTGCCTTGGTATCCCTAAAACAGTTGATAATGATCTACCTATTACTGACAATTGCCCAGGATTTGGATCGGTAGCTAAGTATGTTGCTGTGTCCACTCAAGAAGCAGCCATGGATGTTATCTCTATGTGCAAAACCTCAACAAAAGTCTTCATAATGGAGGTCATGGGTCGGCACGCAGGATGGATTGCTGCTGCAGGTGGCTTA
>CAJJBK010000018.1 GCA_905182415.1 uncultured Woeseiaceae bacterium | reverse complement strand
TATTTCCGAGTATTTTTTTTTGTAGTCATTTGTCATGAGAGTATTATAATTTATTTATATTCTAGTTTATAAGGGCTATGATCTTCGACATTCTTTATATATTTATCTATATATTGACTTTCTTTGGCTAGATAGCTTTTAATCGCGTTAGAAAAATTTATATTGCTCAAATGATGTGCGGACCAAGTTTTTCTTGGTATGAAGCCCCTGCTGATTTTATGCTCACCGCCTGTTCCAGGCTCGAAATATTTAAGGTTATTTTTAATGCAATAATCAATTCCTTGGTAATAACACGTTTCGAAGTGCAACGAATCGTAACCATCATCTGTCCCCCAATATCTTCCATATAAACCGTTTTTATCAACAAAAAATATGGCTGCACCAATAATATTTGTTTTAATGTTTGCCGTTATCACCATTATCTTATGGGGTAATTTTTTACTTATTTCTGTAAAAAAATCATAGCTAAAATAGGGTGATGAGCCTTTTTTATAAAACGTCATCGATATGAGTTTGTATATCGTCTTCCACTTTTCATTACTAATTTCTGAGCCATAATGCCACTTGAAAATTATATTTTGCTCCTGAACTTTTCGCCTTTCTCGTTTGATTTTTTTTCTTTTTTTTGAGATTAGCCCGCCTAAAAAATGATCGAAGGAGCGATAATTATTGTTAAACCAATGGAACTGACAATCTACTCTTTTGAGTAGTCCACAAGATTCGAGTAACGTTAAATCTGCCAACTTTACAAAATGGAAATGTAAAGAAGAAAACCCATGATTGTTCGTAAGGTTAATTGCTTGATTTACAATTTCTTCAGCTGATTCATTGTCACTTGGATTTGTAAGTAGAATTTTATTACTACTAATTGGTGTATAGGGTATACAAGATATTAGTTTTGGATAGTAGGGTAGTTGATTATCTCTATAAGCTTGTGCCCAGGTAAAATCAAATACAAACTCTCCCCATGAATGAGTTTTTTCGTAAAGAAGAAGGGCTGCCTTTATTATTCCCTTGTTATCAAAAAGAGCAAGATGACGTGGTTTCCATCCAGTTTCGTTTGATACGCACCCAGTAATTTCTGCGCTTTCAATAAAATCATAGGAAAGACATGGATTTCGGTTAGTTGAAAGCTTTTCCCAATCTGTTTTAATAAAATCTGAAAACTTTTCGAATATTTCAATATGCACAAGTATGCGATTTAGTTGATAAGTGCATCTAAATATTTTTCAGCATCAAGCGCGCCCATACAGCCGGCTCCAGCTGAGGTAATGGCTTGCCGGTAAATTTGATCAGATACGTCACCCACTGCGAATACACCAGGAATATTTGTTGAGGTAGCATCACCTTCAAGTCCAGCCTTGATTTTGATGTAGCCATTATTCATTATAAGTTGATTATTAAAAAGATTTGTATTGGGACTATGCCCAATCGCAATGAATATGCCAGATAGATCAATTGTTTGCTTTTTCTCATTAAGTGAACCTTTTATGGATAAAGCATTTACACCGGTTTCATCACCGAGAACTTCATCCACGACATGATTCCAATGAATTTTTATTTTACCTTCTTTTTCTTTTTTAAAGAGTTGATCTTGGAGGATTTTTTCAGCCTTGAGTTTATCTCTGCGATGTATTAGATGAACTTCACTGGCAATATTACTAAGATACAATGCTTCTTCAGCTGCAGTATTTCCACCTCCAACAACTGCAACAATTTTTTTCCTATAAAAGAAACCATCACAAGTAGCACAAGCTGATACGCCCTTACCTTTAAAGGCTTCTTCTGAGGGCAAGCCCAAATACATTGCAGTTGCACCAGTTGCTATAATTAAAGCATCGCAGGTATAAAGTGCTTTATCTCCTTGAAGTTTAAATGGTCGAGATGAAAGATCGGCATCATTGATGTGGTCATTAATGATTTGTGTATCAAATCTTTGGGCGTGTTTCAGCATTCTATCCATCAATACAGGGCCCTGTAATCCTTCAATATCACCAGGCCAGTTATCAACATCAGTGGTAGTCATCAGTTGTCCACCTTGCTCTATTCCAGTTATTATTGCTGGACTTAAGTTGGCACGAGCAGCGTACACAGCAGCTGAATATCCAGCTGGACCAGACCCTAAAATGAGAAGCTTGAAATGTTCTTTTTCATTCATATTTAATCGCACCTTTGGAACTACTATCTAGTGATATTGTTTTTGTTTTGAAGCGGTAATTCGAATTATAAACATAGTTTAAAGATATTACCTATGAATAAATAATTGTATTTTAGAATTATAAATTATAGTTATAAATAGTCTAATAATGATAAGCTGATAGTTAGATAAATTATCTTTCTTTTTAAATAAATTGATACAAAAGATGTCAAAATCTAACAATATAAGTTTTTCAGAAAAAGTGAAGCGCAGCATAAGAGAGTCTGCTCTATGGATGCTCGGTGCATTGGCTTTTATACTCTGGTTGGCCTTAATAACATACCACGTAGATGATCCTGGTATTGCTCAAATCAATAATTCAAATGAAATTAATAATGCAATAGGCCAAGTAGGTGCGTTTATTTCGGACTTACTATTTAATTTATTTGGTATCTCTGCTTATCTTTTCGTTGGGATGATTTTTTATTATGGATGGTTATTATATGTTGATCTAAAAAATACAGATAGTACGGCACGTGCCGATCTATTTCTCCGTGCCAGTGGTTTCCTTTTACTTTTAGTTTCAAGCTCTGCATTAACAACCCTTCACTTTTCGGCTGAGGGTTTTAATGAAACAGCCGGGGGGATCCTAGGCCAAGCTGTTGGAGGATATCTTGTGTCCACAATGAAGCTTCTTGGGGCAAGTACTTTATTATTTTTTATCTGGCTGACCTCAATTTCATTATTTTTGAGTATTTCGTGGTTTAAAATTATGGATGAGATAGGCAGGATTACGGTATTTGTTTGGAATAAAATAGTAATAAAAATTGATGCTCTGAAAGACCAAATAGAAGGAAAGCGAATTCAGGCCGAGCGCCAAATAATAATAAAAGCTGAAAAAAAACGGATTGCCAAACGCGCACCACCAAAAATTGAACCGGTTATCTCCCCATTAGAGACTAGTGGACGCGCTGAAAAAGAACGCCAAGTTGCTTTATTTGAGCCTTCTAATGAAGGAGAGTTACCTTCGTTATCTTTACTCGATGATCCGCCGCCACAAAAGAAAGGTTTCTCAGGCGAGGCATTGGAAGCAATGTCAAGGTTAGTAGAGCTCAAATTAAAAGATTTTGGTATAGAAGTTGAGGTAGTTTCGGTCTCACCTGGACCTATAATCACAAGATTTGAATTAGATCCAGCACCTGGAATAAAAGTTAATAAGATTTCTACTTTAGCTAAAGACCTAGCAAGATCATTATCAGTAGTAAGCGTCAGAATTGTCGAGGTAATTCCTGGTAAATCATTTATTGGTTTAGAGATTCCAAATGAAAATCGTGAACTAGTTACTCTAGGTGAGATTTTAAAGTCAAAAGTTTATGATGATATGGCCTCACCCTTAACACTAGCTCTAGGAAAAGATATTGGAGGAAATTCTGTTGTTGCTGATTTAGCGAAAATGCCTCATTTGTTAATTGCTGGAACAACAGGTTCGGGTAAATCAGTCGCAATTAACGCCATGATCCTTAGTCTACTCTACAAGGCAACTGCAGAGCATGTTAGATTAATAATGGTAGATCCAAAAATGCTCGAATTATCAGTTTACGAAGGAATTCCACATCTTTTGACTCCGGTTGTGACTGATATGAAGGATGCAGCAAACGCTTTACGATGGTCTGTTGCAGAGATGGATAGAAGATATCGGTTAATGGCAGCACTGGGCGTGAGAAATATTGGCGGATACAATAAAAAAGTAAAAGATGCTATTGCTGAAGGAAAACCCATACCAGATCCACTCTATAAGCCACCTGATTTAATCGATGACGATGCCACACCTCATCATCCGACACTTGGTACTTTACCTTTTATAGTGATTGTTATTGATGAGCTTGCCGATATGATGATGATTGTTGGCAAAAAAACCGAAGAACTTATTGCACGCTTGGCCCAAAAAGCTAGAGCATCTGGGATACATATGCTCTTGGCTACTCAAAGACCATCGGTGGATGTGATTACTGGACTTATAAAAGCAAATGTACCCAGCCGAATTGCTTTTCAAGTATCCGCGAAAGTAGATTCAAGGACAATTTTAGATCAAATGGGTGCAGAAACTCTACTAGGCCATGGTGATATGCTCTATCTTCCTCCTGGTACATCACTACCAACTCGTGTCCATGGTGCATTTGTGGCGGATAATGAAGTACATGCTGTGGTCGAGAGTCTCAAAACAGCAGGAAAACCTCAGTATATTGAGGAAATATTAGAAGCGAATGAATTACCGGGGTCAGGGCTAGTCGAAGATGCAGATGCTGAAAAAGATGTGCTGTATGATCAAGCTGTTCAGATTGTTATTGAAACAAAAAAAGCATCCATTTCAGGTGTCCAAAGAAGATTAAAGATAGGTTACAACAGAGCCGCTAGAATGGTCGAGGCAATGGAGGCGGCCGGTTTAGTTGGGCCACTTGAATCCAACGGAAGCAGAGAAATTCTGATATCCACATCTACCGATGATTGATTTAGCAAGATGCTTCGTTTTTATAATATGCTGAAAAACTTATTCCTTTGTTTGTTCTTTTTTGTGGCGCCACAAATAGCGTTTTCTGATGACGAAGATTTTAACCAAGCAAAAATTCTAATAGATAAATATTTTGACTCAGTGAGCACTATGAAAGCAGAGTTTACCCAGCATATTCTTGATAAAAATGATAGAAAAGTAGAATTAATGAAGGGAAGCTTTTTTATCGAAAAGCCTGAAAAAATTCGATGGCAATACATAGAGCCATACGAGCAAATCTTCTTAGCTGATGGTGTAAATTTTTGGACATACGATGTTGATTTAGAGCAAGTTACTGTCAAACCTCAAAAAGAATTTCTAGCAAGAGCTCAATTTATTTTGTTTTATGACAATAATGAGCTAATGACTAAGTTCGAAGTTGCCTCAGTCGATCATGAGAAGGAAATGCTCTGGATACAATTGAAACCATTACGTTCAAATGAATCTGGCAATGAAGTTATTCTTGGTTTTGGTAGGGGTATTTTATCCGAGATAAAATTAGTTGATTCCTTGGATCAAACTATAATTATTGATATTAAAAATCTGGTGTTAAATCAAAATATACAATCAAACATATTTGAATTAAATCTACCTTTAGGTGTCGATATATTAGGCGAGCCTTTGGGACTTGTTAACTGATCGTATGTATGATTTAGATTACAAATTACATTGGAATTTGTTGAGCCTTGTAATCATTTTTATACTTTCTTGTTTGTTCGTATTGCCACCAAATTGGTTTTTTGCAGATGGCTCAAACCTACCTAATATTGTCTCGGATAAAATTATCCATATTTGCGTGTTTATTTTTTTATCTTGTTGGTTGTCCGGGCAATTCAAATCCAATATAAAGCTTCTACTATGCATAAGCTTATATGGCATTTTGATTGAATCTCTTCAGCAACTTACTCCCCATCGGTCTGCTGAATTATCTGATATTTTAGCTAATGAAATAGGGATAATTATTGGGATTATTATCGCCGTAAAATACCTAACTGGCTGGTCCCTTGTCACTGAAAGATATGTTTCCATGCTAATTAGTAATAAAAAAAATGGGTGATTTATTTGAGGAGCATGTTGATACAAGCACCAATAACCAAGATCACATGCCGCTTGCTGAAAAAGTTCGACCATGCTCTATGGATAAATTTTTTGGTCAAGATCATCTTACATCCAAGGGAAAGCCATTAAGAGAAATCATAGAGAAAGGAGTGCTGCACTCAATGGTTTTCTGGGGGCCGCCTGGAACAGGTAAAACGACCTTAGCAAAATTAATCTCACTGAAAATCAAAGCTAATTTTATATCCTTATCTGCAGTCATGGCGGGTGTTAGCGATATTCGCAAAACAGTTAAAGAAGCAAAAGAGTTGAGAACCAAAACTGGTAATGCCACTGTTTTATTTTTAGATGAAATACATAGGTTTAATAAATCACAGCAAGATGCTTTTTTACCATATCTAGAGGATGGCACTTTGACTTTAATTGGTGCAACTACGGAAAATCCTTCCTTTCAGTTAAATAATGCATTGTTATCAAGACTGCGTGTTTATATATTAAAACAATTAACAGAATCGTCGATGAGGTTAATTTTATGTAGTGCGTTATCTGGATTAGGTCTAAATAAAACACCACCGCAATTGGAAGATCAGGCTCTTAATTTGATTGCAGCGGCAGCTGATGGTGATGCACGCAAAGGATTAAATATTTTGGAGCTTGCTTTTGCTTTTTTAATGACGCGTGATAACCCACCAAATATCATTAAGCTTAATGATATTAAGGAAGTTCTGGGTAACGAAATTAGACGGTTCGATAATAAAGGAGAGCAATTTTACGATCAAATTTCTGCATTGCATAAATCAATTCGCGGTTCGGATCCAAATGCTTCTTTGTATTGGTTTATGAGAATGCTTGATGGCGGCTGTGATGCTCAATATGTAGCCCGAAGAATGATTAGAGTTGCCTCAGAAGATATCGGAAATGCAGATCCTAGGGCATTAAGAGTCACCCTGGATGCCTGGGAGTGCCTTGAGCGACTAGGAAGTCCTGAGGGCGAATTGGCGCTCTCTCAAGCGATAATTTACTTATCGTGCGCACCCAAAAGTAATGCTGTTTATAAGGCGTCTAAATTAGCTATGGAGGATGTTAGATTATTTGGCTCTATGGAGGTTCCTAAAAAATTGCGAAATGCACCTACAAAATTAATGAAAGAAATGGAGTATGGTGATGGTTATCGTTATGCCCATAACGAAAAAGATGGCATTGTGTATGGGGAGAAATATTTTCCTGACGACATGGAGGCAAGGAAGTATTATCATCCTGTAGATCGAGGCTTAGAAATTAAAATTAAAGATAAATTGAACAAGATTGAGGAGATGGCTCGTAAGAAATCTTATTAGGTTTTTAGTGAGCCAAACGTTGTAATATGATTGATCCAAAAATACTCAGACAGTCCGCACATGATGTAGCTAAGAATTTAGCTTGGCGTGGTTATGAATTTGACGCAAATTTATACCTAGAGCTCGAAGTACAAAGAAAAAACTTACAAGTGGAAAATGAAGAGCTTAAAAATAAAAGAAATATAAACTCAAAAAATATTGGTGTGAAAAAATCGAAGAGTGAAGATATCACGGACCTAATTCAGCTTGGAGAGGAAGTTAATGACCTGCTCAGTAAGAATGAAATTAAATTAAATTTAGTCTTATTAGAGATTAAAAATATTGAGCTAGATTTGCCCAATATGCTATCAGATAGGGTACCTAAAGGATCTGACGAAAAAGATAATGTAGTCATTAAAAGCTGGGGGGTACCAAGGAAATTCGAATTTACGGTACAAGATCATGTCTCAATTGGTGAAAATTTGGGTTTATTTGATTTTGAGAGCGCAGGAAGAATCTCTGGCAGTCGTTTCTCGGTAATCAAAGGGTCATTAGCTTCGCTTCATAGAGCTTTGATTCAATTTATGTTGAATTTACATACACAGGAACATGATTATGAAGAGGTTTATGTTCCTTACCTGGTTCAATCCCAAGCTCTATTAGGAACTTCTCAATTACCAAAATTCGAAAGTGATTTATTTAAAATGGAGGGTGATAAGTCTCTCTACCTCATCCCTACAGCAGAAGTTCCATTGACTAATCTTGCAGGTAGTAATATTACCAATGAGAATGAGTTGCCACTTAAGTATGTGGCTCATACGCCATGTTTTCGGTCAGAAGCTGGCAGTTACGGTAAGGACACCAAGGGATTAATTCGTCAGCACCAATTTGAAAAAGTTGAGTTAGTGCAAATTGTCAAGCCAAAAGAATCGGAAGAAGCTCTTCTATCTCTAACGTCCCATGCAGAAAAAGTCTTACAGGAATTAAAATTACCTTATCAACTGGTCTCATTATGTGCCGGTGATATTGGCTTTGGCGCCAATATTACTTTTGATCTAGAGGTGTGGCTTCCAGGTCAAGAGGCGTTTCGTGAAATCTCATCATGCAGTTTATTTGGTGATTTCCAGGCAAGACGTATGCAGGCTAAGTGGAAAAATAAAGAGACAGGAAAGAACGAATTCTTACATACTATTAATGGATCTGGATTAGCAGCTGGCAGAACTTTGGTTGCGGTCATGGAAAATTATCAAGACGTAAATGGAAATATTGAGATTCCTGAAGTACTAGTTCCTTATATGAACGGGCAAACTCTTATTGAGAAAAAGAATTAACTGTTAGTATACATTGCCCTTAATTCTTTAAGTGCGAGCTGCCAATTATTCTGAGATCGATTGAAATCTTCTTCCCATTCCTCGATTGCCGGTATACCAATTACACTGATGGTTAATTTAACATTATCCCCATCTTCGTGGATTATAAATTCAGTCGTAATTGGTCCTGAAGATAAAGGCTCTTCATCATCACGAGGTGCCTCAACCAGACGCAGTTTTCGCCGCACAATCAATACATCAATTTTTCCTTTGATTGTATCTCCATTTTTGAGGTTGAGATTATATGTTCCACCTATTCTTGGAATAATCTCCCCATCCTCCACAAGCCATTTTTTAAGAAACTCAATGTCTACTATAGATTGCCAGAGCATTTCACTACTTGTATTAATTTCCACCTCTTCATGGTGGCTTCTCGTAATACTATCAATTGGCAAAGCCAAGCTTTCTTGGCGTTTCGAAGTTTTTTTCTTTACCTGTTTACTCGACGATGACTCATTGTCCCGAGGAATGATACGGATCTCACGTTGAGGAAATGGAATACTAATACCAGCCTCTCTAAAGGCGGCATCTAGCTCAAAATTTATGTCACTTTGAACGGTGAAGCGACGATCAATTCTGTTGATTCTGCAGCGAAGTTCGAAATCCAGTGATGACTCACCAAAACCCATAAATAAGGCGCGAGGTGCAGGAGCACGACCATCAGTAATTACTTCCGCATGCTCATTGGCAATTTTTTCTAATATCTCTTGAACTTTTTTTACATCAGAACCATAAGCTACACCGATTGATATTCTCAATCTTCCTTGTGTATCCCTGAGAACCCAATTTGTAACTCGACCTGAAACCAATTCAGCATTTGGTACCAGAACATTTTGGTTATCTAGAGTTTCAATTTCAGTCGCTCTAATACTAATTTTTCGAACAAAACCCTCTATTTCACCTACAGAGACAAAATCTCCAGTACGAATTGGTCTTTCGAATAAAAGAATGAGCCCTGATACAAAATTACCGGCTATTTCTTGCATTCCAAAACCTATACCTAGAGCCAGCGCACCAGAAACAATTGCTAAGCCACTTAAATCAACTCCTGCTTGGGTAAGGCCAAATAATAAGGCAATGATAAAACCAACATAGCCAAAAAGAGTGATTAATGCTTCTCTGGCGCCACGCTCAATCACTATATGCTGTAACCACCTTCGGTCAATCCATCGTTTTAGCCAACCAATTAAACCCAATAAGGCGGTAAAAATTAACATACCTCCAATGAGTTGAGCAGGAACGAGTTGAATATTTCCTACCTTTCCACCAAGAATAATCAATTCAAATAAACGATCAACCGTGGTT
Source organism: uncultured Woeseiaceae bacterium (assembly GCA_905182415.1). Taxonomy (GTDB): domain Bacteria; phylum Pseudomonadota; class Gammaproteobacteria; order Steroidobacterales; family Woeseiaceae; genus SP4260. The sequence continues at coordinate 2,424 of CAJJBK010000018.1, read as the reverse complement.
CCAGAGGAATCCCATACATAAACTAAATATACAAATAAACTTAACCATATAACCAAGTCAGTAATGAGCTGTACAAAGCCTAACCCAGTTCTAGAGGCTTCTTTTTTAATACCCAAGTTTTGTCTGATAGTTATAGCGGTTGGAGTATCATTCTTTGTTAGGTATTCAAAGGACATGGTGATAAGCCAGAGCATGACCCAAACTAGAAATAAGGCAATCGAAGAGCGGGTTATTCCATGAATTAAGTAGCCCGAGAAGTTTTGATAGCCGATAATTACAGCAATAATACTGACGATTAAGACTACCGTAATGATTGACCTTATAATTCTGAATTTATTTTCTAACCCTGGAATTTTCCCAAGATAGAGATGAGCGTATAGTAATGAAACAGACACTAAGAAGATTATTGCAGCTCTTCCAGTAACATCTGGGTCGATTAATCTTATAGTTAACCAGTTTGTACCGAAAACTATAAAGCTTGCAATTAATGAGATTTGTAACAAAGCTAATCTAAAGCGCAATGGCTTAATATGATCAGGAATTAATCCATTGATCTCTGCTGCTGGAGAATCATCACCAGTGGCCCAATCAATCACAATACTAGTGACTCCAAAAAGAAAAATACTTAAGCCAATACGAATAATCATTCGATCTAATGACGGATCAAGAATTGTTGCATAGAGAATCAATGTTACAACTAGGCCTATCAAGAGGGATGATGAATGCCTAGCCAAAGGTTGTGTCAATATGCGACTCATTAATGAGGGTGAAGCCTCATTAAGCAGAAGCTTCTTGGATTTTTTTCTGATAAAAGCATCAAGGCCAGTTGCTATTAATCCGCCTAGAAAGATTAACCATAATAGACTGGTTGTGCTTATACCGGTAATTAGATTAAGGTTTTGAGCATTTTTATATTTACCTAAACTATCTTTAATTTGAGTTGGGAACCCTAGCATTTCTTCAATTAGATTTTTACTTCTATAAGAAAGATATTGCTCAGAGAGTTCTTCTTGTAAATTTGATATTAGCTCGACAATAGAGATAGCTTCATCCCTGGCTCCGGCACAAGATATTTGTCGTGCTGTTGCCTCATCCAGTAGATTGCGGATTACATTACGTTGATCAAAAATAGCAGGAGCAACATCAGCGCCGATATCCTTTAAGGGTGCGAATCTGATTTCTAAGCGATTTCGTTCAATTGAGGATCTTTCGGTACATACGCTTGCATCACTAAGAATATCTAGAGCTTGAGTTCTTGCGATATTAAGAAATGATGCTTTGACATTATTAGTATTTATTTGTTTCTTCAAAAGATCCAATTCAGCATTAGCAGCAATTGGATTAAATAGGTTTTTTTCTTGAGCGGTGGCTCCCATAGAAAAAAACAGCAGAAAAGTCAGAATTAAACTTACACTTTTGTTAAAACGAAAAATTGATTGGATGACTTTCATTTTATTTGTTATTGATCTTCTCGTTTATTATTTAACTGATAGTATATAAGCTTCAACAGTAAAAAATCATTTATTTGCGAATTGTATTTTTAAGGATACCCACGCCCTCAACTTCAATCTCGATGAGGTCTCCTGGGAGCATTGCAGTAGTACTACCTGGAGTGCCCGTATAGATTACATCACCTGGAAATAAGGTAACAGTTTGGCTTATATGACTAATAATAGCATCAACATCATGAATATGATCTCGAGTTCTTTGTGATTGCATTACTTTACCATTTAACCTTGATTGCACTAATAAATCTTTGTAATTAAGGCCTGTAACGATTTCAGGGCCAAGTGGGGCAAAAGTATCTGCTGCCTTACCTCTGAACCACTGTAGATCGTTAGCTTGCCAATTCCTCTCACTCACATCGTTACCAGCCGTGACGCCGAAAATATAGTTTCCTGCATCTTTTTTAGATACTTTACTGGCTGTTTTTCCAATTACTACGACTAACTCTGCTTCGTAGTGAACATCAGTTGCACCATTTGGGTAGATAATCTCATCATTAGTGGCAATGATTGACGTTGGGAGTTTCAAAAAAATAGGCGGATGAGCAGGTAGCTCCATATCACCTCTGTGACTATGATAGTTATATCCAACCGCGATGACTTTGCTTGGTTCAGCTGGGGCTAGTAATTTAATTTCATCGAGATTAACTTTTCTTCCTGTTTGTGTACCGCCTAGATAAGGAGCTTTTGTTAACTCATGAACTATACTATCAATAATAACACCATAACTTGATTGATCATTTTGTGTATACCTAATATATCTATTAATTTCCCCAAAGGAGTTTAATGAGATACTCAATAAGAGCAATAGAGTCAAAGTCTGTTGAGTTATAGTTTTGGTTGTCATTTTAAGCTTCCTTAGCAGTATAGAAATGTTTAGTTTATCTAATGAATATATTGCAATTTATGACTATTTTCA
>CAJJBK010000017.1 GCA_905182415.1 uncultured Woeseiaceae bacterium | reverse complement strand
GTTGCACCCAATGAATGCCCACACATGGATTTACTCGATGAAAAATGTGGAATGTTGACAGCAAATGTCTCACGCATTGCTTTTAATTCAGTGGTATCTCCCACTGGTGTACTTGTTCCATGAGTATTAATATAATCGATCGGTGCATCTACCGTACTTTTTGCTATCTCCATGCACCGTTTAGCACCCTCGCCTGATGGAGCTACCATGTCATAACCATCCGAGGTTGCACCATAACCAACCAACTCTGCATATATATTTGCACCGCGCGCTTTGGCACGCTCATATTCCTCCAGAACTAGCATTCCAGCTCCAGCAGCAATCACAAATCCGTCACGATTTGCATCATAAGCTCTTGATGCCATTTCCGGAGTATCGTTATATTTTGTAGAAAGAGCACCCATAGCATCAAATAAACACGCCAAACTTGAATCCTCTTCTTCTCCTCCTCCGGCAAAAATAATATCTTGTTTACCCATTTGTATTTGCTCCATTCCGGCACCAATACAATGGGCGCTAGTAGCGCATGCTGATGTTATGGAATAGTTTAAACCTTTTATTTTATATGGTGTTGCCAAACAAGCTGAGACAGTACTACCCATTGTTCTGGGAACCATATAAGGACCTATTCTCCGAACTCCTTTGGTTCTCATAATATCTGAACTTGCAACAATATTTGCACTTGAAGCACCACCCGAAGAGGCTATTAATCCAGTCATTGGATTAGATACTTCATCATCTTTTAGTCCCGCATCATCAATTGCTTCCTGCATAGCCAAATAAGCATAAGCTGCAGCTCCACCCATAAATCGACGAATTTTTCTATCAATCATGCCATTGATATCAAGGTCAATACTGCCAGAAACATGACTTCGCATGCCACTCTCTTTATAAGCTTCATTAAACGTAATACCCGAGCGACCAGCTCTAATAGAATCGAGCACCTCGGCTTTTGAGTTCCCTAAACATGAAACCACGCCAAGACCAGAAATTACCACTCGCCTCATAATTAATCCTTAAAAATTCTCAGTTGATGTAAATAAACCCACACGTAAGTCTTCAGCCTCATATATCTTCCTTCCATCTACTAAGACCGTGCCATCCGCAATCGCCAATACAAGCTTACGAGTGATAAAGCGTTTAAAGTCGAGTTTAAAAGTTACCAATTTCGAAGTTGGTAATACTTGACCAGTAAACCTTACTTTATTGACTCCCAAAGCACGTCCACGGCCTTCAAAACCTAACCAAACGAGATGAAAACCTACTAATTGCCATAATGCATCTAAGCCCAGGCAACCAGGCATAACAGGGTCGCCAGCGAAATGACATTTAAAAAACCACATATCAGGATTTATATCTAATTCCGCCTGAATGACTCCTTTATCATATTTACCACCCGTCTCTGAAATAAGATTAACCCTATCCGTCATCAGCATATCTGGTAGAGGCAATCTGCCGCTTTCTGGTTTGAATAACGTACCATTGGCGCAACTAAGAAGCTCCTCATAACTGTATGCGTTTTTTCTATCGGCTGGTAATTGCATTAATTTCCTATTTTATAAGTCATACCAAATTGGCAGTGATCGATATTATTTGCCTTGCATCATTAAATAAAATTATTAATATTGATGTATTTTATCGAATATTGATCAATATATCCTAAAAAATTCACAGTATTCTATTATATCAGCTGTAATATAGTATTACTCATAGATGCTCAAATATAATGCTAATGATTACCTAGAGATGAAGCCATGAATATAAAAGATATTGATCTTCTTTATCAAAAACATCGAATCAGAGTATTGCTAGCAATTACCCTTGGTTATGGCTTTATTTATACCTGTAGACTAGGTCTGTCTATAGTAAAGAAACCATTAATTGATGCTGGCATCTTCTCAATAGATGAACTGGGAATGATTGGGGCTGCATTATTTTATGGCTATGCTTGCGGAAAATTTATTAATGGTTTTCTCGCGGATTATATTTCTCCACGAGTATTCTTTTCATTGAGTATATTTTTAGCTGCAATAATCAATATTATGATGGGCATCTCAACTTATCTATGGTTGGCAACTCTACTTTGGTTATTGAATGGATTCTTTCAAGGAATGGCTGCACCCGCATCAGTCGTGTCTATTACTAATTGGTTTAGTTATCGAGAGAGAGGTCGTTGTTATGGCATATGGAATGCTTCGCATTCAATTGGTGAAGGTTTTACCTTTTTTATAATCGCTGCGATTGTTGCCGCTTATGGTTGGCAGTGGGGTTTTATTACACCCGGAATTCTATGTATTGGTGTAGCTGCATGGGCTTTTGCTTTTCTCAAAGATAAGCCTTCAACCTTAGGTCTTCCTCCAATCAATGTATGGAAAAAAGAAGAAAGTATAAAAGTAAAAAATGAAAGCCCCACTTGGGCAACCCAAAAAATAATGTTTGGTATAAAAGCAATTTGGGTGGTTGCCCTGGCAAGTGCCATGATGTATGTGACCCGATATGCAATCAATAGCTGGGGAATACTCTATCTTCAAGAAGCACGCGGATACTCTTTAACCGAAGCTGCTTTTTTTCTGAGCATAAATACCTTTGCTGGAATTTTTGGCTCAATTGCTTATGGTTTTATCTCTGACAATTTCTTTAATGCTAGACGCCCACCAGCTAATTTAATTTTTGCCATAATCGAAATAGGTGCATTATTATTAATCTTTTATGGTCCCAGTGATGAATGGATACAATTAATAGCTTTTGCTTGTTATGGTTTCACTCTCAGCGGCTTAATGGCGTCTCTTGGTGGTTTATTCGCTGTTGATATTGCCCCAAAAGGAGCTACTGGGGCAGCGATGGGATTTGTGGGGATATTCAGTTACCTAGGTGCAGCAATACAAGAAAATATCAGTGCTGCATTAATTAGTAATAATATTAAGATGATACAGGATGAGCGAATATACAATTTTGATGCGGTAATACTTTTTTGGATTGGCTCTTCTATAATTTCACTTATCTTAGCCGCATCATTATGGAAAACAAAAGTAACAAGATAGTTTAAACAGATATATTCCTATCGGCTCTTATCATCGAAAATGGCTTAGCATCTATCTCAGTAGGAGCACCAAGCATAATATCAGCAATTAGATTTGCCGAGCCCATTGCCAATGTCCATCCCAACGGACCTTGACCACTATTGATGTACAGACCCTTTATCTTTGAAGCTCCAATAAAAGGTTTACCATCACAACTCATAGGTCTCAGACCAGCCCAAGGCGTGGCAGAATTCTGGTCAACTTGAGAAGCAATCTCTGGATACATATATTCAAACATTTCAAAAAGAGCTGCCATCCTCTTCTTATCAATGGAGAGGTCGAATCCTGAAAATTCTGCAGTCCCCACTAATCGCAAACGATTTCCAAGCGGTGTAACCACAACATTCATGGCGTCATTCAATACTGGCAATGACGGTAAACCAGACACCCCATCGACATTTATCGTCAGTGAGTATCCTTTTGCGGGCTTAACATCTAAATTAATATTTACAGATTTCAAAATACTTGGGCTATTAGCACCACTCGCTACCACTACTCGCTTTGCAGGTATAAATTCAGACTCTGTATTTACGCCAGTAATCTTATTATTTGAGATAGCCAATGACTTAACGGAAACTCCATATTGTATTTGCCCGCCCGCCTCAAGATATTTTGCTAGTAGGGCTTTACAAAAAAGATGCGCATCGCCCGATTCATCTTGATAATAATGAATCCCTTTGTGTAATTGTGATCGAATTGATGCCAATGAAGGTACCAGAGAAATTATTTCATCTGGATTCAAAATTGAACACTTTAAACCTAATTTACTTAATTTTTTATAGAGATCCTCTTTAACAGCAAAATCCTCAGGTGTATTAAAAATACTCAAAGTGCCCTTAGATTTACGACAATATTGAAGATCATATTTATCAGCAATTTCTTGAGTCTTTCTTAGTGAATAAGTTGTTAGATTAAAATTATCTTTAAGAGCAGCATTAAAATATGGTTCTGATGAGTAGCGAAGGAACTTTACACCCCAACCCATTAATGAGGGAATAGCATTTAATCTAAGACACATAAATGAACTCGGATTAAAAAGCGACTTTGCTAAATATTTGTATACTCCGGGACTATTCCAGGGATCAGACATAGATGGAGTGAGCATACCTGCATTCGCAAAACTAGCTCCAAGAGCTGGTCCCTCCTGCTGCTCCAATAAAGTAACAGATTGTCCTCTTTTGAGTAATTCATAAGCACTGGTAATACCAACTAGGCCAGCGCCAATAACTAGGTTTGTCATATTACCTTACTCCACAAAAGCCATTACTAGTATTATAAATAAGACTAATGGCACAATAAAGCGAATCATAAAATGCCAAAAATCAAACCATTGAGGACTCTCAATACCTATCTCAATTTCTTTGATTTTTTTAGTAGTAAACCAGCCAAAAAATACTGCCACTAGCATACTACCAATAAGCAATAAAATATTAGCTGCCAAGAAATCCAGTGAATAGAAAATTGTTTTGCCTGCAAATAAAGGAATAAATTCTAATGGATAAAAATCTGACCACTTTCCAAAAGATAAAATTGAGAATATTCCCAAAAACCATGCCATTGATGCGGTTAATAAAATGCCTTTTTGACGTTCAATATTCCATTTATCACTGACCCAAGACACCACACTTTCAGCAATACCGATACAAGAAGATAAAGAAGCAGTAATGAGTAATAAGAAAAATAAGGCACCAAAAAATGCTCCACCTGGCATTTGACCAAAAGCCAATGGAAGTGTTTCAAAAGCCAAACCCGCACCACTTGTTGGGGTTAATCCATAGCCAAATACCAAAGGAAATATTGCAAAACCAGCAAGTAAGGCCACAAATGTATCAGCAAAGATAAGAATCACCGCTGACTTTGGTATTGAAACATCATCAGGTAAATATGAGCCAAATACAATCAGTGTTCCCCAACCTATTCCTATAGAGAAGAAGGCTTGGCCAACAGCTTGCATAATCATACTAGATGTCACCTTTGAGAAATCAGGCTCTAACAAAAAACGTGTAGCGGCCATCAGATCTCCTGCAATAGCACTATAAATCATCATGACGATGAGAATAACAAATAGAGCAGGCATAAGTACTTTTACCGCTCTTTCAATTCCTGCTTGTACCCCTTGACGAACCACAAAAATAACTAATAAATATATGATGGTATTCCAAAATAATAATTTCCATGGATTATTATTTAATGCACTGAACATCTCCATGGATTCTTTGGCCGTAATGCCTTCAAGTGATCCTGAAGCAGCACGAAAGAAATAATCTAAAGTCCATCCTGACATTACGCTGTAATAAGACAGAATGATGAATGCACAAAATACTCCAAGGCTTCCAACTAACCCCCACGAACGTGATGCTCCACTTGCTTTGGCTACATTCACAATACTTCCAGGCGCACTACTCTTACCTCGTCTACCGATAGATAATTCTGTAATGAGTAATGGCAACCCTATAATTAATGCTGCTGCTAAATAAATGAATAAAAATGCACTGCCTCCATTTTGGCCAGTCACATAGGGAAAACGCCATATATTTCCTAAGCCAACAGCAAAACCTACAGAGGCTAACAAAAACCCATAACGTGATGACCATTGTTCTTGTGTAACTGAAGAGCTTGATGACATTAATTACCCCTTTTATTTTATGATTTTTTACACTTCTCATGCTAGGTTAATAAGAATTATTAAATTACTTATAATTAATTTTCTATCTAGGAATTTACACTATGAAAAAAATAATTACATGTCTCATTGGAATTGCTTTTATTAATAACAGTCCTAATGCCGATACTTTGATCTATGCTGGTAATATTATTGATGGTATTTCTAACCAGATGCAACCTAATGCGACTATCCATATTAATGGAAATACCATCAGCAAGATAGCACCAGGATTCTCAATACCAACTGATGATGATACCGTCATTAATCTTGAAGAAAGCACGGTTATGCCGGGATTAATGGATACTCATGTTCACTTAACCGGTGAATACAACGCAAAGAGCCAACTTCAACGTTTTGTTTTAAATGAAGCTGACTATGCATTAAATGCCTCTATGTATGCAAAGAAGACACTTGAAGCAGGTTTCACTGTGGTTAGAAATCTTGGAGATTCTTACAATGTCACTATTGCTCTAAGAAAAGCCATCAATAATAAGATAGTTCCTGGCCCATTAATTCTTAGTGCAGGAAAAACGCTTAGCTCCACAGGTGGGCATGGAGATTCAACAAATGGCTGGGCAAAAATAATAACGGGTAATCAAAATGCAAAAGATGGCATCGTTAATGGCGAAGATGATGCTAGAAAAGCAGTCAGACAACGCTACAAAGACGGAGCTGATTGGATCAAAGTAACAGCTACAGGTGGGGTATTGAGTGTTGCAAAAAGTGGTCAAAATCCCCAGTTTACAGATGCTGAGTTAAATACGATTGTAAAAACTGCAAAAGATTATGGATTGCGTGTTGCTGCACATGCACATGGGACCGAAGGAATGAAACGCGCCGTCATGGCTGGAGTTGCCTCAATTGAGCATGGCACGTATATGAATCGTGAAATTATGCTTCTCATGAAACAGCGTGGAACTTTTTTTGTACCCACACTTTTAGCAGGAAGTTGGGTTGCAGAAAAGGCAAAAATTGATGGATTTTTTCCAGATTTAGTACGTCCAAAAGCAGCAGAAATAGGTCCTGTAGCAATCAATACATTCACTGAGGCTTATGAATTTGGTGTACCCATCGTTTTTGGAACAGATACAGGCGTATCAGCTCATGGAGATAATGCTCAAGAGTTTGCTCTTATGGTAAAAGCGGGCATGCCAGAAATGGAAGCAATACAGTCAGCGACCAGTATTGCTGCCGATTTTCTTGGTTTGGCAGAAACTCATGGCAGTCTTACAAAAGGTAAAATCGCTGATGTTATCGCTATACAAGGCAATCCTCTAGAAAATATTCGTCTTATGGAGAAAGTACATTTTGTAATGAAGGGTGGTGTCATTTATAAACAGATTTATCAGTAAAACTAACCCTTAAAAAAAATATTCTCTAATTAGAGAATCATCATATAAACTTTTCTCAACTTTTCTTTAACTTCAGCAATACCTTTCCATCCATTAGGAAAAACAAAACTATCCCCTGCTTTTACTTCCGTAACTTGACCAGATTCTGAAGTCAGAATCCAGTGCCCCTCTAATATGTGACAAAACTCAGTCACTTCAAGCGCCAATTCTAATTTACCTGGTTCACATTCCCAAGTTCCTGAGATTAGATTTCCTTCCTCAAAGAAACCACTATCAGTTTGCTTTGGCATAGGCCCAATGGCTTCACCGAATGTTTCTGTTAGAACCAAATCACTCTTAGACGCACATTGATGCTGAACTTTTATTTCTGGCATTTAAACTCTCCTTTAAATTAATCAATTGAAATACTCTTTAATTTTGTCAACCTTGACTGCCTTCTTCAATCTCTTTTCTCCAATCAGACACATTCATTTCTATCGAAATAAAGCCAACAATCCAGAGAGCTTCATCCCAAGCAAAATAATAATGACCAAGATATGTCCAATATGCTGCTATCGACCATAATGATCCATAAAGTATATATTTTGCACCTCGCATAAAGGATATCAGTGACCCTCTTGTAATTGCTTTATCATGCAACCAAACCATAATCTCAATGGTCGACAATATAAGGAGCCACACAAGGACTTCCAGTATATCGACTAATGCTAGATTTTTTTCTAATCTTAAGCCACTGATATCTGATACGACCAAAGCAGGTTCCGTAAAATAAAAAACCTGATCCGATGAAAGTGATAAGCAATTTTTTAAATCAATTTCTGTATAAAATAAATTCCTTACAAACGAGAGATCCATTGGCACTAATTCACATAAATTAGATACGTTTGGAATTAACTCAACCTTGATTAGATCAATATAAATGATACTAAAGGCATACACAGAGTGAACTAAAAATACATAGCAGAATATCCTGATCACATACATTATTCTGTTAAAAATAGGTCTATTAAGGGTCTGATCAGAAAGGAGATAAGTCTCTAGCTCAAACAGAAAAAGTAAAATCAACCAGGCGGATTCATCTATTGTAGTAGCAAATGCACGCGTCCACTCAAGAAGTGAGCCACCATTTCTCATGGTGTATGATGCAATCCTTATATCATCAATTATATAAAGAATAAAATTAACAAGTAATAAACTATAAATAGCTATTTTTAGAAATTGACGAAACTCTACTCTAGTGGTCATTAATTTATTTACAGACGACCATTAATACTTTTCCGGGGGAGTCATCCGAGCTCGGCTTGGGGCCCAGAATGGTTTCTCTTTAATCTTACAACGTGCCACTTTATCGTATTGTCGTAGTTCTTTTTCGTAATATATTTCAGCCCAAATTTCACCATGAAGATACTCGGTTTTTATCATGGCCATTGCAATATTAGCCTTAACGGCCGGCGACCACATGGCTGAAGTGACGTAACCAATTTCTAAAGAGCATTTTTTGTCACCATAAATATAAGATCCTTCTGCAGGTTTATTGCCTTCAATATCAAGTTTTGTGAGCGTATATTTAGGGCCATTTTCTTTATCTAAAAGTAAAGCTTGTCGACCATTAAAAAGTGGTTTATTAAAATCGACCAACCAACCCAAGTTGAGCTCAAAAGGGGTTTGATCATGTTGATAATGCACTGTCTTTAGTGCCTCATTAAATTCCATATACGGCATGATGAATCCAGCTTCTAAGCGAGCCATATTCGTGGCCGCTTCACCATAAGGCTGAATACCATAATTTTCACCTATCTCATATAGGGTATCCCATAGCTCTAGAGCATTATCATTTTCAATCCATAACTCATAACCCAGATCACCAGTAAATCCAGTTCGTGAGATCATTAATTTAGTGTCAGCAAAATCATAATACCCAATCTGAAATGGCTTTAAATCTTCTATGCCTTTCAAGCTCATTTCTTTTAAAACTGAAAATGTAGTGGGCCCTTGGAATGATAGTGCCGCTAGAGTATCAGTAATATCCTTAATTTCGACTGCGTCAAAACCAAAACTGGCTTTTTTGAGCCAAGCCAAACTTGGTGAACCACAAGTAAGCATAAACTTCTTTGGGCCCAATTTAAAAATAGTCCCATCATCAATCATACGACCTTCGTTGGTACACCAACAAACATATGTAACACGATGTTCTTTTAATTTAGTGATATCACGTGTCACCATCCTATTCAACATCGCCTCAGCAGCATCTCCTTCAATTAGATACTTCTGCATGGGACAAATATCGTAAGTACCGCATGTATTGCGGACACAAAAATACTCATACTCAGCATCATAATAATAATCAGCAAACTTATAACCATTCCATACAGACCATGAATCTCTTAGATTTAATGCCGCCTGTCTATCATGAAAAGGAGATAACTTGAGACGCTCATCAGCAAATTTAGTGTCAGTTGTCATATTCTACTCGTCATAGCAATCGTCCTCTGGAACCGTATTTGGCTTTTTGAGGTCTATTAATATTTCTCTGGCAGCATTTGCTCCACAACATGATGATACTCCACCACCAGGGTGAGTCGAAGAACCACACATATACATATTCTTTATTGGCATTCGATATTGAGAATAGCCAGGAAAAGGTCTGTTAAATAATAACTGATCAATAGTTAACTCACCTTGAAAGATATTTCCTTCAGTAAGACCGATCTCATTTTCAATTTCATATGGAGTTCGTACCTCCATATGAACAATTAAATCTTTAAACCCAGGAGAATATCTCTCAATCTTATTGACGACCGTCTGACCAAATTGATCTCGTTTCTCAGGAGTCCATGGTCCATCCGCAAGCTCTGATGGGCAATATTGAATAAAATTAGACATCCAATGTTTTCCAGGTGGAGCCACTGTCGGATCCCATGCTGATGGTATTACTGATTCAATAAATGGATCATCAGACCATGTACCTCGCTTCCAACAATCGTAAGCTCGTTCCATTGTTTCGAGTGACCCACAAAATCCCTGCCCACCTCTATTGATATATTTATTATCCGGCAAGCCGGTAAATTTAGGTAATGCGGATAAGGCTATATTAACCTTGCCCGAAGAACCTCTGATCTTGAAATTTCTAGCTTTTTCATAAATACCCTCGGGTAGATCATTTTTATCCATTACTTTTGTAAAAGTACGTTTAGCATCAAGATTAGATACAACAATTGAAGCATTTATCTCTTCACCACTCTCAAGAGCAACACCAATTGCTCGTCCATTTTTTACAAGAATTTGCTGAACCCCGGCATTCACTCTGATCTCACCTCCAGCCTCTTTTAATGCTCCTGCAATTGCCTTTGATATTGACCCCATTCCACCACGGGCCAATCCCCATGCACCAATACTTCCATCAACATCACCCATCACATGATGCAACAATATATAAGCTGAACCGGGTGAATAAACCCCCAAAGCTGTTCCAATGATTCCAGCTCCTGCCATAGTTGCCTTGATAAGGTCATTCTCAAAATAATCATCAAGAAACTCAGCAGCACTCATGGTAAAAAAACGAACGTACTCATAGAATTCTTTTTCACCAAGATTTCCAAATTCTTTTGCTAAAAATAACATTTCCTTGATATCTCTTGGCTTTAATGAGGTGGGGTCTGGTGGTGTCCTCATTAGTGTTTTGCGGATCAATTGAGCATAGCGACTAAGATCTGCTTGCAACCTAAACATCGCATCAGCATCATGTGGTGAGTGTGATCTTAGCTCGTTATAGTAAGGACCCTCGGCATGGTAAGCAGAAAGGGTTTCTCCATTATCGCCAAAATTTACTGTCCCTAAATATGGAACTAAAATTAACCCATGACGTGTCAAATCTAGATCTCGATGAATAGATTGACGCATCATTGAACAAACATAAGAGCAACTTGAATAAAACCAACCGTTATGCATTTCTCTGGTAACTGCAGCACCACCGATGTAATCATTTTTTTCTACAACCAGAACTTTCAGGCCCGCTCTTGCTAGATACGCAGCATTGGTCAAACCATTATGACCCGCTCCTACAATAATTGCGTCGTAACTCTTCATGTTAAGATCACTTTTGCCGCATTGAATCCAGCTGCGCCCATTAGACCACCGCCCGGATGACAGCCAGCACCACAAATATAAAGATCATCCACCGGTGTCTGATATTGAGCGGCTTCATAAGTTGGTCGCATCATTAACATTTGATCCAATGCTAATTCTGTATGATGCCAATGACCACCTGTAACCCGCCAATCTTTCTCAAGGTCGACTGGCGTTAAAAGTTCTGCATGAATAACTTTTTCTGATAATCCTGGAGAATATTGATCCAGCGTATTTAGTAATTTCTTTACAAGATGAGCTTTTGATTCTTCTGACCAGCCCCCTTTTTTTCGATACGGTATATACATAATATTCGCAGAGAGAACATGCCCTCCTTCCGGAGACAAGGCAGGACTATTAAGGCTTGGAATAACTATTTCGATTACAGGATTTTCTGGACATTGCCCATATTTAGCATCATCCCATGCGAATTCTATGGTATCCATGGTTGGTGCAATAATAAAACGATCATCCAATGTTTCGATTCCTGTAAAGTTAGGAATATCAGATAAAGCCAGATGAAGTTTTGCCACATAACCATCTGTTCGAAGACGATTAATTCGATTCAAAAATTCAATTTCTAAGTGTTCGGCACCTACTAAATTAATAAATGTTTGCTTTGGATCTAGCGCAGAAATAACACGATCGCCCGTAATTTCTTCTCCTCCATCTAAAATCACTCCTTCCGCCTTGACTCCATTTTTGTCAGCTTTTATTGAGATTTTTTTGACCGGTGAGTCACAGCGAATTTCCACTCCAACGCTTTTTGCAGCATCAGTTAGTGCATCTATCAAGCTTTGAACACCACCTTCAGGGAGCATGTAATGACCATGATGATTACCAGCCATTCGGTACAATAAGGTCAATATTGAGTTGTTTGGTGAACGAGGAGCTTGAGTTGAACCAACCAATGCATCCCAACTTAGAGTTGCTTTGAGTAAATCTGAATCAAAATTTTCATCCATCAAGTCTCTAGCTGGCAAAGAAGCCACACGAAGTAATTCACGCATGTCTTTTTTACCGAGCAATTTAAGCTTCAAGCCAATCTGAATAAATGTCAGAATTTCAGCGATAGTATTACCACCAATCGCAGGCATTTTTTTCATCCAAAATGGTTGTAGTGCTTTTGCAAAGCGTTTTAAAGAAGCTATATATAAATCATATTGCCTGACTTCCTTATCGGATACACCTGACAAACCATCTTGCGTGACGAATACATGATTACCTTCTAGATCAAGTCCGATATTTTTCATACTTCTCGAACTTTGCTCATAACCAAATCTAGTTAAATTTAAATCTGAAACAATTTTTTCAGGAAACTGATTGATGGCATGAGCTACACTAGCCTTAAAACCAGGATAAAATTCACGTGTTGCGGCTAAGCCGCCTAGTTTCTCAGAGGCCTCTATAAGTAATACTTTTTGACCGGCCTTGCCAAGATAATTTGCACATACCAGACCATTGTGTCCGCCACCAATAATGATCGTATCAAAATGCTGCACATTTATTACCTTGCTTAAAAAATAGTAATTCAAGTGTATGTGCTATGACTCAAATCATAAAGGCGTCATTTCATATAATGAAAATACACTAAGTTAAATTTTTGCGTATGACTTATTTGTTTGTAATATTCTTATCCCAATGAAGGGCATTATATTTTTCTAGAATACGCATAAGATCTTTTAGCGGAATAGCCTTTCGAATTCCTCGATCACTTTCTATAGTTGTAGCTTTAAAAATAGCATTATAAATTGCTTCTTCGGTAGCTTCTGCTGTGGCAGCAAATAAGGGTGACATAGATGCATTAACCAAAGACAACGATGTTATTGGTTTGTCACTCAGGCGAGGGCGTCGAACTGATGGGTGGGTTGAAAAAGCCACGACATAATCACCAGAGCCATTACTTGCATGAGAACCTGTTCTTGCTAAACCCATTATGGCGCGCATTGCTAAACGATCTAAGCTTCTCGCATTTAAAGGGGCATCGGTAGCCACTACGATCATAATCGAACCGTCAATTTTATCTTCATTTGCAGTATCAATCAGGTTATCTTTATATGAATATTGATTTAATTCTCTTCCTACTGGAGCGCCATTCATAGTCAAAATACCGCCAAAATTGGTCTGTACAAGTACGCCAATCGTATAACCGCCCAGAGATTGGGGTAAGACTCTTGAGCTTGAACCAATTCCGCCTTTCCAACCAAATGCTTGCGTACCTGTACCTGCTCCAATACTGCCCTCTTCTACTGGACCATTATGAGCAATCTTCAATGCCGTGAATACCTCATCTTTTTGAATTGGATCTGCCCACATATCATTGACAGCGCCATCATTGGTTTCACCCACAATCGGGTTTACTGTATGCTCCCCCATTCCTGGTTGCTCGTAAATCCACTCTTTGAGTGCATTCGCAGCACTCCAAACACATAATGTGCAAGTCAAAAGGATGGGTGTTTCTATTTCTCCAAACTCACGAACCTGAGTCTCTCCGATCATCTTACCGTAGCCATTCCCTACATGAATCCATGCCGGTATCGGGTGTGTATAAAGATTTCCTGGAGCGGGAATGATGGCCGTAATGCCGGTTCGAATATCATTACCTTCGATTTTTGTTACATGTCCAACCTTAACGCCTTCAACATCAGTAATGGCGTTGTAAGGTCCAGGCTCAAAAATACCAATAATAAGTCCGGCTTCACGTGCTCTTGGCCTCTCATTTGTATCCGAAAAAACTGAACTGAAGCTAAGGATTAGAACTACGTTTAATAAATAAATAAAACTTGGCATTTATTAATATTCAGTCATTTTGATCTTTTATGCAATCATTTGAGAACATCAAACATATAACTATATTTAATAGAAAATTCTTTTCCTTTGGGTAAGGCACCAATAGAACTATCATCAAATTCATTGTAAACAACATACAATCCTGAAGTCGCTGTCTGTAACCATGAGAAACGGAAATTAGTAGTAACTGTATCGTCTTTGCTGTTGTGTTGAATGAGAGCTTGGAGCAATATTTTTGGAGTAAACGAATAAGACAGTCTTAATTTTGTTAAATTGACAATAAAATCACCACCTGTAACCGGCAATTCAAAATTATTGTGCTTTAAACCCAATTCACTAGAAAATTTCTCCCCTATACGATATTTAAGTGTAGGTTCGATACTTTTCCTATCACCACCAAAACGGCCGCCAACAATATTTCGAATTGAAAAACTCAGTGGCGCACCTTGATTGGTATAGAAAACAATCATAGCCTCTTTGTGATCATATGTTCCAGGCTTAACAGTGACACCGCTAGTAATATCAAAAGACTCTTTAACGCCTTCAGTAGTAGTATTCATACCTGTGTCTATTCGATAACCATTCTTAAATTCCCAATGGATATCATAGTGTCCAAATCCAGATTCCTCGAACCCATTAAAATCTTTGTAACTCTGAATCATAATATGTGGGCGAACCTCAAGTAATCCATATAAGTCTTCCGGTCTTATTCGTCGCATTATATAAGCTTGGGTTTTCTTGTAATTTTTTCGACTCAGAAAGCCAACCTCTGGATTAAAATTCTCTTCTACCTCACTATAATTAATTCGTGAGTTCCAATTTGCAGAGTCATAATTCATTTTGATAGAAAATGCACCTTCTTTTCCTGATTTACCAGGCGTGCTTGTTTTTGCTGCCCAACCAGAAAAAAGGAGTTCGTCACTATAACCCCATTGACCATCAAGTGCATAAGTTTGGTTTTGATCCGTCGAACTAGAACCTGTAATTGCACCATCACCCTGTCTATCAACTATTAAAGCGCCAATTGAAGATCTATTGGCAAATTCTTGATTAACCCTAGCCACTGTGAATTTATTCCCCGGAGCAACGCCATTTACGCCATCAACATCCATATGTAACAAGCCAACATTAGTCTTATCTGATATTTTTCCAGATAATCGTACACCGCCATTAATAGGTACTTGACTTCCACTAGCCATACCAATTCGACGACTAAAAAATAACTCGGCTTCACGAGCATTACCGACAGAAAATTGTCCGGCATTTTCTAAAAAGAAGGGTCTTTTTTCGGGCAAGAAAATACTAAAACGATCTAAATTAACTACTTGTTCATCCACTTCAACTTGAGCAAAATCTGTATTAAGTGTGGCATCTAGAGTTAAGCTTGGCGTAATGGAATATTTTAAATCTAAGCCGACCTCTTGATTAGTATCACTCTTTGCAAGTGATCCACCGCTAGATGAGGTACCCAGAAAATAAGGTGTAACTTGAAGATTTTGTTGCGAAGGAGCGACAATCCCTTCAACAGTTCCTGCGGCTGAGACACGATGTATTTTTCTTTGGCGTGATAAAGGAGCCCAAAAAGCAATTTCATTATTACGTCGGATATTACGTTGGAAATTTACACCCCAAATCTGATCCTTTCCTTTACCATATCGTAAGGTGGAAAAAGGTATCTCCATCTCAGACGTCCATCCAAAATCAGTAATTTTAGAGACCACCTTCCAACTTCCATTCCACTCTAGATTGAAAGCGCCACCACCCGAACTGAATTGTCCCGAGCCACTACCGCCTTCTTTTGTAACTTGGCCATCATATTCGATGCCAATTGGATTGGTACCAAAAACATATCCATTTTGACGGTCTAATAAGCCATCAATGACCACCTGAAAGCTATCTGTCTCGCTGAGTTTAGAGTCTCGTCGGCTATCAGCAACGATGATACCTGCTGGGTTATCATCGTAAGCGACTAAGCCAATATAAATAGCCGAATCAGTATACCCAATATAGACCTCAGTTTTTTGAGTAGCTGGAGCGCCTTCATTAGGTTGTATTTGAGTAAAATTAGTTGCTGCATCTGCACCATTCCACGCAACATCACTGAGGATATTGCCATCCAAAATTGGAGTTGAACTGAGCTTATTTGAATTTAATACCGGACGAGGCAATTGCTCGGGTAAAGTAGTAGTTTGAGCAGCCAAGGGCTGACCAATCAAAACTAGTAAACTTGTAATCAGGCTTAAAAAAAACGAACGTCCTTCGTGATTCAAAATATACTCCATGTTTTTAATCGTAAATAAAAAATTATAATTTAAAGTGTTATGACGACTCATAAGTTTGGGTGGATTTTAGATGGGGATGGCTATTTTTACCAGTAATTATAGGTAGTCTTAACATATCTTAACCTTTCATTTGAAATCAAATAGGATTAACAGATCTAGAATAAATTACTTTGTACTTAAAAGATCATGATAAGCAAATAAACCAGTAGCGCCACCAGTATGAATAAATACGATATTACGTTGATTTTTAAAATAACCTCTGCCAATTAGATCAATCATACCGGCAAGACCCTTACCACTATAAACTGGATCAAACAGCAGTCCTTCTAGTCTCGCAAGCAATAAAATCGCGTCATTCATTCCTTTTGTTGGAACCCCATAACCATCACCAACATAATCACAGTTCGCAACAATATCATCTCTTTTCACTAACCCAGAAAGACCCATATATTCACTAGTTTCACAAGAGAGTTTATAGACTTTTTCCTCTTGTAATTTTTTTGGGGCATTAACGCCAATACCTAATACTGGAATATTGCTATTCATAGCTTTCGCACCAACCACAATTCCTGCTTGAGTTCCTGCACTGCCCGTTGCATGTACAATGCTATCAATAACTAAATTTCTCTCATTGGCTTGTGCAATTAGTTCTAATACACAATCGACATAGCCCAGAGCACCAATAGGATTAGACCCGCCACCAGGAATAATATATGGAACCTGACCATTTGCCCTTATCTCACTGGCAACTTTTTCCATCTCATCGTTCATATCAGAACCTTTTGCTACTTCTCGAATATTCGCTCCAAAAAGTTGATCTAAAAATACATTCCCAGATTCCATATAAGCTTTTGAGGCATCAGTGACCCTCTTCTCAAATACTAATTCGCACTGAAAGCCTAATTTAGCTGCTGCTGCAGCTGTCTGACGAGCATGATTTGATTGCACAGCTCCTTGAGTAATAATTACATCAGCATTGTTTTTTTGTGCATCTGCAATTAAGAACTCTAATTTTCGGGTTTTATTACCACCAGTACCAAGCCCCGTACAATCATCCCTCTTCACGTAAATTTCAGGACCATTCAAATGCTTCGAAAGTCTTGGCAGGTGCTCCAAGGGAGTAGGTAGATGGGCAAGTGAAACCCTGGGAAATCTCGATAACAACATAATTTAATCCTTTTTTAATAAACTCTTTTTAAATCTTTTCCAGTAGCAAATTCTATCGTTTTTAAAGCAAGAACTTCAGTTGATGAAATCAATGGAATATTGATGTCATTATCCTTAATTACTAGAGGAATTTCTGTACAACCAGCTATGATAATCTCAGCACCCATGGTAATCAAATGTTCAGCTATCTCCTGCATTTCATTTTGCATAAATTTAATATCTCTGCCATCTTTTATGGAAAAGATAATTTCCATACATTTTTCTTGAAAACAGTCACTCGGAACAATAAATTTTCTATTTGCATTTATTAATCCATCCTGATAAATCATCGATGTCAAGCATGCTGAAGTTGCCATGATTCCAACGGTTGTTTTTTCTGAGTGATAACACAATATTTCAGCTACGGTCTCCTCTACAATATGAAGAAAAGGAATATTGATCACTTTTTTTATTGCATCAGCAAACATATGGGCTGTATTACAAGGCATCACTAAAAAATCAGCTCCAGCTGCTTCAAGTTTTATTGCCCTGTCCATCAAAAGTGAGCTAATTTTTTTTCTTTGTGCTGGCGTTTTAATTTGCCTATTCGGTACATGTGGGTTTTGATCTACAATAAGATGAATATGATCTTTTTCAGTTTCAATAGGGTTAAGAGAGATCACGCTTGACATAAAATCTACCGTTGCCAAAGGTCCCATTCCACCCAGGACACCGCCAATAAATTGTTTTTTATTTTTACTCATCTATATCCCGCTTAGCCAACATAAATATTGAGATAATATTAACATCATTAAATAAGAATTAAATTAATGTTAAGAAACGAAAAGGATCTTGAATATATAACCAATGCATATTAACCTTTGTAATTAAATTTTAAGCAATGATTGTCATTCACATTTAGCAAAATATAGGTGTAATTAATATGAAAAATATACTCTCTTTCACGCTGATGTTTTTTCTTTTATCCGCATGCGCGGGAACACAAGAGAAACTTCAGGCTTTTGGTGATTCAGTTATTTCTGGAGCCTCAAAGATTCTACCTAGTAAAAGTAAAGATACCAGTGCGCCTAAGGTAGCACCCTTGTCTGCGCCGATAGGTGAGCATTCTGCAATGTCTATGGAAAGCAACTACGACAAGCCTATAGATTATATCCCAGAAGCTTTGGGTATCTATGATTGGAAAATTTCTACTGCAGAACCAAGAGCGCAAGAATATTTCAAGCAAGGTATTCAATTGAGATGGGCCTATAACGTCAATGAATCTGCAAGATCTATGGCTGAAGCAAGAAGAATCGATCCCAATTGTGCTATGTGTTATTGGGGCGAAGCATTTGCATTGGGTTCTTTTTTAAATGGGCATATGACAACAGAAAAAGGCATGAGAGGAAGAAAAGCTATTCTCAAGGCAGTTGAATTGATTAATGGTAATACTACTGAGATGGAGAAAGATCTCATAATGGCTACTTTAGACCGATATCCAGAAAATTGGACCACAGAAATAGGCAATGACAAAGATAAAAGAGAGTCAACCTATCAGATTTTTTCTGACAATATGGCTGAATTATATAGTAAATATTCTGGTAACCATGAGATTGCTACTTTATATGCACAATCATTATTTATGTTAGAAGAAAGACGTGGTTATCGGGAATATACTCCTGAATTAAACCATCTTCATGGGGTTCTTACTGGTGTTTTAGATGAGAATATTGCTCACCCTGGAGCATGTCATTTATATATACATGCCACTGAATCAACCTCTAGGCCTAGTGATGCAATCGCTTGTGCTGATCAACTAAGTGATGCTATTCCTGTTGCTAGTCATATTCAACATATGCCTGCTCACACCTATAATAGAACAGGTATGTGGGGTAAAAATGTAATGACCAGCATTAAAGCATCTCAGTCAGATATTATGGCGAAATCAAACAAGGGATTTTCTTATGGAACTTCACATAACCTGCATATGCTTCTCTATGGTGCATCTTGGGATGGCCAAGGAGCTGTTGCGATTCAGGCAGGTAAAGATTATCGAAAAGTAACCGATATGGCACCTTACGAAACATTAACGCAAATAAGATTTGGACGTTTCGATGAAGTGCTAAAAAATAAAAATATACCCAATGATAAATACTCCTTAGCTTTATATAAATTTGCACACGGCTATGCCAGTTTAAAAACTGGTGATATCGCCAACGCAAAGGATATTGAAAAATATTTATTTGAAGTGGCGGAAGGCGATCTAGGATCCTTATATTTCAGGGGTGATTATAAATCCACATTAGTTGAAATAGTGGCTTATATACTTCAAGGCGAAATTAAAATGATTGAAGGCGATCTTAATGGGGCAATTAATTCGTTCAAAGCATCTGTTGAAGCTGAAAAAACCTTAGGCTTTAGTGAGCCAGGGCCCCTTCCTTTCTCAGCTCATCATTGGCTTGGAGCCGCTTTGATTGAAGATGGAGATTATTCTCAGGCAGAGGCAGTCTATCGAAATGAACTAAAGAAACATCCGCACAATGGTTGGTCATTATTTGGTCTAAAAGAGTCATTAGCAGGGCAAAATATTGATGACCCAAAATTGAATGCAGATTTCGAAGACAGTTGGGCACGCTCAAATCTATTTATTACTTCCTCTAGGTTCTAATAAATTACGCAAAATTTGAGATAAAAAAAACCGGTCCTTGTGACCGGTTTTTTTCTTTATAGATTCCAATCTAGCTCAAGGCCTCCAACCGATATGTTCATATTTAACGAGCTGTTTAGGACCCACTTCAGCACCATAAATATTTCCATCATCATCAACAGCTACACCTTCTGCTGCCGTTGTGCTGCCATCAAGACCTGGTTGGCCAGGATCAGGTATAAAAAATACCACCCAAGCATCATTTGTACTACCAATTCTGATGCCTCTCTTCCATCCCCAATTACCAGACCAAGGGACATGAGATTCAGAATCAGCGGAATACAGAATGTCATTTTTATCTATAAATAAACCACTAGGTCGACCAAATTGAGTCCACGTTGCAATCCACTCACCCTCTTGATCAAAGATCTGAATTCGACTGTTGCCTCGATCACCTACATATAGCTTACCTTCGGAATCCATTGCTAATGCATGTGGATCTCTAAATTCACCTTTTTCAGCACCAGTTACGCCCCATGTTTTAATAAAATTTCCATTCCTGTCATATTTAACAATACGATTATTACCCTGACTACCATGGCCATCTGCGACAAATATATCGCCATTTGGAGCGACCAATACATCTGAAGGCATATTAAATTGATATTCACCATTTCCAGCAACGCCAGGCTGTCCTAATGTCATCAAAACTTCACCGTCACTATTGAATTTGATAATTTGGTGACCTAAATTACCTTGATTTCGATCGGCTTTACTACATCCAGGACATGCAGCATCCGTAATCCAAATATTATTGTCAAAATCCACATGAATACCATGTGGCCAGTCTATAAGACCAGCACCAAAACTTTTAACTAAATTACCATCACGATCGAACTGCAAGACAGGGTCATCTTTTGAGCCAACACAACTATTTTCCCCGCAGCGCTCACCAACCCACATTGTTCCATTTTTTCCTGGATAAACTGCGCTAGTTGCTCCCCATTCTCGATCACCCTCCATTGCTGCCCAACCTTCAACGGCTCGCCAAGGATGGTCTTGTGCGCTAATGCCTGATACTAGACCAAATGACATTACACTTATAAAAATTATTTTCTTACTTAAGCTTTTAAGCATAACTAATACCTCAATTACATATTTTGTTTAAATTAAATTTATCTAACAATAACACTAACCTTTTATTTCGTCAGATAAAACCCCTACCATGGCTTGCATTTCATCTAGTGTACCAATTGAAAACCGGACATAATTTTGTATAACTTCACTGCCATAAGCTCTTACTTTGATGTTTTTTTCTAATAACTTCCGAGCTAATTTTTGTCCATTTTGATTGACATTTACCATCACAAAACTGGAATGACTGGGAATATAGCTTAAGCCGAGATTCTCAAGATTTTGATAAAAATAATCCTTAGAAGCATTAGTCAATCTTTTTACGTGACGAACATACGCATCATCTTCCAATGCTGCGATAGCTGCATAACAATTAATACTGCCAACACCAAGACTATTTCCAAGTGTACGCAGTTCCGACATTATTGATGGATCTCCAACCGCATAACCTACCCTCAACCCAGCCATACCATACATTTTTGAAAATGTTCGTGTCACAATTACATTTTTATATTCCTGTGAAAGCTTTACCGCCGTCTGATAATTTTCTTCTCTCACAAAATGAATATAAGCCTCATCAATCAATATCATAATATTTTTAGGTACTGCATTAACAAAACGCTTAATTTCATCGTAAGATAAGATGGTTCCCGTAGGATTATTTGGATTGGTAATCACAATCAAAGTTGTCTTACTAGTAATTGCTTTAAACATTGCATCAAGATCATGCTTAAGCGCAGAAGTTGCAGGAACTCTTTTTACAGTTACCTCTGTACCCATAAGCTCGCGAAAACTCAAGGCAGCTCGACTAACACCACCATAACCCGGATCTACCTCAATAATTTCGCCAGTGGGATTAGATGTATTCCATTTAATACCATAGTTCATTACGATTTGATTAAGTATAAAACCTGACCCACCTTCAACATAAACTGGATAACCGCTAGCAGCAAAAGCCTCTCTTCCAGGAACGACATCAACCTTCACACTGGCCAAACTAAGATGCTCACCAATAGCTTTTTCTAATTTTGTAAAAGCACCAAAATCATAACGATTCACATCCATAACAGCCTCATTTATGGCTCGTAATGCTCGTGGTGATGGACCAAATGGATTTTCATTATATCCAATACCAGCGACTCCAGGAACTTCACCCCAACCATGTAACTGATCGACACTTACAGGATTTTTATTTGAAGTTATTATCTCTGCAAGACTTAACTTTGAAGACAAAGATAAGGATCCAATGCCTGCCGTGGCTGCGATAAATGAACGGCGGCTGACTGGATCTTTTGTTCTAGCTACTTCCTTTTCTGATTTCATTACACTTCCTTTGAATTAATTAAGCTATTACATAGTTTTGATGTCATTATTGAATTGGTATTTGACGAGGAATTAGAAAAATTTCCTTTTGCCTGCCATCAATATAATAAACATTCTTTCCGTCAAACATGGCATCCTCCTCAAGCTTTATTCTTACTGGCTTTCCCCAGCTTTCAATATCAGTTTCTGCATAGAGCTCGATAGAGTATGCAGTATTTGGAAATAATCTATAATCGCCGCCGCCTGGAACTCCATCTTGTTGATCCCACATGCCAATAGTTGGTCCAGCTGCGTGACCATGAAATCCAATTGGATGAGTATAAATCGAAGGTTTAATACCTTCTCTTTTTGCTTTATCCAAGGCAATAGATAAAATCTCATTACCTGTTCTTCCTGTAATAAATTCATTTGTCAGAATATCTTGAAGTCGATTACCATTTTTCATGGCTATTTCTAATTCTTTGGGTACTTTTGATTCATTTGGCTTAAGCACATAAGCATGTTGTTGAGTGTCTGTATTTAACCTGAGATAAGTAATTCCAAAATCAACATGTAGTAAATCACCTGGCAAAATAACACTGTCATCATGCCTCGCTAATATAGATGCTTTAGCGTCTAGTGCCGGACTAGTCTCCCTTTGAATTGAGACAGACGGATGAAACCAGGTAGTTAGTTTCAATTCCCTAATTCGATCTCGATACCACCAAGCGACATCATTCGTTGTTGTAATTCCTGGCTGAATAACCTCACTAGTCAATCCTGCGGCCAAAATCTCATGAGCAATACGACAAATCTGTTGATATATCGTTATTTCTTGTTGAGATCGAGTTTCAAGCCAACCAACTGCTAGATTTTCAGCAGATACCACCCTTTCTTTAAATTTAGGTGCAAGAGCTTCCATAAATAGCTCGAATTCGGTCCGAGTTACTCCATCAGCAAGAGCGAAAGTATCAGAATAATTGATTCCAATTCTTTTTGGATCTCTCTCCTCAATGAGTTGAGCTAAACGCTGCCATTGATCACCATGCAACTCCTTATCCCAAGCTTTCTCAAAAGTATCACCAACCGCATATCTTGCAACTGCTAAAGTTTCTAGAGGCTGACCTTTTCCTGGATTAGAAATTAATAAAATTGTCCGGCGACGAGCAGTTTGCCAGGTTGATGGTAAAAATGTTTTTATTATTGGATCTTCGTTATATTCCCGAGAAATAATAACCCATATATCGATATCGGATCTCTCCATGAGACCGGGTAATACTGTTGCTATTCTTTCATCAATAATCTGATCAATTGCTACAGCCCTCTCACGCATAGGAAGAATTAGTGAATCTGCAAATAAAGTATTAAATAGGGTACTGAGTATCAAAAAAACTGTTATTCGCATATCGATCCTTTAAGTTAAATTAATCTATTATCCTACCATTTATTATTATGAATTTCGTCACTGTCATTTTTGATCTAATCAGATAATGTTAAGGCAATCAACTCAGCTGGCAGCTTTCCATTTGACACAGTCATTACAATATATTGTTTACCTTTATATCGATATGAACTTGGAGGGCTTGCCTGTGAAGCTGGAAGATTAATTTCGGCAATAATCTCACCGGTAAATTTATCATGAGCTCGAAATACTGGGTCACCACCATATCCTTCACCAGCAAATAATAAAGTTTTCGTTACTAAAATACCTGAACGTGTATGTTTTCCAGTACGAGGTAAATTAACACCTTTCAAAGCAAGATTATCTTGAATAATTTTTGGAGTATCACCGTTTGCTATAACCCATTTATGCTGACCTGTATTTAAATCAATAGCAGTAATTCTTCCCCATGGAGGTTTAGCTAGTGGAATACCAAAAACACTTGGTGGAGGTGTAGTACCAGAAATATATTTAATATCTGAAACCTCAGGCTCATTAACTAATTGCATCAAACCCACACGAGTTTGCGATGGCACAAACAACAAACCACTCTGAGGGTCAAAAGCACTGCCCTCCCAATTCGCACCTCCCGTTGCAAAAGGTAAACTTAAAGTACCATCAGTTCCATCAGAAGCACCCATAATTGAGGGAGGTGTAAATAATGGTCCCAATCGATATTTATTTAATAATTGTTGCACAGCAGCTCGAATTTCAGGAGTGTAATCAATTAAATCCGATAAAGTCACACCCTGCCTCTCAAATGGTAAGGGTAAAGAAGGTATAGGTTGAGTTAAAGATGTCCATTCACCTGGCACATCTGTTTGAGGAACTTTTTGTTCATTTATGGGCCAAACTGGCTCTCCATTTAGACGGTTAAATACATAAACAAAACCTTGTTTTGTGATCTGCGCAACAATTTTTTTTCCACCTGCTAAATCTGCAACTATTGGTGCTGAAGGATTATCCCAGTCCCATATATCATGATGAATTAATTGGTAAAACCATTGCATCTTGCCTGTTTTCACATCTAAGGCAATCAAACAATTTGCACACAAATTATCTCCATGACGATCACCACCATATTGATCACCAGTAGCAGACTCAACCGGCAGAAATACTAATCCTGCCTTCACATCTGCAGACATTGGAGCCCATACTCCAGCATTACCAGTATATAAAGCTGAATCATTGAACCAAGTATCATAACCATCTTCATCTGGCTCTGGAATAGTATGAAAAGTCCATAGTAGTTCACCAGATCTTGCATCAAAACCTCTGACATCGCCTTTTACGTTTGCTTTCGATGGAGGTCTAAAACTTACATCGTGTGCAGAGCCGACAACTATTACATCTCCCACAACTAAAGCAGGTGAAGTTAGACCCACATCAAGCTCCCTGTTTGATGCCCTTCTAAGACCTTTAGTTAGGTCTACCCAACCATCCTCACCAAAATCTCTATTAGGAATTCCAGTTTCAGCATCCAAACTTACAAGATAGTATCCAGGGGTAACTACGATTACTGCATTACTGCCATCTTCATGCTCATAATAAGAAACACCTTTACCAGAATCTTTTCTGGCAGCGCCTTCAAAACGCTCGCCTTCATTAGGTCGCCACATCCATAATGTTTGTCCTGTCTCAGCATCAATGGCTACAATATTTCTTGTTGCTCCTGCTCCAATAAAAATCTTGCCACTTCTCATGATCGGCATTGAAACATTTCTAATTTCTGCTGTCGGGCCAAAATTTTCTGCTTTCCAGCGCCAGGCGATATCTAGTTTTGAAACATTTTCTGAATTAATATCATTTAATGGAGCGTATCGCTGGGCACTTAAATTACCACCAAAATTCTGCCACTCAACATCTAATAATATCTCTTGCGTCTCTTTGGGGTTGATTTTTTGATCAGAGGTCAAAAAGAATTCATCTTTGAATTCTATTTCTGCTTGATTAAGCATAAATTGTACGACATCAACATATTCTTGATCAGTCAATGATCCGGGTGACTCTCCTGGCATGGTATTTTTATTAACTAAGAAAAATTCACTGATGCTTCGATTGAGCCATTTATCACGAATAATATCCGTCATATTTTTTGATGTATGGCAACGAGCACATTGAGCTCCGAAGACTTGTTCGCCCCCTGCAGTAAGTTCAGATGAGAGGAATAATAGGAGTACCAACAAACTGTTTATATAACTTCTTTGCGAATATTTCTGCATCATATAATGGTCTTAACTATCTCTTATGGTTTACTCTGCCCTCAAAGGTCTGATCTTCAATTCCCATTCTGCGTGATCTTCTGAATCCTTTGGTCCAATATTTCCTTTGGCTGAATTTAACAACATCATCGGATCATAAAATTCACCCTCTTTAATGATCATCTTTACATTTCGTGTATTTTTAATATCTTCAATTGGATCTCCATTTATTATGATGATATCTGCAATTTTACCCACCTCTATCGAACCCAACTCATCTTCCACGCCTAATGCTTTCGCACCATTTATTGTGGCAGCCCTTATAACCGACATGTTCGGTATTCCAGCATAAACCATTGCGTATAACTCTCGATGGTATGCAAAACCAGGTAATAAAGAGGTATATACTGGCTCATCAGTACCCACCAGAATAAGATCTTCTCCACCTTTTTGATAAAATGCCTTTAGCTCGACCAACCGCTGTTTAAACGCTGGAGGCTCTGATTCTGGAGGTGGATCACCACGTACTTTCAATAAATTTTGGGCATAGGGCGTAAAGTATTGTGATTCGTCGGTCCAAACCATATCTGCACCTAACTCTCTTCTTAAATCAATACCTCCATACATCTGGATATTAGGATCATAATAAACTTGATTATTTAGCATTAAGTCAATCATTTGATCCATATCAGCACTTCTTTCGCCTCCAACCCCCAGAGTAATTCGATGCTCAACCCGATCCAATCCCATCAAAATAGCATCTCTGAGGTGAACATCATACTCACCAAGATAATTAGCCAGATGCGCTGTGGTTGTCATTCCATTTTTATGTGCTTGTTCAATTAAAATTTTTGCCTCACCTGGCGAGGCTTGTTTGATCTTGATACTGATTACACCCTGTTGAGCCCATTTATTGACTTCATTTCTAATTTCCTGCTCTGTGATATCATTCGGCCAAGCGGCACAATCATCTTCAGCTACTTTTACAGCATATTCACATCTAAATGCTCCAAAATAGGGTCCAGAGGGAAATAACCTAGGACCTATCATTTCTCCCGATTCTATTAAATCACGCTGCTGAATGACTCGCTCAGGATAGTATTCTCCTGCAGACCAGGTTGATGTTACGCCATTAGCTAAAAAAATTATTCCGTTGTATACGACCTCCTCAACCCGTCCAACATCTACAAGATTAAAATTATAATGGGCATGCATATCAATCATGCCTGGTAAAACTGTGTCAGTATCAGATAACTCAATGGTGCGAGATATTTTGACAAAAGGGTTACTTTCATTAGAGTCAACTGCAATAATCTTGCCATCCCCAATTATGATTCCAGTATTTTTTCGCCGCTCTTCACTTACAGCATCTATCAACCAGCCTCCAAGGATCAAAACATTCCCTGTTGAATCTTCCTTTGATTTCGCATCTACGTCTGCACATAATATAAAACCGAGTACGCAAATTAAAAATAAGGACGAGAATTCACAATAATTCTTGATGATGGACCTAAATAGAGAAATCATAGAAAAATACCCTAAAGTTAATAATCTATATAACAATAACAAAAATTTATTTTAAATATACTAATAATAAATAATTTAGATTTATACTTTCTATCAATAATATTGGAGTTAAAATGATCGCAATAGATAAAAAATTTCTATTTATAGGACTGCTATTTCCCTTTACAGTAATAGCTCAAGAATCAAATCAATCATGGTCAGTCTCTGAAAATAAAAATACTCCGTATAATGATAAAATCGCTTCGTTGAGTTCATCATCATTTGTTTCAGTGAGAGATGAAACAGATTCAGAGTCTGTATATCCTTTAATAGAATTCTATTGTGAGAATAATAGTCCTGATATTTTTTTAGCAATCAATTGGAGACGGTTTGTCTCGTCATTCAGTAAAACTGAAATTGGTATGGCAATAGATAATAACAGAGCGGAATGGATATCAGTCAAAGTGAACAAAGGAAATCAAATTACTACACTAGATTTCACTCATATAAATAAAGAAATAATCCATAAAATATTGGCTGGAACTTTATTGAAAATAGAAATTGAACCCTACTCTGAGCCATCTATTTTTAGTGAATACAATCTTGAGGATTTTTCAAGTGAATTTAATAACTTTATTCAATTATGTAAGAAATAAATTGTCACTTAAGAATAATTACTTATTCGTTCACACCCAACCTTTCATGCATTATTGAACTTGTAGTAGTGTATTGTAAATGAACTTTTTTATTTGGTTCTAACTGTTGCTTTATTGCAAATGCAGCCAAAGCGGCTTCATGAAAACCAGATAGTATTAATTTTTTCTTACCAGGGTAAAAGTTTATATCACCAACGGCAAAAATACCTGACTCAGATGTCTGAAATTTCTCGGTATCCACATTAATTGTTTTACGATTGATATTCAAACCCCAATCAGCAATAGGACCTAATTTAGGTGCCAAACCAAAAAAGACAAGTATATTATCAATTTTAATATCTCTTTCCATCCCATCCTTAGTTTCAATTCTACAAGATGTAAGTTGATTTTTTTCGCCAATTAAATCAGTAACTTTGGCATTCTCAATTAAATTAATTTTACCCTCTGAATACAATTGACGCATTTTCGATACTGACGCAGGAACCGCTCGAAATTCGTCTCTGCGGTGGATCAGTGTAATTTCACTTGCGATTTTAACCAAGTCTAGCACCCAATCAAGTGCAGAATCTCCGCCTCCAAGAATAGCAAGATGCTTATTTTGGAAAACACTTGAATCCTTCACACTATAATGGAGAGATTCATTTGAGAATTGTTCAACATTGTTAGCTCTTAATTGACGTGGCTGAAATGAACCTACGCCACCAGCAATTACAACAGCTTTTGATTGAAATTTCTTTCCTGCATTTGTTTCTATTAAGAAATTATTTTCAGCCAGTTTTTCTAAAGCGATGACCTCGTCATTTAACGTCATACCATAATCAAACGGTTCTATTTGTTGAAGTAAAGCTTCTGTCAATTCTTGTCCTGTGCAAATTGGGATCGCTGGAATATCATAAATAGGTTTATCTGGATATAATTCTGTGCACTGCCCGCCTGGGCTTCTTATAGAATCAATTACTTCACACTTAAGACCTAATAGGCCTAATTCAAATACCTGAAATAATCCGCAAGGACCTGCACCAATAATTACTACATCTGTTTTTATCACGCCAGAAAAGCTCCTTTTTTGTTGACAGGTTAATTGTCCGCATAAATTAAATTATCTGCAAATTTAATTATCAAAATTATCTAAATAAAATTACACTCTATGACTAACTCAACAAATAATCATTATGAAAAAAATCGTATATCCAAATTACAAAACCAAATGTGGCTGGAATGCATTACTTCCAGAATATCAAAATAAATCTACGTTATCGCATGATATTAACTCAGATGTTGTAATTATTGGTAGTGGGTATACAGGATTAGCAGCTGCAAAACGCTGGTTTGAGCTTGCTCCTGATGATGCTATTACAATGATTGATGCTAGCTCATGTGGAGAAGGAAGCTCTGGTCGAAATTCAGGATTTTTGATAGAAATTGCACTGGCTAATGACGCTAAATCAACCTCACTAAAAAGATTAATAAAATGCAACAAATTAATCTCTAGAACAATCAACAAAATTAAACAGGTCGCTTCAACCGCAACTTTAGATTGTGAAATGCATCGAACAGGTACATACAGGGTTGCTGCTGGTGATGTTGGTTTAAAATCTTTACTAAAATATCAAAGATTTTTAGAGGCTTCGAAACTTGAACACAAAATCTTAAATACTGAGCAACTTAATGAGCTTATTGGCACTAACTATTATCGCCAAGGACTCTATACTCCTCACTGCTATTTGGCTCAACCAGCAGCATTAATAAGAAGCTTAACAGAGCAACTCCCCCCTTCAATTCAATGTTATGAAAATACCCCTGCTTTAGAGTGTTTGAAAAATAAATCTCATTGGATTATCAAAACTCCTCAAGCAGAAATTAAAACAAAAAAAGTTATTGTTGCCAATAATGCCTTTTGTGGAAAACTAGGTATCGGAAATCATCGTGTTGCCACTATATATACTTACGCAGCACTGACCGAAAAACTGGATGAAGAGACTCTATCTTTATTGGGAACGGATAATAATTGGGGTATTTTGCCAACTCATCGACTTGGTAGCACGTTAAGAAGAACCATTGATGGTAGGTTAATGATTCGTTCACTTTATAACTATGATAAAGAAGAAAAAATTGAGTCAGTCACTAAAAAATTAAGGTATCACTTAAAAATGCGATATCCAAATCTACCGGAATTAAATTTTCATAGTGTCTGGGGTGGAGCAACTGGTTTAACATTAAATGGTGCGCCACTTTGGGGTCAAATTGATAAAAATTTATTTATTTCAGCCGGTTGTAATGGAGGCGGAGTTGTAAAAGGTACGCTTTTTGGTGAATTATTATCAGATTTAGCCAATAATCAACCCACTCCAAATATCCAACAGTTTTTTGGTCAAGCCAGTTGGATGCCCTTAGACCCATTTAGAGAAATTGGCTTTAACTTGGTTTCAATGATAGAAAGAAATAGAGCGAAAGCTGAAATATAGATAATTTCTTATGCTTTGCTGTTTTATTTAAGGAATAAATATGGAACCTACTGAATATTATGGAATCTTATCACTTGTCCCTGCAGGTGTTGCAATCTTACTGGCTTTTCTCACCAGAAATACGGTTTTCTCCTTAGTTATGGCTTGTTTGGTTGGGGTACTTGTTTCAGGTCAAGGTTTAATGGGATTTCCTAATTTACTTAAAAACTCTCTTGGGAATACAAATTTCTCATGGGTATTGTTACTTGAATTTTTTATTGGAATATCCATTGCTTTTTTCCAAAGAACCGGTGCTATTGCAAATTTTTCTAATTATATTGCACAGAAAAAAATGACACGTGTTCGAGTTCAATTAATTGCTTGGTTCATGGGAATGTTTGTCTATTTTAGTGACTACTTTAGCCCATTATTTGTTGGCTCAACAATGCGAAATCTCTCTGATCGTTTTCAAATTTCTAGAGAGAAATTAGCATACATATGCGATTCTACATCCGCACCAGTGAGCATCCTTGTACCAATAACTGGCTGGGCTGTATTAGTAGCAAGCCTATTGATTGGTATGGGTCCAATTCAAAATGTTGGACAAGCGATGCAGGTATTTATAACTGCAATACCATTCAATATATACGCAATTCTTGCGGTTACTATGGTAGGTTTAATTGCCACCAAAGTTATACCTGATTTTGGCCCAATGAAAACAGCAGAGCACCGCGCAATCCATGAAAATAAAGTACTTCGCGATGGAGCTGACCCCTTAATGGGAGCCGAACTAACAAATATCAAACCTTACAAAGACATTAAAACCAGTTTATTCTGGAATTTCATTTTTCCCGTCATAATAGTCATCAGTTTTGCCATTGGATCCTTTATCATCACCGCCTCAGCAAAACCCATGGAAGCATTCTTACTTTCATCATTTGTGGCTGGAATCATCATGCGAATACAAGGTGTACCTCTTAAAGAGATTATCAATACCGCTATGATGGGCATAAAAGGAATTATGCCAGCCGTCGTAATTTTAGCCTTGGCATATTCCCTCAATGACCTCTCAGCAATCCTAAATACCGCTGGTTATATCGTTTCTGCAACAGAATCTTGGCTAACCCCTAAAGTGTTACCCATGTTAGCTTTCTTGATTACAGGTATTGTGGCTTTTTCAACCGGCACTTCATGGGGTACTTATGCCATCATGATACCCATAGCTGTTCCTCTGGCTTTTAA
The DNA here is from genome assembly GCA_905182415.1 of uncultured Woeseiaceae bacterium. Taxonomy (GTDB): domain Bacteria; phylum Pseudomonadota; class Gammaproteobacteria; order Steroidobacterales; family Woeseiaceae; genus SP4260. Next base: position 11,851 of record CAJJBK010000017.1, on the reverse strand, counting down.
TTTTTCTGGTAACGAGTTAGATACGGTTGTCTATGCAACTATCGCAGCTGTAGCAGGTGGTGGTGTTTTTGGGGATCACTGCTCTCCTTTGTCAGATACTTCTATTTTAGCATCCACAGGAGCAGCTTCAGATCATATTGATCATATTAAAACTCAAATGCCTTATGCCTTGTTGGTCGGATTAATTAGTGTATTCATCTATTTTTCTATTGGCTGGTTTTTTGTAGGGTAATATTTTGTATGGTAATAGAAGAAAAGAATTTTTCAGCTGAGTCATTTTTGTATTGATTTGAAGCAGTTAATACAATTAACCAAATAGATCAATATTTTCATCGATACTATGTTCTGTCATTAACGAAACAATAATCAATACCGGTAAGCCAACCACCCAACCTAAATATGAGGAGGCAAATCCCATAGGGTTGCCTGCCAAAGTCCAAATCACCGCCGATGAGCCTCCTAGCAGCATGCTCCAATAAGCGCCTTTTGCAGTCGTTCTTTTCCAAAACAAAAGCCCTAACATGGGAAAGAAAAGACCTGCAGAGCCAAATGTATAAGCTAAATTTATTAGCTTTAATACATCAGGTATTAGATAAGCAGTCAAAATAGCAAAAACCCCTAAAATAACTGTGGTATACCTAGCTACCTTTACCAAATCTTTCTCACTGGTTTCTGGGCGCAAATGTTTCCTATATATATCGTTAGTAAATATAGCCACAGGACCCATTAGGCATGAATCAGCAGATGACATAATGGCAGCAATATAAGCAGCGATTACAATCCCAGCAATTCCAGCAGGCAATAAATGCATGATGATCATCGGTGCCGCCAACTCAGGATCTGATAAATCAGGAATCAAAATTCTAGCAAACAATCCGATCATAGTGCTGCCAATAGCAAAAAGCGGCCATTCAATAGGAATCCCAGCTAGAAAAAATCCTCGTTGTGCCGTCTTAACATCTTTTGCGGCAACAATTCTCTGCATTGCAGCGATAGAGATAAACCAAACTGGAAATACGGCAAAAAACCACCCCAACATCGTTTTCCAACCCGCATTGCCCCAATCTAGTAATTTAGCCGTTTCAGGAGATGAATTGAATATTTCTACCATGGCACTCCAACCGCCTATCTCAATCAAGCCAATGGGAACAGTAATAAAAACTATACCAATCATCAAAACAAACATTTGAAAGACATCGGTGTATATAACGGCTTTAAGTCCCCCCATTGTGGTATAGGCGAGAATAATAGCGCCTGATAATAAAACAGCGAAAGTTAGATTCATATCGAGTGTGGCTTGAAGTAACTTTCCTCCTGCTATTATTTGTCCTCCCACAAAAGTAAACCATGCAATGCCAATGACTATAGCTGCTAATGTTCCAGTTCGGCGATCAAATCGAGCCGCAAACAAATCGCCAGTAGTTAATCCATTTACTCGATCAGACCATCGTTTTACTTTTGGAACCATCAAAAACGATACCATGACGATACTCAAACCTGATACAGCAATATACCAAGAACCTGAGATACCCAAAGTGAAACCCAATCCCCCCATTGCAATACTAAAGCCACCCCCAATATCAGTTGCGGCGGCACTACTGGTTGTTTGTACTAAATTCATATTTCGATCTGCAGCCAAAAAAGAGTCGTATTCACTTTTTTGATTTTTTGATCGAGCCACGCTGATACCAATCCATAAAACCACAACAAAATATACAGTCATGGCTATGTAATCCAAATAATGCAGGGAACTCAACTAAATCTCCTTAATCTTATTTTCAAGATTTATTCGCATGAATACTGTTGATAGGTTTATTCATACCAGAAAAAAACATAATAGGGCATGGTGAAAGAGTCAACCACATCTCTTTCTCGCTAGATAAAGCTACTCCAGGAAAATCAGATCCCAACGAAAATAACTCAAGTATTAATTGAAAATGCAAATGCGGTGGCCAGTTGCCGTTCTCTGGTGGGGCTCCGACTTCCGCTATTTTTTGGCCCGCTACTACAGTTTGTCCTTCTTCTATACTAGCAATACTCGCTAGAGATAAATGTCCATATAAAGTATAAAACATTCCACCCTTATCATCAGTATGTTCGAGAATTAGCATGGGGCCATAGTCTAATTCATTCTTATTGTTTGCTTTAATGATTATACGACCGTCAAGTGGAGTAAAGATATCCTCTCCACTTTGACAGAAAACATCCACTCCCATATGCACATTTCGCTTCTCATTCGAACCCTCAACTATGGAGTCAAAGAATTCATTAGCATAAATCTCTCTAACCTCGCCCCATCTTCCAAATCCATATTCAGTATTATTAGAACTCATAGCATCTTCAACCAGTCCACTGAATTCATCTACCGTTAAACCGTTAATTGGAACATTATTTATATTTGCTCCTTTGCTTAAATTAAATACTATCGCCCTCTGATCGATTTTAATTACTGGTGAACTGGAGAATGAAGGGGATTTTAGAAAGTCCATAGTCATTGAAATTTTTTTCATTATGCTGCGGTCATTCTCAAACCTTTCTTTTGCATAAATTAAATTTTGGTGATTATTTGTAAAAGACATGTATTTTTTACTCGCATTATTAAAAAGCAGAGCTTTTATATTTTAGATTAAACACTTAATTCTATAATCCATTTATCTATATTGCCATTGACGAAATAAGCATCAAAGCTTAGGCAAAAATTATTTATTTTAACTGTAACTGACTCTAAAGAGATAAAACTTCTTTGGCTGCCCGAATACCATGAGTTATAGCTGCATTAGTATCCGCAGAAGCTCCAGCATCCGAATTTGCTATCGCTACCCGTCCAAATTGCTGCCTTCCTATCACCCAAGGTTTACTCTCTTCATTTGGCCATTCTGGCTCCCAAATTAAATCACTTGAATAAGAGTAGCCATGCGGCCAACGATTAACAGTGATCGCATTAATATCTCTATCCGCATCAAACCCAGCTGAAGATAAAGCCTGATCTAATTGATTTTTTACATGGCCCTCAAATACCGAAAAGGGTGTTGATAAAAGTTTTCTCCTGCCTTCACGCCATTGATCTGGTCCCTTAATATCAACCGAATGATGTGAATGGCACATATGCAATATCATTGGGTCATTTGGAGAACTATTAAATTTATATTGACCCAAGGAAACTGGATAATCGAGTTCTACTTGTTTAAAGAAATCATTAGTATAATAAACAAAATCCATCCCTAGATCGGCGAATGCTTGCCAATTTGGAATCATGACTTTTGTGTATGTCAAAGGAACTTTGACATTATATCTAAGGCCTTCCATCTGATTTTCAGGTAATTCATTGAAAATATATGGAATAGCACTGTTATAGCAAGCAAAAATACATTTATCAGCTCTAATGGTGTGTGACTGATGCTGACGAACATAAGTTAAATCAATCACGCTTGAATTATTTTTATGGGCAACATTTACAACTGTTGAATTGAGTCTGATATTTGTATTTGAGTTAGCATCACCATCTAATAAATCGTAATTTACTTTGGCTAATACAACATCTTCCATTGTCGAACCTGGAACTGCATTTGGAATTAATTTTCTTACTAGTAGTCGCGCAACAGACGCATTGCCATCTGGAAAATGAAATATATAAGGCTCATCCCCCCTATAACCACTTCTTTTTAAGGTGTAATCTAATCCTGGCAAGCCGCCATCATAACTTTGTATTGAAGTTGATGGCACCTCATCAATCCCTACACACCAAAAACTCATGCCCCAACGCCTAAATATTTCCAATACCTGCTGATCAACCTTTACGTAATCTTTCAGAAAATCATAATAACTTACCTTCTTAAGTAATTTGTACTTCTCCTCATCAGATAATCCCGGTAGATAATCTTTTTTATCCGTCCAAACTCTAATAAGATCGAGCTTTGCCTGCTCACTCATTGGGGTTTTATCAGCAAACTCTTTCCAAGGAATCTTGTTATAACCTGTTACTAATTTTTGCTTATCAAAAGATTTGTTATCAAAAACAATACCCTTCCCTAATCCCATTGATGAATACAAAGATTGGTCAAATGCTTCATAAAATTTACCAACATCTACGCCAATCTCAGAGATTAGTTGTTTTGCTTCATCGCTATATGATGAGGGTGTGTCTATTGTTTCAGTCCCACCATAGCCAATTCTCATCTCACCATTAACAGTAAACTCATTACGTTTCGCATGGCCTCCAAAATCATCATGATTATCGAGGATTAATATCTTTGCGGTGGGGTGATTTTTTTTGTAGGTATAAGCCGCGGATAAGCCGCTAATACCTGCTCCCACAACGACCAAATCATACTTTTCTTCATATTCAGTTTGCGGCCATTTTTTCCCTAAAACACGAGCATGCATAACCTCCCAAGAGCCGTCATGACTTCCTCTTAATCCCGTTAATTTAGGTGGATAATAGTTACTATCATGCTTGAAGGGTTGGCTACTAGAGCCAAAGACACTTTGCCATGGCGTGATTAAAGAGGAGCCTAGAGCAATTTGCGTACCATTTAAAAAATCTCGCCTTGTTATATTATCTTTCATACCTCCCCTTCCTAAGCCTTTCTCAACATTACAATGAATCAATATCTATATTCAACACCAATCAACTTAAAGAAAAAAGCACGATATCTTTTCTTCTAAATTACCGGAAAAATATCTCAGTAATTATAGGCAGCTCTAGAGCGAAGTTGAAAGTCAATATCATATCCATGTATAGGGTTAAAAATATCTGAGCTTAACTAACTAGGAGCAATAACCGTCTTATGGATATACTTCCATGGACTCACTTCGGTTCCTCTTTCAATCTTAACTTCAATTATAGCCGGTTGATTGTTCTCAATAGCTTTAGTCAAGATTGGTTTTAATTCAACAGGCTGAGAAATACTGTAGCCATCAACTCCGAACGCTTCGCTAATTTTCAAGAAATTTGGATTAACTAAATCGGCCCCAATCAAATTAGAATTAAATCGTTCTTGCTGATCTCGTCTAACATTGCCGAAAGAGCTATTATTAAAGATTATAGTGATCAGACCAATGTTATGCTGAACAGCAGTAGCCATCTCCGACATAGCAAATAAGAAACCACCATCCCCGATAATTGACACTACCGCACGATCTGGCATTGCAACCTTCACGCCAAGTGCTGTTGGAAAGCCATACCCTAATGTTCCTTGATAACCAGAAGAAACATATGTTCTTGGCTCGTAGATAGGAAATCCATAATAAGAAGTAAAGCCCGCTTGGCATAACTCTTCAACAAAAAACCCATCCCTAGGTAGTACATCTCGAATTACATCCAAATAAGCTAACTGTGGCTGTATTTCTTCAATATTATTTCGAGCTTTTACTTTTGCTGATTTCACGCGATCAAGGTCACCTAACTTAAAGCCACGCTTAATAACTTTTTCAATCAATGCGCTGACACCCTCTTTAGCATCAGCAACAACTGCAACATGAGGCTTTAAGCGAATCATTTCCTTTGGATCAACATCTATCCTAATTAATTTAGGAAAATTTTCAGGTGGTTTGTCATAATATTCCATCATCGACAACCAGCGCATGTATTGCATCTCAAGTCGAGAACCAATGCCAATTAATAAGTCTGTACTCTCCCATAAGTCCATCGCAGCAGCGGAAGAAACACCCCAATCACTGTCCTCACTTACTACACCACGACCACTCCTTAGTGAGGTAGCAGTCGCTCCTAATAATGATGTTAATTCTCTTACTTCTTGGCTGGCATGCTGAGCACCACTTCCAGACATAATCATGATATTTTTTGAGTTCGCTATTAAATCTGCCGCATCAACCAAGCTATCTTCATCGATAACAGGTAAATCAATATGCGAGTTGCCAGCCTCAACCTCAACTTCCCATTCCTGTGCCATGGTGTCCCAGCACATTTCAAGTGATACAGGTCCGGGTCGATCGCTCTGCATTACTCTAAAAGCTTTGTTCATCTGTTTGAATGTATTAACTGGATTATCGATACGATCAGCATATTTAATAATTGTTCTTAATGTTCCCGCTTGATCAGATAGTTCATGCAGATGACCCCTTCCAGAACCAAGAAATTGAGATGGAACTTGGCCTGTCATGCATAAAAGAGGAACATTACCCCCCGCAGCTGTACACAAAGCGGCAGTAGCATTTAGAACGCCCGGTCCTGGAACTACTGAAAATGCCCCTGGTTTTCCAGTCGCTTTTGAATAGCCATAAGCCATGTAAGCAGCGCCTTGCTCATGCCGACTAATGACGGTTTTTATTTCATTTGATCCATGTAAGGCATCAAATATGGGATAGGTTTGTGCTCCTGGTAAGCCAAAAACAGTATCAATACCATTCGCTTTTGCAGCTGCCACCATTGCTGCTCCGCCTGTCATCTTTTTTAAATTAGTCACATCACAATCCTTGTATAAATAAATCCAATCGCAAAAATAGTCATAATAAAAATACACGCCCAATTCCAAACAACCAATGAGGTTTTTGGTCGGTACTTGGCGGGTATTTTGTCTGAGGTTATTGCTAAATAGTTATAATAACCGATAGTTGGGGCAGCAATCAATCCGATACTGGTTGCAAAATAAAGAAAAGATTTAAAACTACTTAAAAAGAAAAGTAAAATTATTATGATACCCAGCACCTGAATAGCAGAAAATAACTTATAGCGATCAGGCGAATCTTTAGGTCGACCCATCATAACACCTGATAATCGATCCGTGAGTCTCGGCATTACATCCATTAAAGCAATTTGCGTGGACCACATAACGGCCAAACCTGCACTCGCGATAATCGGATACGACCAATCGCCAATAGTTTCCGTGAAAACGCTAAACAATTCTGCAGCAAATTCTGGTGGAGTCACCGGTATCGGTCTGCCAGTTTGGAATAATACGGCTGTGCCAAGAACAACAAAACAAATAGCCAGAAATAATAATAAAAAATAACCCAGCTTAAAATCTCTCAAAGCATCTTCATCTTTGAATTTCTCACCACTAATTTTTCTTTTTTCAGAAACCCATTTTGAAAATAATATTGCCCCATTAGTTGGCATAGGCATCCAACCAGCCACCGCTATTACAAATAAAGATAAAGGGACATCCATAGTCAGATCTCCAAATACAGCTCGATCATTACTCCCCAAAAGAGGTAATGAAAAAAACAGTGCTATCAATGTCAATATCGAGAAAACTATCACCAAGACCTTAACGATCCTTTCCGCTTTTGCATATTGACCATTCATCAATATCAACGCTGAAACAAGCGTAATGGCGATAGCAACTTGAGGGGCACTATAAGGTATATCGAAAACACTAATAAATAATCCTGCCGTGACCATAGAAACTGCACTGGTAGCAATAAATGTATCAACAACAAAACCTGCCATCAACCAAACTAAAGCTATCTTGCTGATTTCTCCATAAGCCCTAACCAAGCTTTCTCCGGTAGCATTAGCGTAATCAACAGCAAAACGAAAAGCCGGATATTTGATTAAAGTAATAGCAATAATCAACCACAACAAGGATAAGCCATAATCAGCACCGGCTTGTGTGGAATAAACCAGATGAGAAACACCTACGCCCACCGCAGCAAGCATTAATCCCGGACCCAACCGAGCAAATATATTAGGCATCAAATTAAACCTTAGTGACGTTCACTACCTGAATGGTAGTGTATTCATGCAATCCTTCTTCAGCAAATTCAACCCCAATACCAGAGCATTTGACACCGCCAAATGGGACATTTGGTGCAATTGGTCCATGCTGATTGACCCATGCAGTTCCACACTCAAGCTTCGAGGCAATATCAGATGCTCTTTCAATATCTGAAGACCATACTGATCCGCCTAATCCCGTTTCAAGTCCGTTCGCTTTTTCAAGGACGTCGTTGATGTCAGAATATTTTATTATCGGCAGCAATGGTCCAAACTGTTCTTCATCTACAATACGCATTCCGTCAGTAACATTCGTCATCAGAGTGTAAGGCATAAAATAGCCTGGTTCATCGGGTATGTTGCCACCACAAAGAACTTTCCCTCCGTTTGCTTTGGCATCTTCATAAAGGCCTACCACTTTATCGTATTGCATTTTATTTTGAATTGGTCCTTGAAGATTATCCTCATTCAAGCCATCACCCATCGGCACTGCATTAGCTACCTCAGTTAATTTTTCACATAATTCATCATGGACTGATTCATGCACATACAGTCTTTTTAAGGCTGCACAAGTCTGCCCATTATTCAAAAATGCGCCCTCGATAATTCCTGGTGCAACGGTCGCTGGATCGACATCATCCAATACAATTCCAGCATCATTACCACCCAGCTCTAGCGTGAGTCTTTTTAATGTAGCAGAGGAACTGCTCATTACTCTTTTTCCAGTTGGAATTGATCCTGTGAAGATAATTTTCTGAATATCAGGATGCTCTGTCATCCATTGACCTAATTCGTCTTCACCTGCCACGCAATTAAGTACACCTGGAGGTAAACATTCATTCATAATTTCAGCCATTCTTAATGTGCTGAGTGGTGTATAAGGAGAGGGTTTCATGACTACGGTATTACCACTTCTGATCGCAGGAAGCACATGCCAAACCCCGATCATTAACGGCCAATTCCACGGCAGAATAGAGCCAACCACTCCTATCGGTTTTCTGGTCTGAAGAATTCTAGCATTGTCATCATCTTGAATAGTCTTAACAGGCAATGATAAAGTACTGGTATACCCAGCCCAACCAGCTGCACCTCCTAACTCAAAACGTGAACCTGCCCCATTCAGTGGTTTTCCTTGTTCGAGTGTCAACAAGTGTGCCAATTCTTCTGCATGTTCAGTAATGGCTGCCGATATATTGCCACAAGCCTCTGCTTTTATATTATCTGATTCCGCTGACCAAGTTTTAAATGCTATAGCTGCAGCTGAGACTGCTTCATTAAGCTGCTCCTTAGATGCAATAGGGCATTCTGCTACAACCCTTTCATTTGCAGGGTTTATAACAGAGAATGTATTATTAGAAAAAACTTTTTTTCCATTTATTATAAGTCCGTAATCAGACATTACTCGCCTCCTGAATTATTATTAATCAATGTTTATACTATCGAATCTTAACAAATAAGGATACGATTGCTTGGTTAAATAAAGCCTTAAGTTACTAGTAACGATATTCAAATTAACGAATACATCATAATTAAAAGCAATAATAAACAGGTAATTCAATGAAATTCTTTAAAACTAACTGCATAAAATTCATGGTTATTTTTGCTTTGACTGGTTTCATCTCTAATATATATGCAGTTGAGTCAACACAGCCAAATATCATATTAATAGTGGCTGATGATTTAGGTTATTCTGATCTAGGGGTTTATGGCAGTGAAATAAAAACTCCGAACTTAAACCGTATTGCACAACAAGGTATTCAACTAACCAATTATCATACTGGCCCAACTTGTGGACCAACTCGCGCTATGCTGATGACTGGAATTGATAATCATCGTGCTGGTTTAGGAACGAATTCTGCTGCATTAAGGCGGTTACCAGAATTGAGAGGTCTGCCTGGTTATGAAGGTTATCTCAATGATCGAGTTATTCCTTTTTCAAAAATACTCAATGAGGGTGGTTACCATACTTTCATGGCAGGCAAATGGGATTTAGGTAAAATAAAAGGTAAGCTGCCTACCGATCAAGGTTTTGACCGATATTTTGGAATTGCTGATGGTGGTGGCAGCCATTTTAGTGATGCTAGAGGAACTTTTGCCGGCCAACAAATAGCCGCGTACTTTGAAGATGGAAAGAGTGTCTCAAAGCTTCCAGATGATTTCTATTCATCCGAATCCTATACTGATCGAGTTCTAAGTTATATTGATAATGCTCCAAATGATGATAAGCCATTCTTTGCGTATTTAGCTTATACGGCACCTCATTGGCCCCTCCAAGTTCCGGATGAATGGATAGAGAAATATAAAGGTGTGTATGATTCTGGCTGGGAAGAAATAAGAAAAAACCGATTCGAGCGGCAAAAAGAATTAGGCATTATCGGGCCCAATACAAACCTACCGCCGATGAATCGTGCAGTAAAAAATTGGGATGAATTGCCACCCTTTCAAAAACAAGTGGAACTAAAACGAATCGAATTGCATGCTGCCATGGTTGAATTAATGGATTTTCATATTGGTCGTCTTATCGAATATATTGAGACAAATATTGAACGAGAAACAATTATTATTTTTGTTTCAGATAATGGTGCAGAAGGAAATGCCATTGGTGAAGTTGGTGATAATAAATACTGGATTCCAGCCATATTTGATAATCGACTAGAAAATATGGGCAAAAGAGACTCATATGTGTGGTTGGGTGCTGGCTGGGCAAATGCAATGGTCGCTCCATTTGGTATTTATAAATCGTATACCACCGAGGGTGGAATCAAAACTCCTGCTATTTTCTATAGTACAAAAAATCGATTTATAAATAGTAAAAAAAATTCAGTAATGACAGTAATGGATATTGCACCGACTATTTTAGATATAGCTGGCCTTGACCATCCACATATGAAAGAAGTTGATCTACTTCCCATGACAGGACGATCTGCTCTTGAATATCTAACTAATAAAACTGAAAGTGTTCACGAAAATAACCCTATCGGTTGGGAACTTTATGGTAATCGAGCCCTAATAAAAGGTAATTTTAAAGCGATGTTAATATGGCCGCCAGAAGGTGATGGTGAATGGCAACTTTATAATATTTCAGATGATCCTACTGAAAGTAATAATCTTGCCCAAAGTCATCCAAGTGTTCTTCAAGAACTTATCACTGATTGGCAGGGTTATGCAGAAATTAATGGCGTGGCAATTATCGATGAAGATATTGGCTATGGTCGTTACCAATAAATTCCTAAAATAATAAAAATCTACTGAAAAGAGCGTCCAAGCTCCTTAATTTCAGAGTAAAAACCGGCCACCTTAAGGGTAATTTCAATCGTGTGCTCCTCTATATTCAACCAATACCACCCATGATTACCTGAAAAAGGAGCAACGATTGAACCACTGCTAGTAGCGGTTTCACTTTCTCGATATCGAATGAAGTAGTCATCTGGATAAAGATTTGCATTTCCAGCTGGATCTGCATGAAAATCTGTATATACGATACCTTTATCAACGACCCAAGAATAAACAATTGCATCACCTTGCTGCATTAATGCTTTATATTCGACTTGTTCGCCGCTCTCTAATTTAATTATTAATTCATTAGAATTATAAGCGGTATTATTTGTTTTAGAAAAAGGTGCTCCAAGAACATCTGGCTCCCAGGAATCAAACACTTCTGGGATCACAGGGAAAGAGCCTTCAATCAATGTTACCTCGATAATCTGATTTGCCTCTTTATCTGAGTCTTCAGTTAATTCAAGTAATCCTAATTTACTTCCAATTCCGCTAGGGTCTACACCGTATTCAGCAGGCAATACAAAGATCACAGTTATCATTATTGCAAGCAAAAATATGCCTATAATTTTTTTAAGGTTCAGTCCATTTGAATTACTCTGAGGAGAGTGATTATTATTTTTTGTCATAGTGTGAGCCTTTTTATCTTTTTCAGACATTATAACTTATTGTCACTCTATATTCCCGACGATTACTTGGATGAAAATGAAGATCAATAGTTTAAATCAAAAAATAACCCAATATTTGATATAAAGCCAAAAGAAAACCAAATAGCATCAGTAATAAATTAAATATACTTGAGTGGCGATAAAAACCACCTTGGTCCCTCCATACTTTAATCAAAATTAAGGCACCTAATAAGGCAATTAACTGTCCAATTTCGACACCGATATTAAA
>CAJJBK010000016.1 GCA_905182415.1 uncultured Woeseiaceae bacterium | reverse complement strand
TTTCTTTATGATGTGACACAATCAATCAATGTAGAGTGAAAGTATTTCTAATATGATCGGCCCGGGAGGGCTCGAACCTCCGACCAATGGATGATGAGATCCCTAGATTGGCTTGGTAAACAACTTTAAGGGTTAACTAAATTTGCTGGGCATCAGGCATTACTTGCGTCCTATTTACTAATGGTAAAAGTAAAATATTTATTACCGAATAAACTAAAACGCTTATTGCAATCTGTGCGAGCGAAATTTCAAGGTAAGCGTAAACTCCAATCGATAAACATAAAGCCAGCCTTACTATCTCTAGTTTGACTCCTCCTTTTCCATCAAACCACATGGACGTACAATACATAGTAAATGTCATCATGCTTATTGTTATCCATAGCTGCAGATAATTTAAGTAACCACTTTGGATGAAAACTAGAAAAATATAGGCTATGAATAAGTATTGAAACAGAGCATATATTTTATGCCGTTTACTAATTATAGGATCGTATTTTTTAAAAGTTTGGGCATTAAAATTATCTTTGTCTGCTTTTTCAGGAAGGCTTTCTGGGGTCCAACTTGTTCTGGCAAATGGAGCATAAAGCTTATCTTTCCAATCTTTTGATAGCCACATTTCTTTTATTATTTTTGAGTAAACGTGCAGATTAGCCCAAATTGGATTGAAGGTATTTAATGTGCTTCTAATCCCATAGATACATGCTTCGTTTTCATCTTCTACTTTATGAGTTCCAAACATCCTATCCCAAATAATAAAGACACCACCGTAATTTTTATCGATGTATTGATCGTTTTGAGCATGATGAACTCGATGATTCGAGGCAGTCACAAAATAATTTTCATACCAGCCAAGTTTTGGGATATGTTCACTGTGAACCCAAAATTGATAGATGAGATTTAATGACGCGACACTCACAAAAACATAAGAAGGAACGCCCATAAGAAATATTGGAATGTAAAAAATCCAACTGACAAATGCACCGGTGCTTGTTTGTCTTAAGGCAGTGCTAAGATTGTAATCCTCGCTTTGATGATGAGCTGCATGAGATGCCCAAAAAATTTGTCTTTCATGACTAATACGATGAAACCAATAGTAAAAAAAATCATAAATAATAAATGCAAAAATCCATGTAGCAGGAGATGTTGAATCCAATCTCCACAATGCATAGTGGTTTTCTGCTGAGTAAAAAACATATCCAGCTGCACCAATAATGATTAATTTATTTGCGGTACGAAGGGTCCCCATAAATAAATTACTAATAGCATCATTTAATCTATAGGTATTTTTCTTGATAGCTATTCCATAAACTAACTCCACTAGCAGGGCTAGCAAGAAAAAGGGAACAGCATAAGTAATGAGATCCATAATTTATTTTAATACATTTGGTTTAATTACGTTTTCCATTTCTTGATTCTGCCATATGGATTGGCATAAATAAAATTGAATTAATGGTGGGCCCGGGAGGACTCGAACCTCCGACCAATTGATTATGAGTCAACTGCTCTAACCAACTGAGCTACAGGCCCTTATTTGTTTTGAATAAAATATCAGCGGGAATGATACAGGTCAAAAGATGAAGTTTCAAAATTCTCTTTTTAATAGCTTTACATTTAACCAAATTACAGCACACAATTACAGAGTTATATTTTTTATTAAGCACTATAAGATGAGATGAAGCCCTATGAAACGAATTATAATTTTATTGATATTTGGTTTTGCTGTGTCTGTTAGTAGTTGTAATTCTCATAAAAATGAGGATATAACGAATATCATGGATAATTCAAAAGAAGCAGTAAGAGATATTATTGGTAATAACGCATTTCTTTATTATAAAAATTATGATGAGGCGACCGATTTTTATGAAAGAATAATGGGCTTTAAGAGTGTATTTGAGTTCGAGGGATTTGCGGTAATTTTTCAAACTACAGCCACTTCCTTTATCACTGTCGTCAATGATAATGGTCGAGGTATGCATACCTCGGATGAGCCAAAAACGATTGCTATTGCATTAATTACTGATCAATTAGATGCATGGTATGAGTATGCTTTATTACAGGGAATGGATATCAGAAATCCACCTAAACCTCTTGGTGATACTCCACATAATGGATTTTTGGTGACCGATCCAGGTGGCTATATCCTTGAGTTTGAGCATTTTGCACCACATGATGAAAATGTAAGGTTTATGCCATTACTGAATGCGAGTGAAACTATATTTTCAGAACCAGAATTAATGACAGAACGTCCTGTAGGGCTTGGATTCAAAGCGAGTATTTACTGGTTGTATCATAAAGATGCAAAGGCAGCTGCTGATTTTTACAGAGATGTAATGGATTTTGAAATGCTCGTTGAGCAACCTTTTTCTGATATCTATAGTTCCAGTCGAACTGGATATATTGGTTTGGTGCTTGATGGAGTTGGTATTCATAATGCCACACATGAGAAAGCTGTTAATGTTGGATTTATGACAAATGATGCTCAAGCATGGTTTGATTATCTTGAAAATCAGCCATCATTTGAATTGCGTACAAAAGAGTTATTTCACGAAGAAGATGGTAATGGAAATAATTTGATTGATATTGTGATTGGCTACGATCCTGATAATTATTTTATCGAGATTGATGAGTATTTAGATGTTGAATTTAATAAAGATATCCGAAACGTACTTGAAATGAGGTAATAGCTTGTTTGCATAATAAAATTGTCCTGTATCCCTAGTTATTTTTAGAATCGGGTATTCTACCTATCACCACAATATTGTCACCTTTGTTTACTGGTGGTGTTCCAAATAGAATAAGTAGCACGCCCGATGACGGAGCTACGATGGTTTCCAGTTCATTACCGTGATAATCAGTAATTATTCCAAGAGGCGAACCAGCACTAATGTAATCCCCAGTTTGTACTTTAGGATCGGTATAAAATATACCATCATGATTACTATAGACGCGAGTTCGATCATTAATCATTAGGGGGTTGATTGGTAATTCCGATTTGCCAGTAATCATTTCAAGTTCACGCATGATATTTAGCGCTCCATCTATAATAGGACTGATAAATCGATCATCGGTATGACCAAGTTCGCCTGATTCTATGTCTATGGATGGTATTCCCAAGGTCACAGCTTGGGCACTTGTGTAGATCGCATCATTGATTGAGTCATATGAACCTGGAAATTGCACGATGGTTTCTAATCCGAAGGCAACTGCAATCCTTTTTGATTCTTGAACTACTTCTTCACCACCAGCCTCTTTATAATACGCACTATAAGAAGGCCGCAGACTCTCGTTTCCGTCTCCAGAATGAATATCCACTAGATAGTCAGAACGCATTATTACTTCATGTTTGAGAATATAAGCAATGCGTTCGGTGATAGTCCCATTAATATTTCCAGGAAAAGAACGATTTAAATTTTTCAGATCATTTGGGCCAACATAAATGGTGCGGGCAGAAAAAGCTGGAATATTGGCTATATGCACAATAATTACTGTGCCATTTAATTGGGAAGGATCTATCAATTTGGCAAACTCTTGCATTGCAAGAATAGGGGAATATTCAGAACCATGAATACCGGCAATCAAAGACAGAACTGGGCCAGCATTAACACCATGATGCACGGTAATTGGAATAAATGACTCAATCTCATCATCACCTTTAGATACTTTCAGGGTGCCACGATGGGTTTCCCCGGAGGAGATAATGACATCTCCTATTTCAAAAAGATTATTATTTGAGGTTTGCTTTTCTTCTGCGGGAGTATTAGTTGAAATTACAAATAAATAGATGAATATGATTAAAGCTTTTTTCATAATTAGAACCTATAGGACTATTTTATTGTTATATTATAACAATAATTAATCTCAGTAATGTTAACTTTTGTCAGTTACCAAATACTCCATGGAATATCTCTGCCAGGGTAAGCGACACTTTTGAGGTTCCAGTATTTTTCTAGCCATTCTTTTGTTTGTTGAAGCAATTTCTCATCCAGCTCAATTCTACTGTCCTTTACCCATAGATAAACCTCGCAACTGTAATTTTTTTTTGAGGTAGGGTTGATATAAACGCAACCTATATAGTTATTTTTCTTTTCTCTATAGACAGAATACGCAAATGCTTTTTTCATCCTAAATTCAGACTCATGCCTTATTAGGTCTTTTGTATTCTCGTCGATAGTCATCTCTTTTGCTGGCCAACTATCATTAAGGCGGAATACTTGTCTTAGTCTTTCCTGACTTGACATGACAGCTTCATAATCAATTTTGGTTAGAGACGGTTCAAGGACAGTGAAATGAAAATCACTTGTTTCGTATTTTTCAGGAACAATGAAATTATTTGGCAGATTAATCTTGCCTTCTTTCAAAGAGCTTAATCCTCGAGTAAGAAGCTTTTGAGTTGGTCAGATCTAGTAGGATGACGTAATTTACGAAGTGCTTTTGCTTCAATTTGACGAATGCGTTCACGAGTCACATCGAACTGCTTACCAACCTCTTCGAGCGTATGATCTGTATTCATATCAATGCCAAATCGCATCCTTAGGACTTTTGCTTCTCTTGGAGTTAATCCTGCAAGTACTGAATGCGTACTTTCTTTTAACCCTTGACCTGTTGCAGAGTCTTGAGGTGAATGTATGGTGTTGTCTTCAATAAAGTCACCAAGATGAGAGTCTTCGTCGTCACCAATAGGCGTTTCAGTTGAGATGGGTTCTTTTGCAATCTTCAATACTTTTCGTACCTTGTCTTCAGGCATCTCCATTCTCTCTGCCAGTTCATCGGGTTGAGGTTCTCGACCCATTTCTTGAAGCATTTGTCTCGAAATACGATTAAGTTTATTGATGGTTTCGATCATATGCACAGGTATACGAATAGTTCGAGCCTGATCCGCAATCGATCGAGTGATAGCTTGACGAATCCACCAAGTGGCATACGTTGAAAATTTATACCCTCGTCTATACTCGAATTTATCTACTGCTTTCATTAAACCGATATTACCTTCTTGAATTAGATCAAGAAATTGCAAGCCACGATTAGTGTATTTCTTAGCAATTGATATAACTAGCCTGAGATTAGCTTCAACCATTTCTTTTTTAGCACGTCTGGCTTTTGCTTCACCCATTGTCATGCGTCGATTTATTTCCTTTATTTCAGGAATTAATAAATGAGTTTGATTTTCTATAGAAATTAATTTTCTTTGAGCGCGCAAAATATCGTTCTTTAATTTTGAAAGTGATGATGAGTGTTTTCTTTTGGCGCGAATATGCTTTTCAATCCACTCAAGATCGGTTTGACTTTTCTGAAAACTCGAAAGGAAATCTTTTCTTGGCATTCCTGATTTTACTACCGCCATCTGTTGTATATTTCGTTCCTGAGTTCTAATTACTGTTACGTCTTTTTTGAGTTCAGTGACAATAAGATCGGTAAGTTTTGGTGCTAGTTTTAACTCCATAACTTTATCGGACATATCTGAAGCAACAGCTATGGTTTTTTTATCTTGCGCGCCATTTTCTTCGAGTAATTTTTTATATTTATTGAAAAGACGATTAATTACTTTCATTCGAGCTTTAACTTCTTCCGGATCTGGCCCTGTGTCTATAATTTCTTCTTCTTCATCATCATCATCATCTGTCTGTTCTGATTTATTAACTGGCTTATTAATCTCATCAGGAGCATTTGGATCGATAAAATCAACAATAAAATCTTGCATTCTTGTATCACCATTTTGAACGGCAATATTGACCTCAACGAGTTTATTTAGAGCAGGTGGATATTTAATTGCCTGCATTTTGACTTGATTAAGACCATCCTCAATTCGCTTTGCAATTTCGATCTCGCCTTCACGGGTAAGTAATTCAACCGTACCCATTTCACGCATATACATTCTGACGGGATCTGTCGTTCTTCCGAATTCAGCATCTACACTAGCTAGAGCTTGTTCTGCTTCTTCAGCGGCATCATCATCGCTTGAGACAACCTCATCATTGAGCATCATTGTTTCACTGTCAGGTGCTTTTTCATAAACTGTAATACCCATAGCATTGATCATATTGACGATATCTTCAATTTGTTCAGGATCTACAATTTCATTAGGTAAATGATCGTTGACCTCACTATAGGTGAGAAAGCCTTTTTCTTTTCCTCTGGCAATAAGATCTTTTAGTTGCTGGGCTTGTTTGCTTACAATCGGCGCTACCTTTGCTTCTTCTTTAATTGAAGAAGCTTCTTCGATTTTTTTAGCTACTTTAGCTACTTTAGTTGCTTTAGTTGCTTTAGTTGCTTTAGCTACTTTAGTTTTAACTGAAGCGGATTTCTTTGCTTTTTTGGTCAAGTTTTTGGTCCTGTAATTTATTGTTAGTGGTCACTAGATCAACCCCTAATTATATCATATTTTACATCATTTATAATAAAATTATCATGACTTTCTTGAGTTAATTAACTCATTTAATTCTTTTCTTTCATCACTCGAAAGATCTTCGTTACGTTGTTTATCAATTAAACTAGTTATCCTTGTTTTGATATAACTTTTATTTAACTGAATGAGGCAATCATTCATTTCGGCTTGAGCATTAAACTCATCGTTTTTTGGTAACTCTTTAGAAGCAAGCTGTCCAAGAAATTTACCTTCTGAATCATTACGCCAGAACTCAATTAAGCCAGCGGTATTGATGTCTGGTTTTTTCTGGATTGTTTGTATAAGTTTTCTAAGTATTTCGGTACCCGGCTCATTATTTTTTTCTATAAGATTGAGTTTCGCTTCACGACCTATAGATGGGTAGTTAAGAATCAATGTGATTGCTTTTTTTGTTATAGATGTCTTTTCTTTTTTGTTTTTTATGATTTTCTGATTAAATATTCTTTGCTTTTGCTCTGCAGCTATTTTGAGGCTTTTGTTTTTATGTTCAGTAATTAACGACGTTAGTTTTTTGGAGGATAAGCCCACGGATTGAGATAGTTTATCTATTATTAATTCTTTAAATATACCCTCAGGAATAACACTGATTAATGGCTTGGCTTGTTCGGCCAGTCTTGCTCTTCCATCAATAGATTTGATATCAATATCTTTTGTTAGCTTATCAATCAGGAAGTCTGATAAATCTTTCCCGTTATCGAGTTCTTTCTCAAAAATAGCTGCACTATTTTTTTTAATAAAAGTGTCTGGGTCATCATTTTCCGGAAGAAATACAAATTTTATCTGCCGCCCTTCACGAATATGCTTCAAAGCATTATTAAGCGCTCGCCATGCAGCATCTAGACCTGCTTGATCGCCATCAAAGCAAAAATAAATATAATCCGTAAGGCGAAATAAGCGATTAAAATGATCATCAGTAGTAGCTGTACCCATTGATGCAACAGCATAATCAATTCCATGTTGAGCTAAACTAATAACATCCATATAACCTTCTACTACAACCAGTCTTTCAATTTTTCTTAGAGCTTGTTGGCATTCATATAAGCCATAAAGTTCTCTGCCTTTATGAAAGAGAGGGGTTTCAGGCGAATTAAGATATTTTGGTTGATCTTGATTTAATATTCGTCCACCAAAGCCGATAAAGCGACCGCGATTATCACGAATAGGAAACATAATGCGCTCACGAAATCGATCGTAATGATTGTTATTGTCTTTAGGTATAACTAAGCCAAGGGTGGTTAATTTTTCGATTTCAGTTGATGATTTACCAAAACTATCCATAATATTTCGCCAGCCAGATGGCGCATATCCGACGTTAAAACGTTTTGCAATTTTACCCGTTATTCCTCTATTTTTAAGATATTCAATGGCAGGCTCATCATTTTTGAGTTCTAGTTGGTAGTGAGCTTGAATCCTCTCTAGTAAATCAAATAAATTATTATTTTTTTTGATTGGTTGTTGATTTTTCTCGTAGGGGATTTCAATTCCTAAATTTGAAGCTAAACTTTCAATGGCCTCAACAAAGCTAAGATGTTCGTAATTCATTAAGAAACCCACCGCTGTTCCGTGAGCCCCACAGCTGAAACAATGATAAAAACCTTTTACAGGACTGATGGTAAGTGATGGGTTACTGTCATCATGAAATGGGCATACTGATTTGAATTCTTTACCGGCTTTTTTTAGTTGAATTCGATTGCCCATGACTTCAACAATATCAACTCTTGCGATGAGGTCGTCGATAAAATGTTGTGGTATTAATCCGCTCATTTATACAGTCAATATAGGCTTTTCAGAAATATATTATATCATGAGCGATGTTGCTCAAGAATGCACGAGGATTGATAATTTTTTAATAAAACAATGCTCTAAACGAAAATAAAAATATTACTTTGAGAGTCTTGACCTAATATTCTGACTGACTAGAGACATATCAGCTCTACCATTTATTTTAATTTTGATGGCTGCCATTGCTTTGCCCATGTCTTTAATGTCTGTGGCGGCGATTTCTGATAGAACCTCATCTATTAAAAGCTCTATCTCTTGTTCATTTAACTGAGCGGGGAGGTAGTTTTCGAGAATATTAATTTCTGATAACTCAATATCAACTAGATCTTGCCTATTGCCAGCAGTAAATTGCTTGACTGAATCTCGCCTTTGTTTGACCATTTTATTAATAATTGCAAGAACCTGGCTATCGTCATCAATATTCTGACGAGTATCTATTTCTACTTGTTTTACAGATGAGATGATCAGGCGAATAACTTTAAGTCTTTCACGCTCACCAGAACGCATCGCATCTTTCATTTCTTCTCGGATGCGTTGTTTTAGTTTCATGATTGAAATGATATTTGCTTTGTCTTGCTTTTATTTAAAAGACAAGAGGAAGTTTTTGTTCTAATAAAGACGTTTTCTTTTTGTGACGTCCCTAGAGACTTTTTTTAGGTGTCTTTTTACAGCTGCTGCTTTCTTACGCTTTCGTTCCATAGTTGGTTTTTCGTAGAACTCACGCTTACGGAGCTCAGTAAGGATACCGGCTTTTTCACAAGCACGCTTAAACCGACGCATTGCTGAATCAAAATATTCATTTTCTTTAAGATTTACACTTGGCATTTATTGTTACTCGTTTATATTTTCAAATACAAATTAAGGCGTGCATCATATCGGTTACATCAGCACTTTGCAAAAATTAAATAATTACATTTTAGGCATCTTCACAGCTTTGCTTGATGTATTATTCCTCCTGATATGTATATTCTTGGAATTGAAACAAGTTGTGATGAGACAGCAGTAGCTCTTTTTGATACAAATAAGGGTCTGTTAGCCCACTCACTCAGAAGCCAAATTGCTTTGCATGCACCTTATGGTGGTGTTGTGCCTGAAATTGCCTCTCGAGATCATTTACGTTGTTTATTGCCATTAATAAAAAAAATTCTTGATGAGGCTAAAGTGATAAAACCTGATGTAATTGCTTATACAGCAGGACCAGGTTTAATCGGAGCTTTAATGGTTGGAGGCGGACTTGCTAATGGCTTGGCACTCGCTTGGCAGTGTAAAGTAATTCCTATCCATCACATGGAAGGTCATTTGTTGGCCCCTATGCTCGAAGAGGAAAAGCCTGAATATCCATTTTTGGCTTTATTAGTCTCTGGCGGTCATTCTTTGTTGGTGTCAGTAAAAGGTTTGGGAGATTATAAAGTATTAGGAACTACACTTGATGATGCAATTGGCGAAGCATTTGATAAAGTTGCTAAATTGCTCAATCTTTCTTATCCGGGTGGACCTGAGATAGCAAAAATTGCTGAGTATGGCGATTCTAATGCTTATTCATTTCCTAGACCAATGTTAAAAAAACCAGGTTTAAATTTTAGTTTCAGCGGGTTAAAAACTGCGGTTATGCTCGTTGTAAGGCAAGCCGAAAAAGATGGAACAATTGAGCAAAATAAGTCAGATATTGCAGCATCATTCCAAAAAGCCGCTATAGATACATTGATAGCACGTACTTTAAAGGCAGCTAAACTTCATAATTTTGACCGCATAGTAGTTGCTGGAGGCGTCGGTGCAAATATAATGCTTAGAAAGAATTTAAAGACCAGTTTTGAGGGAACTGTATTTTATCCTCGTCATGAATTTTGCACTGATAATGCTGCGATGATAGCTATTGCAGGAGCTTATCGAATTGCTGAAGCTCAAGAAATTGATGAAATTAAAGCAACTGCGAGATGGTCTCTAGAATCAATTAACACTTAATCCGTTTTAGAAAGGAAACATATGATGGATGCAATATTTTTAAATGAAATGAGAGTAGAGACCATAGTCGGTATTTGGGACTGGGAGAGAAAAACTAAGCAAATTGTATCAATTGATTTAGAGATGGGCGCTGATATAAAAAAAGCTGCTTTGACTGATAATATTGAAGACACTTTAAATTATAAAGGTGTTTCTAAGCGTATTCGTAAATTTGTTGAAGATTCAGATTTTCAATTAGTAGAGACTATGGCTGAAAAAATTGCTGAAATAATATTAGTAGAATTTAATGTTCCATGGGTAAAGGTCAGAGTCAATAAGCCGGGCGCCATAAGGGGTTCAAAAGATGTTGGTGTATTCATAACTCGAACTCAAGAGAGTTGATGCTTATGTCGCATATTTATTTGGGTATAGGAAGTAATGATAAACCAAAAGAAAATATTCGACTGGCAATTAAGGAGCTCAGAGGCTTTTTTGGTAAGATTCAAATATCACCTGTTTACAAAAATAAAGCAGTTGGATTTAAAGGTGAAGATTTTTTGAATCTAGTTGTAGCTTTTCATACCGAGTTAAGTGTTAAAGAGCTTATGAAAATTATCGAAAAAATTCATGCTTTATCGGGACGTAAAAGAACATCTGAGAAATTTTCCTCACGAACACTCGATATTGATTTGCTTTTATATGGCCAAGATATTTTAAATAATGGTGATTTAATAGTTCCACGCGAGGACATATTAAAATATAGTTTTGTCCTTAAACCCCTATCAGAAATGGCTCCTAACCTTATCCATCCTGAGACTAAGCAATCTATTATAAGTCATTGGAAATCGATGAGCAGTAAATCTGATGATCTTCAGTTGGTAGGTATTGAGCTTAATTAAGCTAGACGCTTCGACCACCATCAACAGCAATAATTTGGCCTGTTATATAGTTGGCCTGATTTACGAGGAATAAAACACAATCAGCAATATCTTGTGGAGAACCAGTTCGATTTAGAGGTATTTGCTCTAAGATACTTTTTTTAGCCTCTTCACTGATACCATCTTCGGGCCATAGTATGGCGCCCGGTGAGATTCCATTAACTCTTATCTCTGGAGCTAAGTCTTTTGCTAATGACCGAGTAAGCATTTTTAATCCAGCTTTAGCAGAACTGTAGGCTGGATGATTTTTTAAAGGGCTTCTAGTATGTACATCAATTAAATTGATTACTGATCCATGCGCTTTTTTTAAAGCACCTGATGCTGCTTGAGTTATGAATAATGGTCCTTTTAAGTTGGTTCCGATAAGGTTATTCCAGTGATTTTCCGTGATTGTTCCAATCGGAGTGGGATAGAAGCTAGATGCATTATTTATCAGAAGATCAATACGGCCACTCCAGCTAATAAAATCTTTCACTAAATTTTCTGCTTCATTTACAAGGGTAATATCTCCAGAAAAAATTGAGGCTGAGTTAGGTCTTAATTCATTTAGTTCAGCGCACAATGAAGTAGCTTCTGTTTTTGATGAGTTATAATGAATACCTACATCCATTCCAGAGGTATGTAGATTTTTGACAATGACCGCACCTATTCTTCTTGATGATCCGGTTATAAGCGCTGCCATTTTTCTTTCTTTATTCTTTAGGTGCATATGATTTTATTAACTTTATTATATTAGTGAGACACAAATCATAATAAATCAGTAAAATAAAAGACATCAAAATATCGAAGAATATGAAAATGAAGTTAGAAGCACTCAGTTCAAATGCCTTGCCAAAACCATCTGATAAGGACCTAGTGAAATCAAATCGTGTTTCACGGTTTATAGGTCAGCAAATTGAAAAGGCGGGAAATAGGATTTCATTTAGAGATTTTATGCAGCACGCTTTGTATGAAGAAGACTTAGGGTATTATGCAAGTAAAAAAGACATCATTGGTGTAAACGGAGATTTTATCACCGCACCTGAATATGGCGAAATATTTTCAAATTCAATAGCAAAGCAATGCGCAGTTATTATTAATGAAATAAAAGGAGCCACTATTTTAGAATACGGGGCTGGCACTGGAGCCCTGGCAGTGGGTATTTTAAAGAAATTAAGCGACATGGGCTGTATGCCAGAGCATTATTTTATAATAGAAATTTCTGTTAATTTAATTAATCACCAAAAAAGAAAATTAAAAGAAGAGGTTCCTGAATTAGCTTCAATTGTATCTTGGATTTCCTCAATGCCAAAAGAATTTTCTGGCATTGTTATCGCAAATGAAGTCGCAGATGCATTTCCTTTCGAAAGATTCGTAAGAGCTGATAATCAAGTGTTACAGGTTTGTATTGCAAAAAATAAAGAAAAATTTGAGTACGACTTAATTCCAGCCGATAAGAAATTATGTGACTATGTATTATCATTGGAAAAGATAATTGGCTATAAGTTAGATCATGGCTACCTTTCAGAGGTATCATTTGAGGCTCAAGATTGGGTTAAAGAGGTTGCATGTAAAATAAAATCAGGGGTATTTTTTATATTAGATTACGGTGCCTCTAGAAATGAATACTATGCTCCCAATAGAAACCAAGGCTGGACAAGGTGTCATTTTATGCATCATGCTCATAACGAGCCATTAATTTATCCAGGCATTCAAGATATTACAACTTGGGTCGATTTTTCAATTTTATCAGAAATTGCTTCTGATAATGATATGAAAATAAATGGCTTTTTGAATCAGTCACAATTTATAATTAATAGTGGTATTGAGGAGAGTTTTAATAACTTCGATCAATTAGAATTAACAGCTCAAATAGAGTTGTCACGACAAATTAAATTATTAACTTTGCCGAATCAAATGGGTGAAAATTTTAAATGTCTTGGCTTGTCAAAAAATTTTATTTTAAATAATAATTTATTTAAATCTAGAGATCGTGCATATGTGTTGTAATTATTATTTGATAGGGAAATTAGATCAATGACCTCTATACAAATAATTGTACTTGCCGTGGTGCAGGGGCTAACTGAATTTCTACCTGTCTCAAGTTCGGGGCACCTTGTTTTGGTGCCAAGGTTTCTTGGTTGGCAAGACCAGGGAATTATATTTGATATATCTGTTCACTTGGGCTCATTGATAGCCGTATGTATATATTTTAGGCAAGACTTAATTAAATTACTGTGGGGTGCCAGAGATTTAATTTTATTTAAATCAACAAATAAAAGCCCAAATTTACTTTCACTTATAATATTAAGCACTATTCCAGCAGCATTAATTGGTTTCATTAGCTCTGATTGGATTGAGGTATATCTTAGGAATCCGATGGTTATAGCTGCTACGTTGCCTTTTTATGGTGTATTGATGTGGGTTGCCGATAAAAAAGGCGACAAGAAGATAGCCATAGAAGATATTGGCTATCTACAAGCAATTATTATTGGTTTTGCTCAAGTATTAGCGTTAATTCCTGGTACTTCAAGATCTGGAGTAACGATGACAGCAGCTTTATTTCTGGGAATGAAACGAATAGATGCCGCAAAGTTTTCTTTTTTATTGTCTATTCCAGTCATCATGCTCGCAGCTGGTTATAAACTATTGATTATATTTTTAGATAACATAACTGTGGCATGGAATGAATTATTTTTTGGAATGACTATTTCATTGATTATTGCTTATTTGAGCATTGGTTTTTTCATGAAGGTTATTCAGAAAATTGGTTTAATGCCTTTTGCAATATATAGAATTCTACTTTCTATTTTAATTATCTGGGTATTTTTTTAGCGATCTGAGAATTTATAATATCGATCTTTTTCTGATGTATTATTTTCTTTATTTTCTGCCCATCTGTCTCCTCACCAACGACTTTTCTTATTTGAATTGCGTCACATGATTCAGATATTTGTTTTATAAGTAGGGATTTTTCCCCTGACTCTTTTCCAGATCGTGAATTATTTTTTTCGATAATTTCAAATATTTTTAGGAGTTTTCTGAAGCGTTCGTTACGTCGAAATGCGTCTGTTTTATTAAGGAATGTGAGAATTTTTTCTGCATTAATATGAAGAAGATCCTTGTAATATTCATAGTGAATTATTAGGTCAGCTAATTCTGTGAAGGAATTCGGTAGAGGTAACCTCTCAGCTAGATTCCGGATAATATTACGATGATCTTTCTGAATATAATTTGGGTCGCATAAATCATAATCCGCGAATAACATCACAGCAAAATGCACCTCGGCTTGATTTGTAATTTGAGCAGATAGTTTCAAGGCATCATAATTGATGACCATTTTCGGGTAGATTTTAGAAAATGCATTGCATTCTTCTAGAACTTGAAAATAGATATATGAGTTTGGACTGTTTAGTACCTCTTCGGTTTCTTTCCAGATGCGATCTGGTGCAAGTTCGTCAATTTCCTTGTTTTCTACCATAGATGCCATAAAGCGCATGGTGCTTTTAGCTACTTTAAAACCAAGTTGATGATATCTTGCGGCAAATTTTGCTGTTCTTAAAACCCTCACTGGATCCTCTTTAAATGCAGTGGATACGTGCCGAAGGACTTTATTTTTAATGTCCGACAATCCATCATATGGATCTATTAAGGATCCATGCTCATCTTTTGCCATGGCGTTAATTGTCAAATCTCTACGTTGTAGATCTTCTTCAAGAGAGATATCTTTTGATGTATTGAATTTAAAGCCGTGATAGCCAGGTTGAGTTTTTTTCTCTATTCTTGCAAGTGCATATTCTTCTTTAGTTTTTGGGTGTAAGAAGACTGGAAAACTCTTGCCAACTGACTTAAAGCCCATCGAGATTAGTTCAGAGGCAGATGAACCTACAACGCACCAATCTCTTTCCTTTATTGGCAATCTTAATTTTTCGTCTCTTACAGCTCCACCGACGAGATATATTTTCATTATTGAATTCTAAGAATTAATGTTCGGTTGTCTCTTTCAAACATTAGATAAAGAATGCTATTTTGTTCTGCAATTTTTTTAAGTTGCTGGATGTTCTCTACTTTCAGTCTATTGACTGCAATGATTAAATCTCCTTTTTGAAGGCCTCTTTGTGCCGCTGCTGAATCAGGTTCGATTTCTGTTATTTCGATGCCTGATTTATTTAATGACGATGAGAATTGCGCTCCATTTAAACCAGGATGGATGTCTGAACCCAGCTGATTGTTTATTATTTGTTGACCAAGAATTGCTTCTGTTTGCAGTATATCTGAACCCCTTATGAATTCGATAATCACGCTTTCACCTGACCCCTTAAGACCAATCGCATTAGCTAGTTCCCGACTGCTTGTTATCTTCTCGTTATCTACTTTAATAATAATATCTTCTACTTTTAATTCTGCTTTTTCTGCAGCTGAACCAGGCTCAATAGCTGAAATTAATGCACCACTTTCAGTATTTACTCCAAGTATTTCAGCGCTTTCTTTATCGATTGTTTGAATAGATACACCGAGTAAACCTCTTCTAACTTCTCCAAAATCTAATATTTGACTCATTATTGATTGTGCAATTTCTGAAGGCACGGCAAAACCGATGCCAACATTTCCTCCAGATCGACTAATAATGGCTGAGTTAATACCGACTAGCTCTCCTTTCATATTAACGAGTGCGCCGCCCGAATTACCTGGATTGATAGAAGCATCTGTTTGTATAAAATCCTCATAACCACTTCTACTTATGCCTGTTCTGCCGAGCGCACTTACAATTCCTGATGTTACTGTATTACCTAAACCAAAGGGATTTCCGATTGCAATTACAAAATCACCGACTTCAACGTTATCTGAATTACCGATAACGATATCCGTGAGCTCATCTGCCTCTACTTTGAGAAGGGCTATGTCTGTTGCTGGGTCGGACCCGATAATTTCAGCATCCAACGTATCCCCATTGATTAGAGATATTTGTATTTTGTCGGCCCCTGAAACCACATGATGATTAGTTAAAATATAGCCGTTTTTTGCATCTACAATTACACCTGAGCCTGCACTTTGGACTTCTCTTTGGTTGTTTGGTGTATTTGGAGTACCGAAAAAACGTCGAAACATTTCGTCATCATAGGGTGAGCGAGTTTGAACGGTTTGACTTACCCTGATATTTACAACTGCAGGTGCCACTTCCTTAACTAAAGGCGCAAGGCTAGTAATAATTTGTCCTGCATCATTTTTAGGTAGAGCAGCAAAGTTTAAAGATGTGATTAGACACAAAATTAAAATTTGTGAGAATTTATGACAACTACGCATCTTTTTTCCTTTCATTGTTTGATTGTCTTAATTTATTAAATATATAGTAAATTTATATAAAAATAATTAATGTTTTTAATAATATCGTAAATTTTTGTTTCAGCAACATAACAGTATGTCTTTTTTCTTGGAATTCAAGAGTCATATGGCTTTCCAGTAACTCTATTATAAATTACAATAATTTAATGATTATTTAAGTTTTTATGAACACTATATATTGATATTTAAATCATTTTTTTTAAATATTT
Organism: uncultured Woeseiaceae bacterium; assembly: GCA_905182415.1. Classification (GTDB taxonomy): domain Bacteria; phylum Pseudomonadota; class Gammaproteobacteria; order Steroidobacterales; family Woeseiaceae; genus SP4260. Next base: position 10,839 of record CAJJBK010000016.1, on the reverse strand, counting down.
TTCAATAAAAATTTTACTATAAAATTTAATAACTTATTTTTTTATAAATTATTAAGTTATTGTTTTTATTGATAATTTTAAAATTTAAATTTATTGAAATATCTCTTTATAGAGTTGCTTTGAAGTAAAAGTTGAGTTAAGTTACACACAACATCTTGTGTTTTATGTTTATTCAGAAAAAGATGAGAATGGCGACTAGAAAATTTAAATTCATTGCTTTATTTTAGGATATTTAATCAATATGGGATCTGCAGCAAACAATAGTATAGCTCCAAGCACATCATCAATAGTAGAACTTCAATCAACCTCGTTGGATATTTGGAAAACAAAATATCAGTTAACAGCAAAAGATGGTTCTAAAGTAGATAAAAATATTGATGACACATACATTCGTCTAGCTCGTGCACTCTCTGATGTCGAAGCTGAGCCAAACCGTGAAAAGTATTTTGATGAATTTTTATGGGCACTTCGCAGTGGAGCAATACCAGCTGGGCGGATTGTTTCTAATGCTGGTGCTGATAAGCATAAACCTGCGACCTCTACCATCAATTGTACTGTCTCTGGAACTGTATCTGATTCTATGGATAATATTTTAGATAAAGTGCATGAGGCAGGTCTAACGTTAAAAGCGGGCTGTGGTATTGGTTATGAATTTTCAACACTTCGTCCCAAAGGTGCTTATGTATCTGGTGCTGGTGCCTATACGTCGGGACCTCTATCTTTCATGGATATATATGACAAAATGTGTTTTACCGTTTCCTCAGCCGGCGGAAGGCGGGGCGCCCAAATGGGAACATTTGACATAAGCCATCCTGATATTGTTGAATTTATTCGTGCTAAGCGTGAAGACGGTAGATTAAGACAGTTCAATCTTTCTTTACTGATAACTGAAGAATTTATGGAGGCGGTTAAGAATAATGAAGATTGGAACCTTGCTTTTCCTATCACTCAAAAAGAACTAGATGAAGATGGTTTAGATATTAATGATGATGCGTTATTTATTTGGCGTGAATGGCCAGAACTAAATAAGTACATCGTTAATGAAGTGGGGCATGTTGCTTGTAAGATATTCAAGAAAATGCCGGCTCATCGAGTTTGGGATATTATAATGTCTTCAACTTATGATTTTGCAGAACCGGGATTTGTGCTTATAGATAAAGTCAACCAAATGAACAATAACTGGTTTGATGAAAATATAAGAGCAACAAACCCTTGTGGCGAACAACCATTACCTCCATATGGCTCTTGTCTTCTTGGATCTGTAAATCTAACGAAATTTATAATTAATCCTTTTACAGAAGAGGCTGTATTTGACTGGAAGGAATTTAAGAAGGTAGTTAAATTATTCACTAGAATGCTCGATAACGTAGTCGAGATAAATGGGTTACCACTGTCTAAACAGCGTGATGAGATTAATAGAAAGCGACGCCATGGTATGGGTTTTCTTGGCTTAGGCTCAACCATCACTATGCTGTGTATGAAGTATGGAGATTCAAATTCTGTTGATTTTACAAAAGAAGTATCAAAACAATTAGCTATAGCAGGTTGGGAGGCATCTTTAGATTTAGCTCAAGAAAAAGGCCCAGCACCGATAATGAACGAAGATTTTCTGGTTACGCAAGAGATGCTCTCCAAGAGGCCTGAAATGGTTGATGATGGATACAAGATTGGCGATGAAATCAAAGGTCGTATTTTACATAGCCGTTATAGTAATTACATGAAACGAGTTGCAGAAATTGAGCCAGAGCTTGTAGAAAAACTAGCAACTATCGGGTCACGTTTTACTCACCATAGCTCAATTGCACCTACAGGAACCATTGCATTATCTCTTGCTAATAATGCGAGTAATGGAATTGAACCAAGCTTTGCGCATCATTATTTTCGGAATGTGATCCGTGAAGGTAAAAAGACAAAAGAAAAAGTTGATGTTTTCTCATTTGAATTATTGGCTTATAGAGAGTTTATTAATAAAAATGCAATGCCTTTTACGGATGATAAGAATGACAAGAATAAACTTCCAGATTATTTCTTAACTGCTGATAATATCACCCCAAAAGAACATGTTGATATACAGGCAGCTGCTCAGTATTGGATTGATTCTTCGATATCAAAAACGGCAAATGTGCCAACGGATTATCCGTATGAAGATTTCAAAGATATTTATTTATATGCTTATGAGCAAGGTTTAAAGGGTTGTACAACTTTTCGTTTTAATCCAGAGGCTTTTCAAGGTGTTCTTGTTAAAGAAGAGGATCTTAAAAATACCTCATATATCTTTAATTTAGAGGATGGAAGCGAGATTGAGCTCAAGGGCGATGAAGATATTGAATATGATGGAGAAATTCATTCAGCCGCAAATTTATTTGATGCCTTAAAAGAAGGCTATTACGGTAAATTTTAATTTCAAGAGAATGGTTGTTATACCTTTTATAAAAGGAAAGAAATAGTTAAATGAAGAAAATTGATAAAAAAATTGTTGGTTATTCAGTTAAGGATGTCTCAAAAAAAGATAAGACTGAATTAAAAGAAAAAGAGAATTCAGCACCATTGAATGAAAGTGCAGATGTAATTCGTATGCACGAGAAACTTGAACGACCAGAAATGCTTATAGGTTCTACGTATAAAGTTAAAACTCCAATTTCTGATCATGCGATGTACGTAACAATTAATGACATAATTCTTAACCAAGATACTGAACATGAAAAAAGAAGACCTTTTGAGATTTTTATAAACTCAAAAAACTTAGATCATTATCAGTGGATTGTTGCACTTACACGAATTATTTCAGCTGTATTTAGGAAAGGCGGTGATGTTACATTCTTGGTCGATGAGCTTAAGGCAGTCTTTGATCCAAGGGGCGGCTATTGGCAAACAGGTGGTAAATATATGCCTTCTATCATTGCCGAGCTTGGCTATATAGTTGAAAAGCATTTGATTTCAATTGGCTTACTTAAAAAATTTGAGCTTGATGATCATCAAAAAGAATTAATTAAACAAAAACGCGAAGAATTCGAAGCTTCAAAGAAGCAGCAGGATGCATTTTCTGAAAATGAATATCCTGAGGGCGCTCAATTATGTGTCAAATGTAATGATACGGCCGTCATATTGATGGACGGATGTATGACCTGTCTTGCTTGCGGCGACTCTAAATGCGGTTAATAATTCTAAAACCCTTTCTATGATAAGAGCTATCAAAGATTTTCTAATAAGCACTCAGTGACCTTATCGGGTTATTTATCCTTTATCTTGTAGTAAGATAGGAAAATGCTGAATATTCCTGATTTTTCAAAAACTAAAATTTTTGTTATGGGTGATGTAATGCTCGATCGTTATCTATTTGGTTTAACTGATCGTGTTTCTCCTGAGGCTCCTGTTCCGGTTGTCCGTATTACTGAGACAGATGATCGTCCTGGAGGGGCTGCTAATGTGGCTATAAACCTCAGCAAAGTTGGTATACAGACAAGTTTATTTGGTGTTGTAGGTCAAGATGCAGAAGGAGCATTACTGGAAAATTTGCTAATTTCTGAAAATATTGAATGTAATTTAATAAAGATTGAAAATCTAAACACTACAATAAAGACAAGAATACAAAGTCGTGGCCAACAATTAATTCGATTTGATCGAGATTCTTCTTTGGAAAGAGGTCGGTCTTTTAAAGAAGAAGTTGAGAAAAACCTTCTGGATATAGATGCAATTATTATCTCAGATTACGCAAAAGGTGTAACTTCAGATATTGCTGAAATAATTAATATATGCAATGCCAATGATGTTCTTACGCTGGTTGATCCAAAAGGATTGGATTTTAAGAAATATACAGGAGTAGATATTTTAACCCCCAATCAAAATGAGTTTGAAGCTGTTGCTGGAACATGTGACTCAGATAATCGTTTGGTTGAAAAAGCTTTAGAAATGATAAGAGATTTAAAATTAAAGGCACTTTTAATCACTCGAAGTAATAAGGGTATGTTATTGGTAAGAAGCAATGGCGAGCATCATTTTTTAGACACTGAGGCTCGTGATGTATTTGATGTGACAGGCGCTGGAGACACGGTTATTGCAATATTTGCGGCTGCCATTGCTAGTGGAGCTGACATTCTGAGCGCTGCAAAAATAGCAAATCTAGCAGCTGGTGTTGTGGTTGGAAAAATTGGCGTTGCTTACATCGATCAAATGGAATTACAAAGCCAAATATCAAAGTCCTCTAAAGACAATCAAGGAATTCAATCATTATCTCAGCTCCAGGATTTAGTTAATTTTAGTCGTCGTAACTCAGAGAAAGTCGTTATGACCAATGGTTGCTTTGATATATTGCATGCTGGTCATATTGCCTATTTGGAAGAAGCAAAAAATTTGGGTGATAAGTTAATTGTAGCTGTAAATGATGATAATTCAGTGAAACAATTAAAAGGATCTATGCGGCCCATTAATTCATTAAATGACAGAATGATGGTAATTAGCGGATTAGCATGTGTGGATTGGGTTATTTCATTTTCTGAAGAAACACCACTTAGTTTGATAAAAAATATCAAGCCCGATGTACTAGTTAAGGGTGGAGATTACAGTATAGATGGCGTTGTTGGTGGTGAGGAAGTGATCCAAAACGGAGGCGAAGTTAAGGTATTGAGCTTTAAAAAAGGATTCTCAACCAGTGCGATTATTAAAAAACTTCAAACATAAATTTAAATTCAAAATATTATAATTTTGAATTAATTATATTTCTAACAGGAAAAGCGTTGATACGTTTTATTTATGCATTAGCAACTTATATTCTCTTACCCATAGCAATATTTTTTTGGGTAACAAAAGGTATTCTCAATAAAACATATTGGGATCGAATTGGGCAGCGATTTGGTTGGGGTTATCCAGTATTAGATTCAGAGAGTATTTGGATTCACGCTGTTTCAGTGGGTGAAGTTCAGGCTACAATTCCATTAGTTAGCGCATTAAAAAATCGCTTTCCTGAGAGAAAAATTGTCATTACGACTGTTACACCGACTGGCTCTGATCAAGTTAAAAAAATATATAAAGACCAGGTCACCCATTGTTATATTCCCTTTGAAACCTCTTTCTCAGTAAGAAATTTTTTTAATGCTCTTAAGCCCTCTATTGCACTGATAATGGAGACTGAAATATGGCCAAATTTGTATGGAGAATGCGGGCAAAGAGGTATAATTTTAGTTCTTGTGAGTGCAAAAATCTCCGCCAAGTCATTAAAAAGTTATAAACGTTTATTGCCATTATTTCGCGAAACACTATCTCATGGAATTTTAATTGCTGCACAGACTTTAATTGATGCAGAAAGATTCGTTTCATTAGGTGCCGATAAGGATAAAACATGGGTAATGGGAAATATAAAATTTGATTTTAATTCACCACTTGATACAGAAACTCGAGGAATTAATTTTAGGTATGATCATTTTCAAGATAGGCCTGTGTGGATTGCTGCCAGCACTCACCAGGGCGAAGAAAAAATTATTTTGAATGCACATAAAGAAATATTGAGTACAGTAAAAAATATGTTACTGATACTGGTTCCAAGACATCCAGAAAGATTCTTAAAGGTTGAACAAATACTAAAAAAAGATCATTGGAACTATGTTTCTAGAACAAGTGATAAAATCGTCACGAAATCTTGCGAGGTTTTTTTGGGGGATACGATGGGAGAATTACTTCTGTTTTATGCTACAAGTGACATTGCTTTCGTTGGCGGAAGCTTAATTCCAATTGGTGGGCATAATCTTCTTGAACCTGCCTCACTAGGATTACCAGTTTTAACTGGAATGCACATGTTTGAGCAGCGGGATATGGTAGATCTATTTATAAAGGAAGATGCTGCTATTTTTGTGAAAAATGAATTGGAATTAGCCAATAAAATAATTTTTTATCATGATAATAAAGATAAGCGTGATGCCATTGGTGATAAAGTAAAAAAAATTGTACTTAAGAATGGAGGTGCTTTAAGTAGTCTGATGAGACGTCTGGACTTACTTCTGAGGGATGAGGCTAATTAAGTTTTTACTATTTAGATTGATTGATTATTTCTTCTGGCGGAGCTCGTTCTTTTAGCCAAGCATCAATTTCTTCTATATCTTGAACTCTAAGTGTTCCTGCAGCTTTCTTGAGTCGAAATACATTAGCAATATAATCATAGCGACTTTTTGCATAATTTTGATTGGCTGCCTCAAGTGCAAATTGGGAATTCAGAACATCGACAATTGTCCTTGTACCTACCTCGAATCCTGCTTGTGTGGCTTCAAGTGCTGTTTTACTGGATTTCACCGCCTGACCTAAGGCTTTTACTCGGCTAATCTCTGAGGTTACACCTAGATAGGTGTCTCTTGTTTCTCTTTCGGTCTCCCTTGCGATGCGTTGTAATTTTTCTCTACTAGCCCTATGTAAATAAACGGCTTCTTGCACTTTGGATGAAGTTTTTCCGCCTGAATATATTGGTATAGATATCTGAAGAGTAATGGAGTCACTTTGATTGCTTGTCGAAAGATTTGGAAAATTGATGGAGTTTCTTATTTGATCCTCAATGTCACTATCTTGGGCGCCTATGTTTGCAACTAAGTTTAGAGACGGGTAGTGCCCGGTTCTTTGAAAGGAAATTTCATGCCTGGCAATTTCTTCATCGAAGCGACTAGAGATTAATCTGAGGTTTTGTTGCATGGCTAAAGCGATCCACTCATCTTCAATTTCTGGATTAGGTGATGCTAGAGGTAGAGTGTCATCTGGCGCATTCAGTTTGGGAAGATAGGCGCCTGTAATTTCTCTTAGTAATTCTCGTGCATTAGCTAAGGATCGCTTTGTATTTATTTCACTGGCAACAATTTGGTCATATGCTGCTTGTGATTCTTGCACAGCAGTTATTGCGATTAAACCGACTTCAAATCGTTGTTTTGCTTGTTCTAACTGACGCGCAATAGATAATTTATTACTATTGACGGACACCAAATTATCTTCTGCTGCAAGTACATCTAAATATCTTGTTACAACTCTAATAATCAGATCTTGCTGTTGTATTTCGTAATCTATTTCAGCTTTTGCCGAGCGTTTTCCGGCTTGTTTGAGTCCAACCCACCTATCCCACTGAAATAGTGTTTGTGTTAATTGAAGCTGCCAACCAGTGCCGATATTTTTTGATTGCGAGTTGACTGATGCAATACTTCCGGCGGCACCTGCTTCTACGGATGAGCCATCAAAATTATTAATTGAGTAACGACTTCCAACACTCAGCTCTGGTAAAAGCCAACTTCTTGCTTGTGTTTCACCTTCTAATGCTGCTAGTCGCCTAGACTCTGCTTCATGAATCATTGGGTCACTTTGTAATGCTCTTTGGTAAACCTCAAGAAGTGACGCCGAATAAGATACTTCCATTATCAGAAATGAGAGCAAGGCTGCTATTGTAATTTTTAATGAAATATTAATTTTCATATTAATCTGAGTTTAGTTGATCTTTAGTCATTTAAGAATTTATACAGTGTTTTTTTTGTATCTTCATGTTTCATGGGGCAATTTTCGAGGACAGATTGATCGAGATTTTCAGCCCATTCATGAATACCACCTTCGATATTAGCAACATTGTGAAACGAATTTTCAAGCAGTATATCCGCAACTTTTGCACTACGAATGCCACTATGACAAATAACAGCAATTGAGTGATTTTTGTCTATTTCATTCATTCTCACATTTATCTCATTTATTGGTATATTTAAAGAGCCAGAAATATTAGCAATTTCAATTTCCCAAGGTTCTCTAACATCCAACAATTGCCAGTTCATGTCTTTATTTTTTAACTCAAGATATTCTTGTGGCGATAATTTTTTATACAATGTTGTTCCTAGTTTTCTCTATTGTAGATAATTGCTTATCTTATCAGAATAATAATAATTAATTTTTTTTAGGCTTATATATTTTGACAAGATAAGTAAAGATATCAAGATTAGTAGTGAATTTTTCTATCTTATCGTGCAATAAAAAACCGCCTATCCCTAGGCGGTTTTAATGTATTAAAATATTATTATTTTATGCCATCAATGGAACGATAAGCAATGCAACAATATTAATTATTTTAATAAGCGGATTGATGGCCGGTCCAGCAGTATCTTTGTATGGATCACCTACTGTATCGCCGGTCACAGCTGCTTTATGAGCATCTGATCCTTTTCCTCCACAGTTACCATCTTCGATATATTTTTTCGCATTATCCCAAGCCCCACCACCGGTAGTCATTGAAATTGCCAAAAATAAACCAGTAATGATGGTTCCAAGCAGAACACCACCAAGTGCTTTTGGACCTAAAATTAATCCCACTGCAACTGGCACCAGGATTGGTAGCAATGATGGCACTATCATTTCCTTAATTGCAGCTTTCGTTAGGATGTCAACAGCACGACTGTAATCTGGTTTTCCACTTCCATCCATTATTCCAGGGATTTCTTTGAACTGTCTTCTGACTTCCGTTACAACTTCACTTGCTGCTCTGCCAACAGCTTCCATAGCCATTGAGCCAAAAAGAAATGGAACTAAACCACCTAAGAATAATCCAATGATGACAAGATGATCAGATAAGTCAAAGTCAACTGAGATACCTGCCACTTCTAAGGCGTTGGTATAATCAGCGAACAATACGAGTGCAGCTAGTCCAGCAGAGCCAATTGCATATCCTTTGGTAACTGCTTTTGTGGTATTACCAACAGCATCAAGTTGATCGGTTATTGTTCTAACTTCCGATGGTAATTCAGACATTTCAGCTATACCGCCCGCGTTATCAGTAATCGGACCGAAAGCATCAAGTGCAACTATTACGCCAGTCATTGAAAGCATTGATGTAGCTGCAATGGCAATATTATAAAGTCCCGCCATTGAATCACCCTCAGGTGCTAATTCAAAAGCGCCCCATATACTTGCACAAACAGCAAGTACTGGCAGTGCAGTGGCTTTCATTGAAATGCCCAGGCCAGCAATAATATTTGTGGCATCACCAGTTTGAGATGCCTCAGCAATCGTCTTAACTGGCGCATATTCTGTGCTGGTGTAATACTCGGTAATGATGACCATTGCTGCAGTTAGAGCAAGACCAATAAGAGCTGAGCCGTATATTCCAGAAGCGTTTCCTGTTGCCATCATCATCATGTTGGTGACAGGATAAAATACAATTGCTGCGAGCGCTGCCGAAACTATCATACCTTTATAAAGAGCACCCATTACCTTACCGCCATCTGAAGTACTTACAAAGAATGTCCCAATGATGGAAGCAACAATAGATACAGCACCAAGAACCAATGGATATAAGACCATGGAATTACCGTATTGTGATACAAGTAAAGAACCTAATAACATGGTGGCTATTATGGTTACTGCATAAGTTTCAAAGAGGTCAGCTGCCATTCCCGCACAATCACCAACATTATCACCAACGTTATCTGCGATCACACCAGGATTTCTTGGATCATCTTCCGGTATTCCAGCTTCAACTTTACCTACGAGATCAGCGCCTACATCAGCGCCTTTTGTAAAGATGCCTCCACCAAGTCGAGCAAAAATGGATATCAGTGATCCACCAAAAGCCAATCCGACCAGTGAATGAATGGCTTTGTCTGATGACATACCCATTTTCATAAGGATGAGATAATAACCAGCTACTCCAATTAAACCTAATCCTACTACTAATAATCCGGTAATTGCACCGCCACGGAATGCGATATTTAACGCTGGATTGACTCCAATTCTCGCTGCTTCTGCAGTTCTTACGTTAGCTCGAACTGATACAAACATACCAATATAACCAGCTAGTCCGGAAAATACTGCACCAATAGCAAAACCGATACCTGTCGGTAAATCGATGAAATAAGCTAGTAAGGCGAAAAGTACGACGCCCACTATACTAATTGTATAGTATTGTCGGTTCATATATGCGTTAGCGCCTTCTTGAATGGCTTGTGCAATTTCTTGCATACGCTCATTTCCAGCGGGTTGCTTAACTATCCATCGTGCTGATATAGCACCATAAATTACTGCTAATGCGCCAGCTGATATAGCTAACCATAGGGCAAAGTCATCCGTCATTGTTGTTCTCCCAGTATTTTTTTACAGAATGTATAATGTTGTCGACTATTCACAATTGATATTTAAGTTGTGAAAAATATATTTATTTATTTTTTCGCACGCAATCATACCACAAAACTATTATTTAATAGCTTAGGAACAGAGATATTCTTGAGTTGTACTTTTTTTGGCAATCCTTCGCTGTATGGTGGGTAATCTTCTCCTTGGATAAGAGGTAACAAATAACGCCTACATGCTGGCGTTATTGAGAAATTGTCCTTTGCTATAAATCTTCTGGGCAGCATCTTTTCTTTATTTGCTACTCTGGATAATGCGGCTTGATCAATCTCCCATTTATATGGTTCATCTGATATTCTCGTGATTACAGGCATCATTGCAGTTTGACCTTTAATAGCCATTTCTACCGCTGCTTTTCCCACCGCATAAGCTTGCTCAACATCTACCGCAGAAGCGAGGTGCCTGGCTGAGCGTTGAAGGTAATCGGCAATTGCATAATGATATTTTAATCCAAGATTTTGCGAAACCATTTCAGCTAAAACAGAAGCAACACCTCCCAGTTGAGCATGCCCAAAAGCATCCTTGGTGCCTGTTTCAGCTAAGAATTTACCATTAGCATAGCGAGCACCCTCACTTGCTACAATGACACAGTAATCATATTTTTTAACACATTCTTTTACATGCTTTAAAAAAACTTTTTTATTAAAAGCTACTTCTGGAAATAAAATAATATGTGGCGCATCTTCCGGATGTTTTTTTGCTAAGCCACCTGCA
>CAJJBK010000015.1 GCA_905182415.1 uncultured Woeseiaceae bacterium | reverse complement strand
GTCTTCCATGCCTCATCAGTCAATATGGTCACCTGACGTTTTAATGATCCGCCACGAATATCTCCCTCCAATCCAGTTTTCTCATCTATAGTTACAGAATCTATTAACTCCATTGGAGCAAATATTTTATTTCTACGTGCTATTCCTTCTATTGTTCCCATCATATAATCCAAAATTAACTTAAAGAAATAATTATAATATTCATGATAATCTATAATTCATGAAATTCCTAAGAACCCCCGATGAGTGTTTTGATAATCTAAAAAATTACCCTTTTCAACCAAATTATTTGTCGATCAATGATCTCCGTATGCACTATATTCGAGAAGGAGATGTAACTGCCCCCACAGTGCTCTTATTGCATGGTGAGCCAACATGGTCATATTTATATCGAAATATGATTACTCCGCTTAAAACAGCGGGATTTCAGGTTATTGCGCCAGATTTGATCGGTTTTGGTAAATCAGATAAACCGATTTCACCCGCCGCCTATACTTATAACAATCATATTGAGTGGTTACAAAGCTTTGTAAGAAAATTAGATTTACGTAATATTATTTTATATTGTCAGGATTGGGGCTCACTCATAGGGCTCAGGGTTGCCATAAGAGAACAAACGAGATTTTCAAAAATAATACTTTCTAATGGAGGGCTGCCGGAAGGAAATGAAAAAATCCCAAAAGCATTCCATCACTGGCAACTATTTGCTAAATACAGTCCATGGTTCCCTATTGGGAGAATTATTCAACAAGGGACAATAAAAATATTAGATAAAGAAATTATCAAGGCATACGATGCTCCTTTTCCCTCCAGTCGATACAAAATTGGTGCAAGAATTTTTCCTCAACTGGTTCCAACTAACGCTAAGGATCCTGAATCTAAAAATAACCAACATGCATGGAATATACTAAGAGAGTGGCAAAAACCTTTCCTTACTGCATTCAGCAACCGGGATCCAATTACACGTGGAGGTGCGAAAAAATTCCAACTTCAAGTACCCGGCTGTAAGGATATAGATCATAGGATTATAAAAAATGCAGGTCATTTTCTACAGGAAGATAAGAGTGAGGATTTGGTTGATATAATTATTAATTTTTAATACTGAAGAAATACAAAGAAATCATTACCGCTCTAAATATTCCAGCTTATCTTTTACGTCCACCCATTCATCAGCATCAGTTGGAACATCCTTAATCTCTACAATGACCGGCCATTTTTCTGAGAGCTCTATATTAATTTGTAGAAATTTTTGCTGATCATCGCTCAACTCATCTTCAGACAATATGGCATCAACAGGGCATTCTGGTTCACATAACGTACAATCTATGCATTCATCGGGATTGATGACCAACATATTAGGTCCCTCATGAAAGCAATCCACGGGGCATACTTCGACGCAATCCATGTATTTACACTTAATACAAGCTTCAGTTACTACAAAAGTCATACATCTATTCTCTTTAAAAAATTCTTGCTAAGTTTAGGCTATAAAATTCATAGATCAAGTCTAATATTAATTAATTTTCTCGAAATATTGACTCAATTGATTCACAATTATTTAAAAGTAAATATAAATGACTACCGTTACCTTAAATAAGCACCATAATACTGGAATTATTACTATTAATAATCCTCCAGTAAATGCATTATCTCAGAAAGTAAGAGAAGATCTAGTAAACTGTATCAAATCAGCAAAATTAGATACTGAGATATTATCTATTATCATCATTTGCGAGGGAAAAACATTTGTCGTTGGGGCTGATATCAAGGAATTTAATAGCCCACCAAGAACACCTTATCTACTTGATATAATCCATATGATCGAAGATTCTTCGATTCCTATAATCGCAACTATGCATGGCAATGCCCTTGGAGGGGGTCTTGAAATTGCTTTAGGCTGTCATTACCGAATTGCTACTCAAAAAACCCTCTTAAGATTACCCGAGATAAAAATTGGTCTATTACCTGGCTCATTAGTTTTTACAACTCAAAGACTATGTAGAGTTAATTGATCATCTCCCATCGATCATTATGATTACGTGCAAGGTTATCTTCGCTTAATTTTATTAAGTGGGCTAATAATGATCTCTCAGCTAGCGGATATATTGATTTATTAACATCGTTATATGCCAGTTCAACCAATTCGCTTAATTTTAAATTAGAATTTTCCTTAAGTGACTTTAAAACTTTTTTTTCTCTTTTTAAGCGATGTTTAATTATCCAATCGATTACTTCATATGGATTATCAATAATTGCCCCATGACCAGGTGCTATTGCTTTAATAGTTTTCTCAGTAAGTTTATGCATTGAATTTAGATACTCCCTCATACTGCCATCTGGAGGATTTATAACCACGGTAGAACCATCCATTATATGATCTCCAGTAAATAACCATTTATGCTGAGTGCCCAAATAACAAAGATGATTTGAGGCATGTCCGGGGGTATGTATTACTGTTAACTCGAATTCTTTCGTTGTTAGTAACTCACCCTCTTTTAGCTCTCGATCTGGCTGAAATGTCATATCTTGATGACCATCAAGTGGAGGAGGTATTCCAAGAACTTCTGCGCCGGAAGTTTTAGCTAAAGAAGAAACTGCCGGGGAATGATCTTGGTGAGTATGGGTAACTAGTATCCAGGAAATATTGCCTTGTGTGAATTCCAAAATTTTCTGAATATGCCGATCTATATGAGGCCCTGGATCAATTATGCCGAATTCTTTTTCACCCAAAATATAAGTATTTGTTCCTGGTCCGGTCATTAAGCCAGCATTTGGTGCTGTTAAACGACATATCCCTGGTTTCAAATGATGTATTTCACCCGCTTTTGGTAAAATTTTTTTCATACTAGATTTTTTGCCTCTCGGTTTCGGTAAGCTCAGGAAAATAGCATGGCACACCAAGATCCAATTTTTTTCTTGCCCACCCAATAATTTCATCCGCACTAGTAAACCCCCTAATTTGCATCAAAGTGATAGCAGTAGGATGAGGTATACTAATTTCTTTCTTTCTTTTGGCTAACAAAGCCTCTTTTGGAGGCAGCCAACAGCTATCAATTAATTCATTGCCGCAATGTGATGCAATTTGATTTTTTGGCAATTTCGCACAAAAAAAACGGGTTGTATACCTTCTAGATAAATATAATGGCGTTATCCAATAAGCAAAATATATTAAATCCTGACAACACAAACGAAGCTGATTCTCACTCAAGAACTGATCCCATGACAGTGACTTGGTGTTCAATTGATCACGAAATTTTTGTAATTCCTGAGATTTCGGTAAATCCCCCTTATCTGATTCCGCATATAATATTCCGGCTTCCTCGAATAGCTCACGTATCGCCGCACTAAAATATGAAAATCCGCTCGAACTAATATCCAATTGCTTATCCATTAAGTCTTTTGCGCTATCATCTAAGTATCCATTAATTGTTTTATCAACTGGATCAATTATCCCGCCGGGAAAGACATAACTGGCTCCAAAAGAGGCTTCTTTACGCCTTAATACTAAAAAAACCTCAGGGCCACTTAGACCATCACGAATTAATAAGACAGTAGCAGACGGTAAAGGTTCAATAAATTTATCTGTGATTTTCATAAATTTTAAAACTTATCCTTTTGCCAAATCATAATCGTCCTCTAGTCATCAATGAACTCCATAATAAAGCAATACACCAAGCATCGATTTCAATATAATGTAACGTATTATAAACCTTCCAGCAGTAACTCTTTTTTATGCCTATCCCAATTCTTTATCTCTTAATCATTTTAATTTGGGGTTCATCATGGATAGCTATAACTTATCAATACGGGATAGTCTCTGAGGAACTATCCGTTGCTTATCGTTTTTTTATAGCCTCTATGGCCTTATTTGCATATGCCTTTTTCAAAGGAGATAAGCTGCAAATAAAACTCTCCTATTACCCAATGATTTTTCTGATGGGAAGCACTATGTTTTGCTTTAATTATCTCTTTACATACTATGGTATGAATTATGTGGTGAGTGGTCTGGCAGCGGTCTTATTCAGTCTTATTGTAATTTTTAACGCCCTCTTTGAGCGTCTCTTTTTCGCTAAAAAAATTGAAAGAAGGATATTGGTAGCTGCAATTATAGGCATCATTGGCATTGTTTTTTTATTCTGGCCTGAACTAAAAAACTTACAAAAATCAAATCAATCCATTATTGGTGGCCTTTGGTTGTTTGCCGCTGTAATAATCGCCTCATTGGGTAATATGACGGCCATTATAAATACCAATAAAGACCTCTCAATTGTAATAATAAATGCACATGCAATGCTTTGTGGTTCGATACTGTCTTTTATGATTGGTTTGGCCTTCAAAAGACCGATTATCTTTGAGTTTACTCCAAGTTATATTATTTCATTGTTGTATTTATCGATCGCTGCCTCTGCCATAACTTTTGGCTGTTACTTAATGCTAATTAAAAAAATTGGCTCCACAAGAACAGCATATATCACTCTTCTTTTTCCGGTGGTGGCACTGGTTATATCTACACTAATTGGTGAATATCAATGGACGATATATGCCATCTTTGGGGTACTCTTAATCCTCGCAGGAACTTATCTGGCGCTGCCTAAAAAATAAATTTTTAACCGAAAACTTTGAATTTATTTTATTAGGCTAAGTATAAAAATCATCAACATTTATCTTGTAACATTAAGAAACTTTTATTCTAATCAAGCTGGGATATACTAATATATTATAAAAAGCGACATAAGATTAGAATATGAAAATAAGTCACTCATTAAATAGTTTGCCTTTTCGATGCTATTCTAAGCTTTTATTGTTGCCAATCATTAGTCTAATCTTATTAATATTCTCTCAACTTAGTTTTAGTCAAGAAACAAACACAAGAATTAGTAATCTACAGACCATTTATTTGGATGCTCTTGCTGATGAAATGTTTGATGAAGCAGATCAAATAGCCAAAAAAATAGTTGAGCAATCCATACAAAAATATGGAATTGATAGTCATGAAGCTGCCGATTCATTAATAAAACTAGCCATGGCACAGCAAGGTCAAAAAAAATATGAGTCGGCTATTTTAAACTATGAGGCAGCTATCTCTACTATTCAGCGTATAGAAAATCGACTCGATAAAGGCTTAATCAATCCTCTTAGAGGGCTTGCTGAGACTCAAATAAAAATGAACCGCATGGATCTCGCTAGAGATAACTACAATCGAGCTATCCATATTAGTCATGTCAATGATGGCCCACATAATCTTGAGCAGCTTGAAAATCTTCAATCACTAGCCAATGTCTATGTCATTGCTAAAGAACCTAAGAATGCATCTGATATAGAAAAACGTATTTACTATTTACAATCTCGTAACATTGACCCATATAGCCTCGAAATGATTCCTGCTCTAAAAACACTGGCCAAATCTCAAAGAAAATCTGGGTCGTTTGAGAAAGAAAGAAAATCATGGCGGAGAATAATAAGTATTACTCAAAAACAAAAAGGCAAGGACAGTCTTGATCTGATTGAACCACTTACAGAACTGGGTAAAACCTATCTTTTCGTTCATTTTAATACTATGGGTTATGATGAAATTCCAACCGTCTCAAAAGGCGATACATATTTAAAAAAAGCCATCCGCATAGCTGAAAAAAATCCAGAGGCAACGTGGCAAGATATCACTGAAACAAAAATCATACTGGCTGATTATTATATAATGAGTGATCGAGCCAATCGATCTTATAATATATATCGAGAGATCTGGGACCTGCTCTCAGAAGACGAATTAAAACTTGAATTTAGAGCATTGTCACTAGAACAACCCGTAATTTTAGAGGATATATATCCCCCCAAATTTTTTGAAGATACCTCAATTACTTCTCAAGAAGAAACGCCTCCTGGTTACGAAAAAGCTCAAGTAACATTTAACTATAATGTTTCCAAAAGAGGTTTAGCTAAAAACATCAATCGTGCCTCCTTTAAGCCTGATGGGCTCGACTTTATGCACAATATTATAGGTAAAGAAATAAGGAAATTAGTTTATCGACCAAGATTTTATGAGCGTGAGCCTGTGATTACTCAAAATGTCATTTTCGAGCATGAGTTTTTCTATAAGAAAAATAACGCATCTGTACAAAAAGATTCCGAGTGAATTAACTTCGGAAAAATAATATAATTAACATCACTAATCCTAATCTTAAATAGGCCAGAAAGACTAATGAATCACTATGTAAATCAAAATTCCATAGAAGCGCCCTTCCCGGAAGATACCGAGCAAGCTATTTTCGGTATGGGATGTTTCTGGGGCCCTGAAAGACATTTTTGGAAAATTCCTGGTGTTTATTCCACGGCAGTTGGCTATGCTGGCGGACACACTAAAAATCCAAATTACGAAGAGGTCTGTGATGGAAACACTGGGCATGCTGAAGTGGTAATGATTATCTTTAGGCCTAAAGAAATAAAATACCAGGAATTACTCGATATTTTCTGGGAATCCCACAATCCAACTCATGGTATGCGGCAACGTAGTGATGTTGGCACGCAATATCGCTCAACTATATACACCTCATCTGACGATCAGCTGAATTTAGCTGAAAAATCCCTAAATCACTATCAAATAAAATTAACTGATGCTGAAAATAAAAAATCCAATGTATCGTCAGAGATACTAGGAAAAATTACTACAGAAATTAAAATGTTGGATAAATTTTATTATGCAGAAATCTATCATCAGCAATATTTAGCTAAAAATGTTAATGGGTACTGTGCAATGAAAGGCACCGGTATTTCTTGCTCGATATAAGCTCCATACAAATAATACTTAATAAATAATTCTCACTCTCCTCACTCAAATTTAGGTGAAAAATGTCAAAAGAAACTAAAACAAAAATCATACAGCCAACCCAGGAAAAAGCTGAAGAAGCAGTCCGAACACTTCTTTTATGGGCTGGAGATGATCCAAAACGAGAAGGCTTACAAGACACGCCTGCACGCGTTGCTCGAGCATACAAAGATTGGTTCAAAGGATATAGCGAAGATCCTATGAAATATATGCAGAGAACTTTCAAAGAAGTTGAAGGTTACGATGAGATGATTGTACTTAGAGATATTTCTTTTGAATCACACTGTGAGCACCATATGGCACCAATTATTGGGAAAGCTCATGTTGGTTACCTCCCAAATAATAAAGTAGTTGGCATTAGTAAATTAGCACGTGTCGTCGAAACATTTGCACGTCGATTCCAAGTACAAGAAAAAATGACTGCACAAATTGCACATTGTATTCAAGATGTTCTCAAGCCCAAAGGGTGTGCAGTTGTTATTGAAGCTGTTCATCAGTGTATGACCACCAGAGGTGTTCATAAATCTGGTGTTTCGATGGTTACAAGTCAAATGCTTGGATCCTTCAGGAAGGATGCAAAAACTCGGACAGAATTTCTCGGAATGATCAAGGATTAAAATTAGATTCTAAAGGTTAGCTTTTCATTCTATTTTACATTCAAGCCATCATTCCGAAATTTTCTTTAACTCGATTAACCAGGTCTCATCATCAAGGTTATTATCTTCAGAAAAGAGAGGAGCCTCCATATTAACCTGCCATTGAACTGATAAAGTCTCTGTCATTAAAAAATCCTGATGCTCTTTTAGAGCCGTCTCCACAATTTCAGAACCACTAACACCAAGAATAATTCGATCCGAAACATCTAGGCCAGATTTCTTCCTTGCCTCCTGCACAGATCTGACAATTTCTCTAGCTAAACCTTCTTTTATTAATTCAACATCTAAGCGAGTATCCAAAGCAGTTAAATAACCACCTTCCTCTCCACACGAATAACCTTCTGCTGATTTTGTCTCAATCAACACATCTTCTGGCTCAAACGTTAATATTTGCTCGTTACAATGAACCTCAAAAGATTGTCTTTTTGCAACAAGGCTTGCTATATCTGTCGTGTCAGAATTAATTAAGGCCTCTTTAATTGCTGGTATTAATTTACCGTATTTTTTACCGATTCTAGGTAAATTTGGCTTAATCACATAACTCACAAGACCTGCATCACGCGCAATAAACTCGATCTTCTTTACATTTAATTCTTCTAAAATTTGAGATTGATGATTCTGTATTGCTTTTGCGGTTAAATCAGTCGGTGTCCTAATCAATAACCTTGGAAGAGGCTGCCTTACTCGAACACCGGATTGAGCTCTGGCTGCCCGCGCCAAACCAACTACTTTTTGAACAACATTAATTTCAAATAATAACTCTTCGTTCTCCCAGTCTGATTCTATTTTAGGCCAAGTTGTCATATGAACACTAATAGGGGCATCAGTCTGATTATAACGAATTAGGTTTTGATAAACATTCTCAGCTAAAAATGGGATGAATGGCGCCATCAACCGATGTATAACATCTAAACACTGATATAAAGTTAGATATGCGGATCTTTTATCTTCAAGATCCGAAGATTTCCAAAAACGACGTCGATTTCTTCTGATATACCAATTACTAAGCTGATCAACAAAGGATTCAATAGTTTCACCGGCCAACTTTGCATCATACTTATCCATAGCATCGGTAGTTTTAGATATTGTCTGATTTAATAAAGCCAATACCCAACGATCAGTCTCAGGTCTGTCCTTTATATTCAATGGTGTTTTTAAATCCATATTATCAAGGCGTGCATATAGTATAAAAAAGCCATATGTATTCCAGAATGTATTCATGAATGAACTGGCGACATCCGAGATTATTTCCACTGAAACTCTTTTCTGGATGTCTGGAGATATTCTTGCTAAAAAGTGCCATCGAAGAGCATCTGCGCCAACACTATCAAAAACATCGTAAGGATTGATAATATTTCCTAATGACTTAGACATTTTTTTACCGTCTTTATCAACGATATGACTCAAGCAAATGCAATTACGATAGGCCACACTGTCAGAAACTAAAGTCGAAATTGCATGTAGGGTGTAGAACCAACCTCTCGTCTGATCAATAGCCTCACAAATAAAATCTACCGGGAAACGCTGATCAAAATTCTCCTCATTTTCAAATGGAAAATGATACTGAGCAAAAGACATCGCCCCTGAATCAAACCAGCAATCAATAACTTCAGGCACACGAGTCCATAGTTTGCCGTCTTTCTTAAAAGTTATATCATCAATACTTGGTCGATGAAGGTCCAGCTCCGTTAATTTCTGACCCGATAACTCTGCTAATTCATCTACCGAACCTACACAATGATAATTGTTTTCGCCATCAGTCCATACTGGTAATGGTGTCCCCCAAAAACGCTCTCTAGACAGGGCCCAGTCCTGATTATTTTCCAGCCATTTACCGAATCGACCATCGCGAATATGTCCTGGGACCCAATTTATTGTTTTGTTCAGCTCAACCATACGGTCACGGAATTTTGATGTTTTTATGTACCAAGCATGTTTTGCATAATAGATAATTGGATCGCCCGTTCTCCACCCAAAAGGGTAACTATGCAAGTATTTTTCAGAGCGAAACATAGAGCCCTGTTTTTTCAGTAAATTTATAAGAATTTCATCGGCATCTTTGAAGAATAATCCCGCAACTGGAGTCACTTCATTAATAAAATTTCCATCTAGACCCACGCCATGTATTACAGGCAAACCATTTTTTTGACCCAACTCAAGATCATCAACCCCATAAGCTGGGGCACAATGGACAATTCCTGTACCGTTTTCTGTACTTACAAAATCAGCCTCATAGACCTCAAAAGCATTTACCTCATTTGGCACATCAAGATAATCAAAGAGTCTGAGGTACTCTTTCCCAATCAACTCTTTACCCTTCACTCGTTTAAGAATCGAATATGGACGATCCTGCAATACAGTGACTAATAACTCCTCCGCAAGAATTAAAATTTCATCTTCAATCTTGATATAGACATAATCCACATCACAATGAACAGCCAGCATTAAGTTTGAAGGTAGCGTCCAAGGAGTAGTAGTCCAAACAAGAAATGATGTATTAGTCTCATCTTTCAATGCAAATCTAACAAAAATTGATGGGTCTTCAACGTCACGATAACCCTGAGCGAGCTCATGTTGTGACAAAGTTGCGCCTATTCGAGGATCATAGGGGACGACTTTATAGCCACGATAAATAAGATCCTTATTCCAGATATTTTTTAATAAATGCCATACACTCTCAATGTATTTATTATCGAGTGTGTAATAAGCATCTTCAGTATTAACCCAAAAACCCATTCTTTCGGTCATTTTTTCCCAATCTTTGATATAAGTCATGACTGACTCTCGACATCGTTTGGTAAATTCAGCAATACCTACCTTAGACTCAATTTCTTTCTTATCAAAAATTCCCAGTTGCTTTTCGATTTCATGCTCAACAGGTAATCCATGGGTGTCCCAACCAGCTTTGCGCGGCACATGAAAACCTTGCATTGTTTTGTATCTAGGAAAAGCATCTTTGAAAGAACGTGCCAATACATGGTGAATACCGGGTTTTCCATTTGCAGTGGGGGGACCTTCATTAAAAGTATACAAAGGTCGATGATTGGACTGCTCAAGTGTTTTTTCAAAAACAGTATTTTTTTCCCAAAAGGTTAAGACCTCTTCTTCAAGAGCAGGGCCATTATATCTAGTTTTAATTTCTTTAAATTTCATTTCTATACTTTTCTTTTACCCAAAAAAAATCCCCGAACGTTAGTATACGTCCGGGGCAATAATACTATTTATCGCGGTACCACCCGGTTTTGCGAAAATTATTTTTCGCCTCATTATATCCTTATCGTGGATTAACCGATCACACTTAATTTGCATATTGCATTTCAGATGATAACTCCGGGGTGATTTTCAATAATATTTGCTCTGGAACTTACACCGTCTTCCAGTCGCTTTAAGCAAATCTATTATCTATTTGTCCCCATCAACGTTCTAATGCAGAAATTATCCTCACCAGCAAAGAATTACAAGTTATTATGAAATTTTTATATAAAAAATAATAATTAAAAATTATAAAAACAAATTTTCTTGAATGAAATTAAATATCCTGCGATTATCATTCCTCAATCGCAAAGAACTAAAGGCGATCTAAATGGGGACAAAATGACGTTAGATCTATATATAAAAATTATCATGATTTATTTTGCTTTATTTACCTCCGGCCTATCATATGCAGAGCAAAATGAAATCAATACTAACGATAATATAGATGTTTTATTTAATTTTGGGCGCCCCGCAACCACAGAAGAAATAAAAAAATGGGACTTAGATGTTCGGCCGGATGGAACCGGACTGCCTCTTGGAAAGGGCTCTGTCAAGGAGGGTGAAATACTCTATGCGGCAAAATGCGCGTTTTGTCATGGAATCAACGGCAAAGGAGGCATTAATGGTCGTCTAGTCGCTGATGAGGGTGAAGAATTTCCTCAAGGGATAATCGCATGTGGTTTTGAGTGCAGAACAATTGGTAATTACTGGCCATATGCAACCACACTTTATGATTACATCTTACGCTCCATGCCTATGAATGCACCAGGCTCATTAACATTCAATGAAGTTTATGCTCTCTCAGCATATTTACTATATTTAAATAAAATTGTTCCCGATAACATAACGCTTTCAGCCAGTTCACTAAAGGAAATAGTAATGCCTGCGCATGATAAATTCGTACCTGATGATCGTCTTGAATATAATGAGGTGCACTAAAAATGACAAAAAAAGAAAATACACCATCCAAATTAAATATAACTCGACGAAGCGCGCTTGTCGGTATGGCAGGAGCAGCGGGAACAATAATTGCAAAATCAGCTTCAGGTAAAGAGATTCAAGTATCTTCAGATCGACCATACGCCCCAGAAGATCCATCAAAAGTAACCGCGAGCCAATGGGCCACTAAAGTTGGCAAACGTTCAATATTTGAAAAATATGAGCGTGATGTAAGGTATACAGGGACTAGCTCTCGAACGCCACTCCATCAATTGCACGGAACTATTACCCCCTCTGATCTTCATTTCGAACGTCATCATGCTGGTGTGCCACTTATCGACGCAGAAAAACATAAATTAATTATTCATGGTCTAGTTGATAGGCCAATGACTTTTTCAGTCAATGACTTAAAAAGATTCCCGGCAGTCAGTCGAATATGCTTTATAGAGTGCTCTGGAAATTTAGCCAGAGAAGCTGATGAGTACACTACACCACAAAATATTTGTGGTATGACCAGTCAAAGTGAGTGGACAGGTGTCATGCTATCAACCCTTCTAAAAGAAGTAGGTATAAAGCCATCTGCAACATGGTTTTTAGCTGAAGGATCCGATGCAGCAGCATTAACTCGGAGTATTCCTAAAGATATCTGGAACGAATCTATGATCGTTTATGCCCAAAATGGAGAAGCTGTTAGGCCAGAAAATGGGTATCCTATAAGGCTTTTGAATCCGGGCTATGAAGGAAATTCATCGGTTAAATGGTTGCGAAGAATTGAGTTTTCTGATCAGCCATTCATGACACGTGAAGAAACATCAAAATACACTGAAACCATCAAGAATGGCAAAGCAAGACAGTTTAGTCTGTCTATGGATGCACGCTCAATTATCACTTACCCCACTTATCCTAATACAATAGAAAAAGGCTGGATAGAAATACAAGGAATAGCCTGGAGTGGCCGCGGTCTTATTACTGGTACTGAAGTTAGTACTGACAATGGAAAAACCTGGGAATCTGCAAAACTACAAGAACCAATTCTACCAAAAGCACATACGCGATTCCGGCATTTATTTAACTGGAATGGCAAAGAGACAGTTATTCTAAGTCGAGCTATAGATGAATCTGGTTATATTCAGCCAACTCGTGAAACTTTAATTAAGGTCAGAGGTGCTGGCTCTATACCCTATCACAGTAACCCTATTACCGGCTGGCGACTCCGTGCTGGTGGCGATGTCTTATATCGTGTTCAAGAATGGGGTTAATTTTTGTTACCTTGGAATAAAAAAATATGTTAATTAAACGATCTTCTACCATTAAATCTTCCGAAATAACCAGTGAAGACAACTACCTAAATCGTCGAAAATTTATTCAATCAAGTACGTTAATCGGTGGCAGCTTACTTTCCAGTAGATTACTTGGCGCCAATCTTCCTCAAGAACCTTTTGCAGAATTGGATGATGTTAAGTCAAGTCTTTACAGTACTGACGAAAAAATAAATAATTTCTTAGATGTCACTAGTTACAATAATTATTATGAATTTGGCACTGGTAAAGATGACCCTTATCGAAATGGAAAAGATTTTCAATCACGCCCATGGTCAATTGAAGTCACAGGAGAAGCTGAGAAAACTGGGATATTTGATATAGAAGATTTTGTAAAGCCGTATCTTCTTGAAGAACGTATTTACAGAATGCGATGTGTTGAGGCCTGGTCCATGGTAATTCCATGGGTAGGAATACCATTGGCTGATATTATCAAGTCATTCAAACCTCTTTCTTCGGCAACACATGTTCGATTTGAGACCTTACATGATCGCGAAAGAATGCCTGGTCAAAAATCAAGGGTATTAAAATGGCCTTATCGTGAGGGATTGACCATGGCCGAAGCCATGAATCCCCTTCCATTACTTGCGATAGGAATTTATGGTCGTGCCCTACCAAATCAAAATGGAGCTCCAATTCGATTGGTCGTGCCTTGGAAATACGGTTTTAAAGGCATCAAAGGTATAGTTAAAATGAGCTTCGTTAAAAGTCAGCCAAAAACAAGCTGGGAGATGGCAGCATCAAATGAATATGGCTTCTATGCGAATGTTAATCCAAAAATATCTCATCCAAGGTGGAGTCAAGCCAGAGAGAGAAGAATTGGTAGTGGTGTTTTTGCCAGCAAACAGCCAACACAAATGTTTAATGGTTATGGAGAGCAAGTAGCTCATTTATATGATGGTCTCAATCTTCGTCGACACTTCTAACCAGCATCTAAAAAAATAATGTTATCTTCTAGGACAGCAAGAAAACTCTTGAAGCCTCCGGTGTTTCTCATTTGTATTCTACCGTTTTTTCTTATTTTTACGGATGCATTTGAATTAACTGGGAATTTAGGAGCCAACCCAATTGAAGAAATTCAAGATAGGCTTGGTAATTGGGGTTTAAGATTTTTGCTTCTCACTCTAATGATATCTCCTCTGAGGCATATCACAGGTCAAATCTGGCTCATCTTATTTAGGCGAATGCTTGGTTTATTTACTTTTTTTTATATTCTTATGCATTTTTTCACTTGGCTAATACTAGAGCAAAGTTTATATATCCCAGCTATTACCGAAGACATTATTACTCGACCTTTCATAACAATCGGTTTTCTAGCACTACTAATATTACTTCTTTTGACCATCACCTCGACGAACAAGATGCAAAGAAAATTACAAAAAAAATGGCATAAAATTCATCGTTTAGTTTATAGCGCAAGTATCTTGGCTGTCTGGCATTATTGGTGGCAAGTTAAAAAAGATATCACCGAACCATTGATCTATGTAGTCATTCTATCCATTTTATTGTCATATCGTATCTGGATGAAATACCTTCGAAAAAATAAATAATTGCGCCATAAAAAAGCCCCACATTTGCGGGGCTTTTTATCAAGCGAAAGGTATGAATGATTTACATCATTCCGCCCATTCCGCCCATTCCGCCCATTCCGCCCATATCAGGCATCGCAGGAGCAGATGCTCCTGATGCATCCTGAGGAGCATCGGCAACCATAGCTTCTGTTGTCAGTAATAATCCTGAAACAGATGCCGCATTTTGCAACGCATAACGAGTTACTTTAGTTGGATCTAAAATTCCAGATTCAATCATATCTCCATACTCACCTGTAGCAGCATTGTAACCAAAGTTACCTTTTCCTTCAGCTACAGCGTTGAGTACTACGCTGGCATCTCCACCGGCATTAGCAACAATTTGACGAAGCGGCTCTTCAACAGCACGTCTCAATATCGCAATACCAACATTCTGATCATCATTATCGCCAGTAAGTTTCGATATACCTGTAACAGCTCTGATCAAAGCAACGCCGCCGCCAGGAACAACGCCTTCCTCAACAGCTGCTCTAGTTGCATGCAGTGCATCTTCTACTCGAGCTTTTTTCTCTTTCATTTCGATCTCAGTTGCAGCACCAACTTTTATTACTGCCACACCACCTGAAAGTTTTGCTACTCGCTCTTGTAATTTTTCTTTATCGTAATCAGAACTAGAATCTTCAATTTCATTATTAATAGTTTCAACACGACCCTTGATTTCAGTTGCGCTACCAGCACCATCAATAATTGTTGTGTTTTCTTTATTGATTTGTACTTTTTTAGCATCACCAAGATCTTCTATAGTAGCTTTTTCTAGCGAAAGACCTACTTCTTCAGCAATAACCTTACCACCCGTAAGAATAGCTATATCTTCAAGCATTGCTTTACGACGATCACCGAATCCTGGCGCCTTAACTGCAGCTACTTTAACAATACCGCGTATATTATTAACCACCAGAGTTGCAAGAGCTTCGCCTTCAACATCTTCAGCAATGATTAATAAAGGACGACCCGCTTTCGCTACACCCTCAAGTATTGGTAATAAATCACGTATATTAGAAATTTTCTTATCATGTAATAAAATAAGTGGCATTTCTAGTTCTACAGTTTGGCTTTGTTGGTTGTTTATAAAGTATGGCGACAAAAAACCACGATCAAACTGCATGCCTTCAACAACATCCAATTCATTGTGAAGTGCATTGCCTTCTTCAACGGTAATAACACCTTCTTTACCAACTTTTTCCATTGCTTTAGAAATAATTTCACCAACTTCTACATCAGAGTTAGCAGAAATACTTCCTACTTGTGCAATGGAAGTATCATCTTTACATGGTTTTGAGATTTTCTGTAGTTGCTCAATGATAGCGGCCGTAGCCTTATCAATACCACGTTTGAGATCCATTGGATTCATACCGGCAGCAACTGATTTTAAGCCTTCCCTGAGGACAGCTTGTGCCAAAACAGTTGCAGTTGTAGTTCCATCCCCAGCGATATCAGAAGTTTGTGAAGCAACTTCTTTAACCATCTGGGCACCCATATTTTCAAACTTATCATCAAGTTCGATTTCCTTAGCAACTGATACACCATCTTTTGTGACGGTTGGTGCTCCAAAGCTTTTATCAAGTACAACATTTCGACCTTTAGGGCCTAGTGTAACTTTTACTGCATTTGCTAAGACATTTACACCTGCAAACATCTTTGACCTTGCATCGTCGCTGAAACGTACTTCTTTAGCAGCCATTCGATTTTCCTCTTAAGATTTTATTCTTACATTAAATAATGAAATAAATTTCATTAGCCTTCAAAAATTGCAACGATATCATCTTCTTTCATTACAAGAAGCTCTTCGCCATCAACTTTAATTTCAGTTCCGCTGTATTTACCAAATAAAACTTGATCACCGGCTTTTACATCCAATGCGCGCATTTCACCTGAATCCAAAACTCTTCCATTTCCTACAGCAATAACTTCGCCTTTAATTGGCTTTTCTGTTGCACCATCCGGAAGAACAATTCCTCCAGGGGAAGTGCGCTCTTCTTCCATGCGCTTAACGATGACTCTGTCATGAAGCGGACGAATATTCATCAGCTACTCTCCTCTAATATGTTAATTAACTTAAAAAATTCAAAATCTTCGGAATAAATGCTATTGGCACTCAATTACGAAGAGTGCTAATAATAAGGACGGAAATATAAATTTCAAGGTTTAATTACGAAAAATAAGTAAAATAACATTGTGTTATTTGTTGTAACTATTGTTATCTCTATAATGACAGATCTTTTTTGGCCATGTATGATTTCGGAATAAACAACGAATTAGTATTAAAATTTTGTAATTTTGCATCAAAGAATATAATTAAAAATACCCACTAAAACATCGTGCTAAAAAAATATAATGAATATTTCAATTTTTAATTCAATTAAATCTAAGAATATCTCCCTATTTTTAATTTTATCAGTCGCATTATTATCTGGCTGCTCAAATGAAATAGAATCGGATAACTCATCCAGTAATAAAACATCCAAACCATTGCTCAGGGCCGAAGAGGCTTTTAAATATCAAATTGAAGATACCGGCACAGCAATTAAAATAAATTGGTCGATTGAGGATGGGTATTACCTTTATCGCAAAAAAATGAATTTCGTATCAAATTCACCGGATATTCAATTAGTCAATTTAAAATTGCCAGAAGGCTCTTATCATGAGGATGAATTCTTTGGAGTACAGCAAGTATATAGAGGCAATATCTCATTCCATATTCCTTACAAAAGAATCAATACTCCAGTAAATGAATTTGAACTACAAATAAACTCGCAAGGATGTGCTGATAGGGGCATTTGTTATCCTCCTCAAAAATGGACTACCAATATCAAATTAACTAAACCTTCAAAGTTAATACAAAGTGATCCTCTGACTATTCTCAATGACCAAAACTATTCGGCAATAAATTTAGCTTTCAAACCATATCTAAAGTCAATTGATTCATCCACTTTAGAAATCGCTTTTCAAATAGCACCAAATCATTATCTATATAAAGATAAAATTTTTATAACTGCAAAAAATAAAGACATAAAAATAGGAGCGATTGAATTACCAAAAGGGGAAATAAAAACAGATGAATGGTTTGGTGAAACTGAAGTTTATTTTAAAGAAGTTTTTGGCAGAATTGCAATTGGCAGAGTGGATCCAAATGAAACCAATCTAACCTTCATGGTTAATTATCAAGGGTGTATTGAAGATGAATTATGTTTGCCTCCCCAGCAAAAAGAAATTGATGTTATTTTCCCCCCAGGAGAGATAACTTCAAATACAAATATAACTTCTAATGAAATTAAAATCTCAGAACAATCTCGTTTAGCATCACTCGTTTCTCAAGCACATATAATTACAGTAATCCTAACTTTTTTTGTCGCTGGTTTATTGCTGTCCTTAACTCCATGTTGTCTGCCTATGATTCCTATCCTTTCTGGAATTCTTGCTGGTGAAGGAGAGCATATTACGCCCAGGAGAGGGTTCATCTTAGCCACCAGCT
Source organism: uncultured Woeseiaceae bacterium (assembly GCA_905182415.1). Lineage (GTDB taxonomy): Bacteria > Pseudomonadota > Gammaproteobacteria > Steroidobacterales > Woeseiaceae > SP4260. The sequence goes on along the minus strand of CAJJBK010000015.1, from coordinate 39,938 downwards.
ATGTAATGGGAATGGCTATTGTCTATACCTTGGCAGGAATCATTAGTGCTTCAATTGGTCTTCAACTCCAAGCTCTTTTTAATACTCCCTGGGTCATTATTGTATTCGTAATTTTATTTGTCTTTCTTGCTTTAGCTATGTTTGATTTAGTTAATATTGAACTTCCGTCGATCTTCCAAACTCAACTATCAAAACTAAATAATCAGCAACGACGTGGAACTGTAATTGGTAGTTTTTTTATTGGAGCAATTTCTTCATTGATTGTGACCGCTTGCGTTGCCCCTCCATTGGTAGCGACTCTAATGGTAATAAGCCAAACCGGAGATGTTGCTAGAGGTGGTATCGCTTTATTTGCAATGAGCCTCGGAATGGGAACCCCATTAATAATATTAGGAACCTCAGCTGGGAGATTATTACCAAAAGCCGGAGAGTGGATGAATAAAGTAAAGAATATATTTGGCTTCTTAATGCTGGGCTTAGCCATTTATATGCTATCTCGAGTTATAAATGCCACCATAATTCTAGCTTTATGGGGAATTTTAGCTTTGATGTTTGGGGTCTTTATAGGCGGCCTAAACAGCCTCACTAAGAACTCGAAAAATACTGAAAAATTTAATAAAGCACTTGGTTTACTGGTCTTAATATATGGAATTGCACTTATTATAGGCTCATTATCTGGAAGCAAAAACCCGATGCAGCCATTAGCAAATATTGGTATTTTTAATCAAGGAAAGACAACCAACAATGAATTGCATTTTAAGCGTATTAAATCTATCGAAGATTTGGACTATGAGCTTACATTAGCAGCATCACAAAAAAAATCGGTGATGCTAGATTTTTATGCAGATTGGTGTGTTTCATGCAAAGAAATGGAAGCTTATACCTTTGTTGATCAGGACGTACAAAAGGCCCTATCTAATACCGTCTTATTGCAAGCAGATGTAACCGCTAATGATAATATAGATCAAATCTTATTAAATAAACTAAATGTGTTTGGCCCACCAACAATTATTTTTTACGATAATAATGGAGTTAAGAGAGATGGTTATGAAGTGGTTGGCTATATGAAAGCACGAGAATTTGCAGCGCATACACAAGCGGCTCTAAAGTAAAATACAGTTAACTAAAAAGGCTAATGCTATGATGAAATCGTTCTTTACTTTAATTTTACTCCTGACATTAATGGGCTGCGATCAAATGGAATCGCAAAAAAAATCGACCCATGAAGAGACAAATAAATCTGAAAAACAGTTACTCATGGATTTCGAAATGATTGATTTAAGCGGATCCATAAGAAACTCATCTGAATGGAATAACTCCGCAAAATTAATAAATTTCTGGGCTACATGGTGTGCACCTTGTAGACGTGAAATCCCACTATTAAATGAAACGCAGAAGAATCTCACGGGTACGCAAATACAAATCATTGGAATTGCTGTGGATGATTTTGATGAAGTTTTATCCTATGCAGAAACTACAAATTTTGATTACCCGATATTGATTGGTGAAGAGGACGCAGTGGCGATTGCCGAAAATTCAGGCGTCGATTTTATTGGCTTGCCTTTCACCATGATTGTTACAAAAGATCAAGAAATCATCAAAACTCATATTGGCGAAATCAAAGAACACCATATAGAGTTAATAACTCAAACATTAAAGGCCATAGAAAACGGTGAAATGACTGTAAGTGAAGCAAAAATGCAACTAGGCTCTATCTAAGCTCATTAAATTAACCCCCATATATCAATTAATTTACAGTTAAAAAAACATAAAAAGTTGTTAAATGCGGTTAAATTCTGTTATCTTCCATTAAAATACAAAAAAGATAATCGAATATGGCAAATATATTACTAATAAATGGCCCAAACCTTAACCTGCTTGGCACTAGAGAGCCAGATGTCTATGGTGAGATGAATCTAGATACCATTGAAGATAATTTAATGGAGCTCGCAAAACAACATACTCATTCTTTAGATTGCTTCCAAAGCAATGCAGAACATGAAATTGTTAATAAAATTCAAACTTGTCAAAATTCAGATATACAATTTATATTGATCAATCCGGGCGCATTTACGCACTCAAGTATTGCAATAAGAGATGCTCTCCTTGCTATCAACATTCCGTTCTTTGAAATTCACTTAAGTAATGTATTTTCTCGGGAAGATTTTCGACATAAAAGTTACTTTAGTGATATTGCGGCAGGTTGCTTGATTGGTCTTGGGGCTCATGGCTATGAATTGGCTTTACTTGCTGCCATAAAAAAAATTGAGCAATACTAGGGGTAAATTATGGATATTAGAAAAGTAAAAAAACTAATAGAACTTCTAAATGAGTCTGGGGTAGGTGAAATCGAAATTACTGAAGGAGAAGATTCTGTCCGAATTTCTCGTGAGGTAAGCGGCAGAATTCTCGCCCCCATAGAAACTCAGACAATACCAGCAAAGCCAATAGGAACGTCAGATCAGGCATCAATAGTAAATGATGGTATCGATACTCAACAATTAGTTAACAAGAATACCGAGCACGAAGTACCATCCCCAATGGTTGGAACATTCTATGCATCTCCTTCTCCAGAGGCGTCGCCATACGTACAAGTCGGTGATCACGTCAAAGAAGGCGATACATTATGCATCATTGAAGCAATGAAAATGATGAATCAAATCGAAGCAGAGGCAAACGGTGTCATTAAATCAATTCGTGCTCAAAATGGCGACCCAGTTGAATATGATCAAATATTGTTCGTAATTGACAAACATGCAAATAATTAAAAAATTAGCAATATGTTAGCTAAAGTCGTTATCGCTAATCGTGGCGAAATTGCATTAAGAATTCTTCGCGCTTGCCATGAAATGGGTATCAAAACAGTTGCTGTTCATTCTTCTATTGATAGTAATTTAAAACATGTTTTGTTAGCGGATGAAACCGTCTGCATTGGCCCAGCGGCAAGTGCAGATAGTTATTTAGATATGCCTAGTATTATTAGTGCGGCAGAAGTTACAGATGCTGTAGCAATCCACCCAGGTTATGGTTTCCTTTCTGAGAATGCGGATTTTTCTGAACGAGTAGAGTCTTCTGGCTTTATTTTTATCGGGCCAAAAGCAGAATCAATCCGGCTGATGGGTGACAAGGTTTCAGCAATTAAAATGATGAAAGAAGCTGGGGTACCTACAGTTCCTGGATCAGATGGAGTACTTACTGGCAACTCAGATGAAAATCTTAAAATTGCCAGAGAAATTGGCTATCCAGTTATAATTAAAGCCTCAGGCGGAGGTGGTGGCAGAGGGATGCGAGTAGTCCATGCCGAAGCAGCACTATTAAATGCCATTGTACTCACTCAGGCCGAAGCCCGTTCCGCATTCAGTAATGAAGATGTTTATATGGAAAAATTTCTAGAAACACCACGTCATATCGAGGTACAAATATTGGCAGATGGGCAAGGTAATGCAATCCATCTTGGTGAGCGAGATTGTTCGATGCAACGTAGACATCAGAAAGTTATTGAAGAAGCACCTGCACCAGGAATAACTGAGAAGCAAAGAAAATTTATTGGTGATCGTTGCGTTAAAGCATGTCTAGATATGGGTTATCGAAGTGCAGGAACATTTGAATTTCTTTATCAAGATAACGAATTTTATTTCATTGAAATGAACACAAGATTGCAAGTAGAACATCCAGTCACAGAAATGATAACTGGTGTCGATATTGTAAAAGAGCAATTAAATATCGCAGCTGGAGAGAAATTAAAACTCTCTCAAAAGGATATTAAAATACAAGGTCACGCAATTGAATGCAGAATGAATGCAGAGGATCCAAAAAGTTTCATGCCCTCACCCGGTGATATAAAACTATGGCATATGCCTGGTGGTCCGGGCATTAGAATCGATAGTCATATATATAGTGGTTATAAGGTACCTCCTCATTATGATTCAATGATTGGAAAAATTATCGCCCATGGAAATAACCGGGACTCCGCAATTACACGCATGAGCAATGCTTTAAAAGAAATAGTAATTGAAGGCATAAAAACAAACATTCCACTTCATCAAGAGATTCTTCAGCATTCTGCGTTTAAAAATGGCGGTACCAATATTCACTATCTTGAAAAAAGACTTGGACTATAATCTAGTATATTAATAATATGGACCCATCAAATTATACTGACTGGTACCAATTTGAACTGTCCCTCGGTTCGCTCAATAAAAAATGCGTGGAAAAGATATTCAATAGGCATAACGCTGCATCTATAACTTATAGTGATGCTGGTACAGAGCCTATATATGAACCATTACCAGGTAAAACCCCTTACTGGAAAAATAGCCTTATAACAGGCCTCTTTTCAATTGATACTGATTTTGAATCTCTAAAATATGATTTATTGATATCTCTCGAGATAAAAGAACTACCCGAACATACCGTCAAGAAACTCATTGGGCGAGAATGGGAGAGGGAATGGATGAAAGATTTTAAGCCTATGTGCTTTGGCAGGAATCTTTGGATATATCCCGAAGAATACAGTGGTCAGAGTAAAGGTAAGGTCATAGTCCGTCTTGATCCTGGTTTGGCATTTGGTACTGGAACTCACTCAACAACAAAACTATGCCTTGAGTGGCTCGATTCACTAGACTTAGAAAATAAAAGTATATTGGATTATGGATGCGGTTCTGGAATTCTCGGAATCAGCGCTTTAAAGCTTGGCGCAAGCAAAGTAACAGCGATAGATATAGATCCACAAGCAATTAAAGCAACAACAATAAATGCCCTAAAAAATAATATAGAAAAAAATATTTTTGTTTACGATAAAATTAATGATAGCTCAGAAAAATATGATGTTATTGTGGCTAATATACTTGCAGAACCTCTCATAATGCTCGCTCCATTACTGACTAAAATGCTAAAAAGAAATGGGATTATTGGTATTTCAGGGATACTGATCAGTCAAGTTAAACTTATTGAAAATGCATACAGATCTTTTGTAACCTTTGATTCTTCATCACATCACAATGAATGGTCTTTAATATGTGGTTCGAAAAAATAATCTAACTAGGTAATACTATTGAAAATTGGAGAATACAAATTAGATAGCCCGTTTATATTGGCACCAATGGCGGGAATCACTGATGCGCCATTTAGAAGATTATGCAAAAAATTTGGTGCTGGAATGACAGTTTCTGAAATGACTACTGCTGATATTAGCTTATGGAAAACCACAAAATCCAAAAATAGGCTCAATCTAGATATGAATATAGAACCAAGGGTAGTTCAAATTGCAGGTTCAGAACCAAAACTACTCTCCATTGCCGCTCAGCTTTGTGTCGAAAAAGGAGCTCAAATAATCGATATAAATATGGGTTGTCCGGCAAAAAAAGTATGCAATAAACTTGCAGGTTCAGCACTTATGAGGGATACAAAAAAAATAAAGCTCATACTTGAGGCAGTTGTAAATTCAGTTGATGTACCAGTAACTCTTAAAATGCGAACCGGTTGGAACCCAGATGAGCGAAATGGAATAGAAGTAGCTCATATTGCTGAGAATAGCGGTATAAAGGCAATTACAATTCATGGCCGAACTAGAGCATGTCGTTTTGGTGGAAAAGCAGAGTACGATACAATAGCGCATATAAAAAAATCGATTTCTATTCCAGTCATTGCAAATGGTGATATTAATTCTCCAGAAAAATCCATAGAAGTATTAAAAAAAAGCAATGCTGATGCTTTAATGATTGGAAGATCTTCGCAAGGAAAGCCTTGGATTTTTCGTGAATTAAATTACTATTTAAATGAAGGAAAACATATTACCCCGCTAGAAAAAAATAATGTCCGTGATACTATGCTTGAACACTTATTTGATTTGTATGATTTTTATGGGGAGCAGCTTGGAGTAAGATTAGCTAGAAAGCATCTAAATTGGTACTGTATGTATTTAGATAATTCAAAAGATTTTAGAGCGAAAGCAGTGAGAGCTATAAATGCGAACGAACAAATAGGTCTAGTAAAAGAATATTTTCAATCCCTAAAATAAAGAAATTGACCCGTCTATCGGAATAACTTATCCATTATTTTTTTGGATAATGCATTAGGAATCGTAATAAAGTGACTAAGAAACAAATGCCAAATGAAATCAAAAAATCCAAATCGATGGACACTAAGTTATTGCGCGTACAAACTAAAAATGCACTGAAAATTTATTTTGAAAGTCTAAACGGGCATCGTCCTGGTGATTTATATAACTTAGTTTTAGGTCAAGTTGAAGAGCCTTTATTCCAAGCCGTAATGAAGTATACAAATGGAAATCAAAGCCAAGCAGCTGAAATTTTGGGAATTAATCGTGGCACGCTAAGAAAAAAATTAAAAACATATTCAATTAACTAATAAAGGCAAGCAATGTTTAAAATTACCCGCGCACTAATTAGTGTTTCGGATAAGAGTGGTCTTATCGATTTGGCAAACTCTTTAAATCAACATGGTGTTGAAATTTTATCTACCGGAGGAACATATAATGCACTTCGAGGTGCAAATATTCCTGCCAAAGAAGTATCTGAAAAAACTGGTTTTCCAGAAATTATGGATGGAAGAGTAAAAACCCTGCATCCAATAATTCATGGTGGCTTGCTTGGAAGAAGAGGGATTGATGATGCGGTGATGCAAAACCATAAGATTGAACCCATCGATTTATTAGTAGTTAATTTATACCCTTTCAAAGAAACAATAAGCAATCCAACTACCACGCTTAAGGAAGCCATTGAAAATATTGATATCGGTGGACCCGCGATGATTAGAGGTGCCTCAAAAAATCACGATGGTGTGGCTGTCCTTGTTGATCCAGGTGATTATGATGAATTTTTAGAAAAACTAGATAATAACAACCTAGCTCTTGATTACCGACAACAACTTGCAGCGAAAGCTTTTGGTCATACCGCAAGTTATGATGCATCAATAACCCAATATCTAAGCCGATCTTTTTCACAAAAGACTTTTACAGATCGATTTTTTTATACAGGGGAATTAATCTCAAAACTTCGTTATGGTGAAAATCCCCATCAGGAAGCGGCTTTTTATAAAGATGAGTCAGTCACTAAAGATAATTCCTTGGCCTCAGCAAATCAACTGCAAGGCAAGGAGCTGTCATACAATAATATTTCGGATAGCGCAGCTGCTTATGACTGCGTCAATCAATTTATAGAGCCCGCATGCGTCATCGTAAAGCACGCCAATCCCTGTGGAGTAGCAGTTAACCAAAGTATTTTAAAAGCATATCAAAGAGCATTTTCTACAGATCCCACCTCCGCATATGGAGGGATCATTGCATTTAATCGTCCTATTGATGACGAAGTAGCATCGGCGATTCTCGAAAGACAATTCGTTGAAGTAATCATAGCTCCTGAAATTACAGATGCTGCAAAAGATATTCTCACTAAAAAAGAAAATATTCGTGTCCTTATAACAGGTAATCAGAATAAAGCTCTTGGTCAAAATTTTGAATTTAAAAAAGTGTCTGGTGGGATGCTAATTCAGACCTTCGATAATGGAATGATAAATGAATCAGATCTCAAAATTGTTACCGAAAAAATCCCCACCCAGAAACAAATAGATGATCTTTTGTTTGCATGGCGTGTCAGTAAATTCGTTAAATCTAATGCCATTGTTTTTTGTAAAGATAAAATGACGATTGGAGTAGGTGCTGGTCAAATGAGTCGAGTTTATAGTACTAAAATTGCTGCTATTAAAGCTCAAGACGAAAATTTAATTGTAGCTGGATCAGTGCTCTCATCTGATGCGTTTTTTCCATTTAGGGATGGGATTGATACGGCGGCCGAGCATAATGTTAGTGCAATTATACAGCCAGGAGGATCGCTTAGAGATAATGAGGTGATAACTGCGGCCAATGAACATGGCATCGCAATGGTATTTACTAATATGCGACACTTTAGACATTAGGAATAGGCCAAAATTATGAAAATACTAATAATTGGTAATGGTGGCAGAGAACATGCTTTCGCATGGAAATGCTCTCAGTCAAAAAAAGTAACTCAGATTTATGTTGCACCGGGAAATGGAGGTACAGCTAAAGAAGAAAAAGTTAAAAATATCAATATTGATGCCGAAGATATTGAAAACCTTTTAGCTTTTGCGAAAGAAAAAAACATAGCATTGACGATAGTCGGACCAGAAGCTCCATTAGTTTTAGGTATAGTAGATAAGTTTAATGCCGCCGGTCTTCCATGCTTTGGCCCTAATGCAAAAGCAGCTCAACTTGAGGGCTCTAAATCATTTACCAAAGACTTTTTATTACGGCATAATATCCCAACAGCAGAATATGCATGCTTCTCTGAACTAAATTTAGCGATCGCCTACATTAAATCAAGGGGTGCTCCGATTGTTGTAAAAGCAGACGGTTTAGCTGCAGGTAAGGGAGTCTTTGTAGCCATGACCGTTGATGATGCAATAACCGCCGCGAAAGATATTCTAGGTGATAAGAGTTTCGGTTCAGCTGGTTCCAAAATCGTAATTGAAGAATTCCTGGTCGGTGAAGAAGCTAGCTATATTGTCGTTACTGATGGGACAGAGGTGATCTCACTTGCTACTTCACAAGATCATAAGGCCAGAGATAATAATGATCTTGGGCCCAATACAGGAGGCATGGGAGCTTATTCTCCAGCGCCAATTGTCACTGAAGCTCTAAAACTTAGAGTCATGAATGAAATTATTAATCCTACTTTAGAGGGATTAAAAAAAGATGGGATTGATTACTTAGGATTTTTATATGCAGGTCTTATGATAGATGGGGCAGGTAATCCTAAAATACTAGAATATAATTGTCGATTCGGCGATCCTGAAACTCAACCCATTATGATGCGATTAGAATCTGATTTTGTTGAATTATGTGAAGCTACCTTGAACGGTAGTCTTTTGAATCATAACGTCCAATGGAGTAAAAAAGTTGCTTTGGGTGTAGTGATGGCTGCAGGTGGTTATCCAATTAAATATGAAAGTGGTAACCAAATATTCGGCCTTGAGTCAGTGAAGGATGATACTTCTAAAGTTTTCCATGCCGGAACATCGCTCGAGAAGGATAAACTTTTAACTGCTGGTGGTCGAGTACTTTGCGTTGTAGGTATGGGAGATAATACTAAAGAAGCACAGCAAACCTCCTATAAATCTGTTGGCAAAATAACTTGGGAAGATGAGTTTCATCGAAATGATATAGGTTACAGAGCTATTGAGTCAGAATAAAATGATTTCATCTCAGGAAGCAATGAACTTAATTCTTGATCAACTTCCGATAATCAATAAAGAGAAGATTAATACCCTTCAATCTGTGGGTAGAATTCTTAAAGAACCCATTTATGCAGAGAGAGATCAACCGCCATTTGATCGAGTCACTATGGACGGTATTGCCATTTCCTATGAGGCATTAAAAAGAGGTGTGAATCAATTTAGTATCGAAAATACTCAATTTGCTGGCGATGCTCAAATTGCACTTAAGGATAAGAATTTTTGTATCGAAATTATGACTGGAGCCATACTACCCAAAAATACTGACTGCATAATTCCAATAGAGTGGATAAAAACAAATAATGGTATTGCTGTTCTAGATACTAATTATCAGCCACAAAAACTACAATATATTCACCGACAAGGTTCAGATCATCAAAAATATACTGAAGTTCTTGGAATCGGTCACAAAATAGAACCCATGGATATTTCTCTCATCTTATCATGTGGCAAGAAATACATTGAAGTTAGCTCAGATCCTAAAATTTGCATCATCTCTAATGGTAATGAGTTAATTGCTGCGGGTGAACCAATATTGCCTCATCAAATAAGAATGTCGAATGGACCAGCCATTATGGTGATGCTTGAGCAACAAGGTTTTAAAAATTGTGAATATATTCACTTGGTCGATGATAAAAATATCCAACAAGAGCATATCAAAAAACACCTTATTTGCTCGGATATATTGATTCTTAGTGGTGGAGTGTCGATGGGTAAAGCGGACTTTATCCCACAAGTACTTCAAGAGTGTGGCGTAAAAAATATATTTCATAAAATTCGTCAACGCCCCGGTAAACCCATGTGGTTTGGTATAGGCCCTAAAAAACAACTTATCTTTGCTTTACCTGGAAATCCAGTCTCTACAATAACGTGCTGTCGGCATTATATAGTTCCAGTATTACAGAGAGCCTGTGGTCGAGATTTTTTTATTGATGAATATGTTAAATTACAGCAACAAATAAAATTTCAGCCAGACCTAACTTATTTTTTACCCGTAAGGTTAGTTAACTCAGAAAATGGGGAAATAAAGGCCTATCCAGTTGAAACAAATACATCGGGAGATTTTGCTTCATTGATTGGAACAGATGGGTATATTGAGCTTGTTAGTAAATCAAATCTGTTCGAAGAGTCAGAAAGTATAAAATTCTTTCGCTGGAAAATGCCATAAATTATTTAAATAGTTTCATTCGAAATCGACAGAGTCATACTATATGTGTAACTATTGAAGAATAATCATTATCCATTAATGGAAAAGTTAATGATTGGGGTAAAACTTTTTAACAACAGAGGATAAAAAATATGGACTTTATGAAACAGTATGAAACACAAACTTACGCATTACTTAGAATCGTCTCAGGATTCATGTTTATCTTTCATGGGATACCGAAAATGGAAGCCATTATGGCAGGAGAAGCAACCTGGATGCAGTACTTGGCGGGTCCGATAGAGATTGTTGGTGGCGCTCTAATAATGATTGGTCTTTGTACTTCAGCAGCCGCATTTCTCTCTAGTGGTCTGATGGCTGGAGCATATTGGCTTATTCACTTCTCAAAAATGGGCGGTGGATTACCAATCAACAATAAAGGCGAGCTTGCAGTAGCATTCTGCTTTATTTTCCTTTTCATTGCAGCTAAGGGAAGTGGCACTTGGAGTGTTGACGAAAAAAGAAGCTAATATATAGCGAAATAAGCCAGTATGTTTTTGACATATTGGCTTATTTTTTAGTTTTAAATTTATTTGATTTAATGGTTACGAATAACGAGATTTATTGCTCACAAAACCATTGCAAAACCTATGACTAAATGTCACGATACGCGAGAATTGGTTTAGTAAATTAACATAAAAAAGCTTACGATCCAAAGGAGCATAAATTTTGAGAAAACACTTAAAATGGTTCATATTCTTAGTGCTATTTACAAGTATTTCAGCGAAAGCTGAAGCTACAGAATGGAAGCTCATAGAAGATGAAGGGAATGTCCGTTTTATAGGTGCACTTGAAGGTGCGGCATTTCGAGGGCGATTTGATGTTTTCTCGGCAATAATTAACTTTGATCCAGCTAATCCCGAAGATGGAAAAATTACCGGTGAAGTAAAAATGAATTCTGCTGATTCGGGCGATGCAGAATATGATGCATATTTAATGGAACCAGATTGGTTCAATCCTGAAAGCTTTCCTAATTCTAAATTTGAATCTGAGCGTCTGGAAAAACTGGATAATGGTACCTATGCCGCTCATGGAAAACTAACTATTGTCGGAGTTAGTCAACCAATCACAATGATTTTTGAATTCGAAAGCTCTGAAGGACAAGCAAAATTCTCTGGTACCTTTGAAGTTAAACGTCTGCTTTTCGGTATTGGCTGGGATGCAACCAATTGGATTGCGAATGAAGTTGGTGTCCAAATAGAACTAAAATTACAACAATAATCGACTGCTGGGAGAAAGACTCAATGGCTAATTCCAAGCCTGATCAACCTCATAAAATTACTAAACGAGAATTTCTTGAGGCGTTTGCTGTCGTTGGTGGAGTATCTGGAGTAATTTCGGCATTGAATGGCTGGGATATGGGAATAGCTTCTGCAGCAGAAGCGCCGCCTAACCTAATGGGTAACCCCAATGGAACAAAGGTGTTAATTTTAGGTGCAGGACTTGCCGGCATGACCTCCGCTTACGAGCTAGGTTTACGTGGTTATAACTGCCAAATTATAGAGGCTCGCGCATTTGCAGGAGGGCGATGTCAATCTTCACGTGCTGGCTTTAAAACTACAACAGTTGATGGTGAAACTCGCACTTGTGATTTCGATGAGGGTCAGTATTTTAATCATGGTCCTTGGCGCCTGCCTAGCTTCCATCATGCAGTTTTCCATTACATACGTAAATTTGGTGTCCCTATGGAAGCTATGATTCAAGAAAATGATTTAGGTTATCTTCAGTTTGATAAAGCTGGTGGGCCTTTAGCTGGTCGACGAGTTCGCAAGCGAGAAATCAAGGCTGATATGAGAGGTTATACCTCCGAGTTACTGGCTAAACTCACAGATCAGGGGGCGCTCGATGAACAGCTAACCAACCGAGACAGAGAGAAACTCACCGACTATCTTATTCGCGAGGGCTTTCTAGATGCGAATGATTTAAGCTACAAAGGAACCATCCATAGAGGTCAATCTGAATTCAACCCCATGGGCACCAGTATTGCCTCAAAAGCCATAGCATTGAAAGAAATACTGCAATCAGGACTAGGTAATACATTCCAGGGAGTCACCACAATTGATCATCCGGCAACAATGTTTCAACCTGTCGGTGGAATGGATCAGATTGCTCGTGGATTCGAACGTGCAGTGGGCGATGCGATTACCTTTAATGCTGAAGTCCAAGAATTAAGACAAGACGAAAATGGTGTCAGCATAACTTATCGCAACAATGTCACTGGAGAGGTAAGCGTTCAAAAAGCAGACTACTGCATTACTACCCTTCCATTGGGGATACTCTCCAAACTTCAGACGGACTTGTCCGATAGATGTAAAGAAGCCATGGATGCTCCGCGGAAAATGACGGTAGGTAAATTATCGTTACAAATGAATCGTCGTTTCTGGGAAGAAGATGACCAAATATATGGTGGCTCGAGTACGCGAGGAATTCCTGGGCACACGGTCATTTATCCCTCTTATGGCTTCTGCGGCAAAAAAGGTATCGTCCAGAGTGCATATACATTTGGTCGTGCAGCAGTCGTTCATGGCGAACTTTCAATGGCTCAAAAAATCAAGCAAGCAGTTAATCGAAGCGAACCAATACACCCAGGCCAATTTCGTAAACACTATGATGGCAAAGCTTTTTCGATTGACTGGCACCTTACTCGCTATAGTGAGGCTGGGTGGTCAGCTTGGTCACCGGCGGATCGCCAGAAACATATGTCCATCCTAAGAGAGCCGCAAGGTCGAGTTTATTTTGCTGGTGATCACGTAAGTGGTTTACCAGGTTGGCAAGTTGGCGCCATTGAGTCCGCATGGGCACAGATTGAAAAGCTTCATGCAAGATCCATGAAAGGGTGACTACCAGGAAATATGATTGATAGAGAAGATTACTGCGGTTATATCTATTGAGATTTACCAAATATTTCGTATTTTAAGACCAACAAATCCCGAACAGTTAATGCACCTCCCGCGGCGGAAAATGGTGTCAACCCAAGATCGCCATGCGTAACCTCCATATAACCTCTTGCTACGAAGGATTTATGATCAATTTCAATTGTGCTTGGGACGTTCATATTATGCTCTTCACCTTTAATGGTAATTACTGCTTTAACATTAACATTAGGGAAATTTCCATCTATTGAGCTAGAAAAAACTTTAATTATTGGAAATTTTTCTGCGTCTAGTAAATTTTCAGCAAGCATATTAACTCGAGTTCCATCGATATCTTTCTGTGATACTTCCTTCGCAAAATCAGCGCCTTCAATTTTTCGCAAAGAAGCATTGTCGACTTCAAAGTCTGTCACTTGAAGTTCTAGCGTAATCATAGAATCAAGAGGATTCTGAGTAGTTAAAACAGTCCCTGAAATATTTTGATGTGATATCACATGATTATGGCCAAAACGGCGTAACGGGCCATCAGGGTATGCTAAAACTCGCAGCCAACTGCTATCACTGTCAACATGGAACTCAACATTAGTATTAACTTCTTGCGCCTGAATAACCGGAAATGCAATAGAGGCAAGAACAATTAGCAGCAAAGATTTTAAACGCATAAGACCCTCTCTTTAACTAAATACTTCTTTTACAACGATACTATTCTGCTTTATTTTTCGGAAGTGAGTCACAAAAAACTATATAAATCATTTCCATTAATGTAATTCTAAATTTAACGCTTCATTGCGTCAAAGAATTTACTGTTAGTTTTAGTATCTTGCATTTTATTAATCAAAAATTCGACTGCAGCAAGCTCATCCATTGGGTGCAACACTTTCCTTAGAATCCATAATTTTTGCAGCTCAGCAGGATCAGTTAATAATTCTTCTTTTCTTGTTCCTGACCGATTAATATTTATTGCTGGAAATACTCTTTTTTCTGAGATTCTTCGATCGAGATGAATTTCCATATTTCCCGTGCCTTTGAACTCCTCATAAATAACCTCATCCATCTTAGAGCCTGTATCCACGAGTGCGGTTGCTAAAATAGTTAAGCTTCCACCTTCCTCGATATTACGAGCAGCTCCAAAGAATCGTTTTGGACGATGAAGTGCATTAGCATCAACACCACCTGTTAAAACCTTACCGGAGGATGGAACAACTGTGTTGTATGCTCTTGCAAGTCTAGTAATTGAATCAAGCAAAATAACCACATCTTTTTTATGCTCTACCAGTCGTTTTGCTTTTTCGATGACCATTTCAGCAACTTGGACATGACGACTAGCAGGCTCATCAAATGTTGATGAGACTACTTCACCTCTTACCGTTCTTGCCATTTCTGTAACCTCTTCCGGCCGCTCATCAATCAATAATACAATCAATGTTACATCAGGATTATTAGCGCATATAGCTGAGGCAATATTTTGCAGAAGAATAGTTTTACCTGCTTTAGGTGGCGAAACTATCAAGCCTCGTTGCCCTTTACCGATAGGTGATGCCATATCTATGATTCGAGCAGTTAAATCCTCTTTACTGCCATTACCTTGCTCTAAGGTAAATCTCTCATTGGGATGAAGAGGAGTAAGATTTTGAAATAGAACCTTACTTCGATTATTTCCAGGAGCATCAAAGTTGACTTCACCAATCTTTAATAGTGCAAAATATCGCTCCCCTTCCTTGGGCGGTCTAATTAAACCAGAAACAGTATCTCCAGTTTTTAGATTAAATCGACGTATTTGACTTGGTGAAACATAAATATCATCTGGGCCAGCAAGATAAGAACTATCTGCTGATCTTAGAAATCCAAAGCCATCCTGAAGGATCTCTAATACACCATCACCATAGATATCTTCTCCATTTTTAGCGTGTGCCTTGAGAATAGCGAAAATAATATCTTGTTTTCGCGATCGAGCAAGATTCTCTAAGCCTTGAGACTCTCCCAATTCAACTAATTCAGATGGTGGCTTATTTTTAAGGTCAGTAAGATTCATTCCCTTTTTGCTTGCTTCAAGCTGATCAGCAGAAATTATCTCTAAACTTTCACCGTCATCAGGATAAATATCATTACGACGTGGGGGTCTTCTGCGGCGACGATTTGATTGATTTGAAGGTTGTCTTGGTCTTCGTGGGCTATTATTATTTGTTTGTTCACTCATAAATTTGATTCCAGAAATTCAACTAATTGAGATTTTGATAATGCTCCCATTTTTTGAGCGTGCACATTGCCATCTTTAAATATCATTAAGGTAGGAATACTTCTGACGGCATATTTCTGTGGGGTATTTTGATTTTCATCAATATTGATTTTAGCGACCGTAAGTTTATCCTTAAATTCCTCAGCAATTTCATCCAACAAAGGCCCTATCATCTTGCAAGGTCCGCACCATTCTGCCCAAAAATCAAGTAGCACTGGTTTTTCTGATTTAATAACATCCGTCTCAAATGAACCATCGCTCGTTTGTATAATATTTTCACCCACCGGTTATATCCTCCGAATTAACATAATTTCAGTATTATAATTTTGCTCATATAACTTATAATATATGAGCATTGAAAAAATAAAGTGACGATGAGTTCCCAATCAGGCAATATATCGATGTTTTAACGTCACTTAATTTGAATTTGGGTAGTAAATCTTGGTTGAAACAACGAAAGTTGTCTCTTAATAGATACAATTTGAACCCGTCGCGAGACATATTGCAAGTATTTTAGGAATTTTTATTAAAAAAGTAATTGAAGGAAGTCATTTAAGTCAAACAAAATTTGACACACTTAATATTGATCAAAAGATTCTTGATGGTATAGCTGAATCTGGATTCACTCATTGTACGCCTATCCAAGCTCAATCCTTGCCAATTGCTCTTCAAGGAAAAGATGTTGCTGGACAAGCACAAACAGGGACAGGGAAAACTGCAGCATTTCTTATTGCGGCTCTAGAGCATATTTTAAGAAGCAATAAAGAAGGAAATACTCCTAATAATAAGCAACCCAGAATTTTCATATTGGCACCGACACGTGAACTTGCTATACAAATTGCAAAAGATGCTGAGCCACTCGCGAATCACACAAAACTCAATATAGGCCTAGCATACGGAGGGACCGACTACGAAAAACAAGCCACTGATATAAGAAATGGGATAGATCTTCTAATTGGTACGCCTGGACGTATCATCGATTATTATAAAAAAGGAGTTTTTAAACTCCATAAGATCGAAGTCTTGGTTTTAGACGAAGCCGATAGAATGTTTGATCTTGGTTTCATTAAAGATATACGTTATCTACTAAGACGACTTCCAAAACCTGAAGACCGACTCAATATGCTTTTTTCGGCAACTTTATCACATCGAGTAATGGAGTTGGCTTATGAGCATATGAATGAGCCCGAACTAATAAGAATTGAACCAGAAAAAATGACTGGGGACAGAATTAGGCAGGCGATTTTTTTTCCTTCCAACAAAGAGAAAATTCCGCTTTTAGTCGGCTTAATTAGAGAAGTAGAAAACAGTAAAATTATGGTCTTTATCAATACAAAAAAAGAAATTGAAATTGTTGAGGCTTATCTACAGGAAAATAATATCGATGCTAAAGCACTTTCCGGAGATGTACCACAAAATAAAAGAATTAAAATCTTAAAGCAATTTGAGGAGGATCAGTTAAGCGTCCTAATTGCTACAGATGTAGCATCAAGAGGCCTACATATTCCTAATGTTGAATACGTAATTAACTATGATCTACCTCAAGATGTAGAAGATTATGTTCATCGAATAGGACGTACAGCTAGAGCTGGATCTAATGGTAACGCCATTAGTTTTGGATGTGAGACATACGCAATATCACTTCCCGATATAGAGAAATATATTGGCAATAAAATCCCGGTGGCTAAGTATGAACCAACACAATTACCTGATCTTAAAAAACCTCCTTATAAAAAGAAAAGTAAATATAAAAGTAAATACTAAATAAATATTACTTCTTAATTATTTTACTCTATCAATTCCAAGACGCCCTTCACACCAAGATAGTTTTTTGCTATTTGTTGCTTTTGCTTACTATCTGGTTTCGTAATTTGAATTAAAGATTTAATGCCAAATTGCTTAGCGCTATCCAGAACTATCTCATTATCATCGACGAATACAGTTCTTTTGATATCAAATGGCTCAGCATTACTTAATTTTTTCCAGAACAATTGGCTTTCTTTTGGAGCGCCGAAATCATGTGAAATATAAACTTGATCAAAGTATTGATCTATCCCTATAACTTCAGATTTTAATTTTAAAATGTCATTATGCGCATTAGTCACTAGAAGTACTCGGATATCATAGGTTTTAATTAGATTAAGAAACTCTTCAGCGCCAGTGAGATATTGAATTTTATCTCTTTCCATTTGATGTAACTTTATGATGTCTAAATCAAGTAATTCACTCCAATAATCTGAGCTGTACCATTTGAGCGTTCCCTGTAAACTCATAAAATGCTTATATAATTGAGCAGTAGCATCGCCCAAAGACATGTTCATTTTTTTTGCGTATTCTTTCGGTACCAAATCAAGCCAAATAAAACTATCATAAGCAAGATCCAGTAGCGTTCCGTCCATATCCAACATCAATGTATCGCATTTATTTAAGATATTTCTACAAGAAGGATGCATTATGATAATTTTATTATTTTATAAGCAGATGATATTTTTAACATGACAAAAGCTGAATATCTATAAAAAGTGAATATCGTCGATCTCATAGAACCATTAACTGAACTTTCCCAAAATGCTGGAAATGCGATTCTTGATATTTATAATTCAAATTTTAATGTTTCAATAAAAGAAGATACCTCACCTTTAACGCAAGCTGATTTAAAATCCCATCAAATTATTGTTGAAGGATTAAAAAAAATAACGCCAAATATACCAATTATCTCAGAAGAATCATCGCTTCAAAGCTTTGACGAAAGAAAGCTATGGCATCAATACTGGATTATCGATCCACTGGATGGCACCAAGGAGTTTGTTAAAAAAAATGGCGAATTTACAGTTAATATTGCTCTAATCAATAATCATAAAGCTATTTTAGGAATCGTTTATGTTCCAGTCTCAAGGAAAACATATATTGGATGCGTTGGTTTTGGGGCACAAATTATTGAAGCAGATAAAACTAAAAAAATAATTCACGTCTCAGAAAAAACTAGCAAGTTAATTCGAATTGTTGGGAGTCGGTCGCACCAGGGAGACAGTTTAAAAAACTTTTTAAATCAAATTGAACATTATGAGTTACAACCCATGGGCAGCTCACTAAAATTTTGCCTGATTGCCGAAGGCTTGGCTGATATTTATCCTCGGTATGGACCAACTTCTGAATGGGATACAGCTGCCGCTCAAGCGGTTGTTGAGCAGGCGGGTGGTTTGGTTCTCAAAACTGATGGTACGCCTCTTCTCTATAACACAAAAGACAATATTCTTAATCCTGATTTTATTGCAATTAATTCTCCTTTACATAAAGAGCTTTTTCTTAAGAGCGATTGATAGCTCTCCAAGAACAAGGAATAATTGCGCCTTTATGATGAATTATGTAAGAATAAAATTGTTATAAAATAACTGAGGATACAACCTCAAATATATGAATAAAACAATTGATAGTGACTCATTTGAAAAGTTTACAAGGCTTAAAGAGCTTCGCGTTAAGCATCAAAAAATAAATGCGGAGATCGATTTATTAGTGTCTATACCGGAAATAGATCAACTTAATTTGAGGCGACTTAAAACCAGAAGATTACTTCTAAAGGATATGATTGTTAATCTTGAAAGTGCCTTAATTCCTAATTTAGATGCATAAATTTATCTATCTAACAAAATATATATGAAGCTGTTTCATTCAATAATTCTATTTTTTATATCTACTAATACTTATTCTGCTGAGATGATCATTGGTGAAGAAAATATATCTCCCGGTATTAATCTAATTTTTGAGGGAGCACCAAAAGATACAATCCATCCTAAAAAATATTTTCGCTCTGAATC
This sequence comes from uncultured Woeseiaceae bacterium, assembly GCA_905182415.1. GTDB lineage: Bacteria > Pseudomonadota > Gammaproteobacteria > Steroidobacterales > Woeseiaceae > SP4260. Next base: position 20,537 of record CAJJBK010000015.1, on the reverse strand, counting down.
CACCACTGATATTCATATTGAAATGCTTGCTAACTGGTCTAATGAAGCACCGGAAGGATCACCAATTGGCGGTTTTGTCGCTTATTTAAGAGTATTTGCGAGCATCGCGAGTATCAGTGGAAAATCAATCCGGATTGAATTAACACCGCATCTAAATATGTCGGATAATTTACACTATGCACAAAATATCAAATTGCCCGGTAAAATTGATGAGCTTTATAGTGTCACTTTTACTATTTACCCGCCTGGTCATGATGAGCTAGGTATTCATTTTGATTGGAACGCAAATATTGGATCGCTGATAAAGAAAACGACCTTTACTTATAATGATTTAGACTTTAAAAATGTCGCCTTATCATCAAGGCGTTAGTTATCTAGCTATATAGCTTTAATCTAAATCGCTCAAATATCTAATTTTATACCTATTTATCTAAAATTTTACCTATGTGCTTTTCACCACGCTGCTTTGCTAATTTAATTTGTTTTTGCCTTTCTTTGAATCCTTCAAGTTTAGCGCTAGGAATTGTATTTATACATCTTGGGCATGAAATACCTTCTTGGTAATCTGAGGAATGAATTTCCTCAATAGAGAGAGGATGACGACAAGCATGACATTGAATATATTTGCCATCCCTAAGTGCACCATCAACCGCAACTCGATCATCAAAAACAAAACACTCTCCCTGCCAAATATTTTCTGATTCTTTTATATCTTCTAGATAGTTTAATATACCGCCTTCAAGTTGATTAACATCCTCAAAACCCATCTCAACCATCAGTGCAGCGGCTTTCTCGCAACGAATACCACCCGTACAAAACATTGCTATTGGCTTATTTTTTTTAGATTCTGGTATTTTTTCAGCAAATGCAGAAAAGTCTCTAAATGCATTTGTCTCCGGATTCACGGCACCTGGGAATGAACCGATGTCAATCTCATATTTATTGCGAGTATCAATGATAAGAGTTTCTGGATTTTGTATTAACTGATTCCAATTTTTTGGTATTACAGATTTTCCAAATTTCTCATAGGGTCGAATATCTTCTCGGCCAAGAGCAACAATCTCTTTTTTAATCTTAATATGTAATTTACTAAATGGAGGTTTTTTTACATCAGCCCAACGCGCCGTCTTTTTAATTGGGTTTTTAATACTTAATTTCTGCCCAAGCCAATCAAATATAAATATAATTGAACGCTCCTGACCTGATATCGATCCATTAAAACCTTCTTCAGCAATTAAAATAGTACCAAGTAAATTTAATTCTTTGCATAGTGTCAATAACTCTTCACGCATTTCCTCTAGATCATGAATCCTTAGAAAACGATAAAAAGATGCTACTTTTATATTCTCCATATTAAGTAATCACCACAATATTATAGGAGGAAATAATCCATTTTATTATGAATCAAGGATAAACTGATTCAAAAAAATTTCTAAATAAATATTTATATCTTTAATATTTCCAGTCAATCGATGATCGCCATTGACAATATGTATTTTAGATTGGTTTTGTTGTGCAAAACGTATGCTATTTTCTACCGGAACGATATCATCATGCCAACCATGAACAATCTCTGTTGGTATATTAGCAACCTCAAAAGGAGTATATTCAAAACCTTTCATAAAATAAGCAGGTGCCAGAACAAATAAGCCAACTGCCCTAACATCCATGGCAGCCGCTGATGCTACAAAACCTCCCATACTTGAACCTACAAGACATATAGGATCATTAATAGTTGAGCATGCATCAATGAGCTTTTTAACGCGATGATCTACAGCTTCAATTCCCTGGTAATCAATACTTTTGACCTTACAGCCAATACTAATCGCAAGATCTGACATCATTTTTATTTTTGTACCCCACGGTCCGCTTTCTTGCCCATGAGAAAATACAACATGCAATGCCATTATCTTAACCTCAAATCTATCATTAGAAAAAAAAGCTTGCGCCCATAATCAGTTGATTTTTTATTAACAAGCCAAAATCTTAAAGCTTACAATCTGGAGTAACTCCATTGATTTTTGCTTCATTATAGAATTCTAAAGCAACCGGATATTGAGCAATCAAATCATCAATCCGAGTCTCTCCAGAAGGGTGAGTAGATAAATATTCAGGAATTTTAGAGGCATTTTTCTTATTCATATTCTTCCATAACTCAACGCTTTCTCTAGGATCAAAACCTGCTTTTGCCATATATCGAATACCAACAACATCAGCTTCCGTTTCCTGTAAACGGCTAAATGGATTTAATAAGCCCAATAAAGCGCCTGTGGATAATGCATTTCTTGCTCCCTGTGTTTGGTTTCGATATCCACCACCTAGAATAATTGCAGCAATATCAACACCAATATCAGTAACGGCGGCTCTAGATGCACGCTCATTTGCATGCCGAGCTGTCACATGGGCTACTTCATGACCAATGACTGCTGCTAATTGATGCTGATTAGATGTCATGGTTAAAATTCCTGAATTGACTACAATTTTCCCCCCTGGCAAAACATAAGCATTAACATCTGATTGATCTACAACAGCTAACTCCCAATAAAGATCAGCATCTCTTCCTTCAACAACATCTACTATTGCATTGGTAACACAAGCCACATAATCGATAGTTGCAGGATTTTGAACTAATGGCAGCGTTTCTCTAAGCTGCTTGAACTGTCGTGACCCTTCTTGTTCTAGAGCTGCATCTGATTTTAATATCATTTGACTTCGCCCAGTGGGTGATGAGGCGCAAGATGTGAGTAAAATAATATTAATAACTATTATACAGATATAACCAGTCAAGCTTTTACACATAGCTTTCTCTTCTCCAAAGAATTTATTTTAACAAATTTTATTACCGAGGTAATTGACTCTCAAATTTACGGCGCCATTTAATATCTTCAAACCTTGCGAATAGGCTGTCAACACCAGACATGAGTCGTTTTTTTAGAGGTTGTTTTACTTTAAATTTAACACTAAATATATCGTACTTTTTACCCATCTCAATCAATAATTCATCACTAGTTTTGATTTCATCAGCAAGACCTAACTCTAGGGCTTTTTTCCCATACCAATGCTCTCCTGTAGCAACTTTATCCAAATCCATAGTAGGCCTATAATCACTAACCGAAGATTTAAAAAGATCATGCACTTCTTCTAGTTGATCTTTTAATTTAGCTCTATCTTCATCGGTATTTTTACCAAACATAGTAACATTACGCTTGTATTGACCAGCAGTAACTTGCTCAAAATCTACTCCATAAGAATCCAATAAACGGTTAAAATTAGGTAATTGAGCAATTACGCCTATTGAGCCTAATATAGCAAACGGTGCTGCATATATTTTATTAGCAACGCATGCCATAAGGTATCCACCACTGGCAGCTACTTTATCTACCATCACTATCAAATTGATATTTTTCTCTCGAATTCTCACTAATTGTGAAGCAGCTAATCCATGTTCGTGTACTACACCACCATGATTATCCAACCTTACAAGCACTTGGTCGTTCTTCTTTGCTACATTTAATATAGCATTTACCTCTTCCCTTAATGCAGGTACTGCGCTTGCTTTTAAATCGCCAATAAAGTCAATTACATATACTTTTGGCCTAGACTTCTTCTTTTTTGCATCACTTTTAACTTTTGCTTTATCACTCTTCATAAGAGCCTTCCACTCATCCTTATGCAGAATAGCTTTTTGTAAACCATCCGATAGATCTTTATTTTTTTTGTTTAGATCTTCAACCTCGAGGCCCTCCTGTTTACCACCTTTTTTGGTAGCTGCAGCGAATGATATAACGAGGATGATAGCCGCCAAAATAGTAACCGCCTTCAGTAAAAACAATCCGTACTCTATTAAAAATTCAAACATATTCTTCCTTAATAATATTATTTAAATGCCATTGATACTCATACCTACATTATTTTGCTGCAATACTTTATCTGCTCGATAACTAGATCTTACAAGAGGTCCGGAGACCACTTCAACGAATCCCATGTTTAAACCAAGTTGACGATATTTTTCAAATTCACTTGGTGTAACATATCTCTCAACTGGAAGATGATTAACTGTGGGACTTAAGTACTGACCAAGAGTTACGATATCAACATTTTGTTCTCTTAAATCCCTCATTGTCCGCAAAACTTCATCCTCACTTTCACCAAGTCCAAGCATTAAACTTGATTTAGTCAGTACATCTGGATTCATTGACTTTGCTTTGGCCAAGACATCTAAAGTTTTTTTGTAGCCTGCTCTTGGATCACGAACAGTGCTAGTCAACCTTTCAACCGTTTCTATATTCTGTGCAAAAACATCGAGTCCTGACATTACAACTTTTTTCACATCACCGACTACACCATTAAAATCTGGAGTCAAAGCTTCAACTGCAGTATATGGATTTATTTTTTTTATTTCGCTTACACAAGCTGCATAATGTGCAGCACCTCCATCATTCAAATCGTCACGGTCAACCGAAGTTATAACTACATATACTAATTTCATTAACTGAACTGCTAAAGCTGTATTTTTCGGCTCTTCCTTATCCAACCAACCTTTTGGATTACCCGTATCAACTGCACAAAAACGACATGCTCGAGTGCATACCGAACCCATAACCATGATAGTAGCTGTACCATTGTTCCAGCATTCTCCTATATTAGGGCACATTGATTCTTCACAAACTGTGCTGAGTTTATTATTTCTAACAATACTCTTCACTTCCTCGTATACAACACCACCCGAAATCTTTGCTTTTAGCCACGCTGGTTTTCTACCCCTCAAACCAGTAATATTATTTCTTGATTTGATACCATTTTTTATCGCAGAAAATCCTTCAGAAGTTTTATACTTCGTGCCAGATGGAATGATCGGGATACCTTGAAATTTTCTTATATTAGTCATTTGAATTGCTAGTACTATTAATAAAGTTGTATTCTGTCATGAATAAAAAAAACACGCGATAACTGCTTCATTATATATGTTATTGGTATTATTAAAAATTAACAAAGACACTAAAATTCAATTAAAGATAAATTAAAAATAATGATTACTCAAAAAAATAAATTACTACTAATTATCTTATGTTTTTACTCAACAATTAATGCGCAGGAAATTTCGGCTGAAAGTTGCTTAAAAGAGCTAAATCTAGCGGTAGTTGAGGCTACGAAAGTTAGCGCAAAGATACTCGCACCACAAACCTACAAGAAAGGTATTACTGCACAAAGAAAAGCTAATTCTTTATCAAAAAAAACTAAATATATTTGCGTGCAAGCTAAAAAGTCATCCGAATATTTTCAATCAGCTACAGAAATTGCGAAAACAGCGAATCAAATACTCAAAGAATCCATCCTTAATCGTCGCAATGCTATAAAAGTAGATGGTCCAGATAAGTATTTATCTAGGTGGCAAAAAGCTGAAAGAAAATTTGTTCTTGCTATCAAATTTATTGAAAATGATAATTTTGAAAGAGCAAAAAAACTTGATCTAGAAGCTTCTGCAGATTTCAGTGAAATTGAGCTCTTAATTATTAAAGACAAACTACTCACTGAAGCCAAACAACAAATATCTCTTGCTAAAAAAGATAAAGCCGATAGATATGCACAGATTACATTAGGTCAAGCACAGGAATTTCTTGTTATGGCCGATCAAGAACTAACGATGAATCGTTATAATTCTGACATTGCGATTAATTTAACTAACAAATCCATTGAACGAAGTGCACATGCCATCTTCTTATCAACACTGATTCAAAATACTCAAAATGGTGTAATGACACCAGAAGAATTAATTACTCAATGGGAAAATAACCTAGAAACTATTGCTAATTCAGCTGACATCTTTCCACTTATGACCAATGGATATCAATCTCTAACAAATAGCTTGGTTAAATACATTGATACTCTGAGGAAAGAGAAACAATATTTAGAGCAAGATCAAAAAGATAATTTAATTCAAATTGCAGATATGAAAGAAGAAATTCGTAATCTTGATGAACGTCTTGGAGGAGCTACTCAAGAGAGAGAGACTCTAATCCAAAGAATTGAAGCTCAAGCAAGGATTAAAGAGCAATTTGATAAAGTAGAAAAAATGTTTAACTCAGCTGAGGCTCGAGTTTTCCGAGAAAATAATAATGTCATATTAAGATTGATTGGTCTCACTTTTGAAAGTAATGAATCTACAATTATGACCGAGAGCATACCTTTGTTGGTAAAAGTTGAGAAAGCAATTGATGTTTACCCAAGAAGTGAAATCATCATAGAGGGACATACAGATTCTCAAGGGGACGATCAATTAAATCAAAAACTATCTCAACAACGAGCAGACTCAATCAAACAATATATGATAAATGCAATGCGTATTCCAAGTTATCGAATTATTGCCACTGGTTTTGGAGAGACTAGGCCCGTTGCCAATAATGAAACAACTCTAGGTCGAGAGAAGAATCGCCGTATTGATATTGTTTTAAGAACAACCCAAATTGATGAAATTAATTAATCTCTGGTAATAATAAATCACATAATTCTGTAATTTTATTAATCGTTATGTCTGGCTGAATGTATTCATCGGGCCACAACAAAGACTTTGAATTCATCCATACCGTGGTCAAACCCGCATTTGCCGCACCAACAATATCGGCCTCAGGATTATCGCCAATATGTATTATTTTATCAGCCTCAGTACCAGATTTTCTGATTGCTTCATTAAAAATACGTATATTTGGTTTCGCATAACCCACCTCAACAGCAGTCACTACACCATCAAAAAGATGGCGTAAGCCTATTTTTTCAAGGTCTGCATTACCATTTGTTACAGCAATTAACGTATATTTATCAGACAGAGATTGAAGTGTATTCAGAGCACCATCATATAATTTTACGTTATTCCTCTCAGTATCAAATACAGCAAATGCATCTTCAGAAAGATCCTCTTCATAATCAGCCGCACGAAATATTTTTCTCAAGATCAACTTGCGCATAAATCGATAATCAAATTCTTTATCTGGGTAATCTTTTACTATCTCTAATCTTAAATTTAATATCTTTTCTTGATCATATATAGAGGAAATTCTAGGGTAATTTGATGCAAGCCACCTCCAAAGAATCCTTTCAGCTCTCTCGATTACGGGATCGATATCCCAAAGGGTGTCATCCAGATCAATAGTTAGTGCTTCTATATTTTGCAAAAGATTATTCCAGAGGATTAAGTAAGAATTGAGATTATAATTATAAATAATTCATACTCAAATATGTCAAATACTTAAGGTTAAAAATGAAATACTTACATACGATGATCAGGGTATCAGATCTAACGAAATCTTTAGAGTTTTACTGTACGCATTTAGGACTGCGAGAAATTAAACGAAAAGAAAATAAAGTAGGTCGATTTACATTAATTTTCTTATCAGCACCAGATGATGAAAAAGCTCAGATTGAATTAACCTATAACTGGGATAAAGAAAATTATACCGAAGGAAGAAATTTTGGTCATATTGCATATGTTGTCGATGATATTAATGACTTATGTCATAAGCTTTATAAAGCTGGTATATCAATAAACAGACCACCGCATGATGGAAGAATGGCTTTTATTAGATCGCCCGATAATATATCCATTGAACTATTACAAAAAGGAAGCCCTCTTGAACCAAAGGAGCCATGGATATCTATGAAAAATACAGGTCACTGGTAATATAATACTTTTAATTCAGTTTGGAGTTAATGGTGGAAGTGCCCGATTATTTTTTTTTCTATCTTTTACATTATAAAATGAAATTTTCTTTATGGCACTTGCCATGATTCCCCCATCCCAAGTTTCATTTTGATCCGAACCGTAAGCAATTTTATTAAATACTTTCAGCTCATCTGAAAGAGGGTTTTTAACACGAGAAGCGATCTCTTCTATACTTCGAGGAATATCTTCAGGCCATTGAATTTTCGACCAGTTATAAAGCGCTTGTTTAAATCTTTCTTTTTCATTTGATGATGCTGCCTTTATGACTTTTCGCATTTCTCTTTCAAGTTTTTTATATGGAGGCTCGACGTTATGCCTTTCCTTTCTTTTCATTGTGGGCTTAGAATAAAACCAAAAAAGAATAGTCAGGATCCACAATGCACCCAGAGCTCCACTGATGTTTCTCCATAATTTATCCGATACCGTCTGATTCGACCCAGTAATTTCCAATTCTTCTAAAATGGGTATTATTTTCTCTGCTTCCAAGTCATTCATTGAAGGTTTAATGGTGATTTTCTTAGCAGGCAAAATAGCAATCTTCCAATCCCCACTAATAATATCCCACCAAGGTAACTCAACACTCGGTAATTGAATAACACCAGCTGCCATCCCAATCATGGCATATTGATCAGTTCTTGAAGCTATAATCCCTGCAGCTTCGACTCGATCAGAAAATTTTGGTTTATCGGAATAAATTTTCAATTTATCATTAACTTTATAATCCAATGATGGGAGCTGAGTTGATAATTGACCGACCGCTGTAATATTTATTTGACGTGTAATTGGCTCACCTGACTTAAGATTTGTAAGATCTCTTGACCATTCTTCACTGATATTGACATTCTTTGCTGGCAACCAATTAGCATTAGGATAGCTTGGAGGTGGCGCAGGTATAGCCAAAACTCTTAGTTTAGATTCTTTTGACTGATAAGTTCTTCGTCCTGTAATACTGCCATCTTTAAGGATTCTAGCTTCAAAACGAATAGGCGCTATTTCTAATGAGCCACTCTCTTGAGGAAAAAGTGCATATACCCTTTCAATAACATCGTAAGTTCTTCCATTGATCACTGACTCATAATTTTGATCATCACCAGCTATTTCAATAAGTGTATCAACGCCTGATATTTCAGGTTCATACAAACGAGGCTGCCGTGTTTGAACCGTTCTATATATTTTTATTCTTAGTAAATTTTGCGCCTGAACATAAGTCACCTTAGCATCCAAATCAGCTGAAATAAAGACATCTGCTTCACCTAAAATTGCGTCTGATTGAGGTGTAATTAAAATATTAATCGGCTTGCTTTGCTCGTTTGCTATCACAATCGGCGGTATTACAAGATTACCTGGTTTCTTTGCCATTAATGCATAAGTCCAAGTTCTGCTACGTGATATTTTTCCATTAATAATCGTGGTATTGCTTAATTGACTGCGTGAACCAACATAAAAATTATCTTCTAAAGCACTTGCTTCTGGCTCAACATCAATAGCCGTGTCGACTATTACTTTTAATGTAAAAGTTTCATTTAGTTCTACTCTAGGTCGATCAATAGTCGCAATTACGGCAGCAGCAACGGTATTCATTAAAATTGAATACATACAGACTATGCAAACTAAATAACAGCAGAGTCTTTTCCATTGATCGCTATGTTTTGTATTGATATTTTTCACCATGGCTGCACTCCATCATCGGGCCATAATTGATTACCGTCTTGATCGAAGCCTTGTCTCTGATATTGATATCTAAATTTACGCCTCAAGAGCCCACCAGGATCATCAGAAATTCTTCTCAACCATTGCTCCATTGCTTGTTGCTCTTCTTGATCAGCTCTTCCTTCAATAGCATCGGTTTGATCTGAATTCTCTCCATTTTCTTTATTTTCTGCTTGTTCTTTTGCTGCCTTTTCTAATTCACGTTCAATTGCCTCTAGATCTTTTTGATCCATTTCATCTTGGGTAACACTATCACCTTGTTCTTGCTCGCCAGATTGACTGTCACTTTGCTGGGAGGTTTCTGATTCTCCTTCCCCTTTTTCATTGCTTTCTTCGCCATCCTCACCATCCTCGGAGGATTGATCAGACTGAGATTCATTTTTATCATCTTGTTGCTGATCCAATAATTCCTGAATCAAATTGCGATTAAAAATCGCATCTTTCGCGCTAGATTCATTTTGAATTACGGCGCTATAAGCTTCAATTGCTTCTGTTAGTTGACCCATTTTAACCAATGAATTTGCATAATTATATAAGTCATTATTATTATTCGCCTCTAAATATGTCTGAGCACTAGCTGAATAATTACCGGCTTGATATTGCGCTGAAGCTTTCCATGAAGGATCTTCAAATAATTCAATTGCCTCGGCATAATTTCCAGCATCCAAAGCTTTTTTTGCTTGCTGATTTTTTGTTAACCACAAATCGCTCCATTCGGCTGCAAGCAACGTAGTTGATCCGCATAACATGAATATTAAAAATGCAAGTAATCTAAACATAGCTTAAAAAATCCATCCACGACGAAATGCTAATGAGGTTATAGGTACAATAAATAAAAGTAGCCATGGCCCAAATTCATTCCAATGATCAGTTACTAAAGTCTGATCACTTTCACTGCTCGAAACTACCCTAGCAGAGAGCAAAGAATCTATATCTTGGTTATCATTGGTTAAGCTGGCATATCTTCCTCCACCGATTCGAGTCAATTCTGATAAATCCTCCATTCCCAACTTTGCTAAAGCAATTTGACCATTTCGATCAGTAATAAAACCTCCATCTTCTTGAGGTATAGGAGCTCCATTAAGTGAGCCTACTCCCAATACAGAAAGTCTGAATCCCGCTTCTTTAAGACGCTTGGCTGAGGCGATTGCAGCAGAAGTGCTTCCTCCATCGGTGACCAATAATACCTCTCCATTCACCGCACTTGCTTGTTTGAGTAATAACACAGCCTTATCGATAGCGGCTGCAGGGTAACTGCCTCGACTGGGCATTATTCCTGTATCTAAACTACCAACTAATGATGCAATTGTCTCTGAATCTGTAGTTAAAGGCGTCACAGTGAATGCATTAGCAGAATAGACAATTAGTGCAACCTGAGCACTCCGACGAAGCTTTAAAATATCCAAAATTTTCAAGCGTGCTCTTGTTATTCGATCTGGTTTTACGTCTTGTGCGTTCATTGATCTAGATAAATCAAGTGCAATAACCAGAGATTGCTCCATTCTATAAGCTGGTTGATCCAGCCTTTCCCATGTCGGACCAGCTAGGGCAACCAAAGTTAAGATCATTACAATAGTAATTAGCCACCATTTGAATTTATTTTCTTGTATCTGATGACGGGATAATACATAAGGAATTAATTCCGGCTCAACCAAATTAAACCAATCCCCGGGGGATAAGAGCTGTTTTTTAAAAAGATAAATTAACCCCAGTATAAATGGCAATATAATTAGCCATTCTGGCCTCAAGAAATGAAATTCGTCATAATTCATCACCTGATTGCCTCATTTATTCTAGTCAAACCACCATTTTTTAATAAATTCATCAATGCTAAAAAAATAGTAATCAGCAGTGATGCCCCAAGCGGCCAAAAAAAGAACGCTTGCACTGGTCTAAATCCGGCCTCAGGCTCGGGGACTGGCTCGATGTTATCAAGCAGCCGATAGATTTCTTGAAGAGTAGAAGTATCCTTTGCTCTAAAATATCTTCCGCCAGTTATCTTGGCTATTTCGATTAATGTTTTCTCATCCAGATCAACTGAAGGGTTTACACGTCGTAATCCTCCAGTTAATGATGAAACCACCATCTGATCAGCCCCTATACCAATAGTATATATTCTTAATCCTATTTTTTGAGCCAGCTCAGCGGCCTTCAGTGGCTCAATCTCACCAGCTGTATTAGCACCATCAGTTAATAATACGAGTACTTGATTCTTAGTTTCTTCTTGTTGATCATGAATTCGTTTTACGGCCAAAGTAATAGCATCTCCAATAGCTGTTTTTTCCCCAGCTAATCCTATAAATGATTCTAAAAGCAGGATTTTCACTGTTTCACGATCTAGCGTTAAGGGAACTTGTAGGTAAGCCTGTTCACCAAAAAGAATAAGGCCAATTCGATCGCCCTTCCGTCTTGTTATAAAGTCACTCGCAACAGCTTTAGTTGCTGTCAAGCGATCAACCCTCCTTCCTCCAAGTTCAAAGTCCTTAGCATCCATGCTTCCGGATAAATCTACAGCCAGCATTAAATTTCTTCCAGAAACTGGAATTTCTATCTCTTCTCCAATACGCTCAGGTCTCGCACTGGCCAATACAAGAAGACACCATGCAAGCACTCCAAACCAGAGCCTCCAATTCATATATTGTTCAGTTGAAGATTTGTTAATTAACGTTGAGAATAAAATAAAGCTTGGAACTTTCAAGCCAGATTCATTGGTTTCAGATGAAGGTGGGTAAAACCTTCTCACCAACAAAGGCAATGGCAAAATAAATAACATCCACGGCCATGCAAAAATCCACATTAGCTAATTCCCTTCTTCAATTATCGGTGTTTCAATTCGTAATTTTATAATATTCAATAATTCTTCCACATCTATAATTTCAGATTCACTTTTATGTTGATAAGGTACCAAAACTAGAAATCTTCCTACGCCTTCAGAAAAATATTTGCCATCAAGCCCCTGATCCAAAAACCCAAGCCAATGCTCGCCCACTAATCCCCCTACTTTCTCTCTAGGCAAGTAAGCTAAAAAAGTACGCCTTAATAAAATAGACAACTCTTGTACTAAAATTACTATGTCATTTGATAGATTAAATTTTTCTTGAATTGCCCTTAACTCAAGTAAAGCAATTCTGCGTGCATGATTATTGAGCCATCTTTTGTATAATTTATATCCTAGAAACAAACTAGATAGAACTACAATAAAAATGAGCAGCCACCAACCAATTGCAAAAGACCACCAATCTAGCTCACTAGGATAGCGGATATCTCTTATTGGTATTGAAGTAGGATCCATATTTTTTGCCTTAATACTTTCGCCTAACAAAGGAATCTTTTATCACTTCAATAGGATCTTCGTTAGTCGAAATGGAAATATGATGAACGCCATAACGTCGAAAAAAATTAAATAAATTAGTTTTTCGTTCCTTAAAAATATCCTCATATTGTTTTCTGGTATGTTTCGAATAAGTTTCAATTAATCTATCTTGCTCGTCACATACAATGCGATATCTCCCTGGTGGTGGTGAAATCGCCTCTACTGGATCACTAATAAAGACAGCTAATAACTCATTATAACGAGCAAGCTTAGCTAAAGAAGATTGGCACATGCCATAGAATCCCATAAAATCACTGATAATCACCACCAAACTCCCGGGTCGTACCACTCGTCTTAATGCAGATGTTGCTTTCAAAAATGATGCGTGTTGAATCGATTCATTAATGGATAAAGTAGAGTTCCAATCTGGATGTTCTGCGACATGATGCAAATAACGTAATAAAGCCTGGCGACCCATTTTTGGTTTTATCTCAGTACAAATGTTATCGCCGAATATTATTCCACCCACTCGATCCCCTCTATGATGAGCTGCCCAACCAATACAACCAGCCACATAACTTGCCACTACCGATTTAAAGTGACCTTGTGTAGCAAAATGCATATTACTTCTAAGATCAGTTAGAACATAAACCGGTCTTTCTCTCTCTTCACGATAGAGCTTTGTATATGCCTGAGTACTTCTTGCGGTAACGCGCCAATCAATATTTCGGGGATCATCACCAGGCTGATATGGTCTCGATTCATCAAATTCCATGCCACGTCCTTTAAATTTAGATACATAAGGACCAGCTTGTAAAGATTTTATGTTACGGGCATCAAGGGGAATCAATTTAGCTGCTCTACTGAGCTTAATTAGATCCTTTTGTGTAACACTAACCGGGGATGAAATTGGCTTTACTTTTAGTTGCGACATAAACAGATCCTGTCAATTCAGGGAACACCAATACTATTAAGTAACTTATCGATTATTTGATTTGCAGTTATGCCATCGGCTTCAGCTTCGAAGCTCAAAACTAAACGATGCCTCAGAACATCAGGTGCCATCTCTTGAATATCCTCAGGACCAACATAATCCTTACCTTTTAACCATGCGCATGCTCGGGCTGCACGATCTATTCCCATGCATGCACGTGGGCTTGCTCCATATAAAATCTGCCCCGTTAAACTTGGATCAGCTTTTCCTGGATCTCTGGTCGCAACGACCAAATCCACAATATACTTTTCCAAATCATCGGATTGATGCAAAGCTAATATTTCTTGTCTAGCCTCAAGAATTGATTTCTCTGACAGAAGCGCGGAAGGTTCAAACGAATTCTTATTACCCAATTTTGATTCATCTCTATTTAATACTAAAATACGCCTTTCGTCTTCAACAGAGGGATATCCAACTTCAACATGTAATAAAAAACGATCCAACTGAGCTTCTGGTAATGGATAAGTTCCTTCCTGTTCAATAGGATTTTGGGTGGCCATCACTAGAAATAATCTAGATAATTTATAGCTCTTATCACCAACACTTATTTGTCGCTCTTCCATTGCTTCCAATAAAGCTGATTGTACTTTTGCAGGAGCTCTATTAATTTCATCGGCAAGAATTAAATTATGGAATAAAGGGCCTTTACGAAACTCAAATGACCCATTTTGGGGTCGATAAATTTCTGTTCCTGTGAGGTCTGCTGGCAATAAATCAGGAGTGAATTGCAATCGATTAAAACTTCCTTCGATACTATCTGCCAAAACTTTTATCGCTCTGGTCTTTGCCAGACCAGGGGCTCCTTCAACCAAGAGATGGCCATCACACAACAAAGCAATAAGCATCCGATTAATTAATTTTGATTGGCCAATAATTAGATTGCTTGAATGCTCCTCAAGCTGTTGTATTTTTTCCAAAACGGTCATGCAGTTACTCCTTATAAAAAGGCGGTTAATTATATAATCTATTTTATATTTATTTTAAACTAAAGATGTCATTGTATTAAGCATCAAAACTAAAAAAAATTTAAAGAAATGAAAAGAAAAATACTTAAAAAAAGCATCTTACTCCTCATCCTCATAACAGTAAGTAATTTATGTTACTCAAACGAAGATCTAGATAAAATTTTTACCAAAAGAAATATCGTAATTTCCTCTTCAAATCTAACCTGCACTCATTTTGTAGTATGGTTGGCCACTACCCAAAAACAACAAGCAAGGGGCTTAATGCACGTCAGATCATTAACGGAGCATACTGGGATGTTATTTATATATCCAGAAGAAAGAATAAGGGCCATGTGGATGAAGAATACTTATATACCCTTAGATATACTTTTTATTAAGAAAACTGGCCATATATCATCGATCTCAAAAAAAACAGAGCCGTTATCTTTAACAACAATAAGATCAGAGGAGCCAGTGCAATATGTCCTTGAATTAGCTGGCGGAATTACTGATGACTTTGGCTTGCAACAAAATGATCAGATTCTGTTTTTGAACTAAAGTACGTCCACGATAGCATCAGCGAGGATATTCACATTCTCTTTAGTAATGCCAGCAACATTGATGCGTCCTGCTCCTTCCATATAAACACCGTGTTTAATTTTCATTTCTTGTACTTGCTCTGCAGTTACTCCTAGATACGAAAACATCCCATTTGCCTTAATGAGATGCGAAGAATCAAACTCTGTTGCTCTATCATTGAGCGCCTGATTCAAGAGAGCTCTCATTTCTTTTAAGCGGTTTTTTACTGCATTCAATTCAATTATCCATCTATTTCGTAATTTATCATTATTCAAAATATGACTGACAACGGCACATCCATGATCCGGCGGGACTGAACACATCGTCCTTACAATTTTTAAAACGTGACTTCGAGTATGTAGATTAGTTTTGGCATTCTCAGAGACTATCGTTAGAGTGCCAGCACGATCTCTATAAAGACCAAAATTCTTAGAGCATGAACTAGCAATAAGCATCTCCCTGACTTTACCGGCCATTAATTTAACTGCAAAAGCATCCTCAGATAAACTATTCGCCAAGCCTTGATAAGCATTATCAATAAATGGAATTATATTTCGTTTTACAATTATATCTGTAATTACCTTCCATTGATCGGGAGATGGGTCCATGCCTGTAGGGTTATGACAACAAGCATGTAATAACACGACGTCTCCAGAAGGAATTTTATTCAAGCATTCTATAAGTTTTTCAAAATCTAGTTGATTATTTACAGCATCATAATAAGGGTACTTAGCAACCTTGACCCCAACGGAATCAAGTATCGGTATATGATTATTCCATGTTGGTTCACTAACCCAAACCGTTAAATCTTTTGAAGATTTCCTCATTAACTCTATAGCGACACGAAGTGATGTTGAACCTCCAGCAGTTTGAATGGTACTAAAACGGTCGTCAGTTATATTCTGATCTAAAATAAGATTTTGCATGGCAGAATTAAAATCGGCATCACCCGCTAATCCTATATAAGCTTTGGATTGCTGCGTATCCAATAAATAATGCTCCGCCTCTTTTACGACCTCCATAATTGGAGTGTTTCCTGTTGCATCTCGAAAAACGCCTACACCTAAATCTATTTTATTAGTACGTGAGTCATTCTTATGCTCAACAATTAATTTTAAAATTGGATCGGGAGGAACTAGGGAAAAATCTTCAAACACGATCATCGTCTCCGTAATTAGAATTTGAATATATTCTAATAGTAATTAGATACAAATAATAGCGCTAACAAAGCACAAAATTCTTACTTACACATACAAACTTAATTGGTTGTTTAAGTGCCATGCTATTGAGTTCCGTATTATAATAAATTCATGATAACTAAACGTCATAAAAGCATCCAAATTACGAAATTTGATGATACTAAAGTAACTTCTGCTTTGGACCAAGTAGCTATTGAAGAGCCTCTGGAAATACAATTATGCTCTGAAACTGAAGCTTTGTCAGCAGCAAAAAGTATTTCGGTCACAATGAGAACACCCGGTCATGATGAAGACTTAGCGATGGGCTTTCTTTTTACTGAATCAATTATTCACAGTGCTGAAGACATTAAATCCATTGATGTGGTTGGTGAAACTGATCAAGAAAGCGGATCAAAGAATATTGTTCGCGTCTCAATTAAGCCTTCTATTGAAATAGACACAGATACACTTACAAGACATTTTTACACCACCTCTAGCTGCGGGGTATGTGGTAAAGCGTCAATCGAGGCAATCTATAATAAAGGTTGTCAAGCAACAAAAAGTCAGTTTTCTATTCATCGATCTGCTTTAATCGCATTGCCAGAGAAACTAAGAGAGCAACAAATAATTTTTGGGAAAACAGGTGGGTTACACGCAGCAGCACTCTTTAATACACATGGTGAAATTATTCTTGTTCGCGAAGATGTTGGCCGGCACAATGCAGTGGATAAAATTATTGGGGCAATGCTTAGAAGAAAAAAGCTTCTAGCGAATGAAATGGGTATAATTGTTTCAGGTAGAACGAGTTTTGAACTCATGCAAAAAACAATAGTTGCGGGAATACCAATGCTTGCTGCTGTTAGTGCTCCATCGAGTCTAGCAATCAGTTTAGCGGAAAAATTTAACGTTACTTTAATCGGCTTTCTAAGAAATAATAAATTTAATATCTACTCTAGCTCCAAAAGAATTAATAATTAAAAGCGCAACAGAATATGATTCATAAATACGACGAGAAAATTGCCCTTGATATTATTCATCAGGTTGGTGCAAAACCGGAAATGCTGGTGCAGATTCTTCGTGCTTTCGTGGTTAAATTTTCCTATATTAGTGAGTCAGCCATACGATTAATTGCTAAAGAACTTAATCTATCTAGAGCTGAAATACACGGTACAGTTAGCTTCTACCATGATTTCCGTACCACCAAAGCTGGCGAAACAGTAATAAAAATTTGTCAAGCTGAGGCCTGCCAAGCAATGGGTAGTCGACAATTAACAGCACATGCAGAAAAAGTACTGGGTGTTAAATTACATGGAACTTCCGAAAACAATGCATATTCCTTAGAGCCAATCTATTGTTTAGGAAACTGCGCGTGCTCTCCTGCTGTGATGATTGATGAAAAAGTTTACGGTAAGGTGGATACTAAAAAATTCAATCAAATTGTTGGTTTCAAAGAATGAATACATCAACCAAAATTTTCATTCCTCGCGATACTGCATCTATATCCATGGGTGGAGATGAAGTTGCAATTAAAATCGAAGAAATAGCGCAAAAAGAAAAAAAAGAAGTCACAATTATTCGCAATGGATCATGGGGCATGAGTTGGCTTGAGCCGCTTATTGAAATCGAAATTGAAGGTCATCGTGTTGCTTATGGGCCAATTTCAGAAACAGATGTTATTGATCTTTTTGAAGCTGATTTTCTAAAGGGTGGTTCACACCCTCTCAAACTGGGCAATACAAACGATATTGCTTACCTAAAAAATCAACAAAGATGGACGTTCCGAAGATGCGGACTTATTGATCCTGCGTCCATAGAAGATTATATAAAAAATAGAGGCTTCAGTGGGTTAGAGATCGCCCTCCAAAAGGGTTCCAGTCATATACTCAAAGAACTTGAGAAGTCTGGATTGAGAGGTCGAGGTGGAGCCGGTTTTCCGACAGCAATTAAATGGCAAACAGTAACTAATGCAGAAGGAGATCAGAAATACATCGCGTGTAATGCCGATGAAGGTGATAGCGGAACATTCTCGGATAGAATACTTATGGAAAGTGATCCATTGGCATTAATTGAAGGGATGACCATTGCTGGATTAACTGTAGGTGCTAATAAAGGATATATATATCTAAGATCGGAATATCCAATTGCTCATGAAATCCTTGCTTCAGCTATAAAAACCGCAAAAGAACACAACTGGCTAGGCAAAGACATTCAGGCCAGTGGTTTTGACTTTGAAATAGATATTCATATTGGTGGCGGCTCTTACGTTTGCGGAGAAGAAACTGCCATGCTAGAAAGTCTAGAAGGTAAAGCTGGAATGATAAGATTCAAACCTCCTCTTCCTGCCCTTGAAGGTCTTTTTGGAAAACCCACCGTGGTTAATAATGTTGTCACACTTGCTTCAGTTCCAGATATTATTGATCAAGGAGGCTCGGCCTATTCAGCATATGGAGTTAATCGATCAAAAGGTACACTGGCCTTCCAACTATCTGGTAATGTCAAACAAGGTGGTTTAGTTGAAATAGCATTTGGGATAACCTTACGTGAGTTAATCGAGAAATGGGGTGGCGGCACAGCGTCAGGTAAGCCAGTTTATGCAGTTCAAGTAGGGGGTCCACTTGGTGCTTATTTCCCTAACTCATTATTAGATACCCCCCTTGATTACGAAGCATTTGCAGCTAAAGACGGTATGGTTGGGCATGGAGGAGTTGTAGTATTTGATGATACTGCTGATATGGCAATTCAAGCTAGATTCGCCATGGAGTTTTGTTCAATCGAATCTTGTGGAAAATGCACACCGTGTCGGATTGGCTCAATCCGAGGAGTCGAAGTTATTGATAGAATTATCAATAATGAGAATAGAGAGAAAAATATGGACTTACTGAACGATCTTTGTGAAACCATGATTGATGGATCATTATGTGCAATGGGAGGAATGACACCATTTCCAGTAAAAAGTGCGTTACAATACTTTCCTGAAGATTTTAAACCAGAAATTAAATAGTCCACTATATGAATATAACCAGACAAATTGATTTAGGTACTGAAGCAGGTCGTTGCAAAGAAACTGTTTCTATTGAGATTGATGGTAAGCCAATGAATGTTCAGGCTGATATCAGTGTCATGAGAGCGGCCAGAGAAATAGGGGTAGATGTCCCAAAATTATGTGCTACAGATAGCTTAAAATCTTTTGGTTCATGTCGACTTTGTGTGGTTGAGATTGAAGGAAAGAAGGGCTTTCCTGCTTCATGTACAACCATTGTTGAAGATGGGATGAAAATACGCACACAAACTGAAAAAGTTGCAAAACTACGTCGTAATGTCATGGAACTTTATATCTCTGATCATCCATTGGATTGCTTGACATGCTCAGCTAATGGCGATTGTGAATTGCAAGATATGGCTGGTGCTGTTGGCTTGCGTGATGTCCGTTACGGACTCGAAGGCAAGAATCACCTCGATGCGGTAATTGATGAGAGCAATCCTTATTTTAGTTTTGATGCCAGTAAATGTATTGTCTGCTCAAGATGCGTAAGAGCCTGTGATGAAATTCAAGGAACACTTGCCTTAACCATTGAAGGTAGAGGTTTTGATTCTAAAGTTTCTGCAAGTATAAATGAGTCATTTTTTGACTCAGAATGTGTTTCTTGTGGCGCCTGCGTTCAAGCTTGTCCAACGGCCACTTTAATGGAAAAAAGCATCATTGATCATGGTCAACCAGAACATAGTGTCGATACAACTTGTGCTTATTGTGGAGTTGGTTGTTCATTTAGAGCTGAAATGAAGGGCGATCAGGTAGTAAGAATGACTCCAAGTAAAGAAGGTAAAGCAAATAATGGTCACAGTTGTGTCAAAGGCCGATTTGCATGGGGTTACTCGACTCATAAAGAACGAGTACTTGACCCTCTTATACGAGAAAATATTGGAGATCCATGGCGAAAAGCAAGTTGGGATGAAGCAATTACTTTTGCCGCCAAACGATTCAATGAAATTCAAAATAAATATGGCAGAAAATCAGTAGGTGGAATAACTTCTTCTCGCTGTACTGCCGAAGAAGTATATGCGGTACAAAAACTAGTCAGAACAGCATTCAATAATAATAATG
>CAJJBK010000014.1 GCA_905182415.1 uncultured Woeseiaceae bacterium | reverse complement strand
AGAAGTTTCTCCAGAATAAATGCGACTGTGAAGTTTGCCATTATTCTCAATAAATATAACTTCTCCAGGCTTAACATCTCTATCTATTTGAAACTGGGTCACGTCCAATGCGACGCTTTCCGAAGCAATCATATAATCTATCTTATTTCCATTTGATCTTTTGCCGAGTATCAATGGGCGAATACCGTTTGGATCACGAAAAGCAACAATTCCATACCCTACGATCATTACAACTACAGCATACCCACCTTTACATCTCTTGTGCAAGGCATCCACAGCATCAAAAATATTCTTTTCTGTCGGTTTTCCGTTTACACGAGATTGTAATTCATGGGCAAAAACATTTAATAAAACCTCTGAATCAGAATGCGTATTTAGATGTCTTCTATCTTTGGTTCTTAAAAGCTCAGCTAATTCATCATAATTAGTCAAATTTCCATTATGCGCCAAACATATTCCATAGGGAGAGTTAACATAAAATGGTTGCGCTTCAGATGATTGTGCACCTCCAGCAGTTGGGTATCGAACATGCCCCATACCCACATTACCCTCTAATTTTTCCATATGATCTTGATCAAATACATCACGAATCAAGCCGTTACTCTTTCTGGCATGCAATCCATTTTCATCCCAGGTGATAATCCCTGCAGCATCTTGTCCACGATGTTGTAACAAAGTTAACGCATCATAGATATCTTGATTTACAGGCTTATTACTAATAATCCCAACTACACCACACATCTAATCATTCCTTTGTGAATTATTCATGAATTCAATACTTCTTGGGGTATATTCGATCATTTTATCCGACAATAATTTTGCATAAGGAATATATAAAGACTCATTCCACCATGTCTTTTCTTGGAAACTAGTCAATTGACCTCCCATTACTATAATCGCCAATAATATAGCGCCTCGAAAAAAGCCGAATAATGCACCCAATATGCGATCAATTTTTGCTGATAAAGATAATCTAAAAATCTTTGAAAGCAGCTTTGCAATAATCATACCTACTATAACTACACCAATGAAACCAAAAACAAAACCCGCCCACAATTGACCACCCGGATCATTAATCCATGGAGCAAAATAACTGCCCAAATAGCTTCCATAATTTGTTGCAACCCATGCAGCTAACAAAAGAGCTGAGATAGAAATAACTTCTTTAACAAAACCTCTTAAAAACCCAATAAGAATTGAAGCTATGATGACAAAAATAAAAAAAGTATCTACGCTAATCAATGAATACACTTTATTTATTTATTTGTATAATTAATCATTTCTTTGATCATAAGTTTTTTACTAATAAGGGACAACTTGATTCTCATGTTTATCCTTCATTAATTGCAAAGATAATTCATCAGACTCTTTTTTGCTTCTTTGTGGCCCTAACCATACATTATAAATCATTTCATTATCTCTAATACCTTTCCTAATATAAGATTTATATCCTTGAGCATTGAGTAATTTAACTTTCTGATTTGCATTATCAAATAGCGAGAAACTCCCTAATTGAATTACCCATGGACGATCATTAGAATCACTATTATTGATAATTTTATATTCTTGAGTTTTACTTCTATCCTCACTTTTAGAATTACCCATATCATTCTTCACTAAATCAACAATTTTATTGGCCCATTCAAAATTAAGAAATTCTTCGCTATCCTGACTTAATGGAGACGGATTGCTACGTTTTAGATTAAGAACAATTATTTGCCTATTATTTTCTTCTTGTTGTTGCTCCGGTATCAATGACTTAGAGCTAACTCCATCATCCCTTCCATCCAATAAAAAAGGTATGATGGCCACCACTAAAGCAACTAACACTATCGCTCCGATTAGTCTTTCTTTTAGTGAATAATCCATTATAAATTAACTCGTTATAAAATTAATAAGCTTCAATTAACTCGACTTTCTATCCACACTAAACATGGCGCTACCGTATAAAATGATCCCGTGATCACAATCAAATCTTCTGGTTTTGACACAGAATTTGCATATTGCATTGATTCCTCAGGACTTCCACCAATCGTAATTTTTTTACAACTATACCTCGATATTAATTGCTGAAATTTTTTGGCTTTTATGGCTCTACCCACATCAAGGTCGACTAAGATCCAGTGATCAACTTTTGTGGCAATAATTTTAATTATACCTTCAATATCTTTATCTGCCAGAATAGAAACCACGGCAATGCATTTATTATAGCCAAATTCTGTAATTGTTTTGTTCAACTTAAATGCACTATCAAGATTATGTGCTACATCGAACAACCAAGATTTTTCTAAATATTTTCTAAAATCAATCCTTCCAGATAGTTTAATAGATTTCATTGCTGAGTTAATGCTCGCTCTTGATGGCACCAATAAATCTGGAAGCGCATCCATTAACGCTAAAACAGCTGCAGCATTTTCGAGTTGATGACTGCCTTTTAAGATAGGTTTTAATAGATTTGATCTATTTTTTGTAACTCCATGCCAATTCCATTGATTACTATCGATTGAATTGTGCGTGAAATGATTATTCTGTGTAATTAAAATTGCTTGTTTTTTTTTAGCTTCTTTTGCAATACTCAAAGGTATTGAAGAGGATCCGAAAACTACTGGTTTTCCCTCTCTCATCACCCCAGCTTTTTCTTTTGCAATCATCTCAATTTCATCACCCAACCAATCTGAATGATCTTTACTAATATTGGTTATAATACATCCATCGGATTCTACAATATTAACTGCATCCAATCTTCCGCCCAAGCCAACTTCAAGTATAGCTATATCTACTTTAGCTCTAGAAATAATGACTAAAGCAGCCAAAGTTCCATATTCGAAAAATGTTAATTTCTCGTCATAACGATTTTTCTCAATTTCTTTGAAAGCTTTGACTATACATTCATCATTGACTGGCTCGCCATTAATCTTAATTCGTTCATTATATTTATGCATGTGCGGCGAGGTGTAAGAAGCGATTTGAATATTTTCAGCCAACATTAATGATTCAAAGATTGCTACTGAAGAACCTTTTCCATTGGTACCCGCCACCGTAATTAGATGTTTAGGCTTTTTGAATTTCAGACGATCAAATACTTTTTTAACTCGAGTTAAATTTAAATCGATTCCTTTTGGAGAAATAGTTTCTTGCCAGGCCAGCCATGCATCTAAATTATCTTCTGGAAACTTGATTTTTCCAGAAGAAACATTATTCATAAGAATGATTTAATTTTGATTTTTTTTGAAAATGTAAGATTAGACTCGATAGCTTTTCTCGCATTTCTCGACGATCAACAATCATATCAATTGCGCCATGCTCAAGGAGAAATTCACTCCTTTGGAATCCCTCGGGTAGTTTTTGACGCACC
The DNA here is from genome assembly GCA_905182415.1 of uncultured Woeseiaceae bacterium. Taxonomy (GTDB): domain Bacteria; phylum Pseudomonadota; class Gammaproteobacteria; order Steroidobacterales; family Woeseiaceae; genus SP4260. Next base: position 2,251 of record CAJJBK010000014.1, on the reverse strand, counting down.
GTTTGCTCAATAACTCTTGGCCCAGCAAAGCCAATGAGGGCTTGTGGTTCTGCCACATTGATATCACCAAGCATTGCCAAGCTCGCCGAGACACCGCCAGTGGTAGGATCTGTTAAAACCGATATATACGGTAATTTATTTTCATCTAAGGTGGCAATCGAAGCTGCTGTTTTTGCCATCTGAAAAAGAGAAAATAGGCCTTCCTGCATTCTCGCTCCACCGCTGCACGTAAAAGACACTAGAGGTAATTTATGCTCAATACAATAACTAATAGCTTGACAAAAACGCTCACCAACAACCGACCCCATGGAGCCGCCCATAAATTGAAATTCAAATGCACAAACTACAACAGGAACCCCGAAAACTTTACCATTCATAACAAGAAGCGCTTCTTTCTCACCGGTTTTTTTCTTTGCTTGCGAAATCCGATCACGATAATTTTTTGTATCTTTAAACTTGAGAGGGTCAATAGATTCAATATCATTTACTAATTCGACACTTGTGCCTTCATCAAAAAAATAGTCCAATCTATTTCTTGCGCTTACACGCATATGATAATTACATTTTGGACATACTTTTAAATTACGCTCTAGCTCAGCACGATATAACTGCGCATCACATTTAGGGCACTTTATCCAAACACCCTCAGGTACAGCGCCCTTTTTCTTAAAAGTGCTAATCCTAGAAGGAATTAATTTTTCAAACCAACTCATAGTAATTTACTCTAAATGAAAAAATCATAAAATACATTAAAATCAAATGAAATCAATATCGAATTCATTGGGGTATTTAACAGCGAGTAGAGTAAGCCCATGAGCCGGTGCAGCAATACCGGCTAATTTTCTATCTCGGCCCTTCAAAACGTCATGCATCCACTTGGCATCTTTTTCTTGTTTACCAATTTGCACTAATGCGCCAACGATATTCCTCACCATTCTCTGAAGATAAGCATTAGCGGTTAAGGTAATACGAAGATGCTCATCGTTTTTTTGAATTTGTATATCAAAAATTTCGCGAATAGGGCTTGATGCTTGGCAAGAAGTTGCTCTAAAACTCGTAAAATCATGCTTACCAATAAGATATTTAGCACCGGACTGCATTTGATTTACGTCCAATTCATCATAAACCCACCAAAAATAATTTCTTGATAGCGATGATCGTGTTTTTTGATTGAGAATCTTATAGCTATATTTTCTTTTTGACGCTGAAAACCTTGCATGGAAGTCATTATTCACATTTTTTACCCAAGTTATATTGATATCAGGTGGTAAATTACTGTTTACTCCTGCCAGCCATCCATAATTATCCCTTTCAGTAATCGTATCGAAGTGAATAACCTGAGATCTCGCATGAACACCGGTATCAGTTCTTCCAGCACAGATTGAATTAATTTGATGATTTGCTACTTTGGATAAGGCTTTCTCTACCACAGTCTGTATACCCAAACCTATATTTTGTTTTTGCCACCCATTATAAGCAGAACCATCATACTCAACACCCATCGCAATTCTCATATTTTCACACTGTGTTCATTTTATTTAACTATTTATCCAAAGCATCGAGTAATTTCTTTGCCGCTAATTTTTGTGATTTGTCACCATGGTTGATCACCTCTTCTAGTATTTCATACGCCCCTTCTGGGTCACCCATATCAACATAAGCCCTAGCTAGATCTAATTTAGTTGCCACTTCATTCATAGCAATAGATTTCTCTAAATTCATCACCATATTTTTTTCTTTCTTAAAGTTACTCAATAAAAACCATAAAAAAGAACCTATCAAAAGAATCGATAAGACCAACAAAGCCCAAAAATTATTAATAAAATTAATAATTTCATTAAACTTAATTTTATTTAATCCTTCACTGAAATAATTAACTGGTTTTAAATTTTCACCTTCAACACTGCCAATATTAATAGTTGATAAATCATTATTTATGTCTTTATCAGATGGTTCATTTTCAGAGATACTTTTGATGGTGTTTTTTTCCTCAACTAAATCACTCATTACAGAATGTTTTGTAATCTCAATATCCTGAATGATCTTAATGGTTTCAATATCTTCATCCTGATAAATCGAGGTGCTTTCTTTATTAAAAGCATTATCCATTGACGGCTTTTCATTTGGATTAATAATTGATTCTTCGATTATTAATATAGGATCCATTATGACATCTGCATTGAATAATTCTAATTCATACTTCTTATCATTAATTGCCTTGTACATATCAATATTACTGGCATCAAACATT
>CAJJBK010000013.1 GCA_905182415.1 uncultured Woeseiaceae bacterium | reverse complement strand
GGCATTATTTGGTGAAAAATACGAAGCTGAAGTTAGGGTTCTAGATTTTGATGGATATTCGATTGAATTGTGCGGAGGAACTCATGTTAAACGCACAGGGGATATTGGTGTATTTAAAATAACCAATGAGAGTGGTGTTGCCTCGGGTGTTCGAAGGGTTGAAGCTATTACGGCTGATACAGCCTTTCAGTGGCTTACAATGCATATAGAAAAAATGGATAAATTGGCGCTATTGTTGAAGTGTTCTCCAGATCAGGTTTATTCTAAAATCGAACAACTTCAAGCTAAAAATAAATCAATAGAAAAAGATCTCTCAGCGGCAAAACAAAAAATGCTGAGTGGAGATTCTAATGATCTTTCGAGTAAAGCCATTAAAATTACAGATGTTAATGTGCTCGTCCAAAGAATAGATGGCGTGGATTCAAAAAATCTCAGAATAGCTATCGATCAGCTTAAAGATAAATTAGGGACTGCTGTGGTGGTACTGGGTTCGATTGATGAGGGCAAGGTAAAGCTTGCTGTTGGGGTTAGTAAAGACATTATAAGTCGTATTCGTGCCGGAGATTTAATCCAGTCTATAGCCACTGTCGTTGGTGGAAAAGGTGGAGGAAGACCAGACTTCGCTCAAGCTGGTGGCTCTGAACAAGATAAAATTGATCAAGCATTGGAGTTGGCCTCAGATTTAATTAAAAATGAACTATAAATTGTTTTTATATATAGTTACATATGAAATAATTAAATTTTAAAATATTATTAGTCTTAAAAAGACTTTTTTTAGAGGGGGCGTTTTTAAATGTTGATACTAACTAGACGGGCGGGTGAGGCGCTTATGATTGGAGATGATGTCTCAATCACTGTTCTCGGAGTTAAGGGCAATCAGGTAAGAATTGGTATTGATGCACCTAAAGATGTGGCGGTTCATCGGGAAGAAATATTTGATCGAATTCAAGATGATAAAGAATCGGATTCTAAAGATTAAGTATTTTATTGCTTGATTTTATGGGGTAACCGTCTGTCTATAAAGCCCTTTAATTGAGGCTTTTTTGTTTTCTTTATTTAATCGCTAATAAGACAATAATTATCAAGTCATCTATTTTATTCAATCTACACTTTTTTGAAATTACCATATAAAAATATCACACAGAAAAAATATAAAATTTAACTCGACCTCATCTCCACAAATCCTTATAGTTCGCTACCTTGATTCTAATCGACGGTAGCTATTGATTCCAAGAATCCAAAAATTAACAAGTTCAGATTACCTAGGAATACTCGATTGATTTCAACTTCTAATATCACTATGCAGTTTGCAGCAAAACCCCTCTTTGAAAACATCTCCGTAAAGTTTGGGAATGGAAATCGCTATGGGTTGATTGGGGCTAATGGTTGCGGCAAAACGACCTTTATGAAAATATTAGATGGCAGTCTAGTCCCTAGTTCTGGTCATGTGTCCATCAGTCCACATGAGCGTATTGGTAAATTAAATCAAAACCAATTCGCTTTTGAGGCATACAGTGCTGTTGATACGGTAATTATGGGGCATCAGGAGCTTTGGAAAATCAAGCAAGAACGTGATCGCATCTATGCTTTGCCGGAAATGACTGAAAAGGAAGGCATGCAAGTGGCTGATCTTGAAATTCAGTATGCTGAACTTGATGGCTACACTGCTGAAAGTCGTGCGGGTGAGTTACTTATGGGAGCAGGTATTGCTCAAGAATTACATTACGGTGAAATGAGTGCGATTGCTCCAGGTTGGAAGTTACGAGTCCTTCTAGCTCAAGCACTATTCTCCGATCCAGATATTTTATTACTTGATGAGCCAACCAATAACTTGGATATTAATGCAATTCGATGGCTAGAAGGAGTATTGGCACAACGAAAATCAACCATGATTATTATTTCACATGACAGGCATTTCCTAAATTCAGTTTGTACGCACATGGCCGATATCGATTATGGTGAGTTACGTTTATATCCCGGAAACTATGATGATTTTATGACGGCGTCCACCCAGGCACAGGAAAGATTGCATGCAATCAATGTCAAGAAATCTGCAAAAATTACCGATTTAAAGCAATTTGTAAGTCGCTTTTCTGCAAATGCATCAAAAGCGAAACAAGCTACTTCTCGTGCGAAGCAATTGGAAAAAATTAAATTAGAGGAAATTAAACCTTCCAGTCGTGTTAGCCCATATATTAGGTTTAATCAAATTAAGAAATTATATCGTCAGGCATTAACTCTTGAGGATTTTGGGCACAATTTTGAGCATGAAAATTTATTCAACTCAGGTAATTTAATTTTATCTGCCGGTACACGTTTGGCTATTATAGGTGAGAACGGTTCTGGCAAAACTTCGTTTTTGCGTTGTTTGATGGGTGAATTAAAAAACAAAACTGGCACAATTCAATGGGCTCAAAATGCATCACTAGGATATTGCCCACAAGATAGTACGGCTGACTTTGAATGTGAAGATACATTATTTGACTGGATGAGCCAATGGCGTAACCCAAGCCATGGAGATCAAATTGTTCGTGCAACTTTAGGTCGTTTACTATTTTCATCGGATGATTTTGAGAAAAAGGTAAATGTTTGTTCAGGTGGCGAGCGAAACAGATTGTTATTTGGCAAATTGATGATGATGGAGCCGAATATTTTATTGATGGATGAACCTACAAATCATATGGATATAGAGGCTATTGAGTCACTTAATCTAGCTTTAGCTCATTTCGAAGGTACCTTGATATTTGTGAGCCATGATCGTGAATTTGTATCCTCTTTAGCCACTAGAATTATTGAAATTAAAGACGAAAAATTAAATGATTTTAAAGGGACTTATGACGAGTACTTATTAAGCCAATTACATGAAAGTGAGCGTATTAAATTTTAATGATTTAGATCTTTTGAATGCTATGATTGTTTCATTTAAAGGGGAAAATAATGAATGTTACTATTGCAGCAACTCAAATGGCATGCACTTGGGATTTAGATAAGAATATAGAAAAAGCCATAAATATCGTGCATCAATCAGCCGATTTAGGCGCTGAAATTATATTACTTCAAGAGTTATTTGAAACCCCATATTTTTGTATAGACACAAATAATGAGCATTTCAATCTAGCAAAAACCCTAACAGAACAACCTACGATAAAGAAAATGCAAGTTGTTGCAAAAGACCGTGGTGTGGTTTTACCGATCTCTTTTTTTGAAAAATCTGGATTGGTTTATTTTAATTCTATCGTTGTTATTGACGCAGATGGATCAATAGTGGGTCATTATAGAAAAAGTCATATTCCTGATTTTCCTCTTTATGAAGAAAAATTTTATTTCAGTCCAGGTGATACTGGATTTCGAGCTTTTGATACAAGGTTTGGACGAATTGGTATAGGTATATGTTGGGATCAATGGTTTCCTGAAGCCGCTAGAGCTATGGCATTAATGGGTGCCGAAATATTACTTTATCCAACCGCTATTGGGAATGAGTTGGATCAGCCAGACTTTGATAGTAAAAATCACTGGCAAACAACTATGCGTGGTCATGCGGCAGCAAATATTATGCCTGTGATTGCCTCTAATCGAATCGGTAATGAGTCTAGCAACAATCTCTCAATGGAGTTCTACGGCTCTTCATTTATATCTAATCATCTAGGGGAACTCGTCTCTGAGGCAGATCGTGAGTCAGAAAATATTCTAACTCATACATTCGACCTCGATGAAATATCCCGATTCAGGCGAGATTGGGGTGTATTTAGAGATCGACGTCCCGATCTCTACGAGGGAATTCTCTCTTTAGATGGTAATCGAACTCAAAAGATAGATCATGAATAAAATTCCTAATCTTAAAGTATTCTCAGCGCTATCGTTTATTGCGGTAATAACTATTTATCCAGTTTTGGCGTTACCGGTAATGATAGGTATCCTCATGGATCATGCAGAGATGTCCTCTTTTTCTGCCGGATGGGTGGTTTCTGTTGGCACTCTAGCAACTGCCTCTGCAGGTCTTTTGATGTCTGCTAAGGTGGATAATAAAAATCTTCAAAAAATATCAAGATTTGTGTTAATTATAGCAATAGCTGTAGATTTGTTGTCTGCATTTACGGCGGGTGCCACCATTATCTTTTTCTTCATGCGAGTAATATGGGGAATCGCAATGGGAGTAGCTCATGCTATTAGTATAGCGTCGATTGCACATTACGATAACTTCAAACATGGCTATGGTATTTATGTTGGATTGCAATTCATAGTCAGTGGATTAGCACTTTATATTGTGCCGGTATATTCCGATTCAATTGGTGTGATGGGGTTTTTTATTGGATTTGCAGTACTGGATTTTTTCGCACTTCTTTTAACTAAATTCCTTGCCTTAGAATCCAAGCAGTCTTCAAAGGAGCATAAAAATAAGTCAAGTTTAGGTGCTTTGATAACAGTCCCTGCAGTATTGGCTATTATGGGCTTCGCATTATTTGAAGCTGCCAATACCTCGCAATTTTCATATATTGAAAGATTTGGCATGATATCAAATATCACCGAACATCAAATAGGATTAGCTCTTCTTGTGGGATCTCTTCTGGGTATTCCAGGAGCTCTATCAATATTTCTAATAGGTGATAAATTTGGATTAATAAAACCATTGGCATTGGGGTTGTTATTACCAATTGCAGCATTAACCATGCTTTTATCCTCCAATAGCTATTCTGTTTACTTCATAACCAGCTGCCTACTTGGTTTTTCATGGTCATTTTGCATGCCATTCATCGACTCATTACTAGCTAGAATCGATCGTAAAGGTAGGGTAGTAGCTGCAGGTTCGTCAATTTCATTTTTTGGGTCTGCTTTAGGCCCCGGAATAGCAGCAATTGTTGTTTCAGGAGAGCAATACAGAAATTCATTTATATTGGCTATCGGTCTTTTTCTGGCAACTTTGCTTATTTTTATGATTCTAGGAAAAAAAATGAAGGAAGCTTTATGAAAACATGGGAAATTTCAAGCGATCCAAGAGATTTAGGTTACTTTATGCCTGGGGAATGGACTGACCATGACTGTTGCTGGATGGCTTGGCCATGTAGGAGTGGTCTCTGGGCTAACAATAAAGAAACTATGCAAGAATATGCAAATGTGGCACATGCTATTGCAAAATTTGAGCCAGTGAAAATGCTGGTGCCTTCAAGAGAAATTATTAATGCAGGTCATTTTCTTAATCAGAGTATTGAGATTGTTGAGATGAGCATCGATGATTCTTGGGCGCGAGATTCAGGACCAAATTTTCTAATTGGTGGCGATAATCTGGCTGGCTCAGATTGGATTTTTAATGCCTGGGGAGAACAATATCAACCCTATGATCAAGATGCACAAATGGCAAAAAGAATCCTAGAGCATGTGCATGCTGATATTTTTCCCAGTTGGTTAGTAGCAGAGGGAGGAGGCGTTACTGTTGATGGTGAGGGTACAATAATAACAACTGAATCTTGTTTTCTTAATAAGAATCGAAATCCAAAAAGAAATCGAGCGGAAATAGAAAATGAACTGTGCCGCACTTTAGGTGGCACCAAAGTAATATGGATACCAGGTGATCCAGATGAAACTGAAACGGATGGTCATATAGATGGTATAGCTGCTTTTATTGAGCCAGGACGGATTCTCGTGGAGGTCAATAGTGATAAAAGTGATCCTCATTATAACGTAGGCATTGATAACACCAATGCCCTTAAAAATAAAAGAGACGCAAAGGGAAGACAACTACAAATTGAATTTATTGAGGAGGGCATCTACCACCGAGATATATGGAATGGTGGTTGCAGCTCATACATTAATTCATATTTAGCCAATAATGCAGTCATAGTTCCTGCGTATGGATACGATCGTGATCATTTAGCTATAGAGACATACAAAAAGCTCTACCCAAATCGAGAAATCATTCAGATACCGATACATAATATTGCAACCGGTGGTGGAGGTATTCATTGTATAACTCAACAACAACCAAAATATTAATTGGCTCTCTTATGAGTATAGAGTAATAAATCCAAATAAATTTTTAACTCTTTATTTAAATGGTAAATTATATAAAAGCCTAAATAACACAGAGGAGCATGAAATGAAGTTATCTACTTTAAATTTGCGTTTAGCGGGTCGATTCAAAGCAATCATCGTCGCAATATTCACCGTGCTGGGATTGATCGCAACCTTAGAGTCAGTGGCGCAACACAATAATCCGTATCGCGCTTATTACGGTTGGGTAAAACTGCCGGAGGGTCGGGTTCAAGGTGTGGTCGCCGGTATCTACGCAGATCCTGATGGCAAACATATGTGGTTGATGGATCGATGTGGTGGAAACAACTGCGCGGGTGTCGACGTAGATCCCATACTCAAACTCGACCTGGAAGGAAACTTAGTCAAGAGTTTTGGTAAAGGGCTATTCGGGTGGCCGCATGGTTTCTTCGTGGATCATGAAGGAAACCTCTGGGTTACCGAAGGATCACCGGCTGGCGAGCGTCGCGGCGAAGCCGGATTTAAGATTGGCAAAGGCCACCAGGTTTTCAAGTTGAGCCCTGAAGGCGAAATTTTAATGACTCTGGGTGAAGCGGCTGTCCCCGGAGATGATGAGACGCACTTCAATGGGCCCTCGCATGTACTAATCGCCCCCAATGGTGAGATCTGGGTAACGGATGGGCATCGTGGCGGCAACAATCGTCTGGTGAAATTCTCGAAGGACGGGAAGTTCATTTTGCAGATAGGTGGCGGGATTGAATCCGCGACTGCAGAACATGGTTTGTTTAACGACCCGCACCACATAGCAATGGATTCTCAGGGTAGGCTTTTCATTTCCGATCGCGGCAATAATCGAATCCAGATTTTCGACCAAGACGGAACTTTCCTCGGGTTGTGGACACACTTCGGGAGACCGAGCTCGATCGCTATTGGTGATGACGACAGAATTTATGTCGTTGATGGCACAACTTCGTTAACCGGTGTCCTGAACCAGCAGATGTACAGTGGCCAGACGGCTAACGGTGGTGGTAGCTACGGCTACAATCGTGGTATCTGGGTTGGTAATGCCAAGAATGGTTCGGTTGAGGCTTTTATTCCCGAGTTAGAAATCTCTGGGTTCGAGGATGGCGTGCCGCTCGGCGTTGATCAGGAGTTCATCGGTTTGCATCCTGATGGCAGCATCCTCGTGGGTGAAGTTGAAATTGGTGAGCGCGAGGGCAGACGTTTAGTACAGTGGATTAACGTCAGGAACTAGGGAACGAATTGCCCGTAAGTTATAATTCTTTTGAGACCTAAAGCTCATATTCTCTCATTCTCTTTTTTTAAATATTAGGTGGTAAACCAATCAGGTATCTGCCTGTCTTTCCATTTACTAAAATGTGCTTTTTCCCCAATATAAAATTTTTGATAAGCATCAACCGAATCTTTGCATTTATATTCATCAGGCATACATTGAGGTGGCTGCCTAAAAACCTTACCTCTAGGAATATTATCCGGTAAATTCAATAATATTTTCCTTAACTTTAAATCCGTAGAGTGAATCTTTTGATATCGGTATGTGTACTCATCAGATAAAGCAACAAATAAACTATAGAGCCATTCATACTGCAAACTACTCTCTCGAGTCCAAACTGTACTAGGATGATTAAGATGAGCTATCTTATAAACGGAAAGCTCATCGGCTCTCTCCTCCCCATCTAAAACTCTATGCGCTGTAGAGAGCATTTGAGCATACTCCAAAACCATCTTTACACAATGCTTATCATTATGCTCAATCGCCGCTATTTTAGGATCTTCATTTAAATAAAAAATATTCATACATCTATTTTGTAGATTAAATATAAGTAATTATCAGCATTTGTGTAATGTAATTTCCCTGTTCCTTGCTGGCCAATTCTATATGTTGAATTACCTTCAGTCTAACTCCATCTGATGAATGTATCAAAACCAACATCAATCTTCACAAGAGTTTGCTAGTTGTGTAGGCTGGTGTGATGTATTTTAAGAAACTATTTCTAGTAACAATAATTTTCCTGTTAAGTTTTAGTAATGACAGATGATAATTCAATATACGTTGGCGAATACAAAAATGGACACGCACTGAAGCACAGAATGCTCAATGGGTGGTCGTTTTTTTATCTGATTGCAATGCTGACCTTCGCCGGCATGATTGCCGGTTTGGTGTTGATCGGCACCGCGACGCCAGAAGCTACAGTCGACCTGATTCGCTTGTCGGTGCAGTTCGCATCTCCTTGGATCTTTATCGCCTTTGTCACGTCCCCCTTGAAACAACTTTTTCCCGGTAGCGTATCAAAATGGCTTGCTCGCAACCGCCGTTACATGGGTTTATCTTTCGCTGCTGGGTTCGGTTGGCAGGCGGTATGCATCGCTGCGTTATTTGCATTGCACCCTTCCTATTACGGGGAGCAATTACACAACACGGTCGACCTGATGGGACGCATTGCTAGCTATATTTTTTTGACCGCTTTGACTGTCACCTCATTTTTTTCCGTGCGCCGAAAAATGCGCCCTGAGCATTGGCGCTGGCTACATTTGGTGGGCATCTGGTATTTCTGGGCGGTAATTTGGGTGACCTATGCCGAGCAAGCGTTGAGCAGTGCAGTTAAAACGATTGACTTGGTATACACGGTGCTGGGGCTGCTTGTACTTTTTCTTCGTATTGCCGCCTACCTTAAGACTCGGGCTGGCAAGTCTATTTAATATTCTTAAATAAGCAATCTACTTAACAACCGTATCTGGCTAAAACCAACACCAGCCTTCACAAGAGTTTTTTAGTTGTGTAGGCTTATTGCAAAAGGAGAAATAAATGAAAAAAATAATTAAAACATTTTATATGACGACGATTTTCATTCTATTTATAGGGATTGGCGGGTTATCTTCCACCGTACTTGCGGCAGATAACTCTAGCGATGACTTTTCTTACGAATTTTATTATAAAGTGAAATGGGGCTATTTTGACGAATGGATGGAGCTGTACAAAAAGAATCACTATCCCGTATTACAACGATTACAGGAATTGGGTCGCATCGTTCACATGGAAGCCGCCTATCCGATTGATCACGATGGCGAAGCCGATCGTTGGGATATTCGATTTACAATTGTCTACCCAGATGCGAAAACCGCCTACGAAGATTTCAATCGAACCGCTATCCTCGAAGAATTGTACCCTGATCAGGAAACTTTTAGAAAGGAGGAACAACGACGTTTCGAGTTGCTCGTTGAACACAAAGATATGATTATCTCATACGATGACCTGTCCAAATGGTAGGGAGCAATTGAAAACCTGACCGTAAGCTTCACCATCAATGACACAATTTTGTTTGCAGGCCCTTGTGCTTGCCGGCAGCCGTTATATTTTACACCTACCTTCACAAGAGTTTGTTAGTTGTGTAGGCTTTGCCTATGAAAAATAAACAGAACAACGTTAGTCTTTTTGAAAGACAAGGTCTCTGGTACGAAGCGAATTCACTCGTGCCTTTCACGGGTATGGTTGACTCTTACTATGAAAATGGTCAATTAGAAGTGTTTGCAAGGTACGTGGTTGGGGTGCAAGATGGGTATTCTGAAATGTACTATCAGAATGGGCAGTTGCGATTAAGCTCGAACTTCACAGCT
>CAJJBK010000012.1 GCA_905182415.1 uncultured Woeseiaceae bacterium | reverse complement strand
CACATTTAGCTGGAAAAATTATGGCTGAAGCAATCTCAGGCACGACGAAAAGATTTGATTTATTTAATGATATTCGTCCAATTGCGGTGCCAGGAACTCATTTAATTCAACGACCGTTATTATCTCTGGGGGTAATACTTTATAAAATTAGAGATCTTTTATAAAGTATTAGAAAAATTGGTGGTGATGGGTGGACTTGAACCACCGACCTGCGCGTTATGAGTGCGCCGCTCTAACCGCCTGAGCTACATCACCTTTTCTAATTTTATGAAATTTAGATGAGAATTGTCCGTACATGATAATCATCTGTCAAGTGACACGATAGTTAAAATTCTTTAACTACCAAAATCATACATTAAATCTAAAATGCATAATATCACCCTCTCGAACTATATACTCTTTTCCTTCCAATCTTAAAACTCCTGCTTCCTTTGCGCCTTGCTCTCCTTTTTTATCGATATAATCATCAAATGCGATTACTTCGGCACGAATAAACCCTCTTTCAAAATCAGTATGAATTTCTGCAGCAGCTTTAGGTGCCGTGGCATTTATTTTTGTGGTCCATGCACGTACTTCTTTTGGGCCTGCTGTAAAAAAGGTTTGCAACCCTAATAATGCATAACCGCTCCTTATTACTCGATTTAACCCCGGTTCAGTGAGATTCATATCCGATAAAAACTCACCTTTATCCTGCTCATCCAGTAAGGCGATTTCAGCTTCAATAGCTGCACAGACTTCTACAACTTCAGCACCATCCTCCTTTGCCAATGACTTTAGAGCATCAAGGTAGTCGTTACCATGCATCCCAGCCTCATCCATATTTGCAATATACATAACTGGTTTGGCTGTTAGTAACTGAAGTTCATCAATTATTTCTATTTCTTTTTCATCTAATAGTAATGTTCTTACAGGTTCACCTTTATCAAGATGATGTTTTGTTTTTTGCAGTGCATCTTTTTTTAGAATTGCAGATTTTTCATTGGTTTTTGCATTACGCTCAGCTTTATATAACTGTTTTCCGACTGACTCCATATCAGCCAAGGCAAGTTCAGTATTGATTGTCAAAATATCATCAATTGGATTAACTGAACCCGATACATGAATTACATCGTTATCATCAAAACATCTAACAACATGGGCAATTGCGTTTGTTTCTCTAATATTTGCCAAAAACTGATTACCAAGGCCCTCTCCTTTTGATGCCCCTGCAACCAAACCAGCAATATCGACAAATTCCATTGTAGCGGGTAATACTTTTTCAGGTTTTACGATCTCCGCTATAGATTGAAGGCGTAAGTCTGGAACCTGAACAATTCCTATATTTGGCTCAATGGTGCAAAATGGATAATTTTCAGCAGGTATTTCAGCTGCTGTGAGTGCGTTAAAAAGAGTTGATTTACCTACATTTGGAAGTCCTACAATGCCGCATTTAATTGTCATATTAATTCGCTACTTATGGTTAAGCTTTGATGATGTATGAAGTTTCTTCATAGCGCACTCAATGCCTTGTTCAAGAATAATAGTGATAATATCTTGCACATCTTTGATATTTTCATTTATTGCTACTTCGAGGTTCTGAGTGACATCACGCAAAACATAATCAGTCACATCTCTTTTATCGCCTGGATGCCCAACACCAATTCGAATTCGCATAAAATTTCTATCGCAGTGATTAAAAATATTCCGCAGACCGTTATGACCTCCATGTCCACCTCCCATTTTTAATTTTGTCACACCAGGAGGTAAATCAATTTCGTCATGAATTACTAGCATTTTTTCTGGAGGTATACGGTAATAATCAAGTGCAGCTCTTATCGGCCCGCCACTCATATTCATAAAACTTTGTGGCTTTATTAGCCAAATATCACGCTTTGAGATAGTTATTTGACAGATTTCTGCATCAAACTTTTTGCTGTATGAAAAAACCGCATTATACTTTTTAGCAATATCATCAATGCACCAGAAACCAGCGTTATGAAGCGTTCGCTCATAACGTTTACCTGGGTTACCTAGTCCGGCAATAACTGAAAGGTTAGTTTCCATAAATTAAAATGACAAATAAAAATAAAGTAACAATCAAGCGCAATGTATAACTTTTAAAGTACCAAATATATTATTTAATCGATAAATTAATACGCTAATTAAATAATTGATTCGTATTATAAAAAATTACAAATTATGGCTTACCCACCCTCATCTTTATCAGCTGAATTTTCTTGAGAGTCACCATCAGAATCTGATGTAGTTTCGGTATCACCTTCTTCACCCTCACCTTCACCCTCACCTTCAATTATTTCCTCTTCTATAATCTCTTTGATTTCAGCGATTGAGACAATCGCTTGATCTTGCTCAAGAACTATTTCTGAAATCTCAACACCAGTTGGAAGTGAAATATTGGATACATGCAACATTTGATCAAGCTCAAGCTCTGAGATATCAACCTCAAGAAACTCAGGTAAATCTTTTGGTAAGCATGAAACTTCTAACTCTGTCATAAGACGAGAAACTGATCCTCCACCTATCTTCACGCCTATCGCATCCTCTTCACCTAGGAAGTGAATTGGTATCTGCATTCGTATTTTTTCATCTTCAACAATACGCTGAAAATCAATATGTAATATTTGTTTTTTTGCAGGATGTCTTTGAATATCCTTTACAATAGCTGCTCGACTCTCGTCCCCAACCTTGATCGTCAAAATACTTGAATAAAAAGATGCGTTCTCCAATTCTCTTAGTACTTTGTTATGATCAAACATCAAAGCTCTTGGCTCACGACCGGCACCATATATAATTGCAGGAACTTTTCCTTGACGACGCAGGCGGCGGCTCGCTCCTTTCCCCCGGTCATCACGCATTTCCGCAATAAGATTAAACTCATCACTCATTTTATCTCTCCATAAATAGCTGATTTATATATTAAAAATTCTCAACCTCATTCGCGACCAAATTGAGTTGAGTGGCGCATCATAGCTTAAAGCTAACGCCGATGAAACAATGTAGCTAAAATAAAAACCTGATAAATTAAATTCTTTATTCTAAATACAAAGAACTGACCGATTCTTCTTCACTAATACGGCGCATAGTTTCGCCCAATAACTCAGCAGTTGATAATTGTCTGATCTTAGAACACGCAGTGGCGGCTTCACTCAACGGGATAGTGTCAGTTACTACTAATTCATCAATTGCTGAATCGGTAATCCTTTGAACCGCAGGTCCCGATAATACAGGGTGTGTTATATAAGCACGGACAGAAGTAGCTCCACACTCTTTTAATTTATCAGCTGCATGGCAGAGTGTCCCTGCCGTATCGACCATATCATCGATCATAATGCAGTTTTTATTCTCCACATCACCGATAATGTTCATCACTTCAGATTTATTTGCTTTTGAGCGACGCTTATCAATAATTACTAAATCTGCATTATCCAATCTTTTTGCTAGCGCCCTGCCTCTGACTACGCCACCAACGTCAGGAGAAACAACAACAATATCTGAGAGATCATTTTTCCAAGCATCTCCCAACAAAATTGGAGATGCATAAACATTGTCCACGGATATATCAAAGAAACCTTGAATTTGTTCAGCATGTAAATCAACCGTTAACACTCTATCAATGCCTGAGGCTGCAATTAATTTAGCTACTAATTTTGCCGTTATCGGCACTCTTGATGATCGTGGTCGACGATCTTGTCTTGCGAAACCAAAGTAGGGAATTACAGCAGTTATTTGATTTGCAGAAGCTCTTTTACAAGCATCTGCCATGACCAATAATTCCATCAAATTTTCTGCTGATGGAGGTGATGTTGATTGAATAATATAAGTATCTCTGCCCCGAATATTTTCCAATATCTCAATATTAAATTCACCATCACTAAAACGGCTAACGTGAGCTTTAGTAAGAGGTAAATGAAGCACTTTTGCAATATCTTGCGCTAATTTCGGGTGCGCATTTCCTGAAATTATTGCCATTGATGCTGAATCCAAATTCCTACTCCTTAAATATATTTATTTCGTTATTTATAATGAAATTCACACAATTGAATGAATTTCCCCACAAATGGCTGGGGTGGCAGGGATCGAACCTGCGAATGACGGGATCAAAACCCGTTGCCTTACCACTTGGCTACACCCCATCTAAAACTATTCGTTGCCTAGGAAAAGTTAATTGTGAAGTCCGTTCTTACGTGTGTCAAACAACATTGAAATAATCGTTCTCATAATCGCCAATTATCAATAATTATCTTCAAATTTGAAGTCAAATTTCTAGCCTGAATATTTTTAGGTAAATTATGCGAATCAATAGTTTGATATTTATTTATTTTAACTATCCAATTATTTTGCTCAAATTCGATATAAGCTTGGCTCTGCGATATTTCTGCGGATATTGAACCAGGATTTGGGATCCCTAAAAGCCAATATTTTAAATCTAGAATTGATATTTCTTGCTCTAATACTGTTTTTATATCAGTTGAATTATCATCATTTATTATATCCTGTATTCCAAAATCATCACCCTCAATAACAATCTTCTCTAACCCAAATGGGCCACTGATTATACATTTGAAGTTGACCCCCTCCTGGATCCAAGTAAATTTTGCATTCACCGCATCTTCTTCATATTGAAGAAAAATTCTACCGTCAATTTCCCATGAATTTTGGGTTAACTGATCGAGTGATTTAACATTAATGTTAGAATTAATCGCACATCCATGTAGGTTAGCTAGGCAAATAACACCAAACCAAAATTTAATTACTCTACCAATATTAACTTTCTCCAGAATCAAAAAATTTGTTATTTAATTTAATTAAATAACTGCTATCTGGGAAACTTTCTTTAGCATTAAGATAAAAATTTCTGGCCTCTTCTATTTGCTTTTTTTCCCATAGCACTTCAACAATATGAGCCGCTATTTCTGGATCTTTATATACATTATAAGCATCTTTCAACTCTTTTAATGCTTGATCATATTTACCTAAACGAAAAAGAGCCCACCCATAACTATCCATAATAGCTGGATTATCAGGCTCAATTTTTAATGCTTTTTTAATGAGCTTAATCGCTTTTTTATAATCTTTAGAATAATCAGTTAATAGATACCCATAAGCATTCAAAATTGTCGCATTTCCAGGAAATCTCTTTGCTAAAATCGCGTACTCTTTTAACGCTTCTGAATTACGCCCTTCACTTAATAATATTTCTGCATATCTGAATGAAAATTTATACTCATTTGGATAACTATGAATCAAATCTCTATAAAGGATTAATGCTTCACTATTTTTCCCCAAACCTTGGAGCAAATCAGCCTCTGCTATAAGCATCTCTTGGGTAAATTTTGGATGCTTTTGTCCAAACCTCTTTAAGTGAACTCTGGCCGCATCTCTTTTATCTAATGCAACCATGAGGTTACTAACGCGTCTTTGCGAATAAATTGCGTTCGCTCCAGAGTTTACTTGCGAATAAAGCTGAATGGCCTTAATGGTATTTCCCTTAATTTCGTTGATTCTTGCCATGTAATATAACGCATCCATTGGATATGACTTATTTTCAAGTAGTTCATTAAAATCGATCCATGCAGCATCATAATCGTCCAATCTAAAATTAATAATAGCCATCAATCTTATCGCTGCAGATTGATCATTTTTTTCCAGTAAAATCTGACTCACCTGCCCTAAAGCATCTTCAAGTCGTTCAGATGACATATAGAGTAAAGCAAGTTCTAAGCGTGATTCTGAACTGGGATTAATTTGATCACCAATATATCTAGCAACATAATCAATCGCCTCACTATTTTTACCTGATAACAATAAAATTCGAGCAACAAGTAATTTTGGTTTTTCCCATGAAGAGTCCAATGCCACGGCAGAATTTGCATAAGAAAGCGCTTTATCATAATCACCACTTTGCATTAATGATGTTGCGTAAGCATATTTCACGTAACTAGACTTATGATAAATCTTAACGAAATAGTTTATTAATTTATTTAATTTTTCTTGATCCTTGGTGGTCAAAAATGGGAACACTGCCAAAAATACTTCATCTGCCTGACCTTCATTCCTGGCCAATAATTTTTTTAAGTTTTCTTTTGCGGCTATAATTAAATTGGTATCAATTTGGCGATTGATCAAAAATAATAAAGCAGAATCACTGCTAGCATCTATTTCAACCCAACGCTCAGCTAAAGATAGAGCTTGAACATTAAAATGGTAACTGTCTGCCAACCAGGCGGCTTGTTTTGTAATATTTACATCACCACTGGAATTAGCTGCATTCTCATAAGCAGCTGCAACTTTTTTGTAGTTATAACTCTCAAGTGCGACTTCTGCTTCCCTGAGGTGCGCTTGAGTGGTTTGATTTACCTCTTGTGCGAAGAGATCGAAACATAGCAATGAAATAAATAAAATTACATTTAATCTTACAGAAGTTATTGATTTAATTGAATTTTTTTTCATATATATGTTCTTATTTGCTTTTTTTACATTGTTAAGATAACCAGACAAGCAAAGCACTATATCGCTACTTGTTTTATGATACGTCAAAATCATAATCTTTATTAAAACAATGTCACTTAAAATTCTTGGTCTAAATCATAATACAGCATCGCTCATTATAAGAGAGCAATTAGTATTCTCTGATGAAGAGATTAAGTCTGCATTAGATGAATTAAAGTTAATAATTTCAGTTAAAGAGGCGGTTATTTTATCGACATGCAATCGAAGTGAACTCTATCTAAATACAGATCATGAAGGTCTCGAAAAAGCCAAATCATGGTTAATTAAATTCAAAAGAATTGATTATAAAACAGAAAAATATCTCTTTATAATACAAGATGAAGCGGCTATAAATCACTTAAGTCGAGTTGCCTGTGGCCTGGATTCTATGATCCTTGGGGAACCTCAGATACTAGGTCAATTAAAAGACGCATTTAGATTGGCTAGACAACATCATTTTATAAGTGACATTTTTAATCCGCTATTTGCACATGTATTTTCTGTGGCGAAAAAGATACGAACCAATACAAAGATTGGTAATAGTCCTGTATCGGTAGCTTATGCTGCGGTCACCTTAGCAAATCAATTTTTTTCAGGATTTAAACAGCATACCGCACTTTTAATTGGGGCTGGAATGTCAATTGAGCTTACCGCCAAACACCTCAGTAATAAAGGTATTGGTCGCCTCTTCATTGCTAATAGAGACTATAAGAAAGCCCAAAAACTGGCAAAAAAATTTAATGGTTATGCAATTAATCTAGCCAACTTAGATGGAATATTAGAAGTTGCCGATATCCTAATAAGTGCAACCTCAAGTAAAAACTTTATTATTACAAAATCGCAAATTCAAGAGGCCATAAGAGCACGAAAAAGAAAGCCCATTTTTGCTGTAGACATGGCCGTACCTCGAGATATGGAACCTACTATTGGAGATCTAGAGGATATCTATATCTATACTATCGATGATCTAGAGAAAGTCATACTTGAAGGACAGTCCAGTCGTCAGTCAGCAGCCGTTAATGCCAATAATATCCTTCTAGAAGAAACGTCTCGCTTTATAGAAAAACAAAAAAGCTTAGCTATTAACTCAAAGATAATAGAGCTTAGAGAGTATGGTGAAAAGATCAAACAGGAAGTTTTAAAGCAGAGTCAAAAGCAATTAAAGAAAGGTGATAATATCGATCAAGTTTTAGAAAAGAATACTTCAAATATTGTAAATAAATTACTGCACCTGCCCAGCATAAAACTAAAAGAAGCAGCCGAAAAATCAGACACTGAATCAATCAAAATAATTTCAGAGTTATTTAACTTGGAAGATGATTAAACAATGAAAGATTCAATTCGTCATAAACTAGAAATTACCAGCGAAAGATTAGAGGAAATTTCAGCTCTTCTCTCGGATCCTGATGTAATTTCCGATCAGAATAAATTTCGTGCACTCTCTCAAGAGTATTCGCAAATTGAGCCTATTAGTAATCTTTTTAATGAATTCAAATCATTAAATGAAGATCTGGGTATCGCAGAAGAGATGAAGCATGATAAGGATATCGATATACAAGATATGGGTAAGGACGAATTTACTATAATTGAAGAAAAGATATCCTCATTATTAATGGATATTAAGAAATCCCTTATTCCTGTCGATCCACATGATGCGAGTAATATTTTTCTAGAAATTAGAGCCGGAACCGGTGGTGATGAGGCCGCTATATTTGTAGGTAATTTATTTCGTATGTATTCAAAGTATGCGGAATCAAAAAAATGGAACACAGAAATAATTAGCATGAGAGAAGGCGAATACGGCGGTTACAAAGAAATTATCTCTCGAATCTCAGGAAATAATATTTTTTCACGCCTCAAATTCGAATCGGGAGTTCATCGAGTGCAACGAATACCACTCACTGAATCTCAAGGTCGGGTACATACATCAGCTTGCACTGTCGCGGTACTTCCAGAAGCTCAAGAGATAGAGGAAATTACTATCAATCCAAGTGATTTACGTGTCGATACCTATCGAGCATCAGGGGCAGGTGGCCAGCATGTAAATAAAACAGACTCTGCGGTAAGATTAACCCATCTTCCAAGTGGAATAGTTGTGGAATGTCAAGATGAGCGTTCGCAACACAAGAATAAAGCGAGAGCAATGTCTTTGTTACAGGCAAAACTCCTTGATGCAGAAGTTTCCATGCAAGCTGATGAGCAAGCCCAAGAGAGAAAATTACAGGTTGGAAGTGGTGATCGGTCCGAAAGAATCAGAACTTATAACTACCCTCAAGGCAGAATAACTGACCACAGAATTAATTTAACCTTATACAAATTATCTGAGATTATTGAAGGTGGTATTGATGAGGTAATACAGCCATTAATCGATGAATACCAGGCGGATCAATTGGCTAATATAAGCGGCTAACAAAATTCTATATTTTTTTTCGTAAATAATTCAACACATCAGAACGAGTAATAAGACCTAAAAATAACTCTTCATTCGTAATCGCCGCATAAGGTTGTACATGCAACAAGGACACTAAATTATTTATACTTGTGTCTTTGTTTAGCTCAATAAATGCTGTCTCCATAGCATCGCTTACCGATCGATTCATCATCTCTGGTTTGCCAAATACAAAACGAATAATTGTATCTTCAGTAATTATACCCACTAGTTTATTACCTTTCATTACTGGTAATTGTGAAAATCCTGCATTTCTTAATCGATTATGAGCTGTAGTTAAACTATCATCTGGACCTACCACCACTGTAGCCCTTTCATCATGAAGTCGACCAATCAAATCCCTCAGATCGCCATGCAACTCTCTTTCAATAAAACCCTGATCTTCGAGCCAAAAATCATTAAAGCATTTAGACAAATATTTATTTCCCGTATCACAAGCAAAACTTACTACCTTTTTACTTTCCTTTTGCGCTCGACAATATTTAATGGCAGCAGCTAACAAAGTGCCGCTTGATGATCCAGCTAATAAACCCTCTTTTTTTAGAAGTAATCTAGCGGCATCAAAAGACTCTTGATCTGAGATAGCAAAAGCCTCTTTAACTCGACTAAAATCCGATATAGAAGGAAGGAAATCTTCTCCAATACCTTCCACCAACCAACTGGCATTCTTATCGTGCAATTCTCCATGATTAATATAATCAGCAAGAATTGATCCCTCTGGATCAGCTAAAATTAAATCAACATTAGGTGCGTGTTTAGCCAGATATCTACTAAGACCAGTTACTGTTCCACTCGATCCAACACCAAGCACTATGGCATCTAGATCACCATTCATTTGCTCTAATATTTCAGGTGCCGTTCCAGATTCATGCGCCATCGGATTATCAGGATTTCCAAATTGATCAATGAAATACGCATTTTTATCTTTCGCGATAGTTTTTCCGAGGTCTTGGTAATACTCTGGGTGACCTTTGGCAACATCTGAGCGAGTTAGCACAACTTCAGCACCCATAGCACGCAGATTAAATATTTTTTCTTGGCTCATTTTGTCAGGCAATACCAATATGAGCGGATAACCTTTTTGAGAAGCAGCTAAAGCCAATCCCAATCCGGTATTTCCGGCAGTTGCTTCAACGATGGTATCACCCGGTTTTAAGTCACCCCTTTTTTCAGCTTCTTCAATCATCGAAACTCCAATACGGTCCTTGATTGATCCGGCGGGATTCATGAGTTCAAGTTTTAAAAAAAGACGGCAAGGACCAGTATCAATATTTTTTATTTCGAGCATCGGTGTTTGCCCGACCATTTCTAATATATTTGAGAAAACTTTCATAATTTTTTTTGTTTCCGATAAGATTAAATTTAATACTTCTTAATTTAAGCATAAAACAGTTACAGCTGAAAATCATCATGGATATTAAAAACACGCTTCTAGAAATAAATCATGAACTTCAGAGCACAAGCTCAACATCAAAACTAGATAGTGAACTTTTATTGATGACGGCCCTTGGGGTGTCTCGTCCTTATCTTTATACACATGGAGAAAAAATTCTATCTGTATCAGAAAAAAAAGTCTTAAATGATCTTTGTAAGCGTCGCATCAACCTTGAGCCCATGGCTTACATTACGGGAATAAAAGAGTTTTGGTCGAGAGAATTTAATGTTTCGCCCGCCACACTAATACCAAGACCGGAGTCCGAAATGCTTGTTGAGGAAGTGTTGAATCTTTATGCCCTTGATGAAACTATATCAATTCTAGAGATGGGCACGGGCAGTGGCGCAATAGCTATATCGCTTGCGCTTGAGAGGCCGAAAACAATCATAACGGCGACTGACATCTCATCTAAAGTACTGGATCTAGCGAAAAAAAATGCAAATAAATTTAATGCTCATAATATTATTTTTCAAAAGAGTGATTGGTTTAGAGAATTAAAAAATCAAGAATTTGATCTTATTGTATGTAATCCCCCTTATATAGAGAGTCATGATGATTGCCTGCTTGACTTGAAATTTGAACCTATCTCAGCATTAGTATCCGGAAAAGACGGGCTTGATGCAATTCGTCATATAGCGAATAATGCAAAACAATTTCTTAAAATAAATGGAACTATCCTGATTGAACACGGAAAAGATCAAGAAAAGGCGGTTAATCAAATATTCATATCCAATCAATGGGAAAGAATTAAATGTTTACCTGATCTAAGAGGATTTCCAAGAATAACTATGGCAAAGTAGCCATATTAAATTTACCTTAAAATAAAATATAACCATAAGAGAAGAAATAATATGATCAAAATAACCACCAATAAAGGCGATATTGAAATCAGTCTTTATGAGGCAGAAGCGCCTATATCCTCTGAGAATTTCAAACAATATGTTATTGATGGATTCTACAAAGGAACTATATTCCATCGCGTCATTCCCAACTTCATGGTTCAAGGTGGAGGTATGACAGATGACATGCAAAGCAAACAAACAAGAGCTTCAATAAAAAATGAAGCTGAGAATGGAAAAAAGAATCTACGTGGCACGTTAGCCATGGCAAGAACGGCAGAAATTGACAGCGCTTCATCGCAATTTTTTATTAATCTCGTTGATAACCAATTCCTTGATAATGGTGATCGTGATTTTGGCTATGCTGTATTTGCGGAAGTAACGTCAGGAATGGATGTTGTTGATGCTATTGCTACCACTCCAACTCAGATGAGTAATGGACACCAAGATGTTCCCGCTGAAACAATTACGATTGAAGATATACAAATCGTTGAGTAACTGAATGTCAGATCAAAGCCTAAATAAGGATAGAGGGGCACGTCATCTCTCACTGCCGCAGATTGGCGAAAAAGGACAAAAGCTAATCTCCAACTCAACAGTCTTGATCATTGGGATGGGTGGGCTCGGCTGCGCGTCGGCAAGTTACCTAAATAGCAGTGGTATCAAAAAAATTATAATTTGTGATTTCGATAGTGTTGATGCCACCAATTTAGGTCGACAAATACTTTTTGGACCCAGTGATATTGGAAAATTAAAAGCCTTAGCAGCCAAAGATCATCTCGAAAAAATTAATCCTGAGATTGATATCCAGGCAATAACTAAAAAAATCAATGGGCAGGAATTAATAACAACAGACTTTGAAAGAAGCACCATCATTTTGGATTGCAGTGACAATTTCAATACACGTTTTGAGGTTAATGAATACTGTGTCAAAAATAATCATTATTTGGTATCTGGATCTGCCATTAGGTTTGAAGGTCAATACGCGGTATTTGGTAATGATTACAAAACATCATCATGCTATGAATGCTTATATGACCAACAAGACGAATCTTTTGAAGATTGCCAAGGTAATGGTGTGCTGGGACCCATACCAGGAATGATTGGTGCAATGATGGCGATCGAAACAATTAAAATTATCTGTAATATTGATACTCAAAAAGGCCAACTCAATATCTATGAAGGCTTATCAAATGAATGGCACCAAATTAATGTAAAAAAACGTAATAATTGCTCAATTTGTAATTAATCTCTTTACGCTTTCATTTAATTTCTTTAAAATATACTCAAACGCCGATTTGTACCCGATTGCGGGCGTTCAATAAATTCAGCTAAATAGGACTTATAAAACCTATCATGCTGACGCTGGTGGGTTTTTTTTGAGAGGATATAAATATTATGGATAATAAAATTACTTTGATTGATGGCGCCATGGGTACGGAAATAAGAGCTAGAGGCTTTGAAGTTCCATCACATATCAATTCAATATGGTCAGCTCAAGCTTTAATAGATAACCCTGAGGTTGTCAGAGATATTCACGAAGATTATATTCATGCTGGTGCAGAAGTGATAACCACCAATAATTACGCGGTTACACAAAATCTGTTAAGGCGTGAAAATCTCAGAAATAATCTAGAAGAATTGACCTTACTGTCAATTGACATTGCGAACCAGGCACGACAAGTGACTGACAAAAAAATCAAAATTGCAGCCTCACTGCCACCTTTGGATACGAGTTATCGTCCTGATCTTGTGGGGGACATGGAATCAATTGTGAGAAAATACTCAGAAATTGTAGATATTGTAAAAAATAAAGTGGATCTCATTATTATAGAAACCATGTCATCCTCAATAGAAGCGATTGGGGCTTTAAAGGCATGTAAAAATGCAGGGATTGAAGTTTGGCTTGGCTATACTTTGCATGGTATTAGAAAAAATACACTTCCAAGTGGAGAATCTCTATTGGATGCTCTACATGCTGTTAAGGATTATGATATCGATGCTTATTTAATCAATTGTTGTAGTGCGAATATCACTTCTGAAGCCATGAAAATTTTTGCGAGAGAGCTTAAAAAACCATTTGGAGGATATGCCAATTCAGAAATCATAGATCATGTTGAAAGTGGAGATGATTCTCTTAATAATGCAGAAAATTTACAAAGAGAATCCCGACAATCAATCAATGCTGACCAATACTCAAAGATTGTAGAGGAATGGATTGAATCTGGAGCAACAATAGTCGGTGGATGCTGCAGAACTACTCCAAAACACATCAAGAAAATAAATCAAATGATAAATAATTAAGAACGATTGATTAATTTAGGCGCCTGCCCAAAAAGAAGCTGCGAAGAAATTAACAAAAGAGCAAGACCGAAAATCAAAACATAGATTTACAATTAATGAAGCAAAAAAAGGATTGTCCGAATTCTATGATATTGAGAAAGAAAATATTGAGATTATCTTAAAAGGATAATTAGTATTTATTTAAGTGAGTTTATTTTTTAAAATCTCATTTACCTTCTGTGGGTTGGCTTTGCCTTTGGTTTCTTTCATGACTTGACCAACAAAAAAACCAAATAAACGATCTTTTCCACTCAAATATTCAGCTAATTGAGAAGGATTATTTTCGATTACTTGATCAATGATGGTTTCAATTTCACTATCATCCGTAATCTGAACTAGTCCTTTTGATTCGATAATTTCTTCAGCACTGCCCTCACCATCCCACATCGCTTCAAATACTTCTTTGGCTATTTTTCCAGAGATAGTTTGATCGGCTATTTTGTTTAGTAAGCCTGCTAAATCAGCGGCTGATAGTTTTGCATCTTTAATTTCTAAATCATCTCGATTTAATGCTGCCGTATAATCTCCAATCACCCAATTTGCTGAAATCTGCGATTCAGTATTGGCTATTTTTTCTACAGCTTCATAAAAATCAGCCAATTGTTTGGTTGTAGTTAATATCTGTGCATCACTGACTTTAAGATTATAAGTTTCAATAAATCGCTGCTGCTTAGCATTGGGTAGCTCTGGCAAAGTTTTCTTGATATCAGCTATATAAGTCTCATCAATTATGACTGGTAACAAATCAGGATCAGGGAAATAACGATAATCATTGGCCTCTTCCTTACTGCGCATTGGTCTCGTCTCGTCCAGATCAGAATCATAAAGACGAGTTTCT
The DNA here is from genome assembly GCA_905182415.1 of uncultured Woeseiaceae bacterium. Lineage (GTDB taxonomy): Bacteria > Pseudomonadota > Gammaproteobacteria > Steroidobacterales > Woeseiaceae > SP4260. The sequence continues at coordinate 5,691 of CAJJBK010000012.1, read as the reverse complement.
TGTTTAACTTCACCACCATCTTCAATAATTTCAATCTGCCGCATGACTTCATGATTGATGGCTTTTTCAATAAATTTAAACGAATTAAGATTTTTTAATTCAGCTCTGGTACCCAATTCTTTTTGATCGAAGCGTTTAATGCTGACATTCGCATCACAGCGAAACGAACCTTCCTGCATATTGCCATCAGAAATTTCCAGATAGCGCACAATAGAATGAATTTTTCGCATGTAAGCAACGGCTTCTCTAGCCGAACTCATTTCTGGTTCTGACACAATCTCCAACAACGGTGTTCCAGCTCTATTTAAATCAATCCCTGATAATCCATCCAGGCCTTCATGAACTGATTTACCTGCATCTTCTTCCAGATGAGCACGCGTTATGCCAATGATCTTTTCATTGCCATCACCATCAAGAATGCTCATGTTACCACCCACAACAATCGGTAGATCGAGTTGGCTAATTTGATAACCTTTAGGTAGATCAGGATAAAAATAATTTTTTCTCGCAAACACGGAACGTGAAGATATTTCAGCATCCACAGCCAATCCAAAACGAATCGCCATTTCTATGGCTTGCTGATTCAAGACGGGTAACGTGCCTGGATAACCTAAATCGACCAGACAAGCTTGAGTATTGGGTTCACCTCCATAAGCAGTTGAGGCGCCCGAGAATATTTTACTTTTTGTCGCTAGCTGGGCGTGAATCTCAAGACCTATGACTATTTCCCAATTCGAATTCATTTGAATTGCTCCGGTATTTGCAGATGCCAATCAGTTGCTTGTTGATAATGATGACCACATTGAAGCAGTGACTCTTCACCAAAATGCTTGCCCACTAATTGCAATCCAACTGGCAAACCATTTACAAAACCGCATGGTATCGACATACCCGGTAAACCAGCAAGATTAGCCCCGATGGTATAGATATCATTAAGATACATCTCAATGGGATCATCCATTTTTGCACCTAACGAAAATGCCGGTGATGGTGTAGTTGGGCCTGCGATTAAGTCAACTTTTTCAAAAGCTTTCTTAAAGTCTTGACTGATAAGTTGTCTAACTTTTTGTGCCTTCAAATAATAAGCATCATAATACCCTGCTGATAAAACATAGGTGCCAGTCATGATGCGTCGCTTAACCTCAGCACCAAAACCCTCACCACGAGTTTTACAATAAAACTCATTTAAATCTTTGTAATTTTCAGCTCGATAACCAAACCTTACACCGTCATAACGAGACAAATTAGATGAGCATTCTGCTGAAGCCACTACATAATAGGTGGGCACAGATAATTCGATATTAGGTAAATCAATATCAATAATTACAGCGCCTTGATCCTTTAATACATCAAGAGCTTCCTTAACAGCTATGGCGTTATCATCATCCAAACCAGCATCAAAATGTTGTCGAACTAAACCTATTTTTAAACCCTTGACGGGTTGATTAATACCGCCCAAATAATCAGGCACTGGCACATCAACAGAGGTTGAATCATTTTCATCAAATCCTGCCATCTCCCCTAACAACAGGGCAGCATCTTCCACTGATCTGGTGAAGACGCCCCCTTGGTCAAGGCTTGAAGCAAACGCAATCATACCAAAACGAGAAACTCGACCATAAGTAGGTTTGATTCCCGTAATGCCCGTTAACGCAGCTGGTTGTCTTATCGAACCTCCAGTATCAGTGCCAGTTGCTGCAGGAACTAAGCATGCTGCAACCGCAGTGGCGGAGCCTCCTGAAGAGCCGCCCGGAGATAAATCTAAATTCCAAGGGTTTTTAACTGGGCCGTAATAACTGGTTTCGTTTGATGAGCCCATGGCAAACTCATCCATATTGGTTTTACCCAACATAATAGCGCCACTTGCCTTCAGATTTTTAACCACAGATGCGTCATAAGGAGGGATAAAGTTATGCAGCATTTTTGAGGCACATGAAGTCAATACTCCATCGGTACAAAAAAGATCCTTATGAGCAATAGGCAAACCCAAAAGTGGTTTATCTTTCCCAGTCGCAATTAATTTATCAGCATCCTTAGCTTCTTTTATCGCTTGCTCTGCAGTCACTGTAATAAAAGCATTAAGCGTTGCACCCAGACCATTAATACGTGAGAGTAATACCTCAGTTATTTCCAAAGAAGTAAAGTCTTTATCTTTCATTCCTTGCTTTAATGCGCAAAGTGTCATGTTTTGTATTTCTTTGATGATCATAATCGCAGCTTTAATCAATTACTTTAGGCACTAAATACATGCCATTATTGGTTTCATTTGCATTCAATTGTATTTTTTCACGCTGATTGTCTTCTGTAACTTTATCGATTCGCAATCGCTGACCTTGCTCTAATGGATGCGCCATGGGCTCAGTACCTTCGGTTGATACAGCCTGTAATTGATCAACAAATTCGACTATGCGGGATAATTTATCCACCACATCTTTTATCTCGCTATCTTGGATATCCATACGTGAGAGTATCGCCAGATATTTTATTTGTTCTTTATTTAATGACAACTGAAGTCTCCGCAACAAATTTAAGCGTGATTATAAAATGAAATAACTTGAGATAGAATAACATATGATAGCTTGCTGAAGGTTGCCCTCATTTGATAGATTAGACAGTCAATTAGTATAAAGAGTTTCAATAATTCCATGTTTAAAAATATTTTAGGTTATTTCTCAACCGATTTATCGATTGATTTAGGTACAGCAAATACTTTGATCTACTCAAGAGGTGCTGGTGTCGTTCTCAATGAACCATCTGTCGTTGCTATACGTGAAGATATGATGAAAGGTGGAAAAAGTGTTGAGGCAGTCGGCGCAGATGCAAAAGGCATGCTCGGCAGAACCCCTGGTAATATTACTGCCATAAGACCATTAAAAGATGGGGTAATTGCCGATTTCACCATTACCGAAAAAATGCTGCAACACTTTATTCAAAAAGTGCATGGAACAAGATATTTCAGACCTAGCCCACGTGTACTAATATGCGTTCCCTATGGCTCGACACAAGTAGAAAGGCGAGCGATAAGAGAATCTGCGGAAAACGCAGGTGCTAGAAAAGTATTTTTAATTCCAGAACCAATGGCTGCGGCTATTGGAGCGGGTATGCCAGTCCATGAAGCGAAAGGCTCCATGGTGCTAGATATTGGTGGTGGTACCTCAGAAGTAGCGGTAATCTCTCTGAATGGTATCGTTTATGCCGCATCCGTGAGAATAGGCGGAGATCGTTTTGATGAAGCGATTATCAGTTATGTAAGACGTAATTATGGCATTCTGATCGGTGAAGCAACTGCAGAAAAAATAAAGCATGAAATTGGTTCAGCATTTCCCGGGCAAAAAGTTAGAGAAATTTCAGTCAGAGGAAGGAATCTTTCAGAAGGTGTACCACGAAGTTTCACACTAAATAGCAATGAAATTCTTGAGGCACTTCAAGAACCTCTTCAGGGTATCGTAGGTGCAGTCAAACAAGCTTTAGAACAAACTCCACCAGAACTTGGTTCTGATGTTGCAGAACGAGGTATTGTATTAACGGGCGGTGGCGCAATGATGCGATCTTTAGATAAATTAATCATGGAAGAAACTGGTTTACCAGTATTGGTCGCCGATGATCCCCTAACCTGCGTTGCTCGTGGTGGTGGACGAGTTATTGAACTTATCGACGAGCATGGTCCTTCTATTTTCGCACTTGAATAAAGATCAATTAAATTGAACACATGGTAGTTGACTCAGATAAGCATCGAAGACCGCGTATACCGGCACTAAATATAAAATTTATCTTACTGTTCTGCCTAAGTTTCTTTCTTCTCTTTAGTGATCAAAAAAATAATTACGTATCCCTGTTAAGAAATTCCGTAGCAATTGCAATCCATCCCATACAATCATTGGTTGATTTTCCCCAGCGTTTCGGAAGCTGGATAAATACCAACATATCCTCGCGTGAAGAATTAATACAAGAAAATAAAAGACTGTATGATGATCAGCTGCAAAAAAAATTGGCTTTGCAAAGACTCGCCTCTCTTGAGCAGGAAAATATTAGATTAAGAAAAATTCTTAATGCGTCATCAACCATAAAAAATAGCGTCCAGATCGCACGAATTATTTCTACGGATATTAATCCTTTCAGGCATCTTGTTGTTATTAATAAAGGCGAACAAGATGGTGCCTATAACGGACAGGTTCTAGTCGATTCAAATGGGGTTATAGGCCAAATATTACAAACAAATTTTCTCTCAGCAAAAGTTATTCTTATAAGTGATACAGATCATGCTCTGCCTGTCGAGATTAATCGAAATGGTTTTAGAGCGTTAGCACAAGGTAATGGATCTTTTCATAGCCTTAGTATTCCCTTTATTCCAAATAATGCCGATATTGAGATTGGCGATCTTTTGGTTACCTCGGGCTTAGGAGGGAAGTTTCCTAATGGATATCCCGTTGCCATCATAGACTCTATCTCGCTCAATCCGACTCAACAATTCGCTGATGTAACTGCAAAACCGCTAGCATCTTTAAACCAAGCTCGCGAAGTAATATTGATAAATAGCAACTAAATTATGCCTAGTGAAATTAAAAACAATCAAAATAAAGTCATTGCTTTTTTAGCGATACTGATTTGCATAATTTTAATCCTTATCCCTACTCCCGATTTGTTAAAAATATACAAACCAGACTGGTCACTTCTATTGCTAATATTTCTCGCCATAAATATACCAAAAGAATTTAACTTAGGTATGGCTTTTTTAGTCGGTTTGCTCGTAGATGTGAGCAAAGGTTCATTATTAGGCCAGCACGCATTAGCTTCTTTGTTGATCATTTTTCTTGTTACCAAATTTCATTTACAGCTGAGGATCTTTCCTTTCTTACAACTAACTGCAGTTGTATGTTTTCTGATAATAATTTATCAATTTATTCTATTTTGGATTAATGGCGTGTCAGGTATTTCGAGTTCTTTCGCGAGTTATCTAGGGCCAATTATTAGCGGTACTATCTTATGGCCGATTATTGCAAAATTACTCGGTCAATTATTCATCTTTTCAACAACAAAAAAATAAAACTAATATTCAATGTCTAAAAATATACATATCAAAGATCATGGTAAAGAAAAGACCCTTTTTTTAAATCGTATATTTATCTCCTCTTTGGTGGGTTTATTTCTCTTTATTATCATCGTTATAAGGCTTATTCAATTGCAAGTTTTCGAATATGATACTTTTAGTCAGAAGGCGCAAGGAAATAGAATTAATTTACGTGCCACACTTTCTCCTAGAGGAACTATATTTGACCGAAATGGCAATACACTGGCTGAAAATATAACTGCATTTGAACTTATAATTACCCCAGAACAAGTTATCGATACCGAAGAAACAATGAATAATTTATTGGATTTGAAATTAATCAACCCAATGCAGATCGACGCAATTAGAAAAAAAATTCAAAAAACACAAAAATTTAGATCTATCACCCTCAGATCCAATCTAAATGATCAAGAAATAGCAAGATTTGCTGCGAATCGAGCGAATTTCCCGGGCATAGATCTACAACCAAAATTAATACGACATTATCCTCATAAAAATTATACCTCTCATGTTGTAGGGTATGTAGGTTCGATCAATAAGAAAGACCAAACAAGATTAAATCAATCTTTTTATAACCCTAATGAAAAGACTGGAAAAACTGGAACAGAGTATTTCAAGGAGAC
>CAJJBK010000011.1 GCA_905182415.1 uncultured Woeseiaceae bacterium | reverse complement strand
TCTTTTTTGGTTCATTAATAATGTCCAATTTTTTTTACAAAATCTGGTTTACGCCATATTCTATATTTATGGTAAGCGCTTATATCAGCTGTCCATCCATCTCTAAAAATCAAAATTAAACGCTCAGGCTTGTATTTATTCTGATACTGGTGAATGGAACTTAAAAAGCTTCTTAAATGTTTTTCGCTTGAAATATGAGGATCATTATCATCGGCTGTAACCGCAATAAAACAGTCTCGATCTAGGTTCAATAAGTTTTCTAAATCTGAGTGAAATGGCTTAGTTTCTGACTCAGAGGCATACCAATAACCTTTGAGGATATGATTATTTGAATACAGAACAGGCAATTTTTTTGTTACGAAAGAATCGAGGTAGCCACCGCCCCACAACCACAAAGAATTAAATAAATTACTATCAATAGATTTACTATCATAAATTAACATTTGAATTTCGTTAATTAATTGACCATATATCTTAGACTGACCTCCACTTGGAAAAACTTGATTAATACTTAGATTTAATATTTCAGTAGGTGAATAACTACTCGTTGGAATCGAATGTTTTGATTGTATATAACCCGTAATACCATTGGTCATAAGATCAACTGAATACTCTTTTGCTAAAATTTTATTTATTTCGTTATAAACAAACACCATATTATTTTTATCTATCAAGTTTTGGCTTATTGGTTTAACAAGCATTCGATCTAAATGCGCTTGGATAAAAACTGGGTCAGCTGAAGCAATCCAGTTCATTGGTTTTTTTTTAGTTTCTCCATAATATCTTAGCGCACCAAAACTATATATCTCTTCAGGAACATCAAGGTAATATAAGATACGATTAATTATATTCTGAGAAGGTTTATTGTATGTAAGATTTGATCTTGCAAGCCAATTTTGTAAATTAAGATCTATATCAAAGCAATCCCCTAATGCAGGTAATACTATTATGGAGAAAGGATTTTTGACTGATGGCATCATGAGACCAAACATATTATTATCAAATATTATCGCACAAAAAAATTAATTATTTTCACAACACACTAGAAAAGTAAATATTAAATGAAATTCACAAAAGATCAGGGTTCTGAGATTACAATTAGACAAATTGAGAATAATCGAATCAAGATAGGTAATAACTACATCAATCACTCCTGTATAGTTACCTCAGAAGAAATACTTGGTAAATGGGATAAAAAAAATGCAGATGTTACCACTTACAATGATCTTGAATTTATTCTAGAAAAAAAACCGGATATCTTAATTTTTGGTACTGGTAAAAAGGCAGTCCTTCCTAATCGTAACCTAGTATTTGATCTGGCAAAAAAAAATATAGGGCTAGAAGTTATGACCACTGCAGCAGCTTGCAGAACATTTAATATTTTAATTTCTGAAGACAGAAGTCCAATTGCAATATTGATTTTATAAATCAGTTATTAAGACTTTCCAATAAAACTTAACGGATCTACCGGATCAGTGTTGCGCCGTATCTCAAAATATAATCTTGGTAATTTTTCTGGACCCATTCCCATGGTGGCTATCTTTTGACCTTTAACAATCCAATCACCTTCTTTTACAATCAACCCTTCGTTGTACCCGTAAGCGCTAAGATACGTATTGTCATGCTCTATAATAATTAATTGGCCATAACCCACCAAACCATTGCCTGCATAGACAACTCGACCATCAGAGGCAGCATTGATAGCTTGTCCTAGTTTACCACTCAATAAAATTCCACTAAATAATTTAGAACTTTTTGAAAATTGCCTAATAACTTTACCATTGGTGGGGCTGGCCCATTTTAAATTCCTGTTATTGCTGGTGATGCTTGTCCGTTTATTTTTCCTTACTATCTTTTGTTTGTTTGATTTAGCAACAATTTCTTTTGCATTTGCAAAATCAGTGGGAGCAGTTAGCTTTATTATTTGACCTGGATATATCAAGGCTTTCGATGAAATTTGATTCCAAGCGATCAAACTTTGATAATCTAGGCCATAACGCCAAGCAATAACATAAAGAGTTTCGCCAGAACGCACGAAATGACGTTTTTCCGATGATTCTTCTAACTGAATAGAGCTGCAAGATAAAAGAAATAAAGATAGAGAGATAAAAGTGATAATCTTTTTATAATCCATACACATTTTAATTTTTCCTTATAACAATAGATTCTAAAAAATTATTACGCATTTACTATAATTGAATTCAGGCTATAAAATTATCAATACATTAAAAATGCGACTATGAGTAATACTATAGACCAGCCTATTCGCTCTATATAACTTTCCAAAAATAGAGAAATACGTTCACCGAAAAAAGATATCATAGCTGCAATTAAAAAAAATCTTGCGCCTCTACCTAATAAAGAAAATAAAATAAATCCAATTAAATTAATTCCTGTGATACCAGCCGCAATCGTAAAGATTTTATATGGTATAGGGGAAATTCCTGCCAAAAGAACTGCCCATAGACCCCACTCTTTAAACCAAACTTTCGAGATTTGAAAGGAATCCCAATAATTTGAATCTCTTAACCATAATTCTAATAAATCAAAGATAAAATACCCAATAAAATAACCAAATACCCCCCCAAGAACTGAGGCTAAAGTTGTTATCAAAGCATAATACCAAGCTTTCTTTTTATCAGCTAAGCACATAGGTATCAACATTACATCTGGCGGGATCGGAAAAAATGAAGATTCTGCAAAACTCAAGAAAAACAAATATCGACGCGCTCTTAAGTCAGCTGACCATGATATTACTTTTTTATATAAGTAATTAAAAATATTCATAGATATATGATTTTAATAGATTTAATTTTTTTTAAATAAGTTTCTGTAATCATTCTATTCGCTTTTAACTAATGGAACAAAGCTGACAGAGCCTAAATTTTTAGTTTCAAAATGATCATGATTTCGCTTAACAAGCACTAACTCCTGCTCTCTTGGTGGGCCAATCGGAATAATCAAAACTCCACCAATGTTTAATTGCCCCAGAAGATCATCTGGTAACTCAGGTGCTGCAGCGGCAACAATTATGCCATCGTAAGGCCCATATTTTGGCCACCCCTTCCAGCCATCGCCATGGCGAAACTGGACATTATATATATTCATATCTCTCAAACGTTGCTTTGTCTTTAGTAATAGACTGCGAATTAACTCTACCGTATATATTTTCTTGAAAAACGAGGCAAGGATGGCAGTTTGATAACCACATCCAGTGCCAATTTCCAGAACACAATCACCTTTAACTGAGTCAATAAGAGCTTCTGTCATTTTTGCTACAATGTAAGGCTGACTTATTGTTTGGCCCAATCCAATTGGAAGGGCAGTGTCCTCATATGATCTAGATGCAAGCGCCTCATCAACAAACAAATGACGGGGGACATTTCTGATTCGCTCTAATACTAAATTAGACTCTATACCTTGCTCTTTTAATCTTTCGATTAATCTGTCACGAGTTCGATCAGACGTCATTCCGATGCCTTTATTTTCAGGTATCAGTTTACTCACTCGGTGAGCCATTCAGTCATGCCAGATAAGATTTTATGGTTAGTCATGTCTATATGAATAGGGGTAATTGATACTGAATTATTTTCTATAGCATAAAAATCGGTTCCAGGTCCGGCGTCATTACCCTCACCTGGAGGGCCTATTTTATAATCAAAAGTATTTTTTATATCTGATTTCATTACAAAAGGTATTGAGCGGTGGCGTGTTCCCAACCTAGTCGCAACCATTCCATTCAATTCTCGATAATTCTTATCTGGAACATTAATATTTAATATCGTATCAGATGGAAATGGGTGATCGTCAAATTTCTCAACTAATTGCGAAGTTATCTTTGCCGCTACCTCATAGTTATCTGAATTTTTTGCGATAGAAGAAACTGCTATTGAGGGTAACCCCAGAACTCGACCTTCGATTGCAGCAGCAACTGTCCCTGAATATAAAACATCTTCACCTAGATTTGCACCATGATTAATTCCAGAAATAACCATATCAGGCTCTTTATCAAGGAAACCGGATAAGCCAAGATATACCGTATCTGCTGGAGTGCCATTGACACAGTAAATATTCTTAGCAATTTTTTCAATTTGTAATTTTGAACGAAGGGATAATGCACTACTGGAGCCTGAGTGATTTACCTTTGGTGCAAAAATTATAACCTCAGCAATTTCTCTTAAATGAGAAGCGAGAACATTAATACCTTCTGCTAAATATCCATCATCATTACTTAATAAAATAATCATTGCCAAATTTTACATTTTTCAATATCAAGCAGCTATATATTTATCGTTTTTTATATGATTTAAAATAGTAATTTTTCTCTAATTTTATTGATACACTTGAATAATAATGAGTAAAAAAAAAGATTGCCGTGATGGTCCACCCAAAATAACAAGAGATGAAATCGATTTATTTCGAAATACACTCAATAATACAAAACCCATAAAAAGCCAAAAAAGCCAAAAAAACCCACCCTTTCGCAAAAAATTAACTGCGAAAGCTTCTTTCACAAAAAAAGATAATCAAAATGTACTCACAGAAAGCTTGAATGTCGATATTGATCTTCAGGAAGAAAACAATAGTGATATTTTAAGATTTCATCGCTCTAATATCACTCCGAAGATTATGAAAAAATTATCACGAGGCACTTTTAGCGTGCAATCTGAACTTGACCTCCATGGAATGACGTCAAATGAAGCAAGTTTGGTTTTAAAATTATTTATCAGCGAATCAGTTCAAGATGGTTTGACATGCGTTAGAGTAATTCATGGCAAAGGATTGGGTTCAGGACCAAGAGGTCCTGTCATAAAACAACAAGTAAATAGATTACTTAGAAGATGGGACCAAGTGTTGGCTTTTATATCTGCCCGTCAAGTCGATGGCGGGACCGGGGCAGTTTATGTTTTATTAAAAAAGAGCCAATAGCAAACATGCTGTTTATTATTTATTTTGGTCAACAATTATATACATAATCTCATCTTTACCGATTAGACCTAAGTCCTTTCTTGCTCTTTCTTCAATAGCTTCAGTACCTATTTTTAAGTCTCTAATCTCAACCTCTAATGCTTTATTTCTATCTTTGAGAAAAGCATTATTTTTATTTTGAGTATCGACACTGTTTTGTAGAACATTCATCTGTTGATAGCCGTCTTCAGAAACCCATATTTTAATTTGCATGAATAAAATCACTATTATGAGTAATAATAGAATCCAACGAACGTTCTCCATAACTCTCACCTATTCATGTTTTTAAAAGAGGAACAGAAAATGCATTCTCCGGGTCATATAAAGCGTCACTACCTAGCATTTCTTCTATTCTTAAGAGTTGATTATATTTTGCCATACGATCAGATCTTGATAAGGATCCAGTTTTAATTTGTGTTGCACTAGAACCAACAGCTATATCTGAAATTGTATGATCTGAAGTTTCTCCAGATCGATGCGAGATAATTGCTGAATAATTAGCAGAAATTGCCATATTTATGGCATCAAATGTCTCGGATAAAGTACCTATCTGATTGGGTTTTATAAGTATAGAATTTGCAATTCTTTTTTCTATTCCCGCTCTAAGTATAGAAGTATTTGTTACAAAAAGATCATCGCCCACGAGTTGAATACGATCATTCAATTTTTTACTCAGAATCGACCATCCTTCCCAATCCGATTCATCCATTCCATCCTCGATAGTAATAATGGGATAGGCATCAGTCAATTCAGCAAGAAAATCCGAAAAACCTAATGCATCAAATTCCCGTCCCTCAGATCTCAGATGATAGATATCATTAGAAAAAAATTCACTACTTGCGACATCCAGACCTAAGAATATATCTTTACCATGCTTTAAGCCGGTTTTCTCTATTGCCTCACAAATCACATCAAGAGCAGCGCGATTTGATTTCAGATCAGGAGCAAATCCACCTTCATCACCAACTGCTGTATTTAGTCCCTTTTTTTGCAAGACTGATCTAAGCGAGTGAAATACTTCCACTCCATGCCTTAATGCTTCTTTAAATGAATCTGCACCTACAGGGATAATCATGAATTCTTGTATATCGACACTATTATCCGCATGTGCCCCTCCATTGATGATGTTCATCATCGGCACTGGCATGGTACTTTTTTCGCCAAAATATCTAAATAAAGGAATTTTTTTAGATATTGCAACTGTCTTTGCGTAAGCCATAGAGACTGCAAGTAATGCATTTGCGCCTAAATTAGCTTTATTTTCCGTACCATCTAATTGTTTTAATATATCATCAAAATCTTTTTGGCTGACCACTTCCATATCAGAAAATTTATCATTAATTACTTTGTTAATATTTTGAACAGCTTTCATTACTCCTCTTCCAAGGTATCTAGATGAATCGCCATCCCGTAACTCAATTGCTTCCCGACTACCAGTCGATGCGCCCGAGGGAACAGCAGCACGACCAAAACTACCGTCATAAAATCTAATCTCCGCTTCTACAGTCGGGTTTCCTCGTGAATCAATAATTTCCCTTCCATGAATATTAGATATTGCCGTCACAATCAAGGTCTCCAATAATTTAAGTTTAATTCCTTATTTAGAAGACCATTCAATCTGATCTTCAATGTAAGCTCTTTTCTTTACCGCATGATCTATAGAAATTAAAGTTTCTAATAACTCATTCATTCTGTCTAATGGCCAAGAATTAGGTCCATCACTTAACGCTAAATCTGGATTTTCATGAGTTTCAACAAATAATCCCGCAACACCCACAGCAATTGCAGCTCGTGCTAAAACTGGCACAAATTCCCTACAGCCATCCGAGCTATTTCCTTTGCCTCCAGGCAATTGAACTGAATGAGTAGCATCATAAATTACTGGGCAGTGAGTATTCCTTAAAATGGGCAAAGATCTCATATCTGACACCAAATTGTTGTAGCCAAACGAGAAGCCTCTTTCACAAACCATGATGTCCTTATTTCCAGTAGAAAGGGCTTTATTTACAACATTTTGCATCTCATTGGGCGATAAAAATTGACCTTTTTTTATATTAACAGGTTTGCCTTGTTTCGCCACATTCAAAATAAAGTTAGTTTGCCTACACAGGAAAGATGGAGTTTGAAGCACATCCACAACATCAGCGATTTCATCTAGTGGTGAATCATCATGCACATCAGTTATAACTGGAATTCCTATTTGAGATTTAATTTCCGATAAAATTTTTAATCCCTCTTCTAAACCAGGTCCACGAAATCCATCTTTTGAGCTGCGATTCGCTTTGTCGAAGGAAGACTTATAAACGAGTGAAATTCCCAAATTTTTTGTGATTTCTTTTAACTTTCCTGCAGTTTCAATTGCTGACTCTCGACTTTCAATAACACAGTTACCAGCAATTAGAAAAAAAGGAGCATGATTGCCGATCTCGAAATCAAGAAGCTTCATTTCTAAAGAACCTTATCCTGTGATTTGGAGCATGCTATTATGAAACTCTTAAATAAGGGATGTCCATCACGAGGATTGGATGTAAATTCAGGATGAAATTGACTTGCAACGAACCATGGATGATCTGGTAATTCGATTACTTCAACTAAATTATCTACAGATGTTCCTGAAAAAACCACGCCGGCTTTCTCCATTATATCACGATAATTATTATTAAATTCATAGCGATGGCGATGACGCTCATGAATAGCTTGTTCGCCATAAACAGATTTAATCAAAGATTCATCAGTTAAATTAATTTGCTGGGCGCCCAGTCTCATTGTTCCACCCATATCAGACAATTCATCACGCTCTTCTATGTCGCCCGAACTTTCTTGCCATTCTGTAATTAATGCAATAACTGGATGAGGTGTTTCCTTGTTAAATTCTGTACTTTGGGCATTTTCAAGATTCGCTAAATTTCTGGCAGCCTCAATAATAGCAACTTGCATTCCAAGGCAAATCCCCAGGTAGGGAATATTATTTTCCCTAGCATACTTTACAGTGGATATTTTTCCTTCAATGCCTCTATCACCAAACCCGCCCGGTACCACAATACCATCCATATTTTCTAATAACTCAATCCCTTTATTTTCAATATTTTGAGATTCAATATAGTGAATATTAACCTTAGTTAATGTTTTAATTCCACCGTGTAGAAGCGCCTCTGTGAGCGAAATATACGCATCTCTTAAATCTATATACTTTCCAACCATTGCTACATTAATTTCATTATTTGGATTCTTTTTTGCTTCAACAATTGAATTCCACTCCGATAGATTTGCTGCCGGCACATCTAACTTCAATTTCTCCACAACAATGTTATCTAAACCTTGTAAATGCATCATTTCAGGCAATTTATACAAATCATCTACATCAATAGCAGAAATAACTGCTTTTTCATTTACACTTGTGAATAGTGCAATTTTTTGTCTAGAATCCTCAGGAAGAATTCTTTCGGAACGACATACCAATATATCTGGCTGAATACCAATGGAACGTAATTCCTTGACCGAGTGCTGAGTTGGTTTTGTCTTAATCTCTGAAGAGGTTGCGATATAAGGCACCAAAGTTAAATGGATATAAACTACTTGGTCGGATCCTAATTCAACCCCCATCTGTCGAATTGCTTCCATAAAAGGCAATGATTCTATATCACCTACCGTTCCTCCTATCTCAACCAAACAAACATCCGCATCTCCAGACCCACTAATAACACCTTCTTTAATAGCGTCCGTAATATGTGGGATTACTTGTACAGTAGCGCCTAAATAACCTCCTCGACGTTCTTTTGCAATAACTGATTCATAGATTCTACCTGTAGTAAAATTACTATTACGTCCAGTTTCGGTTCTCACGAAACGTTCATAATGGCCTAAATCTAAATCAGTCTCCGTTCCATCAGCAGTAACAAAAACCTCACCATGCTGAAAAGGGCTCATTGTCCCAGGATCGACATTTATATAAGGATCTAACTTAATCATACTGATTGATAGACCACGAGACTCAAGTATCGCCCCAAGGCAAGCTGAAGTAATACCCTTACCTAGAGAGGAAACCACTCCTCCAGTAATAAATACATAAGCTGTCATTTATTGCTCAGAGTGACTAAACAATTAATGAGTTCAATATCAAAGATAATCATATAATAATTCCATGATAAAGAGCTTGGTTAATTGCAGTGTTATTTGTTGTAATTTTATCAATTTTCTTAGATCCGTCGTTTGATTAAAGACGGTTTTAAAAATTACCAGAGGATCTTTATCAAAACAATCTAATTTTAAAATAAAAAAATTAAGGTAGCCCTAGCTTAGGTTTCTGATGCCACTTAAAAATATAACCGGGAAGTTTAGAAAATTTTTCCGCAACCCAAAAATCTGCAACACACACTATTTCATCACCAAGCATTAGTATCGGAATTTTATCTCTCATCCATGGAAAAATCTGCTTGTCTTGCAATAATTTTTTTAATTTTCGATTATGATCACTATTAACCGGACGTAAATTTTCACCGCCTTCCCTAAAAACGATTAATAAGCCTTGATTGGCTATTTCGCTATCAATGCCGAAATTAGTCGACGGCTCTAATGATAAAGTTCCCATCCCTGAACCCAAACTTATGTATTCATCATTGGGGTAAATCTTGATTTTCTTTAAAGTATTATCTGCTGCTATTTGCGGTAACAAATACAGATGATTTTGATATCGTCTTACATCAACGCCTGGCCATGACACAACTGGGTTAGAATTTATTCCAGAATTAACGATAGTTTTTGTTATCTCTAATAATTGTTTATAAGGCGGCGATGGTAAGCTCATCTTATTAACCGAATATCTCAATAAATTTCGTTGCCGAGACTCGGATAACTCTCTATATGGATCTAAATCGTAACAATCAATTAAGCCAACTTTATCTAA
Organism: uncultured Woeseiaceae bacterium; assembly: GCA_905182415.1. Taxonomy (GTDB): domain Bacteria; phylum Pseudomonadota; class Gammaproteobacteria; order Steroidobacterales; family Woeseiaceae; genus SP4260. The sequence goes on along the minus strand of CAJJBK010000011.1, from coordinate 31,523 downwards.
ATCAATCTTTGCTAAATCTATCAAATGTAACTTAGATTCATTCGCTAATTGAGTTACCTTACTTAAACGCTTATTTAAAGATATCCATCTATCTTCTAATTTAGGGATAATATTATTACGCAGGAAATTTCTGTCTAGATTATTATCTTTATTTGAAGGGTCATCAATCCAATTGAGATTCTCTTTTTCAGCGTAACTCCTTAAATACTTCTGATCGACAGATAATAAAGGTCTCACTAACTTACCATTAGAAAAATTTCTAAAATTATTGATACCAGAGAGGCCGTCAGGACCACTCCCGCGAAATAAGTTGAGCAATAATGTTTCAGTTTGATCATTTAAATGATGGGCCGTTAAGAGCCAGTCGCCATCTTTAATAAAATCTCGAAAAATTGCGTATCTAGCATCCCTCATTGAGGCTTCAGTACCTTTCCCGGATTTAAAATCAACATCTACCTTAAAGGCAGAAAAATTAATACCTAAGCTGTCAGCATTGGTATTACAGAATTCACTCCATTCATTGGATTGGTCATTTACTTGATGATTAACATAAAGAGCAATAATGGGGGTGTCATCGTCAATTGATTTAAGTGCATGAAGTAATACGGTTGAATCCATACCTCCGCTATAAGCAACAATATATCTAGAGGGTTTTTGATATTCAATTGCTAATTTTGAGAGTGAATGCTCAAGATGATATTTATCAAACATAGAAAAATTATAATGAAAATTAATAATAAATATGAGTTTTTAAACTACTTTATATTATTTTATAATTAATTTTTTTTATATTCTCCATAATCAGCAATGCGCGCTTGTCGATTAGAGACCAGGGTATTTTTATCTACGGCTAATAACTCATCTAAAGATTTAACCATTGAGCTCCTGATACTGTCAGCCATTTCTTCCAAAGATCTATGCGCCCCGCCCAAAGGTTCTTGCAGGACTGCATCAATCAATCCATATTCTTTCAAACTTTTAGCGGTAATTTGCATAGCTTCTGCTGCTTTTTCAGCTAATTCTGCATTTTTCCATAAAATTGAAGCACATCCTTCTGGGGAAATTACTGAGTAAATACTATATTGTAACATTAGTAATTTATCGGCAACTCCTATAGCTAATGCACCTCCAGAACCACCCTCACCTATAACAATTGAGATAATTGGGACAGTTAATTTGGACATTTTGAACAAACTACTGGCAATTGCTTCACTTTGACCGCGCTCTTCTGCGCCAAGCCCAGGATAAGCACCTGGTGTATCAATAAAAGTTATAACTGGAAGATTAAATTTTTCAGCTAATCGCATCAAACGTTGAGCTTTACGATACCCCTCCGGTTTCGGCATCCCATAATTTCTTCTCACACGTTCCTTGGTATCACGACCTTTTTGATGTCCAATAAACATAATAGACCTTCCCTCAAACCTACCAACACCGCCTATTATTGCAAAATCATCAGCATACATTCGATCGCCATGCAGCTCGCTAAAATCAGTAAAGAGTAATTCGATATAATCTAAAGAGTATGGTCGCATTGGATGTCGAGCAATTTGAGCTATCTGCCAATCAGAAAGACTATTATATATATTTTTAGTGATTGCTTGGCTCTTAGATTTTAATCGAGCTATCTCTAATGATAAACCTTCACCTGACTCATCAGTTATATATTGAAGCTCTTCTAGTTTTGCCTCAATTTCTGCAATCGGTTTTTCAAATTCTAAAAATGTTGAGTCCACTTATTAATCCCCGATAAAATTCTATTTTAATTATACATATTGATTGATAGCAAATTTCAATATTTTAATAACTTAATTTCACACTATTTTTACCTAACAACATAATCAGCTCATCACGAAAATCTTTTGTAGGAGTAACTAACCATTTTCCACCCAAATCTAGCCTTCCCGAGGCAGCATCGTTGTTAAATTTTATGGAAATTTCACAATGACCAGCTCTTCCTGTTTTTAGTAATTTTTGTAATTGAATAAGAGTATTATTACCTTTCTGAGATGATGGTAATTCTATGATTAGATTTTTTGCTAGGCTCTCTATCATCGTCTGTATATTAACGATTTTTTCAACATTAACCTGCCATGATGAAGAAAATTCATCAAATCTCAAATTGCCATCGACAACTATAATGGTATCTTTTTTCAATAAATCTCTAAATTCTTGAAACTTATCATTGAATATAGTTGCCTCCATTCTTGCGGTATCATCATCAATTATAATAGAAATTCGATTACCTCGTTTCTTTATATCAGCAATCAAACCAGCGATGGTTATATTCTTTCTAGGTTGCCTATACTTTTTTTCTCCCGTCATTTTTTCTGGACGATCCATAGATTGAATGCTCTTTAATGTTCCGTCAGTAAAGCAAAGCGCATCATTTTTAACTGCATGAAATGGGTGGCCAGATAGATACAGTCCTAAAGCTTCTTTTTCTTTCTTAAGTAACTTTTCTTCCTTCCATTCTAGGGGGTTATTTTCATTATTATCGCTGATTTGAATAGCTGGCGCTAAACCAAACATATCATTTTGACCTGCGGCAGAATTCCTTGCTTCTTGATCCGCGCCTTTTATTGCGGCTGAAAGTTGATTATCCAAATTTTTTCGTGACTCATTGAATTCATCTAATGCTCCACATTTTATTAATGACTCAAGTACACGTCGGCTAATTTTTTCCGTGCCCAGTCTTTTGCAAAATTCATCAAGATTTTCATAATTTCCGTGATTATCTCTCTCAGTAATTATTGACTCCACCGTCGATTTTCCTACTCCTTTAATTGCACCAAGGCCATAAAGAATCTGTTGCTTACTTAAAACCTTAAACTCATAAAGAGAATGATTGATTGATGGGGGTAATAAATTAATATCATAATTAAAACAATCATCTTTAATCATTATCAAGCGATCAGTATTGTCCATTTCCGTGGTCATTACAGCAGCCAAAAATGGAGCTGTATAATGAGTCTTTAAATAAGCGGTTTGATACGAAATCAGTGCATACGCCGCTGAATGCGACTTGTTAAAACCGTATCCTGCAAATTTCTCCATTAAATCAAATATTCTTTCAGCTATTCGCTGAGATACCCCCCTTTCAATGGAGCCTTTAAGGAAACTTTCACGTTGAACTGCCATTTCTTCTGCTTTCTTTTTACCCATCGCTCGTCTCAAAAGATCCGCACTACCGAGTGAGTATCCCGCTAAAACTTGGGCAATTTGCATTACTTGCTCTTGATACAAAATAACCCCATAAGTAGGTTTAAGTATCCCTTCAATATCAGAGTGCAAATAGTCAATATTCATTTTATCCAAATCATGCTTGCGATTAATAAAATCATCGACCATGCCTGATTGAAGTGGTCCTGGTCTGAATAAAGCCACTAGAGCGACCAAATCATCAAAATGATCTGGTCGCATTCTTTTAATTAAATCCCTCATACCTGGTGATTCAAGTTGAAATATAGCAGTAGTATTGCAAGTCCTCAAAAGTTCAAATGTTTTTGAGTCTTTCATTGGTATTTTATCTATATCTATCTGGCTAACATTAGATTTACTAGCGATACGAATCGTTAAATCAATAATAGTGAGTGTTCTTAATCCTAGGAAATCAAATTTTACTAGTCCAGCCGCTTCCACATCGTCTTTGTCAAACTGTGTAACTACATTTACTTTGCCTTCCTCACAATATAAAGGCGTAAAGTCAGTTAATTTATCAGGAGCAATAACCACGCCGCCAGCATGCTTTCCTGCATTTCTTACCAACCCCTCAAGCGACTTTGCAAGATTTATAATAGCTTCAACTTCCTCATCTTCACTATACATTCTTCGTAATTCATCATCTTGCTCTAATGCTTTATTGAGCGTCATGCCAACTTCAAATGGAACTTGTTTTGCAATTCTATCCACAAAACCATAAGGTTGATCCAAAACTCTGCCAACATCTCTTATCACAGCTCTTGCAGCCATTGTTCCATAGGTAATGATTTGCGAAACTCTTTCTCGACCATATTTATCTGAAACATAATCAATTACTCGATCACGACCATCCATACAAAAATCTATATCAAAATCAGGCATTGATACTCGCTCTGGATTTAGAAATCTTTCGAATAACAAATCATGCTCCAATGGATCAACATTTGTAATACCTAATACATAGGCAACTAAAGAGCCTGCTCCCGAACCTCTGCCCGGTCCTACTGGTATGTTATTTTTCTTTGCCCAATCAATGAAATCAGAAACTATTAAAAAGTAACTGGAGAATCCCATATTATTTATTACGTCCAACTCTTCTTTCAAACGTGATTGATAAATTAATGGATCAATCTGATTATCAATTTGAGAGTCTTTTAGTTTAAGACTTAAGCCTTTTTCAGATTCTTTAAGTAAGTAGGAGTCTGTTGTCTGTTCTTTCGGTACAGGAAAAATCGGTAAAAAAGATTCGCCCAATCTAAGATGTAAGTTACATCTTTTGGCAATCTCGGTAGTATTTTTCAATGACTCTGGAATATCTCTGAATAAATCATGCATTTCTTTGGCATTTTTTAAGTATTGTTGATCACTGTACAATTTTGGTCTATTTGAGTCAGATAGAATTAACCCTTCGTTTATACACACTCTGGCTTCATGCGATGAGTAATCGTCAGAATTCAGGAATCTTACGTCATTTGTCGCAACGATTGGAACCGAATGATCATGTGCCAAAAGGAGAGCTTGTTGAATATAATTCTCCTCAAATTGACGGTTAGTTCGAATAAGTTCTATATAAAAACGATCTTCAAATAAACCAAGCCAAGAATCTAATTGCCTAGAAGCAAGATCATGATGCTCATTCACCAAACTTCGACCAATATCACCTTTAAGTCCAGCTGAAAGTGCGATCAAACCTTTACAATTATCCTTAGAAAGCCATGATTTATGCAGACGAGGACCGAATCTTGTTTGTCCATCGAGCCAAGCACGTGTAATTAGTTGAGTAAGATTTTTATAACCATCATTATCAGCACAGAGTAATGTAATACGATCGTACTTAGACTCATCATCTTCATCCGCAAGAAATATGTCTGATCCAATTATTGGTTTTATACCAAACTCAAGAGCCTTACGATAAAATTTAACCATACCAAATACATTATTCTGATCAGTTAATGTTATTGCCGGCATATTATTTGAAATGCACTCTTCCATTAGCTTGGGTATACGAATCGTACTATCTACAATTGAATACTGACTATGAAGATTTAAATGTATAAAATTATTTGTCATTATGATGAGTAAATTAAGTCAAAAAATTGGTGGCAAGAGTTGAATTTAATATTAATTAGCTTTTATAAACTAAACCAGTTAATTCTTTTCTAAAGTCATGTTTTCACATAAAGGTTTAAAACTCATTCGATGTTGTGAGGATGGCCCATTATTTTTAATACGCTCTAGATGTTCTTTTGTGCCATAACCTTTGTGTTTTGAAAAGTTATAGCCAGGATAAATTGAGTCTAGATTAGACATTAAGGCATCTCTATATACTTTTGCGATAATAGATGCCGCACTAATCACCTCAACTTTACCATCCCCTCCAATAATAGCTTCACCAGGTATGACTTTATTATAAAAATTCAAATTAGGTAAAATATTACCATCTATTCTGAGGAAATTCGGTAAATAAGCTAAGCCCAAAATTGAACGGCGCATAGCTAACATCGTTGCTCTTAAGATATTAAGGTTATCAATCTCATTAACATCAGAATAAGCTATCGACCAAGATAGAGCTTGAGTGAGAATTTGCTTAGATAAATGATTTCTTTTTTTTTCACTAATTTTTTTGGAATCATTCAATCCATCAAATGAATAATGACTGGGAAGAATAACTGCCGCTGCCACAACAGGGCCAGCTAAAGTACCTCGCCCAACCTCATCAACTCCTGCGACAAATTCGTATTGATGAATATTTATAGTAATTCTAATACCTCTAATGCTGCTAATTTATCTGTGTCAAGATTCAATTTTGACCTTAACAGCATAAAATCATCTGTAATCATCTCTTTATAACTTGGATTATCTAGGTGTTCACAAATAGCTTTATTTAGATTTTCGACAGATGCTTCATTTTGAATAAATTCAGGGATAATTTTTTTATCTAAAAGAATATTTGGAAGCGTAAAAGAATCTATTTTAATCAATTTATTTAAAATAAAATAACTTAACTTAGATACTTTATAAGCAGCTATAGTCGGTCTACATAATAACGCAGATTCGAGTGCCGCCGTACCTGAGGCTAATAGTACTATATTCGAAGCTACTATCATTTCATGCGAATAACCCTTTACCAATAAAAAATGATCTCGTATATTATTATCAATAAGAAATTTTTCAAATTGATTGTAAATTCCAGGAGATGACATAGGAGATACAAAAGAAATACCCTCGTATCGATCAATTAATAATTTAGCTACATCAGCAAAGATCGGGCCAAGATTTTCTATTTCACTAGAACGGCTACCAGGTAATATCGCTATAATAGTGCCTGATGGGAGTTCAAATTTATCCCTTACAGCACTACTTTCCAGATCATAAGGCAATGTATTAGCTGCCGGATGACCAACAAATACAGCCGATATTTCATGCTTTTTATATAAATCAGGTTCAAATGGGAGCAGACATAGTACTTTATCAGCACATCTGCGAATTTTTTTTATTCGATTTGGTCGCCAAGCCCAAATAGATGGGCTAACATAATGAACTGTAGTAATACCATTTGATCGTAATTTTTCTTCTAGTGTAAGATTAAAATCCGGCGAATCAATACCGATAAATACATCCGGTGGACGCTGTAACCATTTTTTTAAAATCCGTTTACGAAGCCATATTAAATGGGGCAATCTTTTGATGGGTTCTATGATTCCCATTACCGATAATTCGCTCGATGTTGCCCAAGATTTACCGCCAATTTTTTCCATTTTTGGCCCGAAAATACCCTCAAAGCTAGCATCAGGATGAATTTTTAGTATTTCTCGCATGAGGCCTGACCCTAAAGAATCTCCCGAAGCCTCACCAGCCACTAATCCAATACGCATAAATTATCTAATAATTCCTCGATCAGAGGCTAATCTTATTGATTCAAGGAATAACTCTAATTCTTTTTGATCTTGGGTTAATTTTTCAATCTCTTGCAATGATTCAGATAGTTTCAAGTCCTTACGATAAAGAATACGATATGCATTTTTAATATTTGTGATTTGTTCAGCCTTATAACCCCTTCTTTTGAGTCCTTCCGTATTAACACCTCTTGGTCTAATTGGTTGCCCTTCAGCCATCACGTATGCCGGTATATCTTTTGTGGTTAGTGTATTCATCCCAATAAAGCTATGCGCGCCAATTCGAGTAAATTGATGCGCACCAGTAAAACCAGCAAATATCGCCCAATCACCAACATTTACATGGCCGGCTAAAGTCGCATTATTAGCAAAAACAGCATTACTTCCAACAATACAATCATGCGCAATATGCACATAAGCCATAATCCAGTTATTATCACCTATGACTGTTTTTCCTTTATCTTGAGATGTTCCTCTATTTATTGTGCAATATTCTCTAATGGTATTTCCATCACCGATAATCAATGAAGTTTTCTCATTATTATATTTTTTATCTTGAGGGTCACCGCCAATTGAGGCAAAAGAGTAAATATGATTTCTTTTGCCAATTGTTGTTGAGCCACTTATAACCACATGACTATCAATTACAGTCCCTTCTCCGATCACAACATCATCATTGATTACGGTATAAGGACCAATTTTTACATCTGCGGCTATTACGGCAGATTCAGAAATAATTGCAGTTTTATGAATCATCAGAACTAAATATTTGGAGCGCACATGATTTTGGCATTCACGGAAATCTCATCATTGACATAAGCATTACAAGAATATCGCCACATTCCACGAATAATGCGGTCTACTTCGACTGTTATAGTCAATTGATCTCCCGCTACTACAGGAAAACGAAAACGCGCTTGCTCAACTGAAACAAGATAATAAATTGGCTTAGGTTTGATATCACCGACCGTCAAATGCCCAAGTATTCCTCCCGCTTGAGCCATTGCCTCAATAATAATTACACCCGGCATAATTGGTTTTTCTGGAAAATGACCTTGAAAAAATGGTTCATTGATTGATACATTTTTTACTGCTGTAATTGATTTACCAAGCTCATAGTCAATAACTCTATCTATATATAAAAATGGATAACGATGTGGAAGAAGCTCCATTATCTGAGTGGCATCTAAGATCTTATTTTTTTTATTCATCCAATTACTCGTTGTATATTATAATTATTATGCAACCTTATAAACGACGTATTTTAGCAACTAATTTTTTCCAGACCTTATCTTCATCAGCCGCAAAAGACCCAGAATAAACACCTGGTTTCTTAATACTTTTTGTAACAACAGAACCGCCATTTATTCTCACATCGTCACAAATTTCAATATGTCCAACTAATCCTACTTGACCAGCAATCATACATCGTTTACCAATAATTGCACTGCCGGCAATGGCTGCAGAAGCCGCAACTGCAGTGTGCTCGCCTATACATACATTATGTCCAATTTGAATTTGGTTATCTAGTCGAACCCCATCATGAATCTCAGTATCATCAAGTGAGCCCCGATCAATTGTTGTGTTAGAGCCAATCTCAACATCATTTCCAATCTTAACACCACCTATCTGATGGATTTTTAACCATCCTTTTTCCGTCTTCATATTACCAAAACCATCAGAACCAATGACTGACCCAGGATGAATCATAGTTTCTTTTCCAATTGCTACTTTATTTACTACCGTGACATTAGCTATCAATCTGGAATTACTTCCAATCTTTATATGCCCATCAATAATACATCCCGGCCCTATATATACATTTTCACCGATTTTTACTCCATCACCAATAAAACAAAGCGCACCAACAAATGCTGAATTTGATATTATTGCTTTTTTTGAGATTGAAGCACTAGCATCGATGCTCGGCTCAAAAGTTGGGAGCGGATTAAGTAAAGCTACTATTTTAGAAAAAATTATATGTGGATCATCAGTTAATAAAGCATCGACTGGACAATGCTTTAGATCAGATGGTTTTATGACAACTGCTGATGCTGCTGTTGACTCTAACTGCTTAAGATAAAATACATTCGAATAGAAGGATAAATCGCCCTGCTTGGCTGAGATTAATGTAGAAGAAAATGAAATTCTTGTTTTTGGATCACCAACAAGATCACAACCAAATTTTACCGCTAATTCCCCTAAACTAAAATCCAATACATTCCCCTTGAAAGATAAAGCATGTATAAAACGATTTTAAGTATTAAAATCTAGTTTGCAACATCCTGAGGATCATTTTGCAATGACTCTAATATCAAACCAGTAATATTTACATTTTCACTTGCGTAAATAACCCCATCGGCAAATATCATGTCATATTCATTTGATTGTGCAAAAACATTTACAGCATCTAGAATTGATCTTTGGAGTTTTCCTAGCTCTTCATTTCTTCTAAGATTTACGTCCTCTTCAAGCTCTGTACCTAGGCGATTTACTTCACGCTGAAGCTCTCTAAATTCTTTCTCAGCATTTGCCCTTTCTGATGCGCCCATCACGGCAGCATCTTTTTGTAATTTTGCCGCTAACTCTTCTAGTTCTTTTGATTTAGCTATCGCTTCTCTCTGTCTAGGTTGAAATTCTCCAGCTAATGACTCCATCACTAACCTAAATTGTGGAGAACTTTCAACCAATGCTTGGAAATTGACGACACCAATTTTTTGCTCTTGCGCTGATAACGAAACCACAAAAAACAAACTAGCTATTATTGAAATACAAATGTGTTTAATTAAAATATTCAAAAAATTCATATACCCTTCCAATTATTAAAAAGACTGCCCAATTGAGAATTGAAATCTTTCAATCTCATCCTTATAAAATCTATCTGTACCCTCATATCGATTAAGAGGATAAGCATAGCTAAATCTAAATAACCCCATTGGTGCCATCCATTGTACCGCAATACCAACAGATCTTTTTAGCTCACCAAATGATGTTGTATATTCTACTGGATCTCCTTTCTTGTCAAAGAAAACCACCTCGCCTGTATTGAATACGTTTCCAATATCATAAAATATACTCGCTCTAGCTTGGCTTGAAAACTTTTCAGGCATAGGGATTATAAGCTCTAGCTGACTCGCAACTAGTACGTTTCCGCCATACGGCCTTCCATTTGTGTCCTTTGGCCCAAGATATGACTCCTTGAATCCACGAGTAGATTTAGGGCCACCACTATGAAACTGCTTAAAAGGTGGAAGTGCTGTCGTGTCGCCTAGAGCTTTACCGTAACCTAATTGCGCATTCCACAAAAATATCCAACGTCCATAGACGGGCTGATAAGTTGTAAAGTTATATCTTGTAGTCCAATACTCAACATTACTTCCCGGCGTCGTAAGAGTTGCAAAGAGTTGATGTTTGGTTCCTTTATCTGGGAAGATTGTTCTATTTCTGCTGTCATAATTCCAGCCAGCCATTATTTCTAGATTTCCAAATTTAGTACCTGTAAATCCATTTCCGGCATCATACGACTTACCGTTGCCGGTTACCCAATCTATTGCTTGTTGTGTACTATATCTAGAAGACAACATCTCCACTTGCTGTAGATTTAATCCTAGACTAACTGATTGATATTCACCTAAAGGATAACCATAATCAATTGTGGCGCCCCCACTAGTAGTAGATAAAGCAGAGGCCGCAGATGTAAATTGCTTATAATCCCTATAATTAAGAGATGCGGTTCTTCTTATGCCATTCATGGTTGTGAAATAATCTGTATGCGAAGCACTAATTTGCTTGGAGTATTTACTCGAATTGGCATTTAATGCGACTCTTTCACCCGTTCCTAAGAAATTTGTATGAGTGATACTACCGTTGATATTAAGTTTAAAAAATTCAGAATAACCTATCCCACCACTAAACTGACCTGGCATTCGATATTTAAGATCAAAGTCCACATCAACCATATCGGGACTCCCAATTACGGGGTTGCTTTCAAATTCGACTTCTTCAATAAAAGGCAATCTTTGCAATCTAATCTTAGAGCGATCAATCAGAATATTAGATACAAAAGCTCCTTCAATTTGACGAACCTCTCTTCGAAAAACTTCATCATCCACCTCTTTGATTCCATTGAAGTTTATACGCCTGACATAGACTCGACTTCCAGGGTCAATATAAAATGTGACAGCAACTTCTTTTGCCTCATAATCTAATTCAGGAACAGGCTCAATTTTTGCATTAGCATAACCGTCTTCACCTAGCCTAAATGACATTAATTCAGCCGTACTAGTTAATGTTTGTAAATTAAACATGTCGCCAGATTCTGAAATAACATATCTTTCCAGATCTTCATCAGGAATGACATTATTTCCTATTAGCTTTATATTTGAAATATTGTAACGTTCACCCTCGTGAACCACTATAGTAACGAACATATCTTTTTTATTTGGAGATATGGCTACCTGGGTTGATTCCACTCTAAAATCGGCATAACCTCGATCCATATAAAAAGATCGTAGCTTCTCAAGATCGCCAGTAATTGCCTCTTTTGAGTACCTATCATCCGATCTTATCCAGGATAACCAATTGGCCGTATCTAATTCAAAATCTTCACGAATATCAGCTTCACCAAAAGAATCATTACCAATGATATTCACTTGACGTATTTTTGCCCGATCCCCTTCTTTAACATCTATACTAATTCGGACCGTATTATTTGGTCGATCTTCGACATCAGCCTTAATTCTGACTCCATATTTACCTCGATCATAATATTGCTCTCTTAAAAAGCCCGTGACATTATCGAGTACGGAACGATCAAATGTCCTTCCTCGAGACATACCAACATTTCGTAATGAAGTCATTAAGTCTTCGGTTTTAATATCTTTATTACCTTCTATAGTAAACGCTTCTATAGAAGGCCTCTCTTTTACCTCGATTATTAATATCGTCCCTTCCCTTTTCATTGAGATGTCATCGAATAATGCTTCACTGTAAAGAGATCTTATTGCTTCTTGAATTCTTACTTCATCAACAGTATCACCAACATTAATTGGCAAATAATTAAACACAGTCCCCTCAGAGATTCGCCTTAGACCCTCAACTCTCATATCACTGATCTTGAAAGTTTCAGCACGAGATTGATCCGCCATAAAAACAAAAGACAAACAAACCAAGATAATCGATTTAAATATTAAATTATTATTCATTAATTTCATTTTTTTATATTTACAAACAAACTATTTAATTAAACAAATCATTGTAAAAAGCGATTCCCATTAGTAAAAACAAAATCATGATACCAAATTGCTGTCCAAGTAACTGAAATCTTATTGATAAAGGACTTCCTTTTATCCACTCTAAAGTTTGATAAACAATTTGCCCACCGTCGAGCATCGGGATAGGCATTAAATTTATAACACCGAGACTAATGCTAATCAAAGCTAAAAATTTTAAAAATTGATTCAAACCCGCATCTGCAGATATTCCTGCATACTTTGCGATACTAAAAGGACCACTTATATTTTTAGATGAAACATTTCCAGTTAACATATTGGTAAACATAATGACGGTAAAACTAGCAGATGCCCATGTCTCTTTTATTGATTCTGCAAAAGCATCAATCGGATCTAATCTATTAAGATACCAAAAATCCTCATAATTACCACCCGCCGCAACCCCTAAAATACCCTTTGGATCAGTCTCATCTGTTTGACCCAGTCGAATATCCACAACATAGTCAAAATTATCTCTCATATATCTCATAGAAACTAACTGCCTGGGCTTACTTTCAATGATAGCTCTCAGCTCCAAAAATGATTTTACTTTTTGGTCGTCGATAGAGATTATTCGATCACCCTTTAATAACCCGCCTTTATCTGCAGCGCCCCCTAGTAAAACTTCGCCTATTAAAGCTGGTGGTTGCCAAGGATAGAAACCCAATCCTTTAAATAACTCACCAGGCACGGTTAGAGATGAACTATCTCCTTGAATAATCATATTAATAATTTTATTGGATTTTTCTTGAGTTTCGATTTGAAAATTAATTTCTTGCTTTTTAGTTACTGTCATTAAAATTTCTGAGATTGCATCCTCCCAATCATTAATAATTTGACCTTCAATCTTCAAAATACGATCACCATAATTCAACCCTGCCTCAGCAGCATAAGAATTATTCTCAACCTCACCAATGACTGGTTTTATAGTCATAATTCCATTCGAAAAAATAACAAAATAGGCAAAAATCGCAAATAGAAAGTTAAATATGGGTCCAGCTAATAAAACCGCTACTCTTGATCTTATTGGTCTCTGATCGAAAGCTCGACCTTCATCTTTAGGATCAATAGAACCATTGCGACCATCGAGAAATTGAACATATCCACCCAAGGGAATCATTGATAAGCGATACTCAGTTTGATCTTTTCCTACTTTTTTAGAATAAATCGATTTACCGAAACCAACTGAAAATTTTAAAACTTTCATGCCGCAGTAACGACCAATAATATAATGACCAAATTCATGAATTGTAACCAAAAGACCTACGGCAAAAATAAAAGCTAGAATACTAGTAAGTATCATAATTTATATACCTTTTTAAAAAAACATTCAGCTTGAAATGAGAATCAAGCCAAGAGCAAATAATGGTGCTGATGAGACAATACTGTCCAATCTATCCAGCATACCACCATGTCCAGGGAAAAAATTACCAGTATCTTTAGTTCCTGAACTTCTTTTGAACATACTAATTGCAAGATCACCTATAACAGATAATAAGCTCAATGAGAGTACAAAAGGTATCAAAACTAGATTATCAAGATCAAAATATACCGATAAAAATACAGCAAAAATAGTAACTAAAAACAACCCGCCAATGAGGCCCTCCCAAGTTTTATTCGGACTGATATGAATGGCAAGTTTTAATTGACCGAAATTTTTTCCAGCAAAATACGCACCACAATCCATTAACCAGATAAAACATAAGAAAGCTAAGAAATAATCTCTTCCCCAATTTATAAATATCCAGTCCACCGAAAAATACCCTGAGGTCAGAATAATTAATCCTATTGTCCAGCCAATCGAGCTGGGGATATGTATAGGGTAATAAAATAAACTTAACAGAAGTAGCATCCAGAAAATCACTGAAAAAATAAATAATATTTTAAAATCTATGATACCTAAACCTATGAAATGAATGCCAAATATCATCGAAGTTAAGGTTACTAGAAAAACGACCCTGCGATTTAAACTATCTTGGTCTATAAGGTTTGCCCATTCCCATCCAGCAATAATAAAAATTATAAAAAATAATGCCCTAGCTATCTCATGAGGCATTAAATATAGAATACTTAATAGAACTATCAGCCCAACAATACCAGTTATCGCTCTTTCCTTTAGCATAAATGAATCCTATAACTATACATTTTTTCCATATCGCCTTTTTCTTTGGGCGTAAAAATCTAATGCTAGCTCTAAATCATCGCTAACAAAGTCAGGCCACAAAGTGTCACAAAAATATAGCTCTGTATATGCAATATTCCATAATAGAAAATTTGATATTCTCCGTTCCCCACCTGTTCGAATTAACAAATCAGGATCAGGGTTTAAACCCAATTGCATGTATGATGAGAATTGCTCCTCATCAATATCAACTTGATTTAATTCATTGCTTTCAATTTTATCTTGAATTAATTTTGCTGCATTAACTATATCCCATCTCCCTCCATAAGCCATTGCAACGGTTAAATTTAGACCTTGATTATTTTTCGTTAATAATTCGGCTTTATCAATCTTATTAATTAATGATTTTTTTAAATTAGACCTATCCCCTATAAATCTAATTTTTACATTATTATTATTAAGATCTTTTATTTCAGCGTCGAGAGTCTCTATGAAAAGCGCCATCAATAAGTTAACTTCTTTAAGTGGGCGACCCCAATTCTCAGTACTAAATGCATACAATGTAAGAAATTCTATCCCTAACGAACCAGTAAAACGAACAATATCTCGAGCGGTTATGGCGCCTCTTTTGTGACCAAATTTTCTACTCTCGTTATGATTTTTGGCCCATCTGCCATTACCATCCATGATTATTGCTATGTGATTAGGTTTCATGTTTCTAGACCTTGATAATCAATTAAACAACCATTAGTTCTTTTTCTTTAACCGCGACTATTTGATCTATTTCCTCTACATGCTGATTGGTTAATTCTTGAATCTCTTCTTGTCCCTTCCTTTCTTCATCCTCACCAATCATTTTTTCTTTGAGTAACTCTTTGATATCACCCAGTGAATCTCTTCTTACATTTCTTACAGCAACCTTTGATTGTTCACCTTCTTGCCTTACAACACGAATCATATCCTTTCTTCGATCTTCAGTTAGAGGAGGTAATGGAATTCTAATAATTATTCCAGCCGTGACTGGATTGAGCCCTAAATTTGAATTCATTATTGCTTTTTCAATCGGCTGTATCATGTCTTTTTCCCAAGGTGTGATTTTGAGAGTACGAGAATCCTCTATACTGACATTTGCTACTTGATTTAAGGCCGATTGGCTTCCGTAATAATCAACAAATATCTGATCCAATAGACTAGTATTTGCTCGTCCAGTTCTTATTTTTGTTAAATTTTGCTGCAATGCCATTGCGCTTTTCTTCATTCTATCTGCAGCATCTTTTTTGATCTCATTAATCACTTTATATTCTCCGATTTACTCCTAAGTCCCTACTGAAGTTCCAACTGATGCATCTGTCATCGCTGCAACTAAGGTATTTGGTTTTAGCAAATTAAACACTCTGAGTGATAAATCATTATCTCTACACATCACAATTGCCGTAGCATCCATAACATTAAGCTTATTTGATAAAATTTTATCAAAAGATATGTGCTTGTAAAGTTTTGCCTTATTATTATTTTTCGGATCAGAATCATAAACACCATCGACCATTGTCGCTTTCAGCAATACTTCTGCACCTATCTCAATAGCTCTAAGACTTGCAGCTGAATCTGTTGTAAAAAATGGGTTACCTGTACCTGCTGCGAGAATAACTATTCGGTTTTTTTCTAAATGCCTTTCAGCTCTTCTTCGAATATAATCTTCGCAAACTTCATGAATTTTGATAGCAGACATCACTCTTGCGTTTACCTGCATTGATTCAAGAGCATCTTGTATTGCTAATGCATTCATCACAGTTGCTAGCATCCCCATATAATCGCCAGTCACTCGATCCATTCCTGCGCCAGCAAGACCAGCACCACGAAAAATATTTCCACCGCCTATTACTACAGCAATTTCGATGCCAAGATTCTTTACTTGAATTAATTCTTTCGCAATACGTTTAATTACCGTTGGGTCAATCCCATAATCAAGATCGCCCATTAGAGCTTCACCGCTTAATTTAACTAGTATGCGCTTATAGAGAGGAGATGATGTTTTCATTGAAAAAATCCTTCTTTTTTACACTAGAATACCTTAATAGTTAGATATTAGCCTATTAATAAAATTAAAAAGAATTCAATTAAGGCGTACCCATATAAATGAGTAAGTTAGATTAAGAAGCGCTATCTTTTATTTGCTTCATGACCTCATCAGCAAAATTTTCTTCTTTTTTCTCAATACCTTCGCCAACCTCATAACGAATAAACTTAGTTACATCAGCGTTGGAATTTTTTAATAATTCCCCAATAGAGATATCAGGATCCTTAATAAATGATTGGCCTAATAACGTTATTTCTTTAATAAATTTAGACATTTTGCCTTGAATCATTTTTTCTATTATTTCAGGAGGCTTACCAGAGGACTGCGCTTGCTCATTGTAGATCTTCTTCTCTCTCTCTATCAATTCATTTGGTATACCATTTTCATCAATACATATTGGGTTTGATGCAGCGATATGCATAGCTACATCCTTCGCCAACTCTCCATCACCGCCTGATAAACTTACGATAGTTCCTATTCTGGAACCATGCGAATAACACCCAAGGTTTTCTGCGTCACTAATTTTACTAAAACGACGTAAAGAAATTTTCTCACCAACCTTAGTAACTAGTTCAGTGCGAGCCTCTTCAACTGTTTGATTATTTGACAACATACTGTCACTCAATTGCTCAATATCTTTAATGTCTGTATCTAATAACAGATTTGCTATTGAGTCAGAAAAATTGATGAAATTTTCATCTTTAGCTACGAAATCAGTCTCAGAGTTAATTTCAATTATTACCGCCATGAATGCATTGCTTTCAATAACAATTCTTCCATCTGCAGCAACTCGAGATGCTTTCTTTTCCGCCTTAGCTTGTCCGGAAGTTCTAAGCAAATCTATAGCTGCGTCGATATCACCATCAACCTCAACCAAAGATTTCTTGCACTCCATCATTCCGGCGCCAGTTCTATCACGAAGTTCTTTCACCAAAGATGCTGTTATAGACATATTATTTACCTTAAATAGTTTTTTATAAAATAATAAAAATATTTATTTTTCTGTGACTTTCTTCTTAGCTACCTTCTTCTTAGCCACCTTCTTCTTAGCTACTTTCTTCTTAGCTACTTTCTTCTTAGCTACTTTCTTCTTAGCTACTTTCCTCTTAGCCGTCTCTTTTATAGGTTTTTCCTCAGATATTTCTTCTGATGACTTTATTTCAGGTGTAGTATCTTTTTTATCAACTGAAATCGGCTCATCTAACTTTGTTTCTCCATCCACTTCAAGAGGCTGAGATGTTTTTGATTTTTTATTCACAGAGGTTATTTTTACTTTCTTACTTGTTATTTTGCCTGGTATTTTATTCTTTCTTGTGCTCTGTTTGGTGGGTTTTCCATCTTCATCCAACTCTATGAACTCATCATCACTCAAAGCGACTTCAGGAAGGGAAGCCTTCCCATCTAATACCGCTTCTGCCATATATGAAGCATACAAAGAAACAGCCCTTATAGCGTCATCATTTCCTGGAATTACGTAATCAACAAGATCAGGAGAGCAATTAGAATCAACAATACCAACGACAGGAATACCTAGTTTTTTTGCTTCGCGAATAGCTATTTCCTCTTGCCCGACATCCACCACAAAAAGTGCATCTGGAATGGATCCCATGTCTTTTATTCCACCAAGACTTTTTTCTAATTTTTCAGATTCCCTGGTCAAACCTAATATCTCTTTCTTATTTAGCCCAACAAAGCCACCCTCTTCTGTCATTTTATCTAAATTCTTTAATCTCTTTACCGATTGACGAATTGTCTTATAATTAGTTAGCATGCCGCCAAGCCATCGATGATTCACATAAGGCATTTCACAGCGCTCCGCTTCGGATTTTACTGTTTCTCTTGCAGCACGTTTAGTGCCGACAAATAAAACCTTTCCGCCATCTGCGATTATAGCTTTGATAAATGCATAAGCATCTCTAGCCATTGGCAAACTTTTTTCTAAATTAATTATGTGAATTTTGTTTCTAGAACCAAAGATATAAGGTGCCATCTTAGGATCCCAATAACGAGTTTGATGTCCAAAATGAACGCCCGCTTCAAGCATTTCACGCATAGTAATATCTTTCATTTTATTCTCCGGGTTATGCCTCCGTTTACCCCATTATGCAACTCAGTTCTTACTTAAGCACCCAGCATTATGTGACGATAAACGTGTGGATTATTTGCCTCAAGGGCGGGCGCTTTATAACATATCCATAAAATTCGGACAATATTTATAATAAATAAAAATATATTACAAATTAGAAAAATAAAAAAATTTTAACGATATCTAAACTCTTACCAGTTAAACTAAGGTTTAGAAAGATAATAAAGAGATTTATTTTAAAATGACAATCACAATTAAAACTTTAGAAGAACAAGAAAAAATGCGTAAGGCTGGAAGGTTAGCCGCAAATGTTTTGGATATGATAAGTGACTATATTAAGCCAGGAATTAGTACTGATGAACTTGATGCAATATGTCATAAGTTTATCACTGAGGAACAAAAAGCGATTCCTGCCCCACTTAATTATATGGGTTTTCCAAAATCAATTTGCACCTCATTAAATCATGTCGTTTGCCATGGCATTCCGGGTCAACGAGTTCTAAAAACGGGTGATTGTTTAAATATAGATATTACAGTAATAAAAGACGGTTTTCATGGTGACACCAGTCGCATGTTTTTTGTTGGCAAGCCTAGTATAAAAGCAAAAAGGCTCTCTGATATAGCCTACAAATCGATGTGGTTAGGTATCGAGCAATTGGCTGATGGCAAATATTTGGGAGATATAGGGCATGCAATTCAATCTTTTGTTGAAAAAAATAGATTCTCAGTTGTTAGAGAGTATTGTGGGCATGGTATTGGGAGTGTATTTCATGAGGAGCCGCAAGTATTACATTATGGTAAGCCAAAAACAGGCGTAAAGCTTAAAGCTGGTATGACATTAACTATAGAGCCGATGGTTAATGCTGGAAAAAAAGAAGTTAAGCTTCTTCCTGACGGCTGGACTGTGGTTACCAAAGATCATAGTCTTTCTGCTCAATGGGAGCACACGATACTTATTACAAAAGATGGTTTTGAAGTTCTCACACTGGGCCTAGACCAAAGATAAAATAGAATAGAATGTCTTCTAGCTTAACTATTGATTTAAAAGAGGATGCTGATATCAGACGCCTTTCTGAATCAATGACTAAAAATAGTACAATCAATAGTCTAAAACTATCCTTAGCAGAGATAGATGACAATCTTATGGCGCGTTTCATTAACAATGAAGCAATAGAAAACCTTGTTTATCTACGTTCTCATGCCATAGATCAAATAATGCTCCATCTTTGGCGTACAAATAAGTTAAACAACTTACCCGATATCGTGTTAATGGCTGTTGGAGGTTACGGTCGCGGTGAATTACACCCGCAATCAGACATCGACATCATGATCTTATTTAAATCCAAAATAACACCTAAGATAAATGATCGTATTTCACTATTTCTAACCACTCTTTGGGATCTAGGTTTTGATCTTGGTCATAGTGTTCGCTCACTAAAAGAATGCAAAACTGAGTCGAAAAAAGATTTAACCACCATAACAACTCTAATGGAATCGCGATTATTATTTGGGTGCAAAAAACTTCATAACTCTATGAGAGAAAGTATCAAAACAAATATGATGTGGTCATCAAAGAAATTTTTTGCCGGCAAAAGAAAAGAGCAAGTTGACAGACATCTTCGATCCGATAATTCAGCTTACAAACTCGAGCCCAATGTGAAACTTAGTCCAGGTGGGCTGAGAGATATCCAATTAATAGGCTGGGTGGCAAAAAGACACTTCCAAGTCAATAACATAAATGAGCTGATCAAACATAAATTTCTTACCGTTGGGCAACTAAAAAGACTGAATGAAGGCCAACGATTTCTTTGGAAAATTCGCTATGGACTCCACGTAATAGCAAAAAGAAGGGAAGATCGATTATTATTTGATTATCAAAAAAATTTAGCGGCGATGCTGGGTTATGAAGATGCAGCTTTTACTCTTGCAGTAGAGCAGATGATGCAACGTTATTATAGAACTGTAATGGAATTAAGCCGTATCAATGAAATGTTATTACAACAATTCGAAGAGGCTATTTTACTAAATCCAAATGCAAAGCCAAAGACGATTAACAACTCATTTCAAATAAAAAATGGTTATCTGCAAGCAACACATAATCAAATATTTGAAGAGAATCCATCATGCTTATTGATGATTTTTCTTTTATTACAACAAGAAGAAAAATTAATTGGTGTAAGTGCCTATACGATTGGACTAATAAAAAGAAATCTATATTTAATTGATGATGAATTTAGGCAGAACCCAAAAAATCATCGTTTATTTTTAGAGATACTAAAAGCCCCTCAAGGAGTAACACACGAGCTAAGAAGAATGAATTTATATGGAGTATTAGGTCTTTATATTCCTGCATTTGGTCGAATAGTTGGACGCATGCAATATGATTTATTTCACGCCTATACCGTTGATGAACATACTCTTTTCGTGGTGAGTAACTTAAGACGATTTGCTTTATCAAGGTTTGATCACGAATACCCGCATTGCAGTAAATTAATGCAGTCACTTGAAAAGCCAGAAATTGCCTATCTTGCAGGAATTTTTCATGATATCGCAAAAGGACGTGGAGGAGATCATTCTGAGCTTGGGGCTATAGATGCCGAAGCCTTTTGCCTAGAACACGGTATGAGTGAATACTCTTCAAAGACGGTCGCTTGGTTGGTCAAACATCATCTTTTATTATCGATGACCGCTCAAAAGAAAGACATCAGTGATCCTGCTGTCATTAATGAATTTTCTAGAATAATTGGAGATAAGATACATCTTGATTTCCTTTATGTACTAACTATCGCAGATATAAGAGGCACTAACGAAAATCTATGGAACTCCTGGAAAGCAACTCTATTTTATGATCTTTATAGCCTTACAAAACGAGCATTAAGGAGTGAATTGGATGATCCAATTGATCGCGATCAATTGATAGTAGAAAAAAAATCTGAATCGCTCGATTTGTTATCAAAATTACCCATTAATAATAAGGATATTAGTGATATTTGGAATTTGCATACGGAAGAATACTTCATAAGATATCGTGCCAACGAAATAGCCTGGCACACCAAGAAACTAATGAATAATGATAATTCTAAGAATGGCTTCATTGATATACGCGGACAAACCAATGATGAAAGTATTCAAATTGTTGTTTATACCCCGCAATCAATGAGAACTTTTGTTGCCACAACTGGGATATTAGATGAATTAGGAATGAATATATTAGACGCAAGAATTGTTCCGATGAATAACAATTTCAGTATGGATACTTTTACCTTCATAAATAATGATAATGAAAATCAGGTAAATGAAAAAACATTAGTAAAAATAAAATCAAAACTATCCGCATTTCTTAAAAATACCGATGAAAGAAAAATTAAAATATCACGTCGAGCCTCAAGAAAAGCCAAGCATTTCTCAACGAAACCAGAAGTTATATTTAAAACCGATAGAAATAACAATCGCACAGTTATAGAAATAATAACAAAAGATCAACCTGGTTTACTTTTCAAGATTGGGAATATATTTACAAAACTAAATATTAATATTGAAACTGCTAAGATTGTGACCATTGGTGAACGAGCTGAAGATGTTTTCTTTGTTGTTGATGAACTCAATATGCCATTATCTGAAAAAATCAAAACACAATTAAAAAATACTTTAATCCAGTACATAAACTAATAATAAAAATTATTTAATATGATTATTTTATACGGTCTAAAAAATTGTGATAGCTGCAAAAAAGCAAAAAAATGGCTAGCTTTGAACAAAATTAACTACAACTATCATGATATCAGGGCAGACGGATTGAATGAAGTCACCTTGGAACTATGGTCAAATATAGTTAACCTTGAGTTACTCCTTAATCGACGGAGCACTACATGGAGAAACCTACCTGATGCTGATAAAAACAAAATAAATAATGAAAATATTATTCATTATTTTCTTGCGTATCCCACTTTGATAAAACGACCGATAATTAAAAATAATAATTTAATTTTTATAGGTTTTAATTCAGATGAATTAAAAAAGAAATTAAATTAAAAATTTTTCTAATTTCTCTAAAAAATCATTTACAATATCTTTCTTATGCAAAATATATCAATACGAAAATTATATCTCATAGGATTTTTATCTTGTGTAGCCATGATGGGTTATGCGTTGTACGCTGAATACCAACTGTTACTCACCCCTTGCCCTTTATGTGTGCTGCAGAGAATTGCAGTGACATTTACTGGAATATTATTTCTCTTGGCTGCCCTGCATAATCCAAATAATTTAAAACACTATATCTATACCACTTTAATATTTATCACTTCTATAGCAGGTGTTGGTGTAGCTGGATGGCACGTCTACCTTCAAAACCTTCCTATAGATAAGGTACCAAGTTGTGGACCAGGTTTTGATTATCTCGTGGGTAATTTTCCTTTAGGTGACGCTCTTTTATTAATATTTAGCGGTTCTGGTGAGTGCGCATCGACTGATTGGAGCTTTATGATGCTCTCTATGCCCACGTGGGTAGTTATTTGCTGCCTTGGTTTAGCCGCATTAAATATTTTTGCAGGACTTAAATTAGCCAATAAATAGACGTTTCATAATATTTAGATAAATATTACTTAACTCCGGTGTTCCATCTATAGAGACAGATTCATTTACTTTATGAATAGTGGCATTAAGAGCACCTAATTCAATAACCTGACAGCCCATTGAAGCAATAAACCTTCCGTCTGATGTACCGCCGTCTGTGGAAAGCAATGGTTCCGTGCCACAATAATCAAGAATTACTTTTTTAACGATATCAGTTAAATACCCCTGTTCTGTATAATAAGGTTTACCGGACTCACGCCAAGTTAAATCAAAATCTAAATTTTCTGAAGTCAGTAAATTAAGTATATGTAATTTAATTTTTTCATAATTCCAATTAGGGTTATAACGAAGATTAAAAATAATTTTTACTTCTCCTGGGATAACATTATTAGCATCACTATTACTCATTATATTCACAATCTCAAAGCTAGTTGGTGGAAAGAAGTCACTCCCTTTATCCCATGTTTCGCTCAATAACATTGAAATTAATGGCGAGGCCAAACGAATTGGATTATTAGCGAGCTGCGGGTATGCGACATGACCTTGCACTCCTTTAACTGTCAGGTAACCTGTCAAAGAACCCCGTCTACCGATCCTTACCGTATCGCCGAGAAATTCTTTACTAGAAGGCTCACCAACAATACACCAATCAATTTTTTCCTTTCTTTCTTTAAGTTCTTCAACCACCATCAAAGTGCCATTAACAGCTGGCCCCTCCTCATCACTGGTAATCAAAAAAGCTAATCTACCAAGGAAATGATGCTCGCTATCTATAAATTGCTCTGCTGCAATTACCATTGCTGCTAAGCCAGATTTCATATCTGCAGCGCCTCGACCATAGATAGAATTATCGGCAAAAGTTGCTTGAAAAGGATCAAATTTCCATTCATTTAGTGGTCCTGGCGGCACAACATCCGTATGACCAGCAAAACAGAGTGTCGGTCCATCAGGATTGCCAATAGTAGCCCACAAATTTTTTACCTCTCCATAATTTAATTCTTCGCAAATAAAACCAATAGATTGTAGTCTTTGTTTTATTATATCTTGGCAACCAGCATCTTCAGGGGTTATCGATTTACAGTTAATCAAATCAATTAATAATTGGTTCGATGGATGATTTCTTATATTCATATCAATTTTTATATTACCTATGAGGAGACTTGAAAAGTATAGATCTATTAAAGGAACACTATGATTTTGGCTTTGAAGCTACTTCTTGCCTAATATAGTCTAGAGTGAGGTTTTCAGGCTCTACTGCATCTGAAATAAGGTATTTCTGCTCAGCTAAATTAAGTAAATAACTTGCTCTAGGGTAGCCAAACCCTTCTTCCAACTTAACATTAAACTGCATATTTTTAATGCTATCGTAATGTCCTGAGAAACCAATTCCGACAATATCTTTTTTCTGATTTGAATATTCACTTATACTCTCAGAGATCGTCTGTAATTTAACGGGTGTGATAATTTCAGTTAGCCCATCAGCACAAATTTTATATTCTCCAACATATACTTCATTCATTCTTGCGTTCTGCATGACAACAATCTCACTCAAATTATGAATTAACATTACCTCTAGAGCTATTGTTTCCATAGATGAGATTGGAATAATCTTTATATTACTTGCAAATGCTAAACCTTGAGCTACAGAAGCACCAATTCTCATCCCCACAAACGAACCTGGCCCTATCCCCAAGACTACTGCATCAATCTCATCCATATTTAATCTTGCAACATCTAGCATTGCCGTTATGGCTGGCAATAATACTCGAGTATGACTTTTTGCTTCGATAAAATGCGATTCAAATATTTTTCCTTTTGAGCTAATAGCTACTGAGCAGGCTTCAGAGGAGGTATCAAGAGCTAATAATTTCATAAAAATTGAATCCTTAATTGTCAGTTCTAGTTGATTTATGTGCTTCTATAAAATTTTTGACTTCAAACAATGAATCCGTTGATTTCATGGGGAAAAGCCCATTAATGAAAGCCTTACCGTAATTTTTATTTTTAATACGAGGATCACATAATACCACTAACCCATAATCGTCCTCATCTCTCAGTAAACGACCTACTCCTTGTTTTAACGCTAAAACTGCTGTTGGCAATTGATGCTCACTGAATCCATTGCCTCCATTTTTTTTGATATACTCTAATCTAGCCATCATCAAGGGATCGGCAGGAGATTTAAATGGTAATTTATCAATGACTACCATATTCAAAGCTTCACCTCGAACATCAACTCCCTCCCAAAAACTACCGGTGCCCAGCAATATTGCATTCTCATTTGCTCTAAATTTTTTTAACATATCATCACGAGGTGAATCACCTTGAACGAGCAATAATCTATCGTTTAGTAATTTCTGTTTTGTGTTAAACCAGCCTTTGGCTTTATTGAGTGCACTATGGCTGGTAAAAAGGAAAAAGACACCGCCAGACACAACTTTTAAAAGTGGTTGTGTCGCTTCAAGCATTTTTTCGGTAAATTTTATATTAGATGGTTCAGGTAAATCTTTAGGTAAATAAATCAACGCATTCTCATCTACCGCAAAAGGACTTGGAAAAGAAGCTTCCATTGAACCAGGAAGACCAATTCTATCTTTAAAGTGACTGAAGTCTTCTCCGATAGCTATGGTTGCAGAAGTGAATATCCATGACTTTTTCGAGCCTGAGAATAATTCACGCAATTTCATACCCACGTCTAATG
Source organism: uncultured Woeseiaceae bacterium (assembly GCA_905182415.1). Classification (GTDB taxonomy): domain Bacteria; phylum Pseudomonadota; class Gammaproteobacteria; order Steroidobacterales; family Woeseiaceae; genus SP4260. Next base: position 5,595 of record CAJJBK010000011.1, on the reverse strand, counting down.
GCGTAAGATTCAATCGTAAACTACGAGATTTAATATCAACCCAGCGTAAGCCATCACCAAGATCATGATCCAGAATACTTGATATTCGATTAAAATATAATTCCGTAAGTTCATGCTTTTTTTCAAGCGTTTCAGTCACGTCTATCAGTGGCGCTAATACTTGTCCCAAATTTTTTAATGCATTGCATATATTCTTTATCGGGGTGATGATTTCAGCTTGAACTTGAGCAAATTCATAACGTCCTTCTTTTTTTGGTGCCTCTAATAGAAGTTGCCTTAGTGCCTTTCTAAGTAAATCAATTTGTTTTAGAACTATTGGTTGATTTAAGGGAATAATAGTTACTAATAATTCATTACAAAGCCTATCAAGCTCTATATTTCCAATACTGACTCCAAAAAACTGAGCAGCTAAATCCGGAATTTGATGAGCTTCATCCAATATCATGGCTCTAGCATCTGGTAAAAATTCAGCAAAACCCTCTTCTTTCATAGTCAAATCAGCAAATAATAAATGATGATTAATAACAAGAAGATCTGACTCTTGAGCATTCTTTCTTGCTTTCATTACATGACAATCTTGATAGTCTGAACATTTTCTTCCTAAGCAATTATCAATTGTTGAAGTTACCAGAGGCCACACCATTGAAGTTTCAGGTACATCAGATAATTCAGTTTTATCTCCGGTAATTGTTTGATGTTTCCATTGATTAACCAAGTTAAGATCTCTGGAAATATACCTATCATTACTCGATGCTAAATTTAATCTATTGAGACATAAGTAATTTGACCGTCCTTTCAATAGAGCCGTCGAAATAGGCCGGCCAATTGCTTTACTAATTAATGGTAAATCTCTGTGATAAAGCTGATCTTGAAGAGTTTTTGTGCCAGTTGAAATTATAACCTTACGTTCACTGAGCATCGCTGGTACCAAATATGCAAATGTTTTTCCTATTCCGGTTCCTGCCTCAACCACTAGATGCTGATCTTCTTTTATGGCGTAAGCAACTTCCTCGGCCATGCTAGCCTGACCTTGTCTTGGCTGAAAACCATTTAGTAGTTTATCTAAAGGGCTTAGTGGCCCAAAGAATTCAGTTAAATTAACCATATGTAATTTCTACCAGAGAGGATATAAGATAAATAAATAAATTAACTTTATATGATCAGATTCGTTTAATAAGATCTAATATTACGCTACAATTGATAATGTTTTTATCTTTTAATGGATAATAAACCAAGATTAAAATCCTATATATGTAAAAATAATATTCACTTATTCCGATTATAAGAGGCTTTATGACCACTTCTTTAACTTCTCTAAAAGACTGGATTGACAAATCAGTATCACAAACTCTTCCTGAAAATATACATTGGTGCGATGGATCAGAAGAAGAATATAATTATTTGATTAAAGAGATGAATAAATCCGGAGATTTACATGAACTCAATCAAGATAATTATCCTGATTGTTATCTTCATAGATCAGACCCTTCAGATGTTGCGAGAGTTGAGCATTTAACATTTATTTGTACAAAAAATGAAGATGATGCAGGACCCAATAATAACTGGATGATGCCTAGCAAAGCACATCAAAAAATTGATCGGCTTTTTGATGGTGCCATGCGAGGAAGGACAATGTATGTGGTTCCTTATTGCATGGGTCCAATTGATTCACCGCATGCCAGATGTGGTGTAGAAATTACTGATAGCGCATACGTAGTAGCCAATATGAAGCTAATGACACGAATGGGCTCAAAAGCCTTAAAACGAATCGAAAAAGAAGGTAATTTCGTAAAAGGCCTTCATTCTACAGGTCAACTTGACCCTAATAATCGTCTTATTATGCATTTCCCAGATGAATTAATGATTAAAAGTTTCGGTTCAGGTTACGGCGGCAATGCCCTTTTAGGGAAAAAATGCCATGCATTAAGAATTGCCAGTTGGCAGGCTAAGCAAGAAGGATGGTTAGCTGAGCATATGTTAATTGTTGGCATAGAAAATCCACAAGGTGAAACTCATTATTTAGCATGTGCATTTCCATCAGCTTGCGGTAAAACCAATTTAGCCATGCTTATTCCACCAAAATCTCAGCCTGGATGGAAGGTTTGGACACTCGGTGATGATATTGCGTGGTTGCATCTTGATAAAAATGGCCAAATGCGCGCCATAAATCCGGAAGCTGGATATTTCGGTGTCGTTCCTGGTACCAATGAAAAAACCAATAAAAATGCCTTTGATATGATTAAAAATAAGACTATATATACCAATGTAGGTCTAACTAAAGATAATGAACCGTGGTGGGAGGATAAAGATATAGGTGAACCAGTAACCGACTGGAGAGGCAATTCATTTGAAGCACCTAAAGGTCCTGCCGCTCATCCTAATTCAAGATTTACAGTATCCGCAACAAATAATCCGTCATACTCAAAACTTGCCGAAGCTCCAGATGGGGTTGTTATTTCGGCAATTGTTTTTGGCGGAAGACGAAAAACACTAGCGCCATTGGTATATGAGGCAAATAGTTGGGAGCATGGCGTACTAATCGGTGCAGGTGTAGCATCAGAGACAACGGCAGCAGCAGCAGGTGAAGTTGGTGTTGTCAGAAGAGATCCTATGGCCATGAAACCTTTCTGTGGATATAATTTTGCTGATTACTGGGATCACTGGCTTTCATTCTCAAAAAAATCCAATAATCTACCGAAAATATTTCATGTAAATTGGTTTCGTCAAAATGAAGCAGGAGAATTTCTCTGGCCGGGTTTCGGTGAAAACCTAAGAGTACTTCGCTGGATTATAGATCGCTGTGAAAATAACGTGGGAACTAATGAGACAGCAATAGGAGGCTTGCCCAATTCGAAAGATATCGATACTAACGACTTAGATATTTCACCCGAAGTACTAAAAGAATTACTTTCCGTAGAAAATAGTGAATGGCGTGATGAAATAAATTCAATCGGGGAATATCTAGAAAGCTATGGTGACCGATTGCCGGCTGCTCTAAAAAAAGAATTTACAAAGCTCGAGATGGCTTTGAGCTAATATTTATTTTTCAGCGACAATATATATGATCCAAGCTAAATCAGGCTCTCCCTCGTTATTTGGTAAAAATTCGCCGTTACCCTCGCCCTCATCATCTTCGCCTTCCCAATAAAAAGTCACTCTTTCAAAGCCAGCCTCTAAGAGTAATTCTTTAATTTCCGGTGCGCTCCATAGTCGCCATTTATAAATAAACGCATCTTCAATGATCGATCCATCAGGAAAATCATAACTTATGGAGCATTCTATAAAATTCGATAATGGGTGAAATTTTGACTGATGCCAAATATAAGTAAAATCATCATGTTCCGTTTTTTCAATCAATTCTTGGTGTGCTTCTGGGCCCCCAAATAGATCCAAAAAGAAAATACCATCGGATTTTAATGTCGCCAAGGATCGTTTGAAATAAAGACAAAGCTGTTCGCGTGAATCAAACACAAAGTAACTAAAGTTAAATGCCGACAATATATCTACGGGAAAAGACTTTACGGTCATTACGTCAGCTTCAATTATTTTAATTCTTTGAAACTCTTTGTCGGGCAGATGCATTAAACGATTATTTTTTGCCCAAAAAAGCACCGACTCATCATTATCGACACCGATAGCATCATAATCATCTCCTTGCTTGATCCATTCATATGACGAATTTGCAGTTCCACAAAAATCTTCACGATAAGAATACGCTGACTTTGTTTTTAGCTGTTGATATGTTTCTTGCATAAATTCAATTTCATGTTCAACGTTTTGAACTGAGCGCTCATATAAATCATGGATATTGGCTTTATCTGCAAGTGATAATTTTTTTATATTCAATTTAAACCTATGCTGCCTGAAGAAGTTTGTTTTTTGCATTTTGCAAAACTTCGATTCCTGCTCCTTCTATATGTGCGTGAGTGCTTAAATATCTTCTCCATGCTCTAGCACCTGGTTGCCCTGAGTAAAGTCCTAGCATGTGACGAGTAATATGATTTAATTTAACTCCTGATTTAATTTGAGATTCAATATAAATGCACATTTTATCCACAATATCTTCTCTTGTGAGAGGTTTATTTTGGCGAGAGTTAGCTAAAGCTCTCAATTCATAAAGAAACCATGGTTGATGATAGGCAAATCTACCTATCATCACTCCATCAAGTAACGCCAAATGCTCCTTACAGTCATCAAGACTATTGATACCTCCATTTACCGAGATGTGTAAATGTTTATAGTCTGATTTTAAGCGATAAACACGTTCATAGTTTAATGGGGGAATAGTGCGATTCTCTTTCGGACTTAATCCCGACAAAATAGCCTTTCTTGCATGTATAATAAATCTATTACAGCCAGATTCGACAACATTATCGATAAAATGACGCAAGAAATCATAACTATCCAAATCATCGATACCGATCCTAGTTTTTATAGTAACCGGGATATCTACTGAATCAATTATTGCACTAACACACTCGGACACCAATTCAGGTTTAGCCATCAAACATGCACCAAAAGATCCTTGTTGCACACGATCACTCGGACAGCCAATATTTAAATTGATTTCATCATAGCCATAATCTGCGGCGATTATGGCTGCTTGCCTTAATTTTTCTGGATCACTACCACCAAGCTGTAATGCGATTGGATGCTCTTCATCATTGTATTTGAGATGCTTGCTTTTATCGCCAAAAAGTAATGCATCAGCAGTGATCATTTCGGTGTAGAGTAAGATATCTGAATTTAACAGCCTCATGAAATACCGACAATGAGTATCCGTCCAATCCATCATGGGTGCAACACTAAAAATCTTTGTAGATATCATCTCCATATTATATCAAGTTTAACTAAAGTCTTTAAATTATAAATAATATAGATACTTACTAGAGAAAATTGCATTCTTTATTTTAAAAAAACATCAGTAAATGCTATAAATAGATAATGATTAGACCTATGTTATTTTTGTTAATATTATTTTTTCCATTTCTTGTTATAAATTTACATAGAATTTATCAACAGAAGAAAAGCACATCTCCCAAGATCAAATGGAATTACATTTATATTATATTTGTATTCTTTTATGTTCTTTTCGTTCTTTATGCTGCAGAAGTATTTGATATCACTTAAATAATAAGACTAAACTTAATTATGACAAAGCAATACAGTAACTTTAAAGACTTCTATCCTTATTACATCCAGCAGCACAAAAATAAATACACGAAGCTGCTGCATTTTATCGGTGCTTGGTTCTTTATTTCATTTATCTCTATCTTAATTTATAGTCACGAAATAAAATACCTCCTATTTGCATTCCTTTCGGCTTATGGGTTTGCATGGATTGGACATTTCTTTATTGAAGAAAATAAGCCTGCCACTTTTGATTATCCTATTTATAGTTTTATGGGTGATTGTTTAATGTTTATAGAAATCCTTAAAGGTAAGCATAAAATTCTTTAGTAAAGAAATTCAATCAATAAAAAAATAATCTACCAATAAGACAAAAATAATTATACAATCCATTTAACGCCGATTTGTTCAGATTGCGGGCGTTTAATAAATCCAGCTAAATAGACATAAACCTGTTTAGCTTTG
>CAJJBK010000010.1 GCA_905182415.1 uncultured Woeseiaceae bacterium | reverse complement strand
GAACGCATGTTGCTGTAATCCTAAGTAACAGAATAGAATATCCGATAACTTGGTTATCACTTGCCGTAATTGGTGCGGTGATGATTCCAATTAATCCGGCATACACAAGCGCTGAGTTAGACTATGTAATCAATGATTCCGATGCTGAGTTTGTGATTATAGAAGACAAATTCTTAAAGACTCTAGAAGCTATGAGTAAAAAACCAGAAACATTGACTGATGAGTCAATCATTATAGTCACTGATAAAGATACAAAAAATAACTGGCATTCTGTTTTGTCTAATGGAAAGCAAGATACTCAATTTAACAATCGCGTAAATTCTGATGATCTCCTTAATATTCAATATACATCTGGTACCACAGGTTTCCCAAAAGGTTGCATGCAATCACAAAAATTCTGGATAATGGCCGGTTGTGTAGCTGCTCTTCATAACAAGAATATTAAATCAGTACTGGCCGACGCACCTTTTTTTTATTTTGACGATCAATATATGGTTATTATGGGATTATATTCAGGAATGTCTGTCCATGTTTCTGGAGGAATGAGTGTTAGTCGATTTTTAGGCTGGATAGAATCTTTTCAGATCGAATTGGCCTATTTTCCAACACCATTACTTGAAACACCTCCATCACCGCGAGATTCTGCTACATCACTTAAGAAATTTATGGGTTTTGCTCTTGATGCAGAAATGACTCGTCTTGTTGAAGAACGATTTAATGTTTTAACCAGAGATTCTTTCGGGATGACCGAGGTCGGCGTAGGGTTATTAGTGCCAGACACTGTTAACTCTGATGAAGCTCTCGATAGTTGTGGATTACCCGCACCTTTTCGAGAGGTAAAAATTGTTGATGATAACGGAAATGAAGTTAAACCTGGATGTCCAGGTGAACTATGGATGAAAGGTGCAGGTATCATAAGTGGCTACTATAAGAGACCCGAAGCTAATAAAGAAACCTTTATTGATGGATGGTTTAGAACTGGAGACTTATTTGTCGCAGATAAGCTCGGGTATCACACAATAGTCGGTCGTATGAAAGATATGATTCGTCGCTCTTTGGAGAATATCTCTGCTCTGGAAGTTGAGACTGCCATTCGCTCTAAACAAGGTATCGAGGATGTTGCTGCAATAGCGGTTCCTGATAAAAAACGCGATGAAGAGGTAAAAATCTACATTCTGTTGTCGGCAGGCTATAAAACAGAACAGATATCTCCAGCAGAAATTATTATTCATTGTCAGAAGCGACTCGCACCATTTAAGATTCCAAGATATTTTGAATATGTTAAGTCTTTTCCATACACCCCATCTGCAAAGGTTGCTAAAAATCAACTAAAAATAATGAAAACGGATCTGCGTAAAAATAGTTGGGATGAATTAGAGCAATGTTGGCGGTAATAATAAAATGAGGAAAAGAGGCACTAATGACCTGACAGCCATATTAGCAGCAGCTGGAATTATATCGTTGAGTGTTCTTTATTTTAATATTAGTCCTGTTGTTGTTGGCGCGGCGGCAGATAATCGTGGCTTTAGTAATCAGCAACTTGGCATGTTAATGGTCCCTGGTATGAGCATGCAAGCGATTGTCAGTTTATTACTCTGTTTCTGGGTTAGAAGAATCAACTGGAAATTATTGTTACTATTTGGCGGTGTATGTGCATTTGCTGGTTATATCTTTGCCGCATTTACCACCAGTTTTAAAATGTTGCTATTAGCGTCAGGTATTGCTGGTATTGGTGGTGGGTTATTATATTGTATTTCAATGGCCTACCTAGGTAATGCCAAAAACCCAGATCGCGGTTTTGGGTTTTCTCAATTATTTCAGTCTATTTCCATGATGATTGGTCTCTATGCTATACCAATCTGGATATCACCTAACTGGGGCCTTACTGGCGTATTCCTATTTGTTGCATTGGGGATATTGCTCGCCATTACATTAATCACCTATATCCCGAATGACTGGAAGCCAGCTACTAAAATTGAACTACATGATAATAATCAAGCAAATAAAATTATGAGATTAAATCCTGCCATTATGGCAATGGCAGCTTTATTCATCTTTAATCTGGGTTTAAATGGATTTTGGGTATTCTACGAAAGAATCGCGACTAATATCGGTTACACGGCGGAGTTAATCGCAATAACATTATCAACATCAGTTGGAATTGGTACTTTGGGTGCCTTTCTACCTATTCTTGTTTATAACCGAATTAATCGCAATATTATGATTACAGCCATAGGGCTGGTATTTATTTTAGTTATGGTGGGCGTGATTACCATATTCAATGAATCTGTATTTTGGGTGCTATCGATGTTATTCCAAGCGTGTTGGGCAGCTATCCTCGCTTACATGTATGCTTCAATTGCAGCTGAAGATAGAAATGGCAAAATTATCATTCTTATTCCCGCTGTTTACGCATTATCATCAGTGATAGCATCTGCTGCTGCAGGATTTGTTTACAACTATGGTCATGCTGTATTTCTAGGTTACACTGCCAGTATGGTTTTAATATCAATGATGCTCTGGATATCACTTTGGAAGAGATAAGAGGCTAACTTCAACTGGAAAGATGCAAAAATTTATCTTACGAGAACGAATAAGAAATAATGATGTTTAACTATTTAGCCTAATTACTCTAAACCATGTATCTTACATGCTCGATCTTAAGACAACGATCAACAATGCATTGCAGTCCGCCCTGAGAAGCAATAGAGACTCCCTGGGCACTGATCACTCCTAATTGCAGCCACAAATATTTGGCGCCAATCTTAACGCTCTCCTCGGCAATTTGTGGGACAGCGGCTGATACTCTAAAAACATTAACAACATCAACTGGATCAGGGATATCTAATAAACCGGGGTAACATTTCAATCCAAGTATCTCAGGCTCCCGAGGATTGACCGGAATCACCACATAACCTTTTTGTTTTAAATAATTCCCGACCAAATAACTCGCCCTGTGCTCTTTCGAAGACATACCCACCACAGCAATTCTCTTTTTACTTAATGCTGATCTGATCACATCAGGATCTTGCCATTCTGTGAGAGTTGTATCCGTCATTTTTATAACCTTACTTAATTTTATTTGGTAATGATGATCTGCTATTAACTGCAATTCGATTTATCTTCCTATCTTCCTAAATACCCATCTACTCAATCGAGTCACGAA
>CAJJBK010000009.1 GCA_905182415.1 uncultured Woeseiaceae bacterium | reverse complement strand
ATGTCAGGCTCTTCAGGTGGAATTCGTGGTGTGGACGGCCGAGGATCAGGAAATCAACAAAATGGCAGTAGGAATTATCCGAGTGAAACAAATGCTGAAAAACAAGCTAGACTTGAAGGCGATCTTGAGAGATCGGTTGGTGGTCTAGATGAGGTTTTAGGTCAAGAACAAAAAGAAATTGATTCAGTAGGTCGTAATACGGAAGGCTTTGGTGGAAATTCAAGAAATGGGGGTGGCGTTGGTCTCGGTAAACAATCATCCGGAGGCAGTCAGAGAGGCGGTGAAGGTGATATTTCTAACTCAAACGCTAATCCCAGAACTGCGTCTGTAGGTCAACTAAGTCAGGAAGAGATAGATGCAAGAACACCTGATGATATTCCCGACTTAATCAGCGAAGATATAGTTGCAAAGCAATTACGTGAGGCCGCACTAACAGAAGGAGATGCTAAACTAAGAGAGCGATTATGGGAAGAGTATAGGAATTACAATCGATTATAAATAAGAATGCTTGAACTATTTTGGTGAATAAATAATGAAATTTTTTTTTATAATATGTACAACATTGATTATAACTTCAGCTTGTACGGTTTCAGAGGTTATTGATGCAGAGAGAACAACTCTGGATGTTGCCAGTTTAAATATATCCGAAAACCTATTACTAGATGTTGGTGTAGTCAAGTTTGATCCTGGAATCCCAGAGGAAAATGATTCTGATAAGACTGGTATTTATGAAGAGATACGGGAAGCAGAGTCTCGATTTTTTCCTTATCATATAAAGGCAACACTAGAAAAAACTGGTTATTGGGGTTCAGTCAGAGTTATTCCCTCAAGAGCTGTAATTACAGATGTAATTATTAGCGGAAGAATTATTCGATCAGATGGAGAATATGCTTCTCTGTTAATAAAAGTCGAGGATATTACCGGTGAAGAGTGGTTCTCTAGAGAATACTCTACACAAACAGGATTAAGGTCTTATTCTGAGAGTAGGGATAGAGCTGTAGATCCCTACCAAAAGATTTTTAATGATTTTGCAAATGACTTACGTTTTTTCGCCGCCTCACTGCATTCTTCAGATAATAAAAGGATCCAACAAATCTCGGAGTTAATGTTTTTTGCAAATATGGTGCCTTCAGTTTATGAGCCATACTTAAGTGTTGAAAATAATTTCATTCAACTTATAAGGTTGCCGCCAGAAAATGATCCGATGGTACAAAGACTTCGCGGGATTAGAGAACGAGATCGATTGGTTGTTGACTCCATTAATGAACATTATGCTAATTATTATTATGGTGTTGCTCTGCCCTATGAAGGCTGGAGAAAAAAAGCGCGTGAAAATCAAGTTATTATTAGGGATACAAAGCGTGCAGCCACTGTTAGGGCGTTAATAGGTGTAGCTGTTACAGCAGGCTCAATTAATATGGATACCAGTGATACAAGTCGATCGAGAAGAAATATAAAAAGAGCCACTCAAAGCGTTGGAATGGATCGTGGTATCAGAACAATAATAGAGGCTTGGCAGTTAAGGCAATCAACAAATTCTTATCGTGCACAAATTGGAGAATTATCTGAGTCATTTATTGCTGAAGCAGCACCTCTGGTTATACAAGTGGAAGGGCAGTCAAGACGATTAACTGGGACAGCTGAATCCCAATACGAGGGATGGAGAAAGATTTTAAAAGAAATCAATCAACTTGAAACTGAGATTACCACTACAGATGTGACTGAAGAACCTTTTCGAATTAGTGATCAATAGATAAATCATTCTTGTGCCTAAATTAACTAAAGATTTAATATTGAATCAACGTTATCGATTGATAAGATGCCTTGGAGAAGGTGGTATGGCGACTGTTTGGCTCGCTACTGATATGAAATTAGAGGTCCATGTCGCATTAAAATTTCTTCATAAAACCTCAGAAGGAAACTTAAATTATCATCGTGCTCTCAAGAGAGAATGGGAGATTGCAAGTCATCTTATTCATCCTAATATTATACGTGTTTATGAGTTTCATGAGGATTCAGTAAGTCCATTTTACTCAATGCAGTTTATAGATGGACCAGCGATATCAATCCTTTGTAAGGAAGATCTAAAAAATATACTCCCCGTAATTAGTTTGATTGCTGATGCTTTAGATTACGCTCATTCAAGAGAAGTTATACATGGGGATATAAAAGCACATAACATTCTTTTAGATAAAAAAGGACAACCTTTTTTATTAGATTTTGGTGTGGCAGCTACTTTTTCAGAGCATGCATCAACAATGAATCAAGAAACTCCTTCTAAAGATGATTATTTCAGTAAAGATATTGATTCATTGGGTAAGTTAATTTATGAAATTATTTATGGAAGACCTCCTTTAATAGATGGCAATTCTATAGCCACTTTTGATGAAGAGTTGAGTGCTGAGCTAAAGATATTATTAGAGAGGATGATAGGTCTCAATTCAGATATACAGGTCTCAGCAAAGGAAGTGAAAGATTATATTACTGAAATTGGCTATGCGGCGGGTAATGCCAATCTTAACGATGTTACTAATGAGGAAATCATTCACGTTGAGCCAATTTCTGTCGATGAGTTCAAGCTTAATTCAGAAGCATTAAGTGAAGAAAAACGAGAAGTGACTGGAATTTCAAAGAGAAATTTTTACATAAGCCTTGTTTTTATTTTAATTATATTTTTCATTGTGATTTTTGTTTTACCGAGCAGTATCAATTCGAATAAAAATATTGAAAGCAGTGCCGCATATAAAAATAATATAACGGAAAATATTGAGATCGAAAATGAGAGTTTAATCATTGAGACGAGACTAAGGGCGGATGAAGCGTTGGGCAAATTGGTCTCTATGATAGATTCTTTGCAAGAGAGAGGGATTGAGAAATGGGGGGGATTAGCGTACCAAGATATTAAGAATAACTATAAAGCAGGCGATTCTTTGTATTTAAATGGGAGATATGAGGCAGCTCAAGAGAAATATGTTGATGCTTTGAATGCCTTAAATATGTTATCTGAACAAACAAATGAGATCTTAATGCAAAATCTCAATGCCGGGAAGAAAGCACTTAAAAATGATAATTTTAATGATGCGATTAAGTTTTTTGATATTACAGTGTCATTATCTCCAAATAACACTGAATATAGTGAATATTATCGAAGAGCTTTAAATCTTGAGGAGTTAATTGATCTCAAGAGCCAAGGATTAGAACTAGAAAATAATATGGATTTGAGCTTAGCTAGAGAGAGGTATAAAGCGGCCCGAGAGTTAGATTTAGAAAATGAATCAGTTCGTGAATTATTGAACAATATCGATGCTAAAATTACTCGAAATAATTTTGAAATAAGTATGTCGGAAGGGTTCATTGCATTAACAAATAATGATTTTCAATCTGCGAGAGCGCTGTTCGGTTCTGCCAAAGAAATTGACGCTAAATCTACGGAACCTATTGATGCCATTATTCAATTAGAGGAACAAGAAAAAGATATATCAATTTCTGTTTTAGAGGCAGCAAGTAAAGATCATGAAAATATGGAGCAGTGGGGTCTCGCCATAGATACATATCTAAGATTACTGGAAATTGATGGCGATTTACAATTTGCTAAAATTGGACTAATAAGATCAAAGCTTCGTCAGCGATTCTCCGATGAAGTTCAAAAATACATCGATGATTATGATATCTTAAGTGACCCAATAACGATGAAAAGAGCCACAAACCTTCTTTTAGAAGCTGTAAAGTTAGAAGATAAACCTCGTTTAAGAAATCAAATTAGCGAGCTTAAACGATTGTTAAAACGGGCAAACACACCAATAAAGATCACCCTCATCTCTGACAATATAACTAAAGTTACAATTTTTAGAATCAGCAAACTAGAGGTTTTTAATGTTAAGCAGCTCTCCCTTCGTCCTGGAAATTATATTGCAATTGGCATAAGAGATGGCTATCGAGATGTTCGAGAAGAATTTAGGGTGGCACCAGAAATACCGACGTCAGTAATTACCGTAATATGTGAGGAAAAAATTTGAAGATTTCTCGGTTAATTATTAGAAAAGTCGGACAAGACGATGATCAATTTTTGATAGCTGAGAGCACAATCAGTTTGGGTACGAATCGAGATTGCGATGTTCAAATTCCAGGCCCAGGCAACACTTTTTTTTCTTGTATCTCTTTATCTAATAATGAGTTGTCTATAGAGAGGAAAGAAGAAATTATCTCAATCCAGATAAATAAAACAGATTTAATTGATAAATTAATTTTGCATGATCAAGATAAAATCAGATTATTTGGGACAGAAATTATAATTCAATATAATAATGATGAGGTTATCTTATTTATAAACACGAAGAACAGTGACTATCTTACGCAGCCTCCAGAATTTATTAATGATGACGATATTGATAATACTGAAGAGATAAAAGCGAGAAAATTTTCACGCAACATTTCTGAATCAAACGATCATGACTTCCTGCTAGATAACAAATGGAAATTTTTTATCTCTGGCATGTTGATGGTATTAATATTTATCTCATACCTTATATTTAGTTCGTATTCTGTAAAATTTAAGATAAATCCTCCGGATATAGATTCATTATCTATCGAAGGAAACTGGTTCGAAGTATCGTTGGGTGATCGTTCTTTATTAAGAGCTGGAACACATTCTTTGCTGGTTAAGAAAGAAGGTTATTACGATTTGAATCAAACTTTCGTAGTAGGGGAAGCGGATGACCTTATTGTTTCGATGAACATGAAGAAGCTTCCGGGACTTGTTGATATCCATACAAACGCTGGAGTAAATACTCAAGTATCCCTCAATGGTTTATTGGGAGCAGAGGGAATATTTAAATCAAAAGCGCTTGAGCCGGGACAATATATTTTAAATATTAATTCGGATCGATTTTTACCTTTTACCGACAAAATAAATATTAAAGGAATGAATATCAAGCAACGTATTTTTGTTGATCTGATTCCTGGGTGGGCAAATATTAGTATTGATTCTGTACCTACAGATGCAATTATATATAGCGAAAATATAGAGATTGGCAAAACGCCAGCGAACTTAGAACTAATGGAAGGCTTCCATGACATATCAGTTATAAAAAAAGGATATCAGGCTTGGGACGGAAGATTTTCTGTAAAGGCTAATACCAGTCAGACAATAAAATCGATAAACTTAGAACCAGCCAATGCTGAGTTATCTATAAAGACCATTCCATTTGGTGCGAATATCAAAGTGAATGGGCGTTACAGGGGTCAATCTCCATTGGTTTTATCATTATTACCAAATGAGGAGTATGTAATTGCTTTTTCAAAAAGTGGATTTGATGTTGCAGAGAGAAAAATACTTTTAGAGTCGGCTCAAAAACAATCGTTAGAGGTTGATTTAACTGCTCGAGTTGGGAAAGTTATTATTTCCGCTAACCCAATGGATGCCGATATATTTATTGATAATCAAAAACGAGGCAAAGGAAAGCTAGAGATAGAATTACCTACAATGAGCCATGAATTGCTGGTCAAAAAGGAAGGTTATGCTCCTTTTATGCGTAAGATTTTACCAAGATTAAATTATCCGCAAAATATAGATGTGAATCTTCTTACCGAAGATGAGTTTAGGTTGAGAGGCATACAGTCTTCATTGACAAATTCTCAAGGGCAGGTATTAAGAAGGATTGAAGCAGGAAAGTTTATGATGGGAGCCTCTCGTCGAGAAATGGGTCGACGTGCTAATGAAGTAATACGAAATGTTGAATTAACTAAACCTTTTTTTATTGGAATTAAAGAGGTGACGAATAAAGAATTTTCGAGATTCCGCCGACTTAACTTAACCGCAGCTGATATCCACCCTTCACTCTTAGCGGATAATAATCCAGTAATACTAGTTAGTTGGTCAGATGCCGTAGAGTATTGTAATTGGCTTAGCAATCAAGAAGGGTTGGAGCCTGTATATATAAAACGTTTTGAAAAATGGGAAAGAAAGAAACCCACTCCAAACGGCTACCGATTGCCCTCAGAAGCAGAATGGTCCTGGTCTATTAGGTATCAGGCAAAGAATGCAGCCGCTGCTTTTCCATGGGGAAATCGCCTTCCCCCACGACGTAATTATGCCAATCTTGCTGATTCCTCGGCTAAAAATATACTGCCAAATATTATCCAAAATTACGAAGACGGATATGCCTCTACCTCGCCTGTAGGAACATTCAGGGCAAATTTACTTGGAATTTTTGATGGAAGTGGTAATGTTTCAGAGTGGATTAGTGATTATTACTCGATTCCAACGCCCGGAATTACAGAGATTGTAATCGATCCAAATGGACCTGAATCTGGAGTACAGCATGTGATTAGAGGGTCGAGTTGGCGTCATTCCAACGTGACTCAATTAAGAGGAAGTTTTAGAGATTTCGGTAGCGAAGGGCAAGTAGATATAGGGTTTAGATTAGCCAGGAATATTAATTGAATAACAAATCAAAGACACGTGATAAAAATGAGATACAGCAGACGTATATCTAAAAATATGCTATTGATTTCAATAGTATTTATATTCATATCTTCCTCTTTTTCACAGGAAAATAATTCAGTTGTTGAGCCTTTAGATTCCGTTGTGGAAAAAAATGAAACCCAAGATACAACCTCAGTTAAAGAAGTGGTGTTAAAATCGACCGAGAGTACCGCTAATGAATCTCAGACAGTCTATGATATTGATGATCAAACATATGAAGAGGCCGATGATGATTTTATACCTTCCGAAGAGATACCAGCTGATGAGCCAATTCCATTTCCAACAAACATCTAAAAGAAACATCATTTGAAATTATATTTATTTATCAATCAAAGAGAAATATAGATGAAAAAAAACAATATACCTATTGAATTTGTATACCAATTATTTGCTTTAATCATTGCAATTATAATCGTGCATGGCTATTACGTTTCAGTGGTGAGACCTAACGCAAATCAAGTGATTCTGGAACAGAATATTGAAGCAGAGGTAAACCCTAATTATGTTAGAGAGAGATCAGCCTGGGTTTTGGTTAAAGATTTCGAACAAGAATCATGCTTCATCCTGATGATGTGGGCACTTGCGATTATGAGTTTTAAGGCCAATTCGCTTTTGAGCGAGAGAAAATTGCTTGAGGCAAATTTAATTTCTATAGCGAACGGCATGAAGATCCTTCCGGAAGATACTCGAAATTTGGAGAGGCAAATTGAAATTTTACCGGATAAACAGAAGACAATGGTTTTGCCAAGAGCGCTATTAAATGCCTTGAGGAGGTTTGGTACCTCGAAGAATATTCAAGATGTGTCTGTTAGTACGCACACAATATTTGATTCGGAAGCTGAAAGATTGGAATCTGAGCTCTCGATGATCCGTTATATTTCTTGGGCGATTCCATCGATAGGCTTTATTGGAACTGTTAGAGGTATTGGTGATGCATTAGGTCAGGCTGATATTGCTGTTCAAGGAGACATTTCAGGGGTAACTCAGAGCCTTGGTGTGGCATTTAATTCAACTTTCATCGCTCTTTTGATTAGTATTTTCTTGATGTTTTTGGTACATCAATTGCAATTATTACAAGAAAGACTTGTTTTTGATAGTGAAAATTATGCGAATGATCGACTGATTCGACATATGAAAATAGACGTAAATTAAAGATTAGGCAAAGAAATTGTCATACGCAACCTTATACGTTAATGATGCCAGTATAACTCTTTTTCAAGACGGGAAGATTTTGTACTGTCAGTCAAGTTGTGTTTGGATAAACAAAAATGAAATTGAGATCGGTGCTAGTGCACTCAGTAAATCTCGCATCATGCCACAAAATATAGACACTCATTATTGGTCTAATTTATCCACATTAAAATATTCAAGTGATCACAATAAGCATATTTCCTCGGCAGAAATTGTAAGTCGTGAACTTGAAATTATAAAATCAATAAAATCTGATGATATACCCTTGATAATTGTCATACCTCCATACTTGGACAATCAGCAATTAAGCTTATTTCTGGGTATTGCAAATGATTTGGATGTAAAAATTTTAGGCTTTATTGAATCGTCAGTGGCGTCAACTCGACGTGAATATCTCTCTGCTAAGTTAGTGCATATTGATCTTCATTTGCATTGCCTATCCCTATCTCTCATGCATCAAACTGATAAATCGAGTATAGATAAAACCTTCATTATTGATGATTGCGGACAAGCTGCATTTGATGATTGTTGGGTAAAATTGATATCTCAGTCTTTTATTAAACAATGCAGATTTGATCCTCTCTATGCCGCTGAATCTGATCAGAAAATAATTAATAATTTGTCATTCTGGGTAACAAAAGCAATGTCTCAAGAAACTGTTCACCTCGAAATTGAATATGGTAATCAAATGTATGAATGTGATATAAAATCATCTGATTTTATTGATGCGGTTATGCCTTTATATAAACTCCTTATCAATAAATTAAGAACCATATTTCATGCAGAGGATATACCCGCAATTCAGGTAACCAATTTGATAGCCAAGCTTCCCGGCTTAGCTAATTTAATGAAACTAAAGTTATCAGCTGCAGTCTATGAGAATACTGAGGGGTGTGCTGTTATTGGAGCTTCAGAAAGATTCTCAAGCACGAAACAGCAAGATAATGCTTTAAGAATTATTAAATCATTACCATGGGATCAATCTGCTATTTCAGTTGATAAAACTAATACTAAAATTAGTATTAATGATAAACCAAGTCATATCTTATTTGAGGATGTTGCTTATCCTCTCGGCTTGATGCCAATCATGATTGGATCTAATCCCACGCAAATAGAAAATAGTTTGTTAATCACGTCAAATAAAACAGGTATCTCTAGAGATCACTGTACACTGATTATGAAAAATGACAGATGTATTCTTAATGATCTGAGTCGATATGGAACTTACCTTAACAACCAAAGGATCAAAGGACCTTCGATATTAAATATTGGAGATAAAATTAGAATTGGTTCTCCCGGTATAGAAATAACCCTGATAACAATAGGTAAGACTTTTGGCTCATAGAAGAAGACAAACTGAAGTATTTAGCTTGTCATTTTTGGATTGCATGTGCTGTGGATTTGGTGCTGTGATTTTACTTTTTATGATTATAAATTCACAAATTAAGAATCAAGTTAATTTAGAACAAACATATCCTGAAAATAAAGCAAATCAATTAAAGTTTGATTTATTAGAGACTCGAAAACGTCTAGTTTTAGCCAAGAATTCTTTTAAAGACCTTGATCAACAGAATATCGCCATCGAAAATGAAATGGATCAAATGTTGTTATTATTGATGCAACTAAAGAAAGAATTGGAAGACGAGAGTATTGATTCTTTAGCTAGAAATAAAAGTATTGAAAAACTAAAATCAGATATTGAAAAACTAAATGAGGAGCGAGAGCGAATGCTTGCTGTGGCCTCTCGCGCCACATCTGGCGGTCAAGTCAGAAGTTTCACTGGTGACGGTGATCGCCAATATCTGACAGGTTTAAAGGTGGGCGGTGAGAGGATTTTAATCCTCATCGATACATCAGCCAGCATGCTGGATCGGAAGATAATTAATATTCTTAGACGTAGAAATATGTCGGATGAAGTCAAACTAAGATCTGTAAAATGGCGACAAGCTGTCTCTAGTGTAGATTGGCTTGCGGCGCAATTTCCAAAAGAAAGTCAGTTTCAAATTTATACTTTTAATAATATGACTAAATCTGTTATTGGTGAAAGTGATGGTGACTGGGTTGATGTTGGAGATGGAAAAGAGCTGGATGATGCTATAAAGGCTTTACGTCGCACCATCCCTCAAAATGGTACAAATCTCAAAGATGCATTCGCGGTTATAAATGAACTTAACCCTCGTCCAGATAATGTTATTCTTTTGATAGATAGCTTACCGACCATGAATAAAGCTGAAACTGACCGAGGTATGATTACAGGTCAAGAGCGCCTTAATCTATACTATGAAGCTGAAACCGAAATTCCGAGTGGCATTCCTATGAATATTCTTCTTTACCCTATGGAGGGTGATTATAATGCTGCTATCGCTTATTGGCTATTGGCCTACCGGACTGGTGGCTCATTTATGAGTATCAGTAAGGATTGGCCTTAGGAAATGCATTGAGAAAACGAAGAAATATAGAAGCTTTTAGCCTTTCTTTTTTGGATTGCATATGTTGTGGCTTTGGTGCTGTCGTATTGTTATTGGTACTAAGTAAGCTTTATGATCCTAATCTCGTGTCTTTGGATCAAACATCAGATGAAGTAATTATTTCTTTAGAGGAGGAGTTAAAAAACGCTGAAGACGAGATTATAATCACTATAAATTCTAAAAATAATATTAAAAAAGAAGTTACAGAAAAAAAGATTGATTTAGATATTTTGCAAAATGAATTGAAGGGTGTTCAGGGTAGGTACGAGTTAAGCTTATCTGAGCCAGAATTACTTCAAGCGAGTGAGGATAATCTTGAAGAGGCAAAACAGAAAATATCAGAAGAAATAAAAAGATTACAACCTAATTATGAAAGAGCTGCAAATGAGGCAATAGGTGGGATTCCTGTTGACAGTGAGTACATCATTTTTGTCATTGATACATCAGGAAGTATGCAATCTAAATGGGCATGGGCGGAGAGAAAATTAGGTGAAGTATTGGATGTTTACCCAACAGTCAAGGGTTTACAGATTATGAATGATAACGGCAGCTTTATGTTTCAACAATACGGGCGAAGCTGGCTCCCTGATACCCCTCAATTAAGACAATCAATCAAGAATACAATGCGTCAATGGGCTCCTTTTAGTGATAGCGACCCTTCTGATGGAATTATATATGCCATACAGTCATTTTGGTCGCCAGAAAAAAAGATAAGTATCTATGTTTTTGGTGATGAATTCCAAGGGAATTCAATGGAGAAAGTATTAAGAGATATTGATCGAATTAATATTGAGAACGAGGAGGGTGATCGCCTTGTTAGAATTCATGCCGTTGGTTTTCCATATTCTTTTGGTGGTAGGAGTATTCCACAGAGTTCCCAACGATTTGCTGGGTTGATGCGTCTTTTATGCGAGAGGAACGGCGGAACTTTTGTTGCTTTAACAAATAGTGATTAATTAAAGTAACCCCAATGTATTAAGATCGGGGTTTTGTAGCAGCTCTTTATCGATACTATTCGATAATAAAAGAGCCTTTCATAATTGCGTAATGTCCTGGGAAAGTACAAAAGTAGGTGTAATCTATTGAGGAATCTAATGAACTTAGGTCAAATGTTATTGAGGACTCTTGTCCTCCACCGATCATGTCAGTGGCAGCGATGATTCTTTCGTCGCTTTCAGGAAGATAACCTGGAGCTCCTGCCTGCATAGAAACGCCTGTTAGTGGCATCATATTTTCAGTGGTACTTAAAACCCAGTTATGACCCATGAATTGTTGTGGGAGATTACCAACATGTTTCAGAGTAACTGTAAGACTTTTACAGCTTGCACTAACTCTCATTTCTTTCATATTGAATTGCATAGCATCATTTGATTCAATGACTTGTGAGCAGTCTTGCGCGAATGAGATATTTGTTATACTTGATAATAGTAATATTGTAGCGAAATAGGTAAATTTCATTTTATTCTCTCCTGCCTTGTTATAGGTTAAGGCAATCATTGTTAAGTCCATGTAAAATAAGATAAATTACATGACCGATTGTACTTATAATCAAATATATTAATTACTTTTCTAATTATATTGGTCTAGATTTTTTATATATGATTGTAATTATGAATATATTCTATTCATTCTTATTATATTACGTTGATAAATACAGAGGCTAGTAGATTGACTAAATTAATTGAAAAAAAGTGTAACAACTGCGAAAAAGATGCTGTTGCTTTATGTCGTGAAGACGTCATTAGGTATTCAAAGCAGATTAATAAAGACTGGCTTCTTGATGACGCAAAAAAAATTATTAACAGACGTTTTTCATTTCCTATTTATAGTAAGACTATTGCTTTTGTAAATGCGGTGGCATGGATAGCAGTCAAAGAAGGTCACCATCCTATTATGCAAATTGGGTACGGATATTGCGATATTAAATTTACCACGAATGCTATTGATGCTCTTACAGAAAACGACTTTATCTGTGCAGCTAAAATTGATCATTTGGTAGCTGAGTAAACGGATTATGTATGATTACAAAGAAATCTTAATGGCAGCAGAGCGTTTAAAAGGTGTGATCCAAAAAACACCATTATTTGAATCTTCAGAGTTAAATGAGAAAACTAAAGGAAAAGTCTTAATTAAACCTGAATGCCTCCAAAGAGCAGGTTCATTCAAACTCAGAGGTGCTTATAATTTAATGAGCCAATTAAGCGATGCTGATGCATCCAGAGGGGTTGTGGCATTTTCGTCAGGAAATCATGCGCAAGGTGTCGCTTTGGCCGGAAATCTATTAGGTATAGAGACGACCATAGTTATTCCTGAGGATGCACCCAAAGCTAAGATTGAAAATACCAAAAAACTTGGCGGTAATGTTATTTTATACAATCGTTACAAAGAAGATCGTGAAGAAATAGCTAAAAAAATTGCTTTAGAGTCAAATTCAACTCTCGTTCCATCTTACGATCACAAAGATATAATTATTGGTCAAGGAACAATGGGTTTGGAAATCGTACAGCAGTGCAAAGAAATGAATGTGACTCTAGATCAAGTCATAATTTGTTGTGGAGGGGGTGGGTTGAGTGCAGGCTCTTCTCTTGCTATTAAAGGTTTTTTACCTGAAACAGCTATTTATCTCGTGGAGCCAAAGTACTTTAACGATACACAGGCATCTTTTAACGCAAGAAGAAGGATTAAAAACAAAACTGATAAGAAATCAATTTGCGATGCTTTACTTGCAGAGACGCCTGGCGAACTAACTTTTTCAATCAATAAAGAGCTAACTTCGGATGTATTGACAGTTTCTGATGCAGAAGTAAAAGATGCCATGCGATTCGCTTTCCTGCATCTAAAAATGGTCGTTGAACCCGGCGGTGCAGTCGCTTTGGCCGCTACTTTACATAAGAAAATCGAACTTGAGGGGAAAGTGACTGCGATAGTTTTGAGTGGCGGTAATGTGGATCGCGAATTATTTGATGCGATACAGAGCAGCGGTTGATATGAATTTTTTAATGGAGCCTTAGAACATCCCGCTTTTATCGAGTTCTTCATCTTTAATGGCGTGTCTATTAGCTATCCATTCACCGGTGATCATTTTGTCATAGGTTTGCCCAGGCCCAACCATAGGATAAACTCCTGCATCAGGATCAATAATGACCTCTAAAAATGCTGGTCCTTCAAAATCAATAAACTCTTTTATCATCTCTTTGAGATTCTCTTTCCTATCTAATCTCTTGCTGTATTTAAAGCCATCCGCTTCAGCTGTTTTGGTGAAGTCTTTTCTGTGCAATGACTTATCGCTAGCTGACATTCTCCCTTTGTAATAGAGTTTTTGCCATTGACGAACCATGCCATCACCGAAATTATTAAGCACCAAAACTTTGACTGGTAATTTATAGGTCGTAGCTGTTTCTAATTCGCCAATATTCATACGAATACTGGCATCCCCGTCAATATCGATTACCATTCTATTCGGTTGAGCAAATTGAGCTCCTATTGCTGCAGGTAAACCGAAACCCATAGTTCCCATTGATCCAGATGTCAGCCACAATCTTGGCTCTTTATAATCAAAGTATTGTGCTGCCCACATTTGATGTTGCCCAACACCAGTACTAATGATTGCTTTACCACCGGTTAATGAATTTATTTCTTCTATAACTGCATACGGCTGAATTAACTTGCTTTTTCTATCATAATTTAATTTATAGATCTCTTTGAGCTCAGCGATATGAGCATGCCATTGATCTAAAGATTGATAATGTGAGATTTTCTCTCCATAAGCAAGAAGCTGGTTTAAGTCATTTTTTAATTGACCGACATGATACCAATCAACTTGCTTAACTTTGCCAATCTCCGAAATATCTACGTCAAAATGAGCGATTTTTTTTGCATTTGGAGCAAATCCACTTGGATTTCCAGCTACTCTGTCATCGAACCTGGCACCAATAGCGATTAGAAAATCACAATCATCAACTGCATAATTTGCTGAAGCTGTGCCATGCATACCTAGCATATGCAGAGACAATGGTTGAGTGGTATCACTGGCCCCAAGAGCCATCAATGTAGTCACAATTGGAATTCCATAAGCCGACGCAAATGCTTTCATCTCTTGACTGGCATTTGCATTAATTACACCACCACCTGCATAAATCAGCGGTCTCTTTGAATCTCTAAATAATGCGTAAAACTTTTCGCAAGCATCTTCTTTAAGATCATTATTCATAACTGCATTTAATCGACTTCGATATCCGGTTAATGGGAGTGATCCTGTACCTTTAAATTCACCTTCCCAGTTCTGAATATCTTTTGGTATATCTATAACGACAGGACCAGGTCTTCCCGTTCGAGCCAACTCAAAGGCGGATCGGACAGTTGATTCCAAGAGAGTTGCGTCAGTTACTAAGAAAATATGCTTTGAAACAGCCCCCATAATTGCTGATACAGGTGCTTCTTGAAACGCATCTGTACCAATAGCTGTGGTTGGAACCTGACCGCAAATTACTACAATCGGGACTGAATCAGCCATACAATCTCTAATAGGAGTTACAGTATTTGTTGCTCCTGGCCCTGAGGTAACCATAACAACACCAACATTTCCACTTGCTCTGGCGTATCCAGAAGCCATAAAGCCTGCGCCTTGTTCATTTGCAGGAACAATTAGAGGCATTGGCTGCGTACCATCTGATTTTTTATAATCATCATTGAACCTAAAAACAGCATCATAAGTTGGTAGGATTGCTCCTCCACTATAGCCAAATATGGTGTCAACATTTTCATCTGCTAAGACTTGAACGATAATATCTGCACCCATCATTGTCTTTCCAGCAAGAGGATGTTTTTGAGAATTTTTAGTTGTGTTCATTTTATTTATGTTTACTAAGTAATTTCACTGTCATTTTTATTGAGTGTTTACTATATTTTATTACATTGCAATAGTATTAAAACTAAGCGAACATCGATACTTGCTTAGTTGGTTTGTACTAGGAATGATTTATCATTCGATTGTATTTTTATGATTTAAAAGGAACCGTTATGCGTCATGTTATATCAGTGATACTCCAGAATGAAGTTGGTGCCCTAACTCGCATGACAGGCTTATTTTCAACGCGTGGATATAATATTGAATCACTTAATGTTGCCCCTACAGACGACGTAAATTTATCTCGAGTTACGCTGGTGATTACTGGTTCAGATGAGGCTATTGCGCAACTTAATTCTCAATTATCAAAATTAGTTGATGTGGTGAGTATAAATGATATGACTTTGGGTGCTCATTTTGAGCGAGAATTATTAATTATTAAAATCAAACCCAATAAGGATCCAAAAGAAGAAATATTTTTGGTAATTGAGGAGTATAAAGCAGAAATATTAGATAATTCTATAAATAGCTTTACTATTCAATTAACTGGCGCCAGGGAAATAATTGATAATTTTGTGGATAAAGTAACTGTATTAGGCGATGTTCAGGCGCTTGCAAGAAGCGGCAGTGTTGCAGTTACAAAAGGAGAGATAATCTTATCGTCCTACGCAAATCAGAATTTATCAAGTTGAGAGTTAAATGGAGAGAGATAAATTTTTCGGATTTAAGCGTCTCGTAATTAAAATAGGATCTGCATTACTAATTAATAAAGACGGTACTTTTAATAAAATCTGGCTTAAAAGTATTGCTGATGAAATTAATAGTTTATTAGAAAGCGGTGTCGAGATATTAGTAGTTTCATCAGGTGCTGTAGCAATTGGTTGTGGTATTATTGATAGGAAAAGAGCGCAAATGAGTCTTAATGAGTTACAGGCTATCGCCGCTATGGGGCAAGCTCAGTTAGTCATAGAGTGGCAAGAAGCCTTGAAAAAAAATGACGTTAAAGTAGCTCAAATATTATTAACTCCCGACGACACAGAAAATCGAAAAAGATTCTTAAATTCGAAAAATACTTTGCAGGCTTTATTGAAACTAGATGTCGTTCCAATTATTAATGAAAATGATACTGTAGCCACTGATGAGCTGAGTTATGGAGATAACGATCGTCTGGCTGCTCGCGTAGCTCAGATGGTAATGGCGGATGGCTTGATTCTATTATCAGATGTAGATGGCTTGTATGAGACTGATCCCGCTTTAACTACTGAAGCAAAACATATAGCTAGCATTGATTCAGTAACAGATGAGATCTTAGAGATGGCTGGATCTAGAGAGTCAAATTATGGAAGCGGCGGCATGCTCACTAAATTACACGCTGCTAAAATTGCCATGCATGCTGGCTGTACGACTATTATCTCAAATGGAACTAAAAACAAACCTATTTCAAATATTTTGGATGGAGGAAAATGTTCTATTTTTGAAGCAATGCAAAGCCCTCATGTGATAAGAAAACAATGGTTGTTAGGATTTTTAGATACGCGTGGCACTTTAATTATAGATAAAGGCGCCAAAGTGGCTTTAAGTCAAGGAGGGAGCTTGCTGCCTGTAGGGTTGACAAATGTAAGGGGTAATTTCGAGCGTGGCGATGTGGTTATTTTAAAAAATGAACAAGATAGAGAGATTGGAAAAGGAATTACCACTTATTCATCTATTGAGGCAAGCTTAATTATTGGGTGTCGATCTCAGGCAATTCTCGAAAAATTAGGCTACCAGGGTAAGCCAGAGATTGTCCACCGAGATGATATGGTGCTTTTTTAACGTAACAAATAATCCTAACCTGATTTAGTAGAGAATATTTATGGTAATCGAAAATATAAACGATGTAATGGATGAAATGGGTATTTTGGCCAAAATTGCAGCAAAGAGATTTGCCCAAACTTCTGAGCAACAAAAAAACCTAGCTATACGATTAATCTCTGAGTCTTTACAAAAGAATTCTAAAGTAATTTTAGAGGCCAATAAAAAAGATATAGATAATGCCAAGAAAAAAAATATAGCAACTTCAATGCTCGATAGATTGTTACTGAATAAAGAAAGAATTTATTCAATGGCCAAAAGTTTAGATGAAATCATAAAAATAAAAGATCCAATTAATCTTATATTAGAGGATTGGGAGCGCCCGAATGGATTAAGGATTCAAAGAATATCCGTGCCTTTAGGGGTTATTGGAATCATTTATGAGAGTCGTCCTAATGTTACAGCGGATGCTGCTGCACTTTGCATTAAATCCGGAAATTCGGTTATTCTCAGGGGTGGTTCCGAAAGTTTTGAGTCTAATAAAATCATTCATGCTTGTTTATCTCAAGCTTTGATAGATGCAGATCTAGATCCTAATATTGTGCAGTTTGTTCCCACCAAAGACAGAGATGCTGTTGGTTATATGCTCGCTTCAATGCATCGGTATCTTGATGTTATTGTACCAAGAGGAGGTAAAAGCCTGGTAAAAAGAGTTCAAGACGAAGCCCGTATCCCAGTTATAGGGCATCTTGAAGGTATTTGTCACGTGTATGTCCATAAGTCAGCTAAATTAAATATTTCTAAAGAGGTAATTTTAAATTCAAAAATGCGCCGTACTGGAATTTGCGGTGCCGCTGAGACAATTTTGATTGATCGAGATGTTGCGCCAATCTTTCTAAAAGAACTTATCGATAACTTGATTGACGCTGGTTGTGAAGTCAGGGGTGATGAGGAAGTGAGAGGTTACTCTAAGACCGTTATACCAAGTAATGATGCCGACTGGTCAACTGAATATCTAGATGCCATTATCTCCTGTAAAATTGTAAATGATGTTAGTGAGGCAATTGAACATATTGAGAATTTTGGCTCAGGTCATACGGATAGTATTATTGCTGAAGATTCTTTAGCTGTGACAACATTTATCAAAAATGTAGATAGTGCCATCGTAATGCACAATACATCAACTCAGTTTGCAGACGGGGGTGAGTTTGGGATGGGTGCAGAAATTGGTATAGCTACTGGTCGAATACATGCTAGAGGCCCGGTTGGAGCTATGCAGTTAACTAGCTATAAATATGTGGTTCATGGAAATGGTCAAATAAGAAGTTAGTTTTTATTAAATTATCTAAGCATTGATCGAATCAATAATCCCATTAAAACAGTGACTTGGCCGCATTGCTTTATTCAGTAATTGTTCATCTGGATGATAATAACCACCGAGGTCGATGCTTTTTCCTTGAGTCTCATTTAACTCTTGATTAATCTTTTCTTCATTTGTAATTAGAGTTGCATGAAGTGTTGAGAATATGTTTTTTAAATCTTGGTCGTCAGATTGTTCTGCAATGGCTTTGGCCCAGTAAATAGTCAGATAGAAATGACTATGACGATTATCGAATTCGCCTACTTTTCTCGATGGAGATTTATTGTTTTCTAAAAACATTGAATTAGCTTGTCCAAGTGCGTTGGCGATAATTTCCGCTTTTTTGTTTTTTGTTTTTCGTGCAAGCTCCTCTAAAGACACTTTCATGGCTAGGAATTCACCCAGTGAATCCCAGCGAAGGTGACCTTCTTGAATAAATTGAGCAACATGTTTTGGGGCTGATCCACCTGCACCTGTTTCGTAGAGGCCCCCTCCATCTAGAAGTGGCACAATAGAGAGCATTTTAGCACTTGTTCCAAGTTCTAAGATTGGAAATAGATCAGTTAAATAGTCTCTCAACACATTGCCAGTTACAGAAATCACATCTCCACCAGAATGAATTATTTCCAATGTCTTTTTCATGGCTTTTTGTGGCGAAAGGATGGATATATCCAATTTTTTAACGTCCTCATTAGCCAAGTATTTAGTAACTTTTTTAATTAATTGTCTATCATGGGCTCTATTTTTGTCCAGCCAGAAAATGGCTGGTGATTGAGTGATCCTGGCTCTTTCAATGGCCAATTTAACCCAATTTACTATTGGCACATCCTTAGTTTGACACATTCGCCATATATCTCCTTTTTTGACGACATGTTCGCTCAAAATAGACTCATTTTCATCACTGACTCTAACCAATCCAGAGGTAGAAATTTCAAAAGTTTTGTCATGAGAACCGTATTCTTCGGCTTTTTGAGCCATCAACCCGATATTTGATACATTTCCCATTGTGGTCACATCAAAGGCACCATTTTCTCTGCAAAAGTCAATTACCTCTTGATAGATGGTTGCATAACATCGGTCCGGTATCATTGCTTTAGTGTCATGTAATTTCCCATCAGCACCCCACATTTTCCCTGATGATCTAATCGCAGCTGGCATTGAAGCATCAATAATGACATTACTGGGAATATGTAAATTTGTTATTCCTTTATTTGAATCAACCATGGCCAATGAAGGTTGTTTTTTATATATACTTGAGAGGTCTTTATCTATTTCTAGACGTTGCTCATCAGGTAATCCTTTGATTTTTGAATAAACATCACCGATACCGTTATTTGCATCCACACCAATTTCCTGGAATATTTCAGCATATTTTTCAAAACATTCTGCGTAGTATGTGGTGACTGCATGACCAAAGATAATTGGGTCCGAGACTTTCATCATTGTAGCTTTAAGATGCAATGATAGTAATATATTTTGTTGCTTACTGGATTCTATTTCTTTTGTAAAGAACTCCCTAAGTTTGCTTATATTCATCGATGCCGTATCAATAATTTCATTTGATTGGATTTTAAGATTACTTCTTAGAACTGAATGCTCACCTTTACTGTTTATTAATTCTATTTTTAGAGTGCCAGAATCATTTGAAGTGTAGGATTTTTCTGAAGAGTAAAAATCACCCTCTTGCATATGAGCTACAGAAGTCTTCGAGGTTTTACTCCAAGCGCCCATACTGTGGGGATTATTCTTTGCGAATTTTTTTACAGCTTTTGCTACTCTTCTGTCTGAATTGCCCTCTCTTAACACTGGATTTACAGCACTCCCCAATATTTTTGAGTATTTATTCCTAATAATATTATCATTATCATTCTTGGGATTGTCTGGATAGCTTGGAATTAAGTAACCTTGATCTTGTAATTCAGCAATAGCGGCTTTTAATTGCGGAATAGACGCACTGATATTGGGAAGTTTTACTATATTAGCTGAGGCTTTTTTTACTAAATCACCAAGCTCATCGAGGTCATTTTTTA
The DNA here is from genome assembly GCA_905182415.1 of uncultured Woeseiaceae bacterium. GTDB lineage: Bacteria > Pseudomonadota > Gammaproteobacteria > Steroidobacterales > Woeseiaceae > SP4260. The sequence goes on along the minus strand of CAJJBK010000009.1, from coordinate 50,105 downwards.
TTTTTTGTGTATCACTTAGATTTTCTGGAAAATTACATAGAATTCTGCTTGCCAGAGAAATATCACGAGTTTCAATTTTGATATTTGCGGTTTTCGCAAATGCTTTAATTATGGGGAGCAAGGAATACGTTGCCAACAATGGAGCTTCATCTGTTTTAGTATAGATAATTTTAGATACGATCATATTTTTTAACTTTTTATATTATTTTCTAAGGAGCGATTATGTAGAGCTTTTCTAGGTCTTTTTAGATTATTGACGTGTAATTTTTTCAATAATTTGAGAAGGGTTATCAGTTTTTCTGTAATAACCATGACGGATTTTCATTTTCTCGAACGCTAAATCTCTCTCATTTTCATCATCATACCAATGCTGTTTTGACCAATTCTCTCCGAGAAGATTTCCTAGAGTATCCCCCAATGGAAGGGTAACTTTGATGCCAAAATTCTTTTTTTCATTTTTGAGTTTAATGCTTACGTTGTGCTGATGACAAAAATCCATATTTTATCTCTGATACCCCAAAGACAGGCATTATAGCTTAGATTTTAATGGCTAATCAAAGAGTGTTGGGTTTTATTTTAATAGTCTGGTAAATTTTTTTATAAATTCCTTCGATTGATTGTGCATATAAATCATAAGAATTATGTTCAAAGCTGACAAGAGAGCGAAGAACTCTAAGATAGTTAAGCCTAGGCTTAAAGTTGTTATTGCTAAAAGTGAAGCTGACACCATAAATATTGCATTGAGAATATTATTGGCGGCAATTATTCTAGATAAATATTGAGTATCGGCTTCTTTTTGTATTTTTGCATAGAAAGGAACACTAAAGATCCCACCACAAGCCCCAATCATAATGAGGTCAAAAATTATACGCCAGTGTCGAGGTTGATCGATAAAATCTATTACAGTAGTTATTTGAACTTGATTATTTCCTGAAGCAGAAAAATATAAATCCAAAACAAAGACAGTTAAACCAATAGCTCCTATTGGAACAATACCGATTTCTACACGATTTTTAGATAGTTTCTCACAAGCTAATGATCCAATGCCAATTCCAATTGCAAAGGTTGCAAGCAATAAGGTTGTTATTGTTTCATTTCCATTGATTGTATTTAACGTAAGGGCAGGTATTTGTAATGTTATCGCTGATGCATAGAACCAAAACCAAGATATACCGATAATGCATAGAAATACTTCTTTGTCTTTTTTGCTGTATTTAATGATGCGAGGTATTTCAGAGAAAATATTCCAATTTATTTTTAATCCTGGATCAGTTGCTTTGGTTAAAGGTATTTTTCGACTTGAAATATAGCCTAGAATCGATATGGAGACGAGCCAGACCGCAAGAGGATAATTACCGTATTGACTTGAAGAGGCGGCTAATCCGCCTATGACTAGACCTAGAATAATAGCAATATATGTCCCAGATTCAACTAGTGCATTTCCACCTATAAGCTCGTTGGTATTGAGTTTTTGAGGTATATAAGCATATTTAACTGGACCAAATAAAGAGGATTGGAACCCCATTAGAAATAAGATGAAAAGTAGCGAAGAATAATTCTTTGTGATTAGTGAGATAGCAGCGAATAGCATCAATCCGATCTCTAGGAGTTTTACAGAACGAATTAAGAGTGATTTTTCATATTTATCAGCCAATTGACCTGCAATTGCTGAAAATAAAAAATAAGGCAGTATGAATAAGGCACCAGCAACATTTGCTATTTGACTAGCATTGAGTCCAAATATTTCAATACCTTTAAAGGTAAGAAGAATAATTAGCCCATTGCGAAAAATATTATCATTGAAAGCCCCTAAGAATTGAGTGCTAAAAAAAGGCGCGAACCGCACTTGTTTTAATAATGTAAATTGATTGAATTTACTCATAGATGAGATATTTAACTAATATTGAGCTCGTAATTAGTTATATTCTAGAATCAGTTCTTCTTTTTTATATTTTGGGGCAAATATATCGCTCAATCGATAGGTTTGGGTATCCGGATCATTTTGATTGGAATTATTGTCCATGCTAGGCTTTATAGGGAGTTGATGGGTTTGTGCTGTTAATTTTTGAATAAATGTATTGGCCGTCATGGGCGCAGCATTACCGGTCGCATTAAATATTTGATCGGGTGTTATACTTGTAGAGCTATAAAAATTAGCATTACTCCGTCGATCCATTGTCAGAGTTGCACCTTCAAGAGATACACCAACAAATAAACCTCTGCTCCTAGAATACGAATATATTTCTGCATTGAACCTTAAATCAGTTGCTGCGGCTGTATGTCTGCCAATTGGACCAGCAGCTATTGAAGCATCCGCTCCAAGAGTTAATTTTCCATTACTAATTCCATCGACACCTTTGCGTGTCTTGAATACAAGGATACTGTCCGTTGATTGAGCGCCGACTTGAAGTCCTAAGCTACCACCTGTAAGAGTTATAAATGCTGGATTGCTCCATGAGTTATCTTCATTACGAATTACAATAATACCTTTTCCTCTTCTTATCCCTAGAATTGCACCCACTTTAAGCACATTTGGAAATACTGCAATTGCATAAGCCCTTGATAGTAAGGCGGGGGGTACCGATTGTTCGGGTATTCGAAGAATTTGATCGATTATGTCTGTTGCATCCATGACGCGTTTTTCTTGATTATTTGCTGCTTGCGAATAAGTTGAGGCAAAGAATAAAGACACTGTTATAATAATTATTAATCTTGAAATCATTTTATTGGCCAGATAATTTATAAAGCGTTGTCATCAGTTTCACCTGTTCTTATACGAATGGCTTGTTGGATTTCGGTGACAAAAATTTTTCCATCACCAACTTTACCTGTTTTAGCGCTATTGATGATATTTTCTATTGTTTCTTCAGCTCGGTCATCACTAACAGCAACTTCAACTTTTGCCTTTGGCAGGAAATCTACTACATATTCCGCCCCTCGATATAATTCAGTGTGTCCCCTTTGACGACCAAATCCTTTTACTTCAGTAACGGTCATGCCGTTGATCCCGATATCACTCAACCCATTTCTGACATCATCCAGTCGAAAGGGTTTTATAATGGCTGTTATCAGTTTCATGGATTATTCCTAATTTCGATTTACTGACTGATTATAAGGAGAATTTATGGAAATTACAGCTAAATAAAATGATTTTTTATATTCATAATCTATGGCTGAGTTCTGATTTGACTGTTATTATTTGAACTCATATGTTGAAAATCACTAAGAATAGTTTTAATACGCAAAGCCTCACTTATAATGGTGGAGCATTTTGTTATGCGATAACTGCCTATACTCTCAGTTTTTATGGTTTATTCCATGAATCTTTAGTCGTAAATTTCGCCTCAATAATATTATTAGCTCATGGAATGGTTATAGCGGCCTACTTGGTTCATGAATGTGCACATAACTTAGTTTTTAAAAAAATGCAGCACAATACTTATTTCGGCAAGTTCTTAGTGTGGATTTGTGGAGCTTCTTATGGGACATACGAAGACATTAGATATAAGCATTTCCGTCATCATGTTGATAACGATGATGTAGTTTGGTTTGATTATGAGGAGTTCTTTAGGAAGCATCCCCGTGTATTGAAATTAACTCAAATTCTAGAATGGTTTTATATACCAGCACATGACCTAATAATGCATTTTATTATGGTTTTTACTTCATTTGTTATTCCGAAAAGACGCAATCAAAGAAAAAGAAATTTATTTGTCATAACAACAAGAGGATCTTTATTTTTAGTGCTCACAATATATTATCCGAAAGTCGCTTTCTTCTATATATTAGCCTACTTAATAATGATGACAGTATTAAGATTTATGGATAGCATCCAGCATGATTATAGTTATAACTTAACTCTATTCAGCAAAGAAAGATCTCCTCGAAAAGGTGATTTTAGTTGGGAGCAAGAGCATACTTTTAGTAATCCTATATCAATGAGTATTCCATTTTTAAATTGGGTAACTTTAAATTTCGGATTTCACAATGCGCATCATTCAGATATGTCGATTCCTTGGTATCAACTTCCCGCTAAGCATAAAGAATTATTTGGGGAAAATTCAAAACGTCATGTGCCTTTCTCTGCTCAATTAAAGATTTTTCATAAACAACGTGTGAATCGTATTATCGACAATCATAACGAAGACTCGCCAGCTGGAAATGATTATTTAATTGCAGCACGAAAAGCAGAAGTATCAGGCGGTAATGCGGCATCATTTTTGACTCCATTTTAAAGCATTGTAAGGTCATAAATTGCAGCAACTTAAAATTTATCAATCACTCTGGGGGATGGAGCAACGCGATCCAGATAAAGATGAGCCCTCTTTAAGATATAATTTCGAGAAAGCGAAAAATGCTGGATATGACGGTTTGTGTCTTGATTTAACTTTAGATGAAATAGATGATTTCCAAGAAGTTCATAATTTATACGATGAATTTAACCTTGGGTGCATGATCAATGCTTTTCCTTTAAAGCCATCTGATATGAAACCATTGATGAGAATGGCAAAACGTCTCAATGCACCATTAATAAATATTATAAGCGGCATTATGCCCCTTAAGCCAGAAGATGCAGTTTCCTGTGTTAAAGCTTGGCTAAAGGAGGCCAATGAAAATGATATTAATATTCTTTTTGAAACACATCGTGACGGCCTTTTGAATGATCTATTTTTTACATTGCAGTTAATGGATTTGGTTCCAGAAATGAGATTATGTGCTGACTTATCACATTTTGTAATTGATAGAGAATTAAGGTTACCGCTTCCAAAACGAGATGAGGTTTTCATAAACAATGTACTTGAGAGATCAGATTGTTTCCAAGGACGAATTGCGAATCGTGAGCAGATTCAGATCCAAATAGACTTTCCACAGCACAAAGATTGGGTAAATCAATTTAAAACATGGTGGAGAGAAGGAATAAGAATGTGGCGCAAAAGAAATAATGCAGATGCCACACTAATTTTTTTATGCGAACTAGGGCCAAGACCTTATGCTATAACTGACAAGAATCAAAAAGAATTATCAGATCGATGGGAAGAAGCACTAACAATAAGACGTTGGGTGAAAGATATTTGGATTGAACTTGAAAATGAATAATTTAATTATTAAAAGGGTAAAAAATGATCGATTTAAAAGATAAAACTGTCTTTATTTCTGGCGGTAGTAGGGGCATAGGGCTTGCAATTGCCAAGCGTGCTGCTGAAGATGGTGCAAATATTATAATCGCTGCGAAGACGGCAGAACCGCATCCGACTTTACCTGGAACCATCTATTCCGCCGCAGAAGAAATCAAAGAAGCTGGTGGAAAAGCTCTGCCGTTGATTTGTGATATTCGTTCAGATGAGCAAGTTCAGTCAGCGGTAGAGGCTGGTGTGAAAGAATTTGGAGGTATTGATATTTGTATTAATAATGCGAGTGCTATTTCTCTGACACCAACCATGCAAACTCCCATGAAAAGATTTGATTTAATGCAACAAGTTAATACCAGAGGTACTTTTTTGGTATCACAAACTTGTATTCCTTATTTAATGAAATCAGAGAATCCACATATTCTTAATTTATCGCCACCATTAAATTTAAATCCTCGGTGGTTCGGACCTCACAGTGCATATACCATTGCTAAATATGGGATGAGTATGTGTGTTTTAGGTATGGCGGCTGAATTCAAAGAACAAGGAATAGCAGTCAATGCCTTGTGGCCAAGAACTGCAATTGCAACAGCCGCTGTAAAAAATTTACTGGGCGGTGATGAGATGATAAAGCACTCGCGAAAACCGGATATTATGGCCGATGCTGCTTATATTATTTTAACCAAAAAAAGTTCAACCTTCACTGGTCATTTTTGTATAGATGATGAGGTGCTAATGGATACTGGGATGGAAGATCTTGAACATTATTCCATAGAGCCCGGCATTGATCTCATGCCTGATTTTTTCTTGGATTGAATTATTAAATGAGTGATCGTCAAAATAGATTTGAAGGCACAAAAGATGTGAATGAAGCTCATAAGTTAGATTTGGATCGCTTGAATGAGTTTCTTTGTTCTTATTTGAGCGATTATCGGGGGCCGCTCGTGATAAAACAATTCAAGGGCGGTCAATCCAATCCAACTTATTTACTAAAAACGCCAGATAAAAAATACGTCCTTAGGAAAAAACCTCCAGGCAATTTACTTAAATCCGCCCATGCAGTTGATCGAGAATACCGTGTGATTGCTGCATTAAATCAGTTGAAATTTCCCGTACCAAAACCGTATTTATACTGCGAAGATGATTCAATTATAGGCACTGTGTTCTATGTGATGGAGTTTATAGAAGGCCGTGTATTTTGGGATCTTGATATGCCGCAGAGCAGTCATGACGAAAGAGCAGCTATATATGATGATATCAATAGGGTGGTAGCAAAACTTCATAATTATGATTATAAGGCTTTAGGCTTATCAGATTTTGGTAGAGCCGGTAATTATTTTAGCCGTCAAGTTTCGCGTTGGTCGAAGCAATATAGGGCATCAGAAATTCAATCTATTCCTGAGATGGATTTTTTAATATCATGGCTACCAGAAAATATTCCAAAAGAAGAATCAATCTCTGTTGTTCATGGCGATTATCGTTTAGATAACTTAATCATTCATCCTACAGAACCTAAAATAATTGGAGTATTGGATTGGGAGTTATCAACCATCGGAAATCCTTTGGGTGATTTTACCTATAATTTATTGGCATGGCAGATGCCCGATGTGGGGATTGGATCTTCCGGATTATATGGAAGAAACCTTAGGGAATTAGGTATTCCTGATGAAGAAAAATACATAGAGAAATACTGTGAAAGAACAGGGAGATCTAATGGTTTGCCTGATCGAGAATTTTATTCTGCCTATAATTTTTTTCGCATTGCTGCAATATTACAAGGTATCGCAGGCAGAGTAAGGGACGGAACTGCAGCCAGCTCAGAAGCAACAAAGATCGTAAAAGCAGTTGAGCCTTTGGCAAAAATAGGGTCGAGTTATGCCACCAAAGTAAAGGTATGATATAAACTATAAACGTAATTTTGATTAAAGTTTTTAGGGTAAATAATGAACGAGAGAATCAGTTTTTATATTGAAGATAATGTTGCTGAAGTTAAATTAAATCGAGCAGATAAACATAATGCCTTAGATCATGAAATGTTTGAGGCGATCCTTAGGGTAGGTGATCAGATAGCTCAAGATGATTTGATAAGAGCGGTTATTCTTCATGGAGCAGGAGATAGTTTTTGTGCTGGTATTGATCTATCAATGTTTGCTGGTGAAGGTTTGGCTCATGATTTTAACGAAAAAATGAAACGTCGAGATTCATCGTTAGCTAATTATTACCAAAGCGCTGCTTATGTTTGGCGTGAAATACCTGTTCCGGTAATTGCAGTATTGCATGGCGCGATTTATGGTGGTGGGCTTCAAATTGCTTTAGGTGCTGATATTCGTTATGCCAAGGAGAATGCGAAACTATCAATTATGGAAATTAAGTGGGGTATTATTCCTGATATGGCAATGACTACATCATTACCTTATTTGATGAACATAGATAAAGCATTAGAAATGGCAATGACCGCAGAAATTTTGGATGCAAACGAGGCTTTTAGTAAGGGTTTAATTACTGCTATCGATGAAAAGCCGTTGGAAAAGGCAAGAGCATTGGCTAAAAAAATTGCAAATAAATCACCAGATGCTATTCGTTCTATCAAGCGCTTATTTTATCAAACATGGCATAAAAATGATGAATTTTCACTCGATCTTGAAGCGCAATTACAATTACAGATAATGTCAGGAAGCAATCAAATGGAAGCGGTTAAATCATCGTTATCGGGTGCTAAGCCAGATTTTTTGAATTCAAAGTTGTAAAAAAGATTGGTATTTTAAAATGGCATTAAAAATCAAGAAAGAACAATTTAAAACCGTAAATTACAGTCAAGATGAATCGGTGGTAATAATTAGTATAAATCGTCCAGAAGCGATGAATTCTTTTAATGCTGAATTACGATCTGAGTTGTTGCTCGCATTAAAAAAAGCGGTTTTGGCAGATGATATTAGAGCAATTATAATTAACGGTAATGGGAGAAATTTTAGTGCTGGTGCCGATCTAAAAGATACCGATGATGCTCAAAAATCTCTTGAAGAGGTGCTCAATAATGAGTATCGCCCTATTTTTAATTTAATCAGCGATATCAATATACCTGTTATTGCCTCTGTACACGGATCTGCTGCAGGCATAGGCTTATCCCTAGCATTATGTTGTGATTTAATGATCATGAGCGATGATGCTTTTCTACTTGCTCCTTTTACTTCTATTTCTCTAGCTCCTGATGGAGGAATGAACTGGTTTTTAGTTCATCAACTTGGTTATCGCAAAGCTTTTCAGGTATGTATAGAAGCTGAGAGAATTGACGCAAAATATTGTGTTGAATACGGCTTAGCGAATAAATGTGTACCAGCAGAAGATCTTTTTTTAGAGACATTAGCATGGGCAAGGCGTATTGCTAAAAGAGCACCATTGTCAGTTACAGCTACTAAAAAAATTATGAGATATGCTGCAAGTCATTCTTGGTCCGAAACTTATGACATAGAAGTACCGACCCAACAAAAATTGATAAATTCAAATGACTTTAAGGAAGGAGTCGAAGCTTTTATTAAGAAAAGAGAGCCAAAATTTAATGGCAATTAAATATATTTTTTACTGGAGAAGTTAACTTGATGAAATTATCTTTTATTGGATTGGGAGTGATGGGTTACCCCATGGCTGGTTTTCTTGCAAAAGCCGGCTACCACGTTACTGTTTTTAATCGGACTGAAAGTAAGGCCAAAAAATGGTGTGAGGAATTCAATGGAGTTTTTGCGATCTCGCCTCTAGAAGCGGCAAAAAATGCTGATATTATATTTACTTGTGTGGGCAATGACGATGATGTGAGACAAGTCATATTAGGACCTAATGGTGCAATCCATGGCCTTAAAAAAAACGCAATCATAGTTGATCATACTACTGCATCCTCCGTACTCGCTGAAGATTTGGATAATAATATAACTAATGCAGAAGGCTTTTTTTTAGATGCGCCACTATCTGGTGGACAGGCTGGTGCTGAATCTGGGCAATTGACTATTATGGTGGGTGGTGAAGAATCAACCTTTTCTGAAGCTAGCCCTGTCATGAATAGCTACGCAAAAGCTTGTACATTAATAGGAGGGGTTGGTTCAGGTCAGAAGGCTAAAATGGTCAATCAGATTTGTATCGCTGGTTTGGTTCAGGGCTTAGCAGAAGGATTGCATTTTGCTAAGCGCGAAAAATTAGATATTAAAGCTGTAATTAATGCCATCTCAAAAGGGGCAGCTCAATCATGGCAAATGGAAAATCGATGGCAAACTATGATAGATGATGAATTTGAATTTGGTTTTGCAGTGGAATGGATGCGCAAAGATCTTGAAATCGCATTGGATGAAGCTAATCGAGTTGATGCTAATATAAAGGTAACTGCTCTGGTGAATGAGTATTATAAAGAGGTCGAAAGTCTTGGCGGTAAACGATTTGATACATCAAGTTTAATTAAACGTTTAGAGCCCTAATTTATTATTGAATATATTTTTTTTTCTGTTTAAGATCCATATTCCATCAGGGGTGATCCATTGGATCTGAGATTCGTGATATTTCATGGGAAATATTATATCGAGAACCCTTAGAACCTGACCCGGATAATACCGGCGTAGGAAGAGGATATATAATATGACCAGATTGAATTCTGTGACATCGCCCGCTATACCATTTATTATTTTCGTATTGTTAGTGAACTCGGTTTTCGCTCAAGAAACTATTGATGAGATCACCGTTACTGCTGATTTTAGGGAAAGATCAGAACTTAATATTCCCTCAAGTATTAGTGTTTTGGATCAAGTTTTTATTGAGAAATCCTCAACTCAGCATTTCCAAGATTTAATCTATGCCATCCCCAATCTCAATTGGTCTGGGGATGGAAATCGTCCTCGTTATTTTCAAATAAGAGGTATAGGTGAATTAGAGCAATATCAAGGAGCTCCTAATCCTTCAGTTGGTTTTTTGATTGATGATATCGATTACAGCGGTATTGGTTCCATTGCAACACTATTTGATATTGAACAAATTGAGGTATTGCGTGGACCACAAAGTGGAAGATATGGAGCAAATGCACTTGCAGGTTTGATCTACATGCGGAGCGCTACTCCTACAGAGGATTTTTCTAGAAAAATCCAATTAAGAGTAGCTGAGGATAACGAAATTGCTGCTGGACTTGCCTTTGGTGGTCCGACAGAAATGCTTAAGAATGCAAAGTACCGCGTCAGTATTCACCGTCATCAAAGTGATGGATTTCGTGATAATGCATTTTTAAATCGAAAAAATACAAACCAAAGAGAAGAAACCTCATTACGTGGAAAACTAATTTGGAACGTAGCTGATGATTGGTTATTTGATTTAACTACAATGTTTGTTGATATTAATGACGGATATGACGCATTTTCAATCAATAATTCAATGACGATGTTATCTGACAAGCCGGGCAAGGATGTTCAAAGAAGTAGCGGAGCCTCTATGAAGGTCATTTATACTGCATTTGATTCTTATACTATTGAATCAGTAACAACATTAGCTCACTCAAAAATTGATTTTTCTTTTGATGCCGATTGGGGTAATGATATAGCTTGGGCTCCAATTACTTATGATTATGAAACAAAAAATAATCGAAAAAGGCAGACTGTCTCTCAAGAAATTAGATTTATTTCTTCTGAGAGCACCAGTTCTTTTGTCAATGCATCACAATGGTTGCTTGGTTTACATCTATCAAAATTAAATGATGACTTGGATTCAAAAAATACCGGTATTTATGATGATCCAATATACGTCTATCAGGACTCTCTCAACACTTCTCTTGAAAGTAAATATGCTGCGACGAGCTTATCGTTATTTGGGCAACTAAATTTCAATGTAAATGAATCCGGTTTACTGACATTTGGTTTGAGAATGGAAAACAGAAGTGTGGATTACAATGATACGGAAAAGCTAGATATTGGACCTAGTGAATTCATGACGGGAGGGGATGTCACTTACATGAATAATATTTCTGATAATTTTAATGGGTACATCACATTATCGCAAAGCTATAAAGCTGGGGGTTTTAATTTGGGCGTTGTTCCAAAAGGTCAGCGTAAATTTAATCAAGAAAAGTTGATAAATATAGAAGTTGGTATTAAATCAATTTGGGATGAAGGGCGTATTAGATTAAATGGTTCACTTTTTTATAATCGTCGTGAAGATCAGCAAATTAGAACATCTATGCAATTGTACGCCAATGATCCATCTTCATTTGTTTTCTATACAGGTAATGCAGCGATAGGTAAGTCAATTGGATCTGAGGTGGAAGTTCGCTGGATCCCAAATGATAGAATAGAGTTATATTTTAATGGCGGACTGCTTCGGGCTAAAATTGAACAGTATATTGGTCCTGATACCAACCTAAACGACAGAGATGCAGCTCATGCACCAACATATACTATGAGCACCGGTTGGGAATATCGATACCCCTCTGGCTTATTCATGATGATATCTGCATCTGCACGCGATGAGTTTTATTTCGATGTTAGTCATAATCAAAAATCCAAGGCATTTGAACTGCTGAATGCACGCCTTGGTTTCGAAAAAGACAATTGGTCGATTCAATTGTGGGGCAAAAATCTAACGAATAAAGATTTTTCTGTGCGAGGTTTTTATTTCGGTAATGAGCCACCAGACTTCCCTAATATGCTTTACACGCGACGTGGCGATCCACGTCAAGTCGGTTTAACTTTTGACATGAGGTTTTAATCATTATGATAATAGCCGTTGATATTAGCTTGTATCCCCTAGATAAAAATTTCATTCCACCAATCAGTAATTTTATCTCCCGACTTAATGAGCACTCATCATTAACAGTAATAACCAATAGTATGAGTACTCAAATAAAAGGTGAATATGATTTAGTGATGGGTATATTAAATCAAGAAATAAAAGAAACTTTCAAAAATCAAGATAAAGCAGTTTTCGCTATAAAAATACTAAATAATCCTATCTCGGATTAATGTTTTAGTTTTATATTAAGATCATGGAAATTCTCGCTGTTATTTTGGCTCTTTTATATCTAATTTTGGCAATTCGTCAAAATATCTTATGTTGGATATGTGCAGCTATAAGTACCTCAATTTATATCTTTATATTTATTGAAGCAAAGTTATATATGGAGTCTTTGCTAAATCTATTTTATTTTCTTATGGCTATTTATGGTTGGTACTCTTGGTCAGCTAAAAAGGGATATATGACAGGTTTAAATATTTCAATATGGAGTCTTAAAAATCATTTCTTTGCCATTGCATTATTAATCTTAATTTCTATTTTTAGTGGATATTTTTTATCAATATACACCGATGCCAGTTATCCTTATTTGGACTCTATGACAACTTATTTTTCAATATGGGCAACTTATTTAGTAGCTAAAAAAGTACTTGAGAACTGGTGGTATTGGTTAGTAATTGATTTATTTTCTATAGCGATATACTGGTCACGTGATCTAGAAGCTACGGCATTGTTATTTGTAGCTTATATTTTTCTCATTCCTTTTGGTATGGTAGCCTGGAAACGCAGTTATAACGATCAAGTGACTTAATGGAATACGAATCATTATTGGCTTTAGTGCCAAATACAATTTCAAATGAGGTTAATTCTATTCAACCATTAGCTGGTTTAACAAATCAGTCGTTCAAATTAATAACAAATAGACATTCATATGTTTTAAGAATTAATGCAAAGCATACCGAATCCTTTAAAATTGATCGACATCAAGAATTAATAACATTACAAAATGCTTTCACAGCAGGTATTGCTCCTGAGGTAATATTTAAAGATAGCGATAATAGTATTCTACTTACTTTATTTATTGATAAAGAGCTGTGGGTTGAAAAAGATCTCTATGATCGAAAAAATTTAAAATTATTAGCTCAACTTTTTCGTAAAATTCATTCCTTGCCAAAAACTGGCTCTTCTTTTGAACCAGAAGTAATAGCAAATAATTATTTTTCTAATTTACAATCAAGTTCTGAATATGCTGATTTTGGCAGAAAATGCATTGCATTTATTAAACGATATGGATCAATTGAATCTCAATGCTGTTGTCATAATGATGTTGTAGCTGCCAATATTATCGGATTTAAGCCATTATTTATAATTGATTGGGAGTATGCGAGTGACAATAATCCAATGTTTGATATTGCCTCGCTGAGTTGCTGTCATAGGCTCAAAAAATCTCTAGAGCAAACTATTATGGATGAATATTATGATGGCCATACAAATGAGCAGTACGAAGAACTATTAATGCAAAAAAGATTGTATGATGCTATTTATTGGCTATGGCTTGCTTCTCGGCATGTTATAAGTCCTAGTGATAATCAGATAAAATTACTCATGGAAATTGAGTCTAGGTTAGGTCTTAATTAATTTACTGATTCTTTTAATTATTTCTACCAGTGATTTCTCAATTCTCTAAGCTTTATAAAAACCGTCTCTGGTGATGGGCTTGATTCAAGATCTTTGAATGATTCTCGTAATTTTTCAATGATATTAGGATTTTGAAGGCGAAAAAAAGCATTGAAGTTTTTTTCTTCCCCAATAGTGGTGATAATTGTAGTTGGATCTTTATATTTATTTGTTTTTAGTAATTTTTTTGCGAACTCATTATCAGGCTCCCTATCTAAGGTAAATTCTAAGTTATTTATCAAGTAATCATGACCAGGAAAAATTTGCGTAGTTGACGGAAGCTTATTAAGTTGATCTGCGAATGTTTTATAAAGTTCTTGTGGGTTTCCACCATTATGACAGTTTCCAGCACCAGCATTGAATAAAGTATCACCACTAAAAAGGGCAGGTATTTCAGTATGAGAGAGTAAGCAAATATGACTCATGGTATGCCCTGGTGTATCTAAGCATTCGAGTTCAATTGACTTTCCAACTTTTATAATTTCTCCATGCTTAACCCCACGACTAATATTAGGGATGAGGTCTTTTGCATTTTGGTGGGCAATTATCTTCGCAGAAGTAACGCTAACAACCTCAGAGTTTCCACCGATATGATCCCAATGATCATGTGTATTTAGTATCTGCGTAATATCCCAATTATTCTTTTTTGCTATACTTAGGCATTGCTTATGATCGAGAGGGTCAATAGCCAATGCTTCTCCTGTATCTGGACAAACGATTAAATAATTAAAATTTCGATATGCATTCCCCGTCCAAATTTTTTCAATAATCATAATAACCTTTAATTACATTGTTAAATTTTACATAAGAATAAGTGTAATCTGATACTTATCTATGCTTAGATTAAGAACAAAGTAACTTATGAGTTATCTTTATTCAATAAATCTTCGTTAAATGAAAAGGTAAAAAAATGAGTCATTTGTTCTTAATTAGACATGGGCAAGCTAGCTTCTTATCAGATAATTATGATCAGCTTTCAGATATGGGAAGAGAGCAAGCAAAAATACTTGGTAAGCAATTAGTAACTTCCGCCACTAATTTTGATGTAGTTTACTCTGGGGATCTTGTTCGTCAAATAGATACTGCTGAGATTGTTGCAAATGTTTATCTAGAAAATGAAATTTCATTTCCAGAAATTCAACGAGATCCAGGTTTAAACGAATACCCAGCTGAAGAGATCATGACCACTCTAGGAAAATATTTAATTGAAAGCAACAAGCATGCAGCAGAGCTTTTTGAACAATGTAATAATGCAAAACTTGAATCTGAACGGCATCGATACTTCCAAAAATTATTTGAATTAATTTTAGAGGCATGGGTTCAAAATACCGAAGAAGTTGAATTGTCGATCACATGGGATGATTGGAGTAATCGTGTGCGAAATACTTTTCAAGAAATTATGATGCGAGCAGGAAAAAGTGAACTAATTGGCGTTTTTACTTCTGGTGGACCTATTGGTGTTAGTTTGCAAACAGCGCTTGATGCACCACAGATGAAAGCAGCCGAGTTAAATTGGCGAATTTATAACTCTTCAATGACGAAATACACTTTTTCTGGATCTCGCTTTTCGTTGGATCACTTCAATGATGTTTCTCATTTACCTAAAGAATTATTAACTTATCGTTAGTCTTTATAGATTTGATAATAATCAGATTTTTTTCTGAATATTTTTTCTCCATTTAGAGATATTCAAACCAATGATATCGGCAGAGTCTTCTTGTAGAAAATGCTTACCGGGAACCGTTACTTCTGATTGATTTTTCCAGGTTCGACAATAATCTCGTTGCTTACCTATTAAAATTGAACCGGGATCAGCATTGATGAATAATTTTGGCGTATCTGATTTTTCAAGCCATTTAGCATAATTACTTACAATCTTTACAACATTCTCTGGACTACCGTCAATTGGGATCTCTCTTGGCCAGCTTAGAGTGGGACGACGATTCTCTCCTGGTTGTATAAATGGTTCGCGATATATGGCCATCTCTTCGGCCTTTAATTTTCTGATAATGGAGTTGGGTAAAACGCTTTCTACGAATAGGTTTTTATTCAAAATTAAATCTTCACCATTACTGGATCTGAATGCTTTAAAAATATTGGTCGCTAGTGCTGGCCATTCATTCCATTTAATTGGTTTTACAATAGCCTCCATATATGCGATACCTATAACAGCACTAGGGTGCTGATACGCCCAGTCAAATCCCAATGCAGAGCCCCAGTCATGTAAAACCAGGGTTACATTTTTATTTATTCCAAGTTTTTTCCATGCTTTGAATAGAAAATCACGCTGCTCTTCATAAAGATATGTCTCTGGCCCAGAATGATCTAATTTATCCGAATCACCCATACCTATTAAATCAACTGCGATACAGCGGCCATGCTTTGCTAGGTAGGGCATGATGTTTCGCCATAAATAGGATGACGTTGGATTGCCATGCTGGAATACTATAGGATCGCCATGACCCATTTCCGCATAAGCCATCTTCTTGTTATTAACCGTGATAAACTTTTTTTTTAATTTCCCTATCGCCATTATTTTAAATTCTCTTTTTGTGATAATTGTATCGTGATTAAGTTTCCTTAGTCTGTTAAATTAATCATAATATATTTAAGGATATTTTTTCATTATGGCTCAACATGATTATTCCGATTACTGGAAAGAAAATCTTAAATTACTCGCGCGCTGTATGGTGATATGGTTTTTTTCTTCATATGGATTGGGGATTTTATTTGTTGATCAATTAAATATTTATCAAATCGGTGGTTTCAAGCTAGGCTTTTGGTTTGCTCAACAAGGGTCGATTTATATTTTTGTATGCCTAATTTTTTATTATGCATGGTGCATGAATAAACTCGACAAAAAATTTAATGTTAATGAGAAGTAAACTTTAGCAAATGGATTTAAAAACACTCACGTATATCGTAGTTGGGGCTACTTTTTTGCTTTATATGGTGATTGCTATTTGGTCGCGAGCTGGCAGTACAGGTGAATTTTATATTGCCGGGAAAACCGTTTCACCACTTGCAAATGGCATGGCAACGGCTGCGGATTGGATGAGCGCAGCTTCTTTTATCTCCATGGCTGGATTGATCGCTTTTTCAGGTTATGATGCTTCGGTTTATTTAATGGGTTGGACAGGAGGTTATGTCTTACTTGCACTATTTATCGCTCCTTATTTACGTAAATTTGGTAAATTTACGGTGCCTGAATTCATTGGTGAACGTTATTACTCAAAAACAGCAAAAATTGTTGCAGTTTTTTGTCTCATCTTCGTTTCTTTTACATACGTGGCAGGTCAAATGCGAGGTGTTGGTATTGTTTTCTCTCGGTTTCTTGAGGTAGACGTATCTGTTGGCCTATTAATTGGTATGAGTGTTGTATTTGTTTATGCAGTATTAGGCGGAATGAAAGGCATTACTTATACTCAAGTAGCACAATATTGCGTATTAATATTTGCGTATACCGTTCCAGCTATTTTTATTGCCCTGCAAGTGACTGATAATCCGATTCCTCAATTAGCATTCGGGAGTACCATCAGTGATACAAATATTAATTTATTAGATAAACTGGATGAGATAGTGGTAGCGCTAGGCTTTAATGAATACACCTCAGGCCTAAAAAGTAAAACAGATATTTTTTGTATCACTTTAGCTTTAATGGTGGGTACAGCCGGTTTACCACATGTCATTGTTCGATTTTTCACAGTACCTTCCGTGAAAGACGCCAGAACATCTGCTGGATTTGCTTTGTTATTTATTGCAATTTTATATACTACAGCCCCTGCAGTTGGGTCAATGGCTCGATATAATCTTATCAATACTGTACAACCAGGAGAAATTGGCACCTCAGAGGGTAACTTATTATATGCCAATCGTCCTGATTGGATGGTGAGATGGCAGCAAACTGGTTTGGTTGAATTTGAGGATAAAAATAATGATGGACGAATTCAGTTTTATAACGATCAGAATTCTAAGTTTACCGATCAAGCATCAAAATATGGATGGCAGGGAAATGAATTAAAGGTAGATCGAGATATAATGGTATTAGCAAATCCAGAAATTGCTGGATTGCCTAATTGGGTTATTGCATTAGTTGCGGCCGGGGGTATAGCAGCAGCCTTATCAACTGCTGCTGGGTTATTGCTCGTAATCTCTTCATCCATTTCGCACGATATTGTAAAAGGAATTCTTAGGCCTGATATTTCAGAAAAGAATGAATTATTGGTTGGTAGGATTGCTGCAGCTGTAGCTATATTAATTGCTGGGTATTTAGGTTTTGACCCTCCAGGCTGGGTTGCAGAAGTAGTTGCATTTGCATTTGGTCTAGCAGCAGCCTCACTGTTTCCTGTTATATTTTTAGGAATTTTCTATAAAAGAATAAATAAATATGGCGCCATTGCTGGTATGTTGACCGGATTGCTGTTTACTTATGGTTACATTGAATTCTTTAAGGGATTATTCTTGAAGTGGTTAGGATCTCCATGGGGTGAAAATATAGCCTCGAATTGGTTGTTTGGAATTTCTCCTGAAGGAATCGGTGTTATCGGTATGATATTGAATATCATGGTGGCAATCGTTGTTTCTCATGCGACCGAAAAACCACCACAAGATGTATTCGATCTGGTTGATCGAATAAGAGTCCCTAGAAATAATTAACTTTTTTAATTATCTAGGATTTCTTGAAATTTCCTAAGACCATCTTGCATAGCAATACGACCATAACCAACTCTAAAATGATTATTGGGTGTTGGTCCAATAGCAGATTTATAGATAGTTCCCGGTAATAACATAATACCGTGTTCTTCTAATAAGCGTTCGCAAAATGTCATAACACCTTCAGAACCGAGATATTTCGGATAGCCAATGCATCCTCCATCGGGCTCATTCCATTCAAATAAATCTCTATGCTGAGTAAAAAATGAATTCAGTAATTTTAAGTTATTTTCTATGATTTTATGATTACGCTTTAGAATATTAGCGCTTGATTTTAGGGCAATTACTGCTAGAAATTCACTGGGCGATGAGTTGCAGATGGATAAGTAATGTTTCATTTTTTCCATTTTATCCAGCAATTCCAGATCTTGTGAGGCAATCCAGCCGATTCGCAAACCAGGCAGGCCATATGATTTAGACATCACGTTTAAAGATAAGCCTTTTTCATATATATCAGCTATTTGAGGTAATCTAATACCTTCACTTCGCTCCATTAATCGATATACTTCATCACTAAATAAGTAAATATCTTGTTCTCTAGCAATATTAATTAGATCATTTAGGGTCTCTATTGAGATAACTTTACCGGTTGGGTTATGAGGAAAATTAATTGAAATTAGACGTGTATTCGGCCGAATAGCATCTTTGATTTTTTGCAAATCCAGATCCCAGTTATTATCTGCTTCTAGACCTACTCCTGATACTTCACAAATTGAAGCTGGAATCGTTTCTGAAGATTGATAATTGGGTGTAATAATGATGGCATGATCGTCTTCCTGGAGTATGCAATGCATGGCCACATAAATGCCTTCTTGAGCCCCCGCAAAAGCCAAAATATTCTCTGATGATAGTTTTTTGTAACTGTCTGCCACTGCTAGCCTTAATTCTGGTGATCCATAGGTTTCAATATATTTAAAATTTAAATTATTCCAGTTTTCTCTGTCTTGATCGCTGCTTAAATTTAGTAATTCTTGTAGAGTCATTGATTCCATATCTGATGCGCACATATGATACTTAGCATTAAATTCCCATTTTGAGAAAAATGTTTCTAGTTTAAAATCAGGTAAGACAGGCATATGTTTTATCTCCAGCACTTTATTTTTTTATATAGTTACTAAATTTTATCACTTTTCTTGATAGCTGTATCGTAATATGAAAAAACTAGATCATATACTTTAACTACTGCTTATAACGTGTTTAGATAAACACTAATTAAGGAGAAAATTATGTTCGCAGTCATCTTCAATATTTTCGTTTTTGCCCTATTAATTCTTTTCATCGCACGCCAAATGAAATCTGGAATAACGCTATCAAAGCAAATACTTCTTGGATTATTTTTTGGGATATTTTTTGGTCTAGCCTTACAATTTTTATACGTTGATAGAAATGAAATTATACAAGATACACTCATATGGACGAATGTAATTGGCTCCAGCTATGTGAATCTATTACGAATGGTAATTATGCCTTTAGTATTAACAATGATGATTGCCGCGGTCGTTAAGATGCGAGACATAGCTTCCCTAGGCAAGGTTGGTTTTTCGGTAGTATTTATATTATTAGGTACAACCATGATCGCTGCTCTTGTGGGCGCTGGAATTTCAAATCTATTTGGTTTATCTATGGATGGCTTAACGGAAGGGGCAAGAGAACTTTCAAGGGCTGACTCATTAATATCCCGACAAGAGTCAATTGCTAGTTTAGGCTTGGCTGATATGCTAGTTCGATTTATACCTTCTAATATTTTTTCTGACTTAACTGGAGCAAGGCCAACATCGGTAATTGCAGTAGTCATTTTTGGGATTTTATTTGGTATAGCTGCATTAATGGTAGCAAAAGAAGATCAGGAAAAAGCGACATCTATTGTCTCTTTTATTGAAACAACCCAAGCCATTATCATGAAGCTTGTTCGAATGATCATGCTATTAACCCCATATGGTATTTTGGCTTTAATGACCAAAGTGGTTGCAGGATCAAACGCGAGTGATATCTTTGATCTGATTAATTTTGTATTGGCATCTTACGTAGCAATCGCACTTATGTTTGTAATTCACGCTCTTATATTAAGAATGAATGGCGTCAATGTTCTGCAATATTTCAAAGATATTTGGCCTGTTTTGACATTTGCATTTACCTCCAGAAGTTCTGCTGCGACTATCCCTTTGAATGTTGAGACTCAGGTAGATAAATTACATGTCCCACAATCTATTGCTAATCTTTCTGCGACACTCGGTTCAACGATTGGCCAAAATGGTTGCGCCGGAATATACCCAGCAATGCTGGCAGCGATGATTGCCCCTTCAATGGGTGTTAATCCGATGGATCCTATGTTTATTCTATCGTTAGTGATGATTGTTACCATAAGCTCATTTGGTATAGCAGGAGTAGGCGGTGGCGCGACATTTGCTGCCTTGGTTGTATTGCCAGCAATGGGTTTTCCAGTAGCTTTAGTAGCATTATTAATATCAATAGAGCCACTTATTGATATGGCGCGAACTGCATTAAATGTGAATGGCTCAATGATGGCGGGTGTTATAACTGGGCGTATTTTGAAAATTGAAGAAACCAATTCGGAGCTAACAGAAGCAAAAAGTATTTAGATCATTTTCTAATGAATTTAAATTCAGTAAATTATAAATATAGTATGATAATTTGATGATTGACGAGAATGTAACTTTATCGGCTGAGATTGAGCTAAATTGTAAAGAATTTAATAAAAATCTAAAATTTTTTATTGATAAAGCTGGTTTTAAACTAAGTATGATTTATCCTGCAGACTCACCGCATACAGCTATTCTGCTGGGCTATGGGTTATCAATTCGATTGTTAAAAAGTAATATTGATACTGATCTTTCGATTAATCTGATCTGTGATGATGATTATTTTTTATCAAAAAATAAGGACGTAATACAAACTCCTAGTGGAGTTCGATTATATTTTAAGTTTAATGATATCAAGTGTCAGGATGAATTAATCATGCCACCTCTCTATGAGAAAATGGTTATTCAACGTATGAAGGATGGCAGTGATTGGATTAATGGTCGAGCAGGCATGCAATATAGGGATCTAATACCTAATCGTCTAGGGGGGCGCTTTATTGCCTCTCATATTAGGATCATCAAAGGAGGGCCAGTGCCTGACTATGTTCACTATCACCATGTGCGCTTTCAAATGATCTATTGTTATAAGGGCTGGGTAAAAGTTGTATATGAGGACCAAGGAAAGCCATTTATAATGAATGCTGGCGACTGTGTGCTTCAGCCACCTCATATTAGACATCAAGTATTAGAGTGTTCTGATAATTTCGAAGTGATTGAGATTGGTTGTCCAGCGGAGCATAAAACATTAGTTGACCATGACATGTTATTACCAACATCGACTATTCAGCGGGATCGTAAATATAATGGTCAAAAGTTTGTTTTTCATAAAAAAACTGAAGCAATGGATATATTCTTCCGTAAGGATGGCTTCAATGTTAGAGATACTGGCATTGATTGTGCTACCGATGGCGAAGCGACAGTGAATGTGTTAACTCCCACTGATGGTTTTGAATATCAGGCTAGACAACATGATGCTGAATTTTTATTTTTAGTCGTTCTTGTTGGAATTATGTCTATAACAATAAAAAATCAGCTCATGGATCTAAGTGAAGGCGATACATGCTCAATCCCGATTAATACACAATTTCGCTTTGTGAATTTATCTCATGATCTTGAATTACTTGAGGTTGTATTACCTGGGAATTATAAAAAATGAGTAGCTTAATGAACTTTTTTTATTAAGCAAGAGTCAAGTCAATTAAAACTATGCCTATTGCAATAGGTGCAATAAAACGATTCGTAAAACGCCAGTATATTCTCCAATTAGATGTATCTTTAGAGAATTGTTCTTTTAATACCGAATCTTTTATCACCCATCCAGAAAAAGCAGCAATCAATAAAGCATTTATTGGGAGTAATAGGTTAGCAACTGTAAAATCAATAATTCCAAAGAAATTTCGGTCTATATTC
Organism: uncultured Woeseiaceae bacterium; assembly: GCA_905182415.1. GTDB lineage: Bacteria > Pseudomonadota > Gammaproteobacteria > Steroidobacterales > Woeseiaceae > SP4260. The sequence continues at coordinate 27,826 of CAJJBK010000009.1, read as the reverse complement.
AGAAAAGCCAGTGGTTTGATGTCTGACATAGTGCTAAATGACAATATTGAACCAAGAGCAAACAACCAAATGGCAAAGCCAGCAATAATACTTAGGATTCTTCTCTTACCTGGGTATTTTTCTTCTAGCCATGCAACTATTGGTTCTAGCATTCCCATCGTAGACGTGAATGCGGCAAAGATTAATAAAATAAAAAACAAAATACCAATTAAATGGCCACCAGGCATAGAGCCAAATGCTATTGGTAATGTTATAAAAATTAAGCTTGGACCTTCACCTGGATTTAGATCATTTGCAAATACTATTGGAAATATAGCTAAACCAGCTAGTAACGCAACAAGAGTATCTCCGATACAAACAATAGCAGCAGATTCTTTGATTGAGTAATGATCTGGCATATATGAGCCGTAAGTCATAATTAAACCCGTTCCAATAGCCAAGGAAAATAATGCCTGACCAAGTGCCATTACGACAGACTGACCATTAATTTTGCTGAAATCAGGTTTAAAAAGAAATTCTACTGCTTGCAAGAATTCGCCCTGAATCATACCATAGATCACCAAAATTATGATTAGCACAAAAAGCATTGGCATCAAAATTTTTGACATTTTAGCGATGCCATTATTTACACCTTTAGAGATGACCCAAACGGTCATTGAGATGAAGATACCACTAAGAAAGATTTGCAGTGAGGAGTGACTGGTTCGTTCGCTAAAGAGTTGAGCCGAGGTATTACCGTTAATCGTTTCGAATGAATTTATTATCGCAAGGTAAAGATAATCAATCGCCCAGGCACAAACAACTACATAGTAACTAAATCCTAAGAAAGGCAATAAGACGCTCATCCAACCAATAGATTTCCATAATGAATTCGCATTATGAGAATTAACCAGTTCTCGCATAGAATTTAACGGACTTTTATGCGATTTTCTTCCGATGAGGAGCTCACTAGATAGGATTGGTAGTCCAAGTAAGAATACAAAAGCCAAATAGATTAATACAAAACCACCACCACCATTTTCTCCCGCAATATAAGGAAATCTCCATAGATTCCCTAGTCCCACTGCACCACCAACTGTCGCTAATAGAAAAGCAGGTCTGTTTGACCAAGTCGTATATGATTCATTTTTCATGTATTTGATTTGTGCTGATTGTATGTTGACTTAAGCTCATGTTTTAAATAATCACCATATATGATTGGTTCAAAATTTTCAGGGTTATTTGCAGAAACTCTATTTCCTTGAGGTTTGATCACAGCATTAATATTTGGGTCATAAAAAAAAGGACATGAGTATCTTTCCTTACTTGATTTATTTATAACTCTGTGAGGAGTAGAAATTAATAGGCCATTAGTGAGTCTGTGAAGCATATTTCCAACATTAACAACAAAACTATTTGGTAATTCAGGAACATCTAACCACTCGCCATCAGGAGATTGGACTTGCAGCCCACCGACTTGATCCTGCGCCAATACAGTTAAGGCACCGAAATCTCTATGAGGAGCTGATCCATACAAATCATTATCAGGTAATATTTGAGGTGGATAATATAATAATCTTAACCAAATAGTTGGTCTTTCAAATAGATTTTGATAATCGATTTCCTTAACTCCGAGAGCTTGCATAATAATTAAAGTCAATCGATCGCATAGTTTTGTCATTATATCGGCGTATTTAGTCACCCTCTCTTTAAATCTCGATGGTTTAATTGGCCATTTATTTGGACCGGTTAAATACGATCCATTTTTTACGTCTGGATCATCTGGCCCAGCCTCTCTCATCATCATGAATGACTCACTCTGATTGGGTTTCTTGACTTCAGCTAAATCTGAATTTACGTCAGTCGAGGTATCTATTGCGATATAACCACGATGCAATTCATTGAGTGCAATTTTGTTTTTTTCATTTAATGGTAGGGCATGAAATTCTCTAGATGCATTAAATACATCTGAAATTATCGCATCATCGATCCCATGATTGGTTATATAACTAAAACCAATTGCTGAATAAGCATTAATAAACTCATTAGCAATTTTTTCAATATCAGATGATTTTTTGGAAAAAAGATTTTTTAAATCTATGACTGGAATTTCAAAATTAGAGTTATTACTCAAAACTGAACCATTATCTTTTAAAGTTAATTATCAACTGCATCTGACTCAAGAAAAGTTTGATTATCAAGATTTTTAGCTTTACCTATCGTGATTTCATCGCCAATCATTAATGTCATAAGATCTTCAGCGACTTCCATTCTTCCGTCATAATCGGTCATTGACAATAGCTCATCCCTTGTCGTTTCTGGGGGGATAATATGGGAATATATTCCGAGTCTTGGCCGAGCTTCATTAAAAACATGTGCGACTTGGGCTGGAGTAGAATGCACGATCATGCTCACGTTGGCGAGCTTAGCCTCTTTTGATTCTCCTGGATAGGGAATTTGTGTCTCATGAATAAGTACGTCAACACCTTTGCTCATTTCGATAATTTTACTGCCTGGAAGAGATCGGGTATCACCTGAAAATATAACCGATCTTCCTTTGTAATCAACGCGATAACCAAATGTAGCTCCTTCAAGACCAAGTAATTCCTCTGTTTCAGGATTTAAGGGCAAATGTGCCACATCAAAAGCCGTTATTTTTACACCATTTTGATTGTAAAATACTCCCGGTTCAACATCCTCAGTGATAAGATCAGAACCTTCTTTGTGAACATTGGTTAAATATCGATATCTTAGATCCCAATCAAATGCTCTTTCAAAGTGATCCATAAATGCTGCAGTACCGTCAGGCCCATAAACTTTCATATTAGTTTTTCGACCAAATAACCATCCTGTTAACCATAGGCTTGGTAACTCTATCGTGTGATCAAAATGTAAATGTGTGATTAACACAGTATTTATGTCGGTAAGTAGTTCAAAACCTCCTGCCTGAAATATTCTCTGTCTCATCCCGGGGCCCGCATCTACGAGAATTTTTGTTTCCCCAGCTTCAAGTAAAATCGAAGGTCCATATCGGGTTGGAGAAGGCCTTGGTGCACCTGTTCCCAGAAACGTAAGTTTAATATCATGGTCTTGTTCGGCTGAAAAAGATGACTGAGAAGAGAAGCTTAAAATTATAGATACGAATAGTATAAAAATAGACCTGGGGAACATATATACTCCAATATTTTTTGAAATTACTTTTTTGTGTTCACTTAGTTTAACAAGCATCATATTAAAATAATGATCAATTGCCAATTCTTTGTAGTTTTTCTTATGAATAAAATAAATTTGGCGTATTATGTCGATCATGGATTCTATTATACAAATAAAAAATCTTTCAAAAACATACGCAGATGGCTTTCAGGCATTAAACTCAATTAATTTAGATATAAATAAAGGCGAAATATTTGCTTTATTAGGCCCAAATGGAGCTGGTAAGACTACCTTAATTAATATGATATGTGGGATTGTGAATATCCAAGATGGAATGGTTAGTGTCGATGGCCATGATGTCGTCAGAGATTATCGTAAGACACGCTCAATGATTGGCCTTGTGCCGCAAGAGCTTACCTCTGAGACATTTGAAACTGTGTGGGGTACGGTCAGTTTTAGTCGCGGTCTGTTTGGAAAAAAACAAGACACTCTTTATGTGGAGAAGATATTAAAAGCACTGTCATTATGGGAGAAAAAAGATAACACTATTCTAACTTTATCGGGTGGGATGAAACGTCGTGTCTTAATTGCTAAGGCACTAGCTCACGAGCCTAAAATAATATTTTTAGATGAGCCGACTGCTGGTGTCGATGTAGAGTTAAGGCAGGATATGTGGGAAGTTGTTAGACAACTAAAAGAAGAAGGCGTAACCATTATATTGACTACACATTATATCGAAGAAGCTGAACAGATTGCCGATAGGGTTGGTGTTATCAATCATGGCGAATTAATTCTTGTCCAAGAAAAAAACAGTTTGATGCTCGAATTGGGTCAAAAACATCTCCAAATAAATCTAGTCAATCCCTTGAAAGTCATTCCAGCAAGTCTGATGGATTTTCGAGTTGAACTGTCTGCTTGCAATAAAATATTGATATATACCTATGATAAGAATGATGACTTTGGCGTTTCTTCAATATTGGAATTGCTTTCTTCTTTGGGCATTGCTTATCATGATCTTGACACCAAGGAAAGTTCGCTAGAAGAAATTTTCGTTGATTTGGTAAATAGGAAATTGACATGAATTACCCCGCAATCAAAGCAATTTATATTTTCGAAATGTCCCGTATGCGGAGAACTTTATTCCAAAGTATTGTCTCACCAGTAATCTCGACTACTTTATATTTTGTAGTTTTTGGGGCCGCTATAGGCTCGAGAATAACTGAAATTGATGGGGTGAGTTATGGTTCATTTATCGTACCTGGGTTGATCATGCTTTCGATCCTTACCGAAAGTGTGTCGAATGCATCATTTGGTATCTATTTTCCAAAATTCTCAGGATCAATATATGAGGTGCTTTCTGCCCCCATATCGTATATTGAAATTACCATTGGGTATGTTGGTGCCGCGGCTTCTAAATCTATTATCGTTGGTTCGATAATTTTATTGACAGCGAATTTATTTGTGCCAATTCAAATAGCTCATCCGATATGGATGATTACTTTTTTAATACTCACTGCAATCAGTTTTAGTTTATTAGGTTTTATTTTAGGTATCTGGGCTGATAATTGGGAGAAACTAGCCATTGCCCCTACCTTGATTATCACGCCGTTGGCATTTCTAGGTGGCAGCTTTTATTCCATCACTATGTTACCGCCATTTTGGCAAAAAATAACATTGTTAAATCCAGTTGTTTATCTTATTAGTGGTTTTCGCTGGAGTTTCTATGAAAATGCTGATGTTAGTGTTTATGTTAGTGTGGGGATGATTGGATTATTTTTATTGATTTGTTTAATGCTTGTTTGGTTTATTTTTAAAACAGGGTATAGATTGAGGGTTTAGTTTTTAAAAGCCAAGATGAATGATAAGAAAAATATAGCACGTCGAAAATTTCTCGAAAGCATAGGAAAAGCTGCTGGAAGTGCTGCAATGCTCAGAACGATGGCGGTTATGGGTCTGGGCTTAAGTGGATGTGGTTCTTCCTCGGCGGGTCCTGCAGCAGAATTAATGGCTGTTACAAATCCTATAAGTGTGGATGATAGTAACAGCAGTAAGTTAAAATCTCCTCGACCGGGTGACTGGAATTCAAGGGCTGGTATAGGAAAGTCTGTAGTTATTCTTGGTGCTGGAATTGCAGGAATGACCAGCGCCTATGAGCTACAAAAATTAGGTTATACGGTATCTATTCTAGAAGCTACAAATAGGGCGGGAGGAAGAAATATCACCATTCGAAGTGGTGATACTGTTACTGAATTAACTTCAACACAAACATGTCTATTCGATAATAATGCCGAGCTTTACTTTAATCCAGGCCCGGCAAGAATTGCACATCATCATGAATTTTTATTAGGTTATTGCCGTGAATTTGGAGTTGCCTTAGAGAATTTTACGAATGATAATCGTGCTGCTCTATTGCATTCTAGCTATGCTTTTAATGGTAAACCGCAGGTAGCAAAAACTATTTTAGCAGATACTAGAGGTGACATATCAGAGCTTCTCGCGCTGGCAATAAACCAAAACTCTCTGGATCAATATTTAACTAGTGATGATAAGAAAAATATTTTAAATGCATTAAAAATCACGGGCGATCTCGATAATTCTTATAACTATCTAGGAACAAGTCGGGCAGGTTACTTAGGGCAAGAAACTTCAGGCAGTAGAGAAAGAGGAACAGCTATTACGCCCAATAAATTACAAGAATATATCTCGCAAAGTGGGTGGCAATCTGCATTGTCTTTTTCTCATGGCATCAATCAACAACCGGCAATGCTTCAACCTAAAGGTGGTATGGATAAAATAGGTATTGCCTTTGCCTCAAGAATATCGTCATATTTAACTCTCGAGGCAGTCGTGAAGCAGATACGTAAAACAGCAAATGGCGTAAAGATTCATTACGAAAAAAATGGAGTATTATCAGAGATTGTTGCAGATTATTGCATATGCACGATACCGACCACCGTTTTAAAAAATATTCCAAATGATTTTTCTGTAAATCATCAGCAAGAAATTGAGCAATTTCAATATTCCTCGGCCAGTAAACTCGCTTTCCAATCAAGACGTTTTTGGGAGCAAAACTACAATATCTATGGAGGTATTTCTTGGACCGATCAACCTATGAGACAGATGTGGTACCCAAGTAATGGTTTGGGATCAAGCTCAGGAATTATCGTAGGCGCTTATATTTGGAGCTCTTCTGCAGCAAATACATTTACTGATCAAACCCCACAACAACGCATCCTGTCTGTATTACAACAAGGCAATAATTTGCATTCTGAATACCAAAGTCAGGCTTCTAGAGGGATTAGTGTTGCTTGGAAAAATATTCCTTATCAACTAGGAGCGTATGGTCTATCTTCAGCTTCTGTTCTTTTGACGCCAGATGAAAATATTTTCTTTGCTGGCGAGCATTTAAGTATCATCAAGGGTTGGCAGGAAGGTGCTATATTATCTTCCTATCATGCAATTAATGAAATCGTAAAAAAATCATCAACTTGAGATTTGAATGGAATATGACAATACTTGAAAAAATACATATGATTTTACGCTGCTGGCGTTATCGTTTTAAATCTGAAGTGCATTCGATAAACTACGTTCGATCTCTTAAGTTAAAAGATATGACTATGCTAGATATCGGTGCTAATAAGGGAATTTATTCGATTTATATGTCTCGTGTAGCAGGAAAGAAAGGTAAAGTCATCGCTTTTGAAGCTCAACCAGAGCTTAAGAAATCTTTATTTGAGTTAAGAAAATCTTTTAATTTAGATAATCTGGAAATTATCAATACAGCTTTATCTTCAAGCGCAGGATCAATGACACTTCAAAGAGAATTTGTTGGCTCAGGTGCGGCTAGTTTTAATTTTTACGATAAAAGTGACCAAGATTTAGATTCCATCGATGTAACAGTAACGACATTAGATGATTTTCTTGGCAGTAGGGATGAGAAACCAATTGATTTCATTAAGTGTGATGTGGAAGGGCATGAAGCGGATGTTTTTTATGGAGCGAAGCAGACTTTAATAAGAGATATGCCGATACTTCTTTTTGAGTGTCATCGGTCCGAAGAAGAAAAAGGTGAGCTTTTCTCTTTTTTATCAGAAATAGGTTACACCGGTTTTTTTTATCATGTCGAACCTAAAGATCATGCAAGTATCTTTAGGAGAAATATTGGCAAATATATTCATTTCACCAAATATGCGGAATACGAGTACTGCAGACCATCTGTTCAGCATCGAAACTATGTTTTCATTAAAGACAGTAAAGAGCTTTAAAGTAAGATAGTTTTTTATAATAAATGAACCTCTATAAGCAAAGAAAACGCAATAGATCACTAATGAATTTCATCCAAACTCAATTACTTTATATTCTCAGTATAACTATTTTTTGGATACCAAGTACTTATGGATATTTTGGTGATGAATTTGATTTATCGATATTTCCAGAAGGAACGAAAATAATGACAGCATATCAGTTTGGTAGTGCTGGAATGTTGAAAAGCAAACAAATAACTAGCAGTACGACATTAAATAAAATTATTAATCAGGAATTTTTTATTAGCGCCAATCTTAATAATAATTTTAATATTGGATTTTCTTTAAGGACCGGAGAAACAGAAATAGAGAGAAATAGCCACCCTAAAAATCTTGATACAAGAGCGCAAAATTATCGTTTATGGGTAGGCTCAAAACCATGGCAGGAATGGCAATGGCGAGGTTATTATAATTATCAAACTACTGATTTATTGCAACTGCAATGCTATGCCATGGCGTCTAGGATTGTGGGTGGAAATTGTGATGACGCTGAATTTAGATTTTTAAATCCAGATAAAACGAATAACGAAGATGGGAGTTTAAATACAGTTCCTGTTTTAAAAACTAAGGTAGAAGCCAATGTGATTGGATTTGAGTTAAGAAAAGTATTGGTCAAGGCGGAGAGTGTTCGCTTGGCCACTCAGGTTAGGCTGCAAAGTACGCGTATTGAGCACGATATAAGTTCACCGTTATTTACAATGAGATCCCCTGTATTATTGGGCTTTATAGTTAATGGAAAGTCCTTAAGACAATTGCGCGATGAATTTAGTATTGAATTACCTCAAACTAACCCATGGTATGAACATAATATATCTATAGGCATCAAGGGTGCAAAATCGTTTAATAAAACGTTAAGTCTTGAAGCCGGTTTAGCATTAACAAAAATCGCTCGAAATGAATACATAGAGCATCCGCTGAGAAATGAAATTACTGAAAATGCCAGATTAGATATATCTTTAATTTGGGCCGCTACTGCAAGTAGCGCCTTTTATGTAAAAGGTTTCGCCACCAAAAATAATACCCTTGGTTACGAGCCTATTGCATATAACCGTAAAAGTAGCGGTCAATTTAACAAGAACTATGGTGAAGTAGCTATAGGCTTTTTGAAATTCTGGTAGATACTTTTTAATGAAATTATTCAAAAGTTTAAAAAAACACTCTTTTTTTTGGTTAATTAAGTTATTTCTAAAGAGATTGGTCGGTCGTGAGTTATGGCTTAAAAGAGAATTAAAACTAGAAACGGTTATCCTTGGAGAGTGGGAATTTAGTCTAGAGTGTTTAAACGAAAATGGAATCGTCTATTCTTTAGGCGTTGGCGATTCTATTGAGTTTGATCTTGAAATTATTAAGCATTCCAATGCATTTGTTTTTGCATTTGATCCAACACCTTATGCGATGAAATGGATAGAGCAACAATCTACACCAGAGAGGTTGAAATTTTATCCATGGGCGGTATCAGGAAAAGATGGAGAATTCATTATGGCTCAGCGTGTCAACCATAAAGGAAATAAATCACAAGTAATGTGGGCTGAATTATTACCTAATGAATATTCTGATGAGGTTATTAGTGTGCCGAGTTATACCATCTCTAGCATTATGAGAAAGCTTGATCATCATAAGATTGATTTAATGAAGGTAGATGTGGAAGGTACTGAATATGAAATCATTAATCATCTTTTGGAAAATAAAATTTGGCCAAAGCAGTTACTCATTGAATTTCATCATCGCTTTAAATCTAAAGATAAAGCGATGACGCAGACGGCAATAGAAGAATTGCAAAAAGTTGGTTACAAAATCTTTTCGATTTCAGAAACAGGGAGAGAAATAGGATTTATAAATCTAAATGTTTAAAAGTTTTATCGGTCTTGAAAAAATGATGAGTTCATCCATAAATTTAAAATTACATAACCAGTGACTCTCTAATCCTATCTAGTTGAGATGTAAGTTTAGGCTTAGCCTTTCCAAGGCAATGCTTTTTCCTTGGACAACTTGAACTTCGCGAACAAATTATAGTGGCTTCTCTTTTAGTTCCTTCGGCAATCCAACCAATATTGAGGATTTTACTAATGCTCACTAATTGTAGTTTTATATTATCAGGAATCTCACCTGCACCATTATTTTTATTGCATTGCTCCTCAATAAGATTGATTGTGTTGACGGGATCTATTCCCTGCGCAATAAGTGCAGGAACCAAATCAATCCCCGTACATAAAACATGTGGATTTCCGGCTGCGTCTTTGCTGCGAATTGATTGACAGCAATATAACTTCTTTTCTTGATCGGTTATTAGAATTGAAATCTGGGCAGATGGCTGCGGATCTTTTGTATCTAGCATTCTGAAAACAGCCCAATGCTGACAAGGGTCAGACAGCATGGTCATATTCCCCCAAGGCATAGGGATACCATTACCCCTATAGACTGCTCTTAAATTTCCAGGAGGGTATGCATCAAAATAATGCCAATGTGGGTATGGAGATACGGATGACATACGGCGCATTATCAAGGTTGTAGTAAGGTCTATTTTATCGCCGATATCTATAGAATAAGCATGCTTAGCCAAGAACTGCCTAAATGGCGTTTTTGGACATAACAGCGCTGAAGCAAAATAACTGCACTCAAAATCACGCCAAGCGAATAATACATCTTTAGCATCCATATTAGGAGAATCTGCATCGTGCCTTCTTCCCGATGTTCTTCCGCCTGAAACTTGCGGAGCTCTAGCGCCATCACCACCATGAAGGACCATATGTCCAATGTGATTTGCTAGGTCAAATTTTAAACGTGCGGGTATTTTTTTTAAATCTTGATTTAAATAGACAATATTTGGCGCATCAAAAAATGATCTTACTAATGTATTGAGTGGTTTTTCTGTATCACCTTTATCTTTAAATGGGGTTTTATTGAACCAACGAATTTCCATTTTCAATTCTTCTGTGATTGTCAGAATATTATCTAATGACAAAGGGAATTGCTTATGACCAATGGCCTCAGCGGCTCTTTCTATATCAGGAAACCGGTTTTGATTGGACTCTTGATGCGCGCGAATTAAAAGGTGTGCAAACTGTCTTCCAGTTGTTCCAGTTTGTGCGAGTAATTCAGGGATCGCAGATTGCAGTAGATTATCTGAAAATAAGAATCCAGGCTCAAGTGGCATGCCTTTTACAGCATTACTTATGGGAGTTGGGTCAATTGCATCGTCTTCTAAGGATTCATCGTAGAACCATTTATTATCTTTTTGGAAAATTTGTGCAACTGAATTCACAAGCTTTTCTGAAGGTATTCTTTTGCCATTCTCAATCATGGATAAATAAGAAACGGATGGTGCAGATGAGGCATCAATCTGGATACATCTTATTGATAAATCTTCAAGTGTAAGATTATTCCTTTTTCTCAATGATTTTATTTTTGTACCTAAAAAATGAGATTTTCTTAAAATGCCTTTGAACATCTAGAGGTATCCTTATAAATTTGTAAAATTTACACTGTGAATTTTTTATTGTGAATATTTATATTATTTTTGATTAGTATCGCATTATGTTTCTAATAAAACAGATTGGCAATAAATATATAAATATAATTTGATCAAGTTGTTATGAGTGTTAAAGCACTTAAGGTCATTATTCTTTTAAGAGGTTTCTATGAATAAAAAAGAACAAATTGCAGAGTTAGAAAATGAATGGCAAACCAACCCAAGATGGCGGGGAGTGACAAGAGATTATTCTGCAACAGATGTAGTTAATCTTCGAGGTACTGTGATTATAGAGTCTACTCTTGCCAAGATAGGTGCAGAAAAGTTATGGAACCTAGTAAATCAAGAGGAACCTCTATGCGCACTAGGTGCATTAACTGGGAATCAAGCTATCCAAGAGATTCAAGCAGGACTGCGGGCTATTTATTGCTCAGGATGGCAAGTTGCTGGCGATGGTAATAGTGGAGGTGAAATGTATCCTGATCAAAGCCTTTATTCTGTCGATTCTGTGCCGAAAATGGTTGAAAGGATTAATAAAGCATTTGCACGAACTGATGAAATTCATTCCTTAGCTGATAATTATAGTATTGATTGGTTTGCACCAATTATTGCAGATGCAGAGGCAGGTTTTGGTGGCAATCTAAATGCGTTTGAGTTAATGAAAAATATGATCAGAGCTGGAGCTTCTGGCGTTCATTTTGAAGATCAATTATCATCAGCAAAAAAATGTGGGCATATGGGTGGTAAAGTTCTGGTTCCAACCAAGGAAGCAGTTGCAAAACTCGCCGCCGCTAGATTGGCGGCTGATGTAATGAATGTTCCAACTGTTCTCATAGCTAGAACCGATGCTGATGCTGCAAATCTCATTACCTCAGATATTGACAATGAAGATCACGTATTTATAACGGGCGAAAGGACTTCAGAGGGTTTTTATAGAACCAATGCAGGTCTTGATCAAGCGATAGCCAGAGGTCTATCATATGCCCCTTATGTGGATTTATTGTGGTGTGAAACATCAAAACCGGATTTAGAGCAAGCAAAACGATTTGCGGATGCAATTCATGCTAAGTACCCCAATCAATTGCTTGCTTATAACTGCTCACCTTCATTTAATTGGAAATCGAATTTAGATGACAAAACAATGAAGCATTTTCGAGAAAAACTCGGAGAAATGGGTTACAAATTCCAATTTATTACACTTGCAGGTTGGCATGCACTTAATTCTAGTATGTTTAAGTTGAGTCGTGCTTACAAAGAAAACGGAATGTATGCATATTCAAAACTGCAAGAACAGGAGTTTGAAGATGAGAAGCATGGATTTCGTGCTGCAAAACATCAGTCCTTTGTTGGTGCCGGGTATTTTGATGCAGTTCAGAATACAATTATGTCGGGTCAGTCATCTACTTCGGCAATGGATGGAAGTACTGAAGAAGAGCAATTTACAAAATAGGTACCTGAAAATGAGATTAAATCATTGCGAAGAGATAGATATTGACGAAGACATGGAAATTATTCCGTCTGATTTCAAGGCTTTTCAAAGGGAATTAGTCGATTTAAATGCTGATGGTCAAGATGAAGAGACGCCAATCGGGGCAGAATAATGAATACCGATTATGTCTCACGTCATAAACTTAACGTTAATTCGCAATTTGCTGATTTTGTTGAAAATGAATTACTCCCTCACCTTGCATTTACCTATGATGAGTTTTGGTTAAAACTTGCATATATCATTTCCATTTTTACTTCAGAAAATGAAGCTCTTTTAGATGATAGAGTGAAGTTTGAAGAAAAATTAGACCTTTGGTGTATAGATAATGCAAATAATGAATTTGACCTCTCTGAGTATATAGATTTTCTTAGAGATATTGGCTATCTAGAGCCCGTAATTACTCCATTTGAGATAGAGACCGATCATATAGATCCAGAAATATCATTAATTGCCGGACCACAATTGGTAGTACCTGTGAGTAATGCGCGATTTGCTTTAAATGCCAGTAATGCTCGTTGGGGTAGTTTATTTGATGCGTTGTATGGATCAAATGTAATACCAAATAAAAATTTAACACAAACAAAGGATAACTATAACCTTCAGCGAGGAGAGGCAGTAATTGATTATGCGTTAAATTTCTTAGATAAAGCTATTCCCATAAAAAATGCTAAATATGCCGATATCGATACATATTTTATCGATCATTCACAGGATGAGGGCATACTTAATTTCATTTTAACGGATGGAACCAACGTACATTTAAAAAATTCCAGTCAATTTATAGGATGGTCACAAAAACAAAATACCCAAACCTTATTATTTAAAAATAATAACCTTCATATCGAATTAAAAATCGATTCTAACCATCATGTTGGTAAAAAAGCACCAGGGAATATTTATGATATCTTTCTTGAATCTGCGATTACTACCATTATGGACTGCGAAGACTCTGTTGCTGCTGTTGATTCAGAAGATAAAGTTCAGGTTTATCGAAACTGGTTAGGGTTAATGGTTGGCTCATTGACGTGTGAGGTGGAGAAGTCAGGTAAAAAATTTAAACGCTCCTTAAATAAAGACAAAATATTTACAGCAAAAAATGGCAAATTATTGTCTCTTTCTGGCAGGGCACTCATGTTGGTCAGAAATGTTGGTCAACACATGAAAACGGATATGATTCTAGATCATAATAAGAATCCTGTTTATGAGGGTTTTGTTGATGCCTTTATTACAACAGCTTGTGCCATAGCTGGTAATAAAAAAACAAATAATTTTCTTAATAGTAAACATCAAAATATCTATATCGTTAAGCCTAAAACACATGGCTCATACGAAGTAAAATTATTTAATCTGCTGCTCATCAAATTGGAAGAATTGTTCGAATTACCTAAAAATACAATTAAAGTCGGACTAATGGATGAAGAAAGGAGAACATCCTGTAATTTAATGCAATGTATACAAGTAATAAAAAATCGAGTGGTTTTCATTAATACTGGTTTTTTAGATCGTACTGGTGATGAGATTCATACCAGTATGCAACTTGGACCAGTGCTTCAAAAAGAAAAAATTAAACAAGAAAATTGGTTGGATGCATATGAAAAGCAAAATGTAGCTATCGGTATAGCTTGTGGTTTTATAGGCAAAGCTCAAATAGGTAAGGGGATGTGGGCAAAACCTGATGAGTTAAAGGAAATGATGGAAATCAAGATAGAGCATCCTAGATCAGGAGCAAATTGTGCTTGGGTACCATCACCGACTGCAGCAACGTTACATGCAATGCATTATCATTATATTTGTGTGAAAACGCATCAGCGTAAATTGAAAAAAGAATATAATTTTTATATGCAAGATTTGCTCAAACCTCCAGTTGCTTTGCAAAGAAATATGACCTCCAACAATATTCAGGATGAATTGGATAATAATATTCAAGGCATCCTTGGGTATGTTGTGCATTGGGTTAATCAAGGTATAGGTTGCTCAAAAGTATTAGATATTAATAATATTTACCTTATGGAGGATAGAGCAACTCTCAGAATTTCAAGTCAGCATATAGCCAATTGGCTGCTTCATAACATTTGTACAAAAGAACAGGTGCTTAGCACTTTTTATAAGATGGCAGAATATGTTGATGGGCAAAATTTAGCCATAGAGTCCTATAGAAAGTTAGTGACGAATAATCAAAATAGTTATGCTTTTGAGGCTGCTTGTGAGTTGGTTTTTCAAGGTTGTAATCGTGCTAACGGCTATACAGAAGAAGTATTGCATAAATATAGAATATTAGAAAAAAATAAAAAAATAAAAAAATATAAATAATTCTTATCTAAAAAAATTAAATCAATATAAAACATATACTTATTAATTAAATTAACTTTTTTAATTGAGTTATCTATTTTTTATATATAATATTTCTTACTATTATATTTACATATTATTCATTATTATATATTATATGCACATAATTATTCAGATAGATGTATACAATATAATGAATTTACATGAAAATCGACAGCAAGCTATCCGTAAACTATTGCATGATGGATTTGCTACAACACAAAAATGCTTAGTTGAAGAGTTAAAAAAAAAGGGTTATATCGCGACACAATCATCGATCAGTCGTGATTTAAAAGATATAGGTGCCTTTAAAACTGTTGAAGGTTATACCTTAGGAAAAGAAGAACAAAAAGATTCAAGTGATATTCATAATATTACCGATTTGATTGTTGCTGTGAATATAGCTGGCCCTAATTTATTGATAATTAAAACAAAAATTGGTGCCGCACAACAAGTCGCTTTATTTTTAGATGAATCAGATTGGCCTGGAATTATGGGCAATATTGGTGGCGATGATACGGTTTTTACTGCTACTTCTAATAAAACTAATCAACGAAACTTGATCGATAGTATTAATTTTTTAATTAAACGATCTTAATTAGCATTCAATTTCTTATGAGTGTTAATAAACCACCAATTGTGCTTGCTTATTCTGGTGGACTGGATACCAGTTTTTGCATTCCTTGGTTTAAACAAGAATTAAAAAGAGAGGTGATTACAGTCACTGTTGATACCGGTGGTATTGATAAAAAAAATGCCGGTATTTTGCGTGACCGTGCTTTTAAACTCGGTGCGATAGAACATCACATTATTGATGCAAAAGAAGAATTTTTTAATAAAGTCATTAAATATCTCATTGCTGGCAACATAAGAAAAGGACATTTGTATCCATTATGTGTAGGAGCAGAGAGAGGATTACAAGCTGAAAAATTAGCTTTATTTGCAAAAAATAATGATTTGAATACGGTGGCACATGGATGTACAGCGGCGGGTAATGATCAAGTTCGATTTGATATAGCATTAAGAACCTTAAATCCAAAATTAACTATTTTAGCTCCTATTAGAGACAATAATTGGGCCAGAGAAGAGCAATTAAAATTTTTAAAAAAGAATAACCTTTCTATCTCAAATAACAATAGTATTTATTCTATAAACCGTGGTTTATGGGGAGTTACCATTGGAGGTAAAGAAACTCTAGCTTCTATTGATTCAATTCCTGAAGATGCATGGCCATTATCTGCTAATGCGTTTAACAGAAATTTACCAGAAAGCAATCATGTAATCGGTTTTGAGCAAGGTGTGCCTATTTCATTGAATAATGAAAAATGCAACCCTGTTTTACTAATTGAGAAATTAGAAGAGTTATGTAAATCCTATGCTATTGGTCGAGGCATTCACTTGGGAGATACTATATTAGGTACCAAGGGTCGCGTTGCATTTGAGGCACCTGCCGCAGTAACACTCATAAAAACCCATCGTGAATTAGAAAAATTGGTCTTAACCGCTCTGCAAATAAAAACAAAAGAGTTACTTGCACCTATGTATGGTGATTTTGTGCATGAAGGCAAGCAACTTGATCTGGCATCTCGTGATATTGAAGCATTTTTTGAATCTTCACAAAAGAGAGTTACTGGAGAAGTTAAATTTAGCTTAAAACCTGGAAATTTATTCATAACCGGAATTACTTCCCCGTATTCATTGATGAAAGCATCGACAGGTTTGTATGGTGAGAGAGTTGGTGAATGGACGGCTATGGATGCGAGTGGATTTTCTAAAATTCTTTCTTTATCGGGTTCACTGCAATCTGTTGCCACAAGAACATCAGAAAAAGAATTATGAGGATTATTTTTGCAGACAAAATTGCGTCAGTAGCACAGCACAATAATCTTGGTAATGAAATTCGGATATCGCTTGATATTCCCTGTGAAGAGGGAGTTTTGCTAGCAGTAAGAATTTTGAATAATAAATCTCGTTATAACCAATTAGAGTTAACCAGTGGCAGAATGTCAACACTGAAAGAAGGTGATGTTGTTATCGGTGCTTTAGGTCATCGTAATGCTTTATTAGGTTATTCTGGATACCTTCCAAAAAATCTTAAGGCTGGCTCCACCATACAAGTTCTCAATATTGGCGGAGTCATAGGAATTTGTGATTCTTATAATCCGGATGTGGGTCCACCATTTAATTGTGAGGTTTTAGGTGCAGTTTTAGATTTTCCATTTCTTGGTCAGAGAATCGGTGTCCCTGCAAAAGTAGGTGAGCACTCTTATGATGAAGCTGTTGTTTTAGATATTTCTGACATTCCCATTATTGCAATTGCTGGAACATGCATGGATTCAGGGAAAACAGTAGCCGCATGTTCCTTAATTAGTAGATTTAGTCAATTAAATATTAAAGTATCTGCCTGTAAAGCGACTGGTGTTTCGTTAAGAAGGGATATTCTTTCAATGGAAGATGCTGGAGCAGATGCAACGATGATTTTTTCTGATTTTGGTGTGGTGGCAACCACACCAGATAATGGACCAGCATTAACAAAATTATTATTAAATCAGCTTGCGTTAAATCATCCCGATGTGATTGTGGTTGAATTAGGTGATGGTTTATTAGGTTCTTATGGGGTTCAAGCTATTCTTTTGGATCAGGAAATAAAAAAGTCACTTAGTGGCATTATTTTGTGCGCTAATGATCCAGTTGCTGCCTGGGGGGGTGTAAAAATCCTAAGAGAGGAATACAAGATTGAACCTACTGTTGTTACAGGACCAGCAACAGATAATTCTGTCGGCTTAGATTTAGTAAAGAATATGCTTAATGTACCGGCAATTAATGCACTGACCAATGGATTTGCATTGGGTAATTTGTTGGCGAAATTAATTTCTTCTAATTGTGTTGAGACGCTAAATGAAAATTAATACTGTTATCTTAGGAGCATCGGGTTATGTGGGTGGAGAATTATTACGTTTAGTAAAAACGCATCCAAATTTTGATATTGTAGCCGCAATATCAGACACATACGCGGGAGAAGAAATTAACAATGTTTTTCCTCATTTAACTGCCTCTTATCATAATGAAGTTTTTAGAAGTTATAAAAATTGGAATAAAGATATTGATATTGATGACACAATAGCTATTTTTAATGCAGCCCCGCACGGTATATCAGCAGATTTGTTAGCAAAAACGATTGATGAGTTATCCTTAGATAATATCAACGCAAGAGTTGTGGATGCCTCAGCTGATTTTCGATTTTCTGATCCAGGTAAATTTTTTCAAACATATGGTATTGAACATCCTCAACCAGAATTGTTGAAACAGTTCATATGTGGAGTGCCTGAGCATATAGATAATAGCAATTCTTATTTTGTTGCGCATCCTGGGTGTTTTGCTTCAGCCATATTATTGGCATTAGTTCCCATTATATTAGAGGGAATTACTGATGATGAATTCTACATTAGTGCGATAACTGGAAGCACTGGATCTGGAAAATCACTAAAAAAAACAACACATCATCCCGAGCGACATAGTAATTTTTTTGCATACAAACCACTATCTCACCAACATGCACCTGAAGTAGAAAGTTTATTAGAAAGATTTTCTACAAGGAAACCGAAAATTAATTTTATACCTCATTCGGGACCATTTTCGCGTGGTATATATGCCACTGTCCAAGCCAAATTGAATATTAATTTATCAACTAAAGAAATCAGTTCTATATATAAAAATTATTACTCTGACTCAGAATTTGTAATTTACACAGAAAATCCACCGCAATTAAAAAATGTGATAACCAGCAATTATTGCCATATAAGCTCGACAGTAAATGATGGTCAAATTGTTGTGAATTGCGCGATTGATAATTTAATAAAAGGTTCGGCAGGTGGCTCTATTCAATGGATGAATAGATTATGGAATTTACCTGAAACAACAGGGTTAATGTCGATTGCATCACCATGGGTTTAATTTATGTCCAATCTAAGTAAAAAAAATTCTGATATCGATTTCTTCAAAAAAGAAGAGAAAGTAATGTTGGGAGTTTATAAACAATTATCTTTGTCGGTTATAAGCGCTAAAGGGTGCGAACTGATTACCAATGATAACCGAAAGATACTGGATCTTTATGGTGGTCATGCAGTTATGCCTTTAGGCTATGGTGAGGTAAATTTCCTTGATTCAGTAAATACACAAATGACAAAATTATTATTTCAAAGTAATTTATTGCCACTTGAAATTCGAGCACGAGCTGCAGAAAATTTATTAGCTATAGCTCCTGATGGTTTGGCAAAAGTATTTTTTGTAAATTCTGGTTCTGAGGCAAATGAAAATGCATTAAAAATTGCATGTTTAGCTACTGGGAGAAAAAAAATACTTGCTGTTACTCATGGATTCCATGGGCGAACAGCAGCATCAGCAGCGGTTACCTGGGGCGCAAAAAACAATTGGTATGGTTTCCCAACCATGCCTTTTGAAGTCGAATTTATACCACGTGATGATTTGAGCGCAGTGAAGAACATGATCAATAGTAAAATAGCCGCAGTTATAATAGAACCAATACAAGGCGTGGCTGGGGCTTATGATCTGTCGTCTGATTTTCTTAGGTCTATAAGACAAAAATGTTATGAAGCTTCAGTTGTTCTTATTGTAGATGAGGTACAAAGTGGAATGGGACGTAGTGGAAATTACTTTGCTATTCAGAATTATGATATCGAGCCAGATATTCTTACTACAGCAAAATCACTGGGCGGTGGTATTCCATGTGCAGCATTAATAACCACTGATTATCTTTCTAATTACCTAAAAGTGGGTGATTTAGGGTCAACGTTCGGAGGAGGGCCTTTAGCTTGCGCAGCTATTAATGCTGTTATTGAAAGTTTATCTAAAAATAAGTTATTGCAGAACGTAAAAATGATGGAAAAAGAAATTCGAGGAAGATGCCTGGTTGGTCCTGTCAAAAACATACAAGGCAAGGGTCTTTTATTGGGATTGGTATGTAATCGTCCGGCCACTGAAATACAAACTGAATTACTTCATAGAGATATTCTGACCGGCACGAGCGCTGACAATAATGTACTTAGATTGTTACCACCATTAATTTTAAAATCACATCATATAGACAAACTCAGTGATGCTTTGGCTTCAATATAAAAAGAAGAACTTAAAAAGGAATACAGAATGAAATACTTTAATGACCTTGCAGATTTAAATAGTGATGAGATACTCGGTTTACTGGAGTTGGCTAATTCTTTAGATCGTCATCCTGAGCCAAAAGCATTAAATGGCAAGGTGCTGGCTCTGTTGTTTTTTAACCCATCTTTAAGGACATTGACTTCTTTTCAAGCAGCTATGACTAGATTGGGCGGCGGTACTTTTGTGGTTTCTCCAGAAATGTCTATACATGGATTAGAAACAAAAATGGGTATAGTAATGGACGGAAATGCTGCAGAGCATATTAGAGAAGCAGTTCCAGTTATAGCATCTTATGCAGATGCAATTGGTATTAGAGCATTCGCGGAAAAAAAAGACCTTGAAACTGATCTTCAGGATGTGAATTATAATAATTTGATAGATCTCATCGATAAACCATTTATTAATATGGAGTCGGCTATTAACCACCCATGTCAGAATTTAGCGGATTGGAAAACATTGGATGATTTTAAAATACCTGCAAAAAATGGGAAATTTGTATTGAGTTGGGCTTATCACCCCAATGCTTTGCCATTAGCGGTGCCAGCTTCAACATTACATATGGCTTCAATGCGTGGAATGAACGTTACTGTCTTAAGACCAGAAGGGTTTGAGTTACCAGCAAAAGTGATGAAAAAAGCAAAGAATGCAGCAGTTTTATCAGGGGGAACGATCACCGAAACGAGTGATCGTTATGAAGCTATGCAAGATGCTGATGTTATTTATGCAAAATCTTGGATTTCTGCTAGACATTATAATGATAAGCAAATGGAATCTGAGGCGCGTGAAAATTTAGTAGATTGGCGAGTTAAAGATTCTTGGTTTGATAATGCCTTACCATCTTGTCGTTTTATGCATTGTTTGCCGGTTAGAAGGGGTGTTGTGGTTGACGATTCAGTTCTAGATGGTTTAAAGAGTATTGTTATTCATCAGGCTCGAAATCGAATGCTTGCACAAATGGCTGTGCTGTATCAAATAATGAAATAATTAAGGACATTAGTATGCTAAAAAATAAATCATCGATTGTATCGGCTTTAAAATATGCGGCTCCTTACATAAGGTTATTCAAGAATAAAATTTTTGTCATTAAAGTGGGCGGGGAGCTTTTTACTGATAAAGTTTTAACTAGAAAATTGATTGAGCAGATTGCTATTTTACAGCAATTAGGGATTAGAATAATACTTATTCATGGAGGTGGAATACAATCTACTCAAATGGCTTCATCACTTGGTATAGAGGCACAGTTTGTTGAAGGGAGACGGATTACAGATGCTAAATCTATAGAAATAGCGACGATGATTTTGAATGGGAAAATAAATACTCAAATACTGGCTGTTGCTAGAGAATTTGATTTGAATGCAATAGGTATGAGTGGTATTGATGCAGGATTAATTAATGCTCATCGTCGTGAAGCACTAAAAACTAAAGATAATAAATTAATCGATTATGGGTTTGTTGGAGATATTGATTCAATTAATACTGATTTACTCGAAAAACAATTAAGTGCGAATTTAATTCCTGTTATTAGTCCTCTAACCTGCGATAAAAATGGTGTTATTTTAAATATAAACGCAGATACAGTTGCCGCTGCAATAGCTGCTGCAATAGGTGCCGAGAAATTGATTTTAATTTCTTCAGCACCAGGAATATTAGAAGATAGAGATGATAATGCATCTTTGATTTCTTATTTAGATTTAGAGAAATTAAAAAAATTAATAGATGAACAAAAAATTACCGATGGGATGTTACCTAAATCCACAGCTATTAACTATGCTTTGGAGCGGGGAGTTGCAAGAGTGCACATCATTTCATATAACACCCCGGATAGTTTATTAATAGAAATATTTACCAATGATGGCACCGGAACATTGGTTGTGAATAATATTGAAATGTTATCATCTTCTGAACAGCTAGGAGGTATGCTTTGAGCCGTTTATGGGATAAGGGATTACCGCTTGACCAAAGAGTCTTAAATTACACGGCTGGCGAAGATCATCTGCTTGATGCAAGGCTGATCACTTATGATGTACGTGCAAGTATTGCACATGCAGAAATGCTATCAATTATTGGATTATTGACTGAAGACGATTGTCAAAAAATAACCAATGGGCTTAAGCAGTTATTAGTTGATTATAATAAGGGTAAATGGAAAATAAATCTTGAAGATGAAGATATACATACCGCACTGGAAGTGAATTTAACGCAACTAATTGGAGAAGTGGGCGGGCGTATTCATTTGGGGCGATCTAGGAATGATCAAGTATTGGTTGCATTAAGACTATATATGCTTGATGCAATTGATGAAATATCGTTAAGTACGGATAAATTATGTGGCTCACTTGATTCTCTTAAACAGCGTCAAGGTGAAATATCCCTTCCAGGTATGACTCATATGCAACACGCTATGCCATCTTCAGTAGGGCTTTGGTGTGAGGCATTTATTGAGGCATTTGAGGACGGAAAGATTGGTTTGCGTAATGCAAAAATTCGATCAAATAAAAATCCTTTGGGAAGTGCCGCTGGATACGGGACGCCTGGCCTTCCTCTGGATAGATCGATAACTACAGAGAAACTTGGTTTTGCAGAAACGCAATTACCTGTTACGGCTGTCCAACTCTCTCGTGGCAAAGGGGAAGCTCATCTTTTATTTGAATTAACAATGGTAATGCAGGATTTAGGAAGACTTGCTAGTGATCTTCTTCTCTATTACACGCAAGAATTTAGTTATATTAGTTTAACTCCTGAAGTTACTACTGGATCTTCAATTATGCCGCAAAAACGAAATCCCGATGTGTTGGAATTAATAAGAGCAACTACAGCCACTGTAAATGCGTGTTTGAATGAGTGTTTGATGATTGTTGCAAAATTACCTTCAGGTTTTCAACGAGATCTCCAAAAAATTAAAGCTCCATTATTTAGGGCTATTGATATTTCTACTGAGAGTATTGAAATTATGGCTTATTTAATTTCATCTTTAGAGTTTTTACCTGAAAATATTAAACTCGATAAAAATCTTTTTGCTGCTGAAGAAGCTTATAAATTAGTATTGGATGAAGGTATTTCATTCAGAGAAGCGTATCGACGTATCGGCAAAAATTATAATAAATAGCAATTAATTTGCTTGCTCATCAGTATTTTCTTCCTCATATTCATAGACTTGTGACGCAGTATAGGTAGCGGTCAAGGCATCATTAAAGGATATGTGATCATCTGTTGGTGAGCTATCTCGACGTATAATCCGATAAGATAAATATAGGGCTAAGAGCAAATGCATGGCTCCAATATATACGAATAAGCCACTCGCATTAGTTAAAGCCATTAATAACGATGATAATAAAGGCCCGATAATTGCGCCTATGCCATACATTAGAAGCAAACCACTTGATACTGCGACGTAATCACCTGGATCGGCATGATCATTTGCATGAGCCACAATAACTGCGTACATAGGAAAAGAGACGGCTCCCCATGCAGCGCCGAGTATGTTGATACCGATGAAATCAATTGATTGGATAGATAAAATGATCAGTGAAGCAACAAATACACCCAAAAAAGCGATAATAACAATCACTTTTCGGCGTCCAATTTTGTCCGATAAAAATCCTATTGGCCATTGTGATAAAGCTCCACCAATAACAGCTGATACCATAAACCATGCGGTATAAGAAATATCTGAGAAAAGAGTAGTTATAAAAATTGGTGCTAATGACCAAAAAGAACCATTAGCGAAGCCTATAAATAGACAACCAATGATTGCAGCAGGTGAGATTTTATATAATTTTTTAAGATTGAATTTTGTCGTATGTTTAATTTCTGGTGCTGGAGAGGTTGATAAGGCAATCGGAATAGCCGCTAATGTGATTAGAATAGATGTAATAGCAAATAATTCAACACCAGTGGGCTCATAAAGCATTATCATTAATTGACCAATCGCTTGAACTGTCAAGGTAATCATCACATAGGTGGAGAAAATTATACCTCTATTTTGATTGGTTGATCTGTCATTGATCCAGCTCTCAATAACCACAAAAAGAATCGCAAAACAAAAGCCAGTTAACATTCGTAATATTACCCAAACCCAAGGATAGAGAATTAAAGAATGAATTAAAGCTGTAGTGGATGCCAATGCAGTCATGGCAAGAAAAACTCTAATATGCCCGACTCTTTTTACTAACTCAGCTCCAAAGATGCACCCAACAGTAAAACCTAAAAAATATGCTGCGCCAATAAAACCAATAGAGATCGTTGAAAACGACTCCAGAGAAGCCCTAATAGGAAGTAATGTGCCTTGAAGTCCATTGCCAGTAAGGAGGATAGCCACACTGATTAGTAGTGCAGTAACAGGTTTAAGTGTTTCTTTCATTTTATTTAAGTGGTTTTTTAATTTCTAACTTTGTCTTTGAACGGCAAAGTTCGCAATAGATATAAGTGCTTCTTTATAACTTGATTCAGGTAGCATCGAACTGGCCTTAATGGCCCTATCAGCCGCTTGCTGTGCCCGCATTACTGTATATTTAATTGCACCGGTGGATTTTATAATTTCCTGAATGATTGATAGTTTTGTTAGATCTCCATTCTCGATAGCTTTTTGAATAATATTTTTTTCAGTTTGTGAGCTATTTTTTATCGCATATATTATTGGAAGCGTGGGTTTTCCTTCAGCAAGATCATCGCCCAGATTTTTTCCTAAAATCTCTGAGGAGGCGCTGTAATCAAGAGCATCATCTATCAATTGAAAGGCAATTCCTAACTGTTTACCGTATTCAATCATGGCCAGTCGTTCCTTTTCATCGGAATTAGCAAGGATCGCGGCTGCATGCCCGCTTGCCTCAAACAAACAAGCCGTTTTTCTATAAATCACTTGAGTGTAGTTCTCCTCATCAATATTGGGATCATGGATGTTGATGAGCTGCATAACCTCTCCGGTTGCGATGGTATTAGTTGTATCAGCAAGCACTCTCAGTACTTTCATTTCATCTAGTTTTACCATCATCTGAAACGCTCTAGAGTAAAGAAAATCACCAATTAAGACACTGGCTTGATTTCCAAAAATTATATTCGCTGTATCTTGACCTCTCCTACGTTTTGATTCATCTACGACATCATCATGCAAAAGAGTGGCGGTATGAATAAATTCAATGATTGCGGCCGTTTGAATATGATCTTTGCCAGAATATTTCAAAGCTTTTGCTACCAATAGTGTGATTAAAGGTCTAACTCTTTTACCGCCACTATTAATGATATATTCAGAGACTTGTGAGATTAGCGTAACATCACTGTGAAGATTTTTGCGAATAAGATGATCCACAGCATCAGAATCTTCTCTTATCAACTCTTTAACGAGTTCAAATTGATTTTCACTATTAATTTTATTTGGAGTGACCATATATTTGCGATAATGCCTGAAAACTTAAATATTCGCGATTAAATTTTTATTAATGTTTATTGTTTTATTTTAAGTTGACGTTAAAGAAAAAAAGCAATAATTTTAGCTTGCGTTGACCTAGCCCAATAGTATCTATACTATTGCCATTCTTTATTAAAAGTAATAATAATAAAAGTTTCTATATATATTAGAAGATTATAATTAATATATATTTATCAGTTACTTATCAAAAGATATACTTATTTTGGGGTATTTAAGATGTACGCAGTATTTCGCTCAGGCGGTAAACAGTATCGTGGAACTCAAGGTGATCGTTTAAAACTTGAAAAAATTCAGGCTGAAGAAGGCACGAGTATTAACTTCAATGAAGTGATTCTTGTAGGCGAAGGCTCTGATGTTAAAATTGGTAAACCTTACTTGAAAGATATCTCTGTTGTGGCAACAGTATTGCGTCAAGGTAAAAGCAAAAAAGTGCCAGTTGTAAAATTTAAACGTCGTCAAAATTATCTTCGCCAAGGAACTCATCGACAGTTTTTTACTGAAGTTGAAATTACTGCAATTGGTGATCAAAAAGCACCTGAGGCTCCTAAGAAAGCCGCAACAAAAAAAGTAGCTAAGAAAGCCGCAACAAAAAAAGTAGCTAAGAAGAAAACATAAATAATTATTTTTTAGTGTAAAATAGAATTTATAAATTTTATTCGAATGATTTAATCAAGGAAAGGCAATGGCACATAAGAAAGCTGGCGGTAGTACAAGGAATGGAAGAGATTCGGAAAGTAAACGCCTTGGTGTTAAAATGTATGGCGGTCAAGTGGCAATTGCGGGAAATATAATTGTTCGTCAGAGAGGAACTCGTTTCCATCCGGGAGTTAACGTTGGTATGGGGCGAGATCATACGCTTTTTGCAAAAGCCGACGGACAGATAAAGTTCCAAAGAAAAGGAATAAAAAACAGACAATATGTTAATGTCCTTTAAAGAAGAATATTTGCTCTAAATAATTTACTACCCCGCAGTTGCGGGGTTTTTTTTACCCAACTAAGATAGTTTTATTATGAAATTTGTAGATGAAGCCTTAATTAAAGTCGCAGCCGGTTCTGGCGGCAGTGGATTTTTGAGTTTTCGTCGTGAAAAATTTATTGCTAAAGGTGGCCCAGATGGTGGAGATGGAGGCGACGGCGGCAGTGTCTATTTTGTCGCAAGTGATGCTACTAATACTCTTGCTGATTTTAGAATAGTCAAAACTTATGCTGCTGAAAATGGTTCGCCCGGCTCTGGTAAAAATATGACAGGTAAAGGTGGAAATGATTTAGATGTAGTTGTTCCTGTGGGTACAACAATCGTGGATATCGACACCAGTGAGTTAATTGGGGATCTCAAGGAAATTAATCAACGGATAAAGGTAGCGCAGGGAGGAGAGTCCGGCCAAGGAAATACAAGGTTTAAAAGTAGTGTTAATCGTGCCCCGAGAAAAATTACAAAAGGTACGCAAGGCGAAACTAGAAGGCTAAGCTTAGAGTTAAAATTGATTGCTGATGTGGGTCTACTTGGTATGCCAAATGCCGGTAAATCGAGTTTAATTAGGGTGATGTCTAGTGCTAAACCGAAAGTTGCTGACTATCCATTTACCACTTTATACCCTAATTTAGGGGTTGTATCAGTCGGTATGTTGCAAAGTTTTGTTATGGCGGATATCCCAGGGCTGATCCAAGGTGCGGCAGAGGGAACTGGTTTAGGTATTCAGTTTCTAAAGCATTTGCAACGAACAAGAATTTTATTGCATTTGGTTGATATTGCCTCTTATGATTTACCTATAAAACCTGCACAAGCATTTAGGGATATAGAGCAAGAGCTAGAAAATTTTTCTGATGATTTAATCAATAAAACACGATGGCTAATAATTAATAAAACAGATTTATTACCTCAGGAGGAAATGCATACGATATGTGAGGATTTTATCAAAGAATTAAATTGGAAAGGACCTGTTTTTCAAATTAGCGCAATTACAGGTGATGGAGTTGATGAGCTTGGAAAAGCTATAATGCTTGAGTTGGACTCATTAGATGTAGAGTAGAAAGATTCTATATTTAACTATTTACTTAAGCCTTTAATCATTTTATTCAGTCTACTTTTGTGTCGCGCGGCTTTATTTCTTTTGATGATATTCTTATTTACCATACTATCGATCACCGGAACTGCATTTTTAAAAGCTTCTTGAGCTACTTTGTGGTCTTTAGATTCAATAGCGCTAATCACAATTTTTATACTAGTTCTAAGCTTTGATCTTAACCCCATATTATGCGAGCGTGTTTTTTCGGCCTGACGAGCTCTTTTTTTTGCTGATTTAATGTTTGCCACTTTAAATATTGTCCATTTTTTAATTAATTAAATTTTTCATTCTCTAGCGATCTTATTCTAGGTTGAATGAATAGAGCGGGGTATTATTCTTTTATAATAGGGGATTGTCAATCGGATAATTTAAGAAATCTTTTATTCGACCCATAGATAAAAATAAAAAATTATCTAGAATATTATTAGGTACAAT